>CAZNDZ010000016.1:0-1004 GCA_964572155.1 uncultured Planctomycetales bacterium | reverse complement strand
CGTCATGCATCTGATAGCGAACCATTCTCTGCGCTCGCATTCAAATCAATGAGTGATCCATTCGTTGGACAACTCGTATTCTTCCGTGTGTACTCAGGTACGCTCGAAGCAGGTGCATCTATCTACAACCCTCGAACTGGAAACAAGGAACGTATGAGTCGTATTGTGCGTATGCAGGCAGACCAGCGTGAAGAAGTGAAGAAAGTTTTTGCAGGTGAAATTGCAGCTGCAGTTGGACTCAAGGAAACAAATACATCTGACACACTTACTGATGCTGACAAGCCAATCGTTCTCGACCGTATCAAGTTCCCTGAGCCGGTTATCAACCTCCGTATCGAACCAAAGACAAAGGCAGACCAAGAAAAAATGGGTCTTGCTCTCAACCGTCTTGCTCAGGAAGACCCGACATTCAAGGTGTCAACCGATCCTGAAACAGAAGAAACAATCATTGCGGGAATGGGAGAACTCCACCTTGAAATCCTTGTTGACCGCATGAAGCGTGAGTTCAACGTTGAAGCAAATGTTGGTAAACCACAGGTGGCGTACCGCGAAACTATTACCGGTACTGCAGAAGTGGAAGGGAAGTACATCAAACAGTCTGGTGGTAAGGGTAACTACGGACATGTGAAGATCAAGATGAAGCCAATGGATCAGGACATTAAGATAGAAGATCTTCCAAAAAACACTACTCGTAAAAATGGATATGAATTCATCAATACGATCAAAGGAGGTGCCATCCCGAACGAATACATCCCACCGATTGAAAAAGGATTCAAAGAAGGACTCGATCGCGGTGTGCTCGCAGGGTTCAAACTCGAAAACGTGTCAATCGAACTCTACGATGGATCATTCCACGAAGTCGACTCAAACGAAATGGCCTTTAAAATTGCCGCTAGTATGGCAGTACAAGATGCTGCAAAGATGGCAAAGCCAGTTATCCTTGAACCAATGATGAAAGTCGAAGTGGTTGCTCCGGACAAATTCCTCGGAGATGTTACCGGATC
>CAZNDZ010000015.1:0-1077 GCA_964572155.1 uncultured Planctomycetales bacterium | reverse complement strand
GCTGCCGTGAATACGTTCCCGGGCCTTGTACACACCGCCCGTCAAGCGATGAGAGCCGGGAGTACCCGAAGTCCTATGTAGGTAGGCCGAAGGTAAAACCGGTGACTGGCGCTAAGTCGTAACAAGGTAGCCGTACGGGAACGTGCGGCTGGATCACCTCCTTTCTATTCTATTATAGGGTAGAATCCAGCAGTAAGATGTAAAGAACAAAGTCCTTCTTTGAGAGGACCAAGCAGTAAAGTTAGTTTCATCTCTCTAAGAATGACTTGGCTTTTTTTTATAAATTTAGTTTTCGGTCCCCGCTGATTAAAGGGGTACCACCGACTTTGGGCCCATAGCTCAGTTGGTTAGAGCGCGTCCCTGATAAGGACGAGGTCAGTGGTTCGATTCCCCTTGGGCCCACCATGAATTTTTCTTCAAGGGGCCGTAGCTCAGTTTGGTAGAGCGCCTGCTTTGCAAGCAGGAAGTCAAGAGTTCGATCCTCTTCGGCTCCACCAATAAAACTTTTTTGGATAACATTCGAGCATACATTTCATCTAAACACTCTTGTGTGTTTAGAGTAGCTCTTTGACAATTATGGAAATAAGGGTAATACAATTAGTCGAGTAATTTTTTCAAGTTTTTTGCTTTATGATCAAGCTACAAAGGGTTTATCATGAATGACTTGGCAGACAAAGGCGATGAAGGACGTGGAAAGCTGCGATAAGCTCCGGGAAGCCGCAATTGGCATCGATCCGGAGATCTCCGAATGAGGCAACTCCGTTAGGGTTATACCTAATGATCTCCAACTGAATACATAGGTTGGTGAAGCTAAACCGAGTGAATTGAAACATCTAAGTAACTCGAGGAAAAGAAACCGAATGGGATTCTCTAAGTAGCGGCGAGCGAACAGAGAACAGGCTAAACCAGCAAGCTTGCTTGCTGGGGTTGCGGGACCTTAACGTGGTATACAATGGGATAGCAAAACTAGTTGAAAATCTAGACCATAGAGAGTGATAGTCTCGTATGCGAAATTCCAAAGTAACCTAGAGGTATCCCAAGTACTGCCGGGCACGGGAAATCTGGCAGGAATCTGGC
>CAZNDZ010000014.1:0-1145 GCA_964572155.1 uncultured Planctomycetales bacterium | reverse complement strand
CAGCCCAATTAGATTGCTCTATTTTAACTGCATCTGGGAATTTTTTAGGATCTTTATCGTAGACATAATCAATATTTGATAAATTTAAAATTATTTTAGAATTTATACTATTAGCAATATGTACTGCAGCTAAATCACTACTATTCCCTGGTTTCCATCCACCCCCTAAAATTATAGGTTCAACAAATTCTGGGACAAAATCTGGGTCAAGGATTATTTTACTATGAGCTAAATCTCCAAACAAAACTCGAATAAATTCGGCATTTAAACGTGTTGTAGCAATACCGATTAAATCCAAATCATCATTATCTGGATTTATAATTTCTTTAACTGCATCATTGTAGTTCCGACAAACCTTTCCTCCACCGGTAATTATTACAAATTTAAAGCCTTGATTTGTTTGATCTTTTATCAGATTTACAAAACCTTTTAAAAATTCAACATTTATAGAATCAGGCACAATAAGTGAACCCCCTAATGAAATGATTATTGTCTTTTCCATATTATATCTTTAAAGATTTAATTATTTCTTGATGAACTTCATCAATTGATTGTTCACCATTTATATTATGTATAAAGTAATTTGGTTTATCTTTAAAATAGTCCATGGCCGGAAGTACATTATTTACATATTCATCAAATCTTTTCGCAATTGCTTCATCGGTGTCATCTGCACGTGCACGTAATTTCATTCGTTTTAATGCTTCATCACGAGAAACTTCAATATAAATTATATGTGCCCCATTTCTACCATAGAAATCTAAAGTCTGCTCCAAGGCAACAGATTGGTTAATAGTTCGAGGATAACCATCTGCAATTAAAACACAATCTTTTGTTATATTATTTACAATTGAGCTAGTAACTAAACTGATAGTTAAAAAATCTGGCAAAAGAGCCCCTGTCCCTAAAACTTCTTTTATTTTTTCAGACGAGTAACTAATATTTGAAGCAATTTTTCGATATTCATTTCCTGGTGAAGCAAATATAAAATCTTTAGATAGATTATTATTTTGTATGTAATTCTTAAGTAATTCTACTTGTGTTCCTTTACCAGAACCAGCTATTCCAAAAAATACAAATGTATTTGGGGTATTCATAACTTTATTTTAACTTATAATTTATAAATTTCAAAACTCAAAACAAAA
>CAZNDZ010000013.1:0-1152 GCA_964572155.1 uncultured Planctomycetales bacterium | reverse complement strand
AAGCGCTACTCCGTTCTTCCCATTCGACGAGTAGTCTATAGCGCACCAGAGCATCACCGTGTGTCTGTTCGTTATATAGAGCGAAACCCTCACCCTCTTTCAAGATAAGTTCGTCGCCATAGTAGACTTCACTCTCATAGTCACCAAAAGGTTGGTTAACTACACCTGGGACAGTGATACCTAAAAGTCTAGATGCTACCGCCTGCGCAAGTGTCACCGTGACCCCGGTGGTACGTATTTCTGATGTCGTCGTGGCAGTCCCTGAATGCTTTTTGGCAATACTTGTAGAAGCAACTAAGGTTCCAGCAGAAGCTGTACTGATCTTTCTAACCGAAGCTGAACCATACACTGGTGCAACTCCTGTACCACTACGATTTACCCTAACCCCAAGCTTCTTTACCAAAAAGTTTTTACCTGAACCAGATGGGTTAAAGAACGATGTATAGACATACCCGTTTGCTGTGGATTGATTGACGGGGCCAGATGTGTACAGATACTCTCCCTGAGCTGATGGTGTTGTAGATTCCTCATCCCACTCGATAAGGACTTTCACCCTAAAGTCAGCGTCCCCTGCTGCGGTGTCATGGTAAAAACCGATTCCTTCACCAGCCTGTAAAACCAAAGGCTCTTTGTTAGTAAATACAATTTCCTTGTACCCAGTATTGCCAGCTGTAGCACCTGCCACTGTACCTGGTGTCTGTATCGCAAGAAGTTTAGAATCAGTAGTACCAGAATACGTGGCAGTGACACCGGTTCGGCGTATCTCTACAATACTATTAGACGTTCCTGAATGTTTTTTGGGTATGTTTGCAGCGGTAATCTGGGTACCAGCTGACGCAGCAGAAATATGCCGTAGCTGCATTGGAATATAGACCGCAGCTGCGGCTGTATCAACTCTTATGCTTACTCGCCTAATAATCGCTGCCTTACCAGAGCCGGCTGGATTAAAAAATGTCGCATAGTTATATGAGGTCGCAGTACTTCCGTTAATTGGTCCTATATCTATAAGGTACTCACCTTGAGATGTGGGCGTCGAAGCTTCTTCATCCCACTCAATCTGAATCTTTACATAATCATCAACATCCCCGGTTGCTAAATTATAGAGCCCTATTCCTTCTCCTGGCTGCAGTACTATCTTCTCATTCTCACCAA
>CAZNDZ010000012.1:0-1384 GCA_964572155.1 uncultured Planctomycetales bacterium | reverse complement strand
TTATAATATGATTCCCAATACTCTTAAATACTTGTCAAAAGTTGAATCTGCCCCTGCTAGAAGATACAGAACCAATGTCCAACCTCAAAACGGTCAAGGTGTTTCCGGTACTGGTGGCTATGGTCCCGGTTCTACAATCACTATTAACATCCCTACTCGTAACAATACCGCTTTAATCCCCTCTGAATCCGTTCTTAAATTCTCTGGTAACTTCACAACTACTGCATCCGTTTCAACTGGTGCCCTTGATTCTTGTGGTCATCACGGTTGGTTCCAACGTTTAAGAATCTTCCACGGTTCTAATTTACTTCAAGATATTGACAACTACCAACAATTAGCCAAAATTCTTTATGATATGCAAATGCCCAACGATTCCGTAGCAGGTCGTTATTCTATTACCTCAGGAACTAACAATGATTTCACTGGTCCTGCTTCAACTGTTGACGGTGTAGCTGTTAAAGTTATTAACAGAGGCGCAGTTATTGGTGCCGGTGGATCTGGTGCTAAATCCTTTAATGCTTCTATTAACTTAATCGCTCTTGTTGGTGCTTTAGCTGGTGGAAAATATCTTCCCCTTTGGCAAATGACTTCCGCCCCTCTTCGTGTAGAGATAGTTTTAGCCGATAATATCAATAAAGTAATGAATTTTAATGCTGGTACTCCCACTACTTTTAACCTTTATAATGTTGAATATGTTGCTGAATTTTTAGAACTTCCTGACTCTGCTATTCAAGCTATTGAAGCCAGTTCATCCAATCCCATGCAAATGGTCTTCCCTGACTGGCGCAGTTTTACCCATTCCGCAACCCTAGCCTCTGGTGCTAATACAACTGTTTCCATGCCTATCCCTGCTAAATTCTCCTCCTTAAAATCTATTGTTGTAAATCAAAGACAAACCACTGGAGAAGCTGGTAAATATCCTTTAAGTTCTGGAGTCATGGGCTTATCTTCTTATACTTTCCGTATCGGTTCTGAAGTTCTTCCTTCATCTGCTCCTACCAATACCGTTGATTTCTTTACTGAAGCTTGTAAATGCTTCGGCTCTCTTGCTGATATTAACTATCAACCATCTGTTGACCTTGAATCTTATAATGTAGCATCAGTTGAAACTGTTAATGATGTTTTAACATTATACACTAAAAGTTCTGGGTCTTTCTTAGTTGGTATTGACTTAGAAACCTACCAAAATGTTGACAAATCCGCTATTTTTGCCGGTATGAATACTAATACTTCCGATATCTTTTACCAACCTGTACACAATGGTACTGTTTCCGGTTCTGTTTACTACACCGCATTTGCTAACTTAGACACTGTTTTAGTCTGTGAGAATGGTGTTGCTTACGTTAGATATTAAACCATCTAAAGGCTTATTAACTAATATTTT
>CAZNDZ010000011.1:0-1736 GCA_964572155.1 uncultured Planctomycetales bacterium | reverse complement strand
CTCCTCGTTTGCCAATACAAAATAAAAAATGGTAATATTGGGTTGCACCAACTTTAGACACTTTCAGCTTTTTTCTTTGATTGAGCATCTAGACGGGCGACTGTGTTCAATTTTGCTGAAAGGTAAAGTTGGTGCAACATGGTCGCCCTTTTAGGTTTTTAAAAAATATTATGAATAATCAAACCAAAAAGTTTTTCATATATACTCGCAAGTCTACTGATGATAAAGACCGTCAGGTTAGAAGCATTTCGGACCAACTGGCCGAACTCAAAGAGTTAGCGGTTAAAGAACAAATTGAGGTCGTTGATATTTTCGTGGAAAAACAAACCGCCAAGATTCCGGGTCGGCCAGTCTTTAATGAAATGCTTCTCCGTATGGAAGCTGGCGAGGCAAATGGAATTTTAGCATGGCACCCCGATCGACTTGCGAGAAACTCGGTAGACGGAGGAAAAATTATCTACCTCGTTGATACTAAAGTTATTTTGGATTTAAAATTTTCAACTTTTTGGTTTGATCCAACACCACAAGGAAAGTTCATGCTCTCAATCGCATTTTCGCAGTCCAAGTATTATGTGGATAACTTGTCGGAGAATATCAAGCGTGGTCATCGTCAAAAATTGAAGGATGGTATTTGGCCTCAAAACGCTCCTGTGGGATATCTAAACGACAGCGACAAGAAAGTTATCATTCCAGACCCCGAACGCTCGCCGTATATCGTCAGAGCGTTTGAGGCCTACGCAAGTGGTAAATACACACTCCGACAAGTTAGAGACATGGTTAATGAACTTGGACTGCGTTCAAGGAAAGAGCAAGAACTTTCTATTTCCAATATTCATAATATGTTAAAAAATCCGATTTTTTGCGGATTGCTAAGATATGGTGGCGAAATCCACGAAGGCAAGCACGAACCGATTATTTCAAAGAAACTTTTTGATTCCGTTCAAGAAGTGATGAGCCGAAAATCTAAACCGCATAGCAAAGGATTGAAACCATTTTTGTACAGAGGATTTTTTCGTTGCGGAGAATGTGGATGTTTTATAACCACCGAAGAACAAAAAGGTCATCATTATTTGCGCTGTACCAAACGGAAAAATCCTTGTACTCAAAAATATATTCGTGAGGAGCTCATCACTTCTCAAATTCAAAATGAAATCAAAAAAGTTTCTTTGCCAGACGATTGGGCAAAATGGATGATTGCCGAAAATGCAAAAAATCGGCAATCAGAAGTCCAATCGTCTACGCTTTTTGTTCAAAATACAAAAGATGAAATTTTTTCAATCGAAAAGAAGCTTGAAAAGCTGATGACGCTCTATCTTGATAATTCGTTATCACTTGAAGAATATCGAGAAACAAAAAATCAGTTAGTAAACCAAAAACAGCTTTTCAAAGAAAAATTATCATCTTTTGAACAAAAAGCGAATAATCGGTTCGAACTTACAGAAAAATTTCTAAAAGCCAATATTACCAATACGGAATTGGCAAACGAGGGAATTCCCGAAGAAATACTTCGGGAATTCAAAAAAGTCGGTTCGAACTTTAAAATTCTTGATCGAACCGTACTTTTTGAGCCACGCGGAGCGTGGAAAACCCTTTTGGATTCTGAATTCGGCGGGGGGAATGCATTAGTGTCGCGCCTTCGGCGCGACCCCATTTCGGCTCTAAAATCCGATTTCGTTTTTTGGCGGAGTCGGCGGGATTCGAACCCGCGAGGGTTATTACACCCTGCCTCTTTAGCA
>CAZNDZ010000010.1:0-1916 GCA_964572155.1 uncultured Planctomycetales bacterium | reverse complement strand
TATTTGTGTTTGTTAAACTTGGAAATGTAGTTGGAGACTTCGTTGCCGAGGTCGGGGATAGGAGCAGCGTTTTTCGCAAGAACCTCTTGAGCAACTTCAGGTTCAAGTTGGCGCTTGAGTTGTTGCTTCACAAGAGGAGTAAACTGCTCAGTAAGTTCGGCACGAACATTAGACGCAATTTCTCCACGGATTTTTTCACGAACAAGAGGAGTCAATTCCTTGCGGAGAGATTCATTTACTTGTTCACCAATCTTTTGAATAGCAGCTTCACGAATAACTGGGTTATTCATAAGTCGATTCAATGCCATTTCGGTCATTTGTGCCTTCATAAGATTACTCAATCGACGTTCCATGGCTTCCAAGTTTGTTTTCAAGTCAATTTGCGGTTTCAATTCAAACTGCTTTGATGAAATAGGAGATGAAATAATCTCCAATCTTTTGGGAGTAGGTTTGATTTGACGATGTATTGTTGGTTTGTATGTACTGTCATCTACAACCTCATCATCATCGTCGTCATCGTAGTTATCATCGTTAATGACTTCATCGTTGTAAACAATTGGAGGTGAAACGTTTTTTTCAGCAATAATGTCTTCTAGAAAACTAACTGGAATCTTTCCAATTGGCTTTTTCATAGATGCGACATTATTGATTTCAACATAGTAAAACTTGCCATAATAAACTGACTTAGGGTTTCTCAAATTATGTTTCTTCAAGTATTCAGTCAATTCATCATGATGAACAGTTAGTACACCGTACGCATTTCGCAAATCCTTAAAATAAAACTGTTTTGAAAGACCAGCCATATCGCAAAAATCTTGTGCAGTGCAATAATAATTCTTCTTGTCTCCATTTTCTACCATAAATACATTGACGCCCTTAGGGTCTTTAATCATGCCTTTGATACATTCAACAGAAAAACATCCGAACTTCATTCTTCACGAACTAGAAATATAACACACCAAAATTCAATTTTTAGGGGTGGGGGTGGGAGGCCCTTCGGGCCTTCTTTTATATTTCGTCCTATTCATAGGTCTCCCCAAAAAATTTATAGGTTGATACGAATTGTGATGGTTGGTTGTGCGAGTCTATGTTTTGTCTTGGTAGGTAGTTCATAAAATTTGGGTTTGTATTTCTTATTAAGTTCATCGCGGATTCTAGGAGTATGTTCATTGTGGATTTTCATCTCAAGCTGTTTAGTGAATTCATTACGAATTGATTCAGTTGTTGATGTAAATTTTTGTTTCTTAATTGGCAAGATTATTGTTTCTTCCTTTTCTGATTCTCTTTTTTGTTTTTTGTTCTGAGCAGAAATTGAATCGTAAATGATTGGTTCGTCAAAGTACTTTTTGTCAATAACATCTTGGAGAAAATTGCGATTGAAGAATTGAGCGGCTTTCGCATTTGCCATGATTTCTTCAACAGTAACGTAATTGTGTTTTCCGTAATGTGTTGCATTTGGGTTGTTGTAACCGTTAAGTGTCGCAAAGTTATTAATTTTGTCACTATAATAAATGGGCATTCCCATATCTTTCAAATTCTTAATAACACTTTTTGCCTTCTTTCCGAATACTTGGCAATACTCTTTAATATTAAAGTATGTCTTATTGCCAATCACATAAAAATTCACCCCACAACCCGAGAAACAAACAATTTCTTCCATTTTTTAGGTACAATTTTTTAGCATTAACATTTTCAATTTTTAGGGGGCCTCCCTAATCGCCCGATTTGGTCCCTCCCTAGTCGGCTTCGCCTCCTTTGGGACCAAATCAAGCTCATCCCCCAACTGGATTTTAACAAAAAATAAAAACAAAAAAGCCGATGGGGTCGGAGCAAGCGCTTAGGAGGCCGAAGGCCGACTAGGGCGCGTCGCGAGGCCCGAAGGGCTGATGCGCGCGACACCTGGACCTTGTTCCGTA
>CAZNDZ010000009.1:0-2215 GCA_964572155.1 uncultured Planctomycetales bacterium | reverse complement strand
TTAGTTCCGGCTGATTCACCCGAGCTATTCATGTCTCGAATTACTCAAGATCAAAAACAAAAGAGATATAATTATTTCGATTACAAGGCTATCACTTTCTTTGGCGTTGCTTTCCAACAACTTAATCTATAATTACATTTTGTAACTCTTCTAGTAAACTACGTTTTTGTCTTACTACCCCGCACAGTATTACTACTGTCGGTTTGGGCTGTTCCGTTTTCGCTCGCCGCTACTTGCGGAATAACAATTGTTTTCTTTTCCTTCAGGTACTGAGATGTTTCACTTCCCTGAGTGCGCTCCTAGATAATGCTATCTTAGGTTATACAACATTACTCGTATAGGGTTTCCCCATTCAGAAATTTCCGGATCGAAGGTTATTAGGCACCTCCCCGAAACTTATCGCAGCCTGATCACGTCTTTCATCGCTTGTTAGAGCCAAGGCATCCACCGTATGCTCTTAATGTTCCTATTAGGAAACATAATTACCACACATATTCTACCGCTAGAATTATATGTGATTGTTGTTCTCTCACACGCAATATTATTGTATGTGAGTTTTTCATGTGTCCACATCATCTACTCCGCTAGACCCCAGTGATATTTCTACTACTGGATAACAGTTTTTTCGCGTGAGATGTGTGGGATTCTATTGTCAAATAACAACTATCGACTACTTACTAATTTTGAGAAAATAAAATCCGCCTGCAAGGCGGCTGGAAACGTTACGTCACCTGGCCTCCCTTGGTTAGTTGATTTTTTCGTTTCTTTTTATCATTAAGTAGTGTTTTACATACTATCAAAATGATAAATTAAAGTCAAGGAAAAATAGTTACTAGTTTTTAGTTACTAGTTTTCAGTTAAATACAAAGGAAAAAGCGGTGCCGTAAGCACCGCTTTTAATAAAAAATTTAATCAATTTGGTGGAATAATTTGTGGCCCCCATTCACCGGGAGCGTCTTTAACATCAGTGGCATGAGCACCGAGTTCAAATGTTGCTGGCCAACCACTTTGATTTGCAGGCCGAACCCAGATAGGTCCCCAATTACCATTTGGTGGTTTGTACCAATACCAACCACCTTTTTCATCGGGAATCATTTTCTTTGTGATTTGTTCAACGAGTGGCATTTTAGTCTCCTTCTTTATTGAATGATGTTTTTGATTCTTCTTCGTTAACTGCCGAAAGAATAAAAAAAATACACACCAAACTAGAAACAATTCCAATAAAAATATTACCATAAGGTACAGCTTCCACTAGCACTTGATGACCTCTATACATTTCGCCAAGTACATGTATTGCATGCCAATTTCCCAACATGTCATTTCTCCTTGTTTGTACAACTATTCGTAATCTATCATTTATTAAAGCAAAAGAAAAGCGGTGCCTGTGGCACCGCTTTTTCTGTATTTTTCTAGACCCTAACCACTAACAACTAGTATCTAATTTTTAATATTCTCAATAACCCTAGATGCTGCTTCCTTACCACCCAATCCAAATGCAAGACCAAGTGCAAGCGAAATAGCAAATACAAGCCCTGTGAATAATACTTCAACCAAACCCTGTGCAATACGAAGTTGTGTTAAAGCTGGGAAAATACCAGCAACAATAAGTATTGACCACTTTGCGATAGAAGCTGCAAAATGTGCACGTATCCCTGTAGCTTTTACAGAATGAAGAACTATACGTGACACAAAATCAGCAACAAGCGCTGCTATTATAAGAACGATAGCGGCTATTAATACTTGTGGTATATAAACCAAAGTATCACGCAATAATACTGTTACCTGTGAAAGACCGAGTATTTCTGCTGATGCTATTGTAAAAGAAACAATAACTATCCACTTAATAAGTGTACCCAAAAAACCAGCTACTGTTACCTCAACTCCAGCTTTTTCTGAAATTGCAGCAAGTCCTGCCTTTGATAAAGCTCTATCTATACCCAAAGCAGAAACAACATGCTTTACAGCACGGCCCAAAACTGAACCAAATACCCAACCCAAAACAAATATAATTACTGCAATAATTACATTAGGCAAAAACGATATAATTGTAGCCCCTGTATCTATAAGTGCGCTACCTAAGATATCTACTGGATTTAACATAAAAATAATTCAAATTAGTCATTAATAAAAGTGTATATACACCTTCATATTTCGACATATAAAGGTAATTATAGTATAACTAAAATTTAAGAACTTTGTAGTTAATTATCAACAG
>CAZNDZ010000008.1:0-3393 GCA_964572155.1 uncultured Planctomycetales bacterium | reverse complement strand
ATTGCAGACGAGATTGCAGCCTTGGTGGACTCAACCATCTATAAGCTGCGCTTCTTGAAGTAAGCCATGCCACTGCGTCACACAAAAGCAGGATGGATGTGGGGAAGTAAAGGCCCATTTCCATCAAAGGCAAAGGCTCTGGCAGTCGCTAGGGCCGCTTACGCGCATGGCTACAAGGGTGAGCAAAAAAATAATGAGCCGCCTTTGGTGCTGGAATTCCAAAAAAAAGTTCCAGCCAAAAATTAGACGTTCAATTTTTTTTTCAAAAACCTAGGGTGGGGGGTCGTAAAAATAACCGCCTTTTTTCTATCGCTTCGTAGTAAAAAAGCATTACAAATCAAAGCGCCCCCGTTAGCACTCACTAACTTAAACCGCCTAAAAAATAGGCAAAACGCCTAAAATTTAAGCAATTAAACCGCCGCCGCGCCCGCCGCGCCCGCCGCGCTTTGCTTTTTGGGCTTTTGCTTTGGCGCTTTGGCCTTTGTTTTGGCCATAAACGCGCCCGCTATACCCGCAAAGGCTCCGCTTTTTTAGCTATCGCCCGCCCGCTTTTGCCGCATAAGCACCGCGCCGCCGATAAAAGCCGCCGCCTTGCGCCATATGCGCCCGCCGCCTTTTAAGCTGCCGCCCGTCTAAGCTGCCGCGCTTTGGTCGTGGCCTATAAACTGCCGCGCCTTTGTGGGCTTTTGCAAGTTAGCACTTACTCCGCAAGCAAGCCAAAAAAAGCGGGGGAAAGCGCCCCCGCTTGCTTTGGTTTATTTACGGCGCAAAGCTATCTAGAAGCGGCCAAAAATTGCCCGCCACGGTGCAAAGCTGCCGCCCGTTTTCTATATTTTCAAGTGTAAGCGTGGCCCCGTCTACCGCTAAAACGCGCCAAAGCCCCGCCACGCCATGCGTAAGAGCGCCCACGTTACCCGTTTTTATTTCTTGCGTTTTCATGCTTGCCCCTTTTTAGTGTTCAATTTGAACGGTTACGGCTTCGCCCGATAGCTTGCCGATATACAACGTGCCGCTATTTGAAAAAATGCAGCAATACACCCGCCGCCACTTGCCCCCGCTTTGCACCATATAGCGCGTTGGTATCTTGCGCCCGTAACCCGTGGCGGTGTACATAAGCCCGCGCTCTTGCCACGGCAGCGGCTTTTCTTTTACGGGTACGCTTTCTGTGAAAAAGGGGCCGTTTTCCCCGCCTTTATGTTGAAGCCATGCTTGCATTTTTTACCCCTTGAATTGTTTATTGATAAACCGCGCCGCTTCTTTATCGGCGAAAAATAGAAAATTTACGGCAGCGTCTACCGTTTTAAAGCTCTTTAGCTCTTTGGTTTCTTCATTAGATAAAAGAAAGCCGCCCACGGCTTGCCAAAAATGCCACTTGCCAAAAATCAATGGTTTCATGCTTTCCCCCTTACATACTGTAAATACGTACATGAGCCATATATGCGGAAAACGCTTCGCGCTCCGCGCGATACCTTGCCGCGCTTCGCGTTTTGCATATCTCACGAAAAATCAATTTTTCGGTGCTGTCTTCGCGGCGCGTTGCGATAGCCACAAAGCCGTCATCTTGTTTTGTGGTGCGGCTATTAAAAGAAACGCCCGTTTTCTGGTTTGTCACTTGCATTTTTTATCCTCTTTGTGTTGCTCTTTGAACCTTGCCACGGCTTCGCGTTTTGTGTAGCCAAAATATTGCTCTTGCACCAGATAGCCGCCCACGATAGCGGATACGCGCCACGCGCCTTGCGCCGTTTTTTCAGTTGATACAGTCATAAATTACCCCTTTAAAAATGTAAACTCTAAGCAAGAGCAAGGTAAAACGTAATAAATAGCATCATGCCACGGGGCGAAAAATTCGTTTTCGCTTACGTTTACGCAAGCGCCCACGGCTTCACTTTCTAGCCATTCTTCTAATGCTTCGCTTTCTTCGTAAGATAAATCGCTTTCGTCGCCGTTTATCAACGGGCAAGCCCAAAAAGCGGGCAAGGTATAGGTTACGGTTTCAATTTTTGCCATGTTGCACCCCTTAAAAATCACGATAAACGAAGCCGCCCGCAACCTCGCCCACATAAACGCCCATATCTTGCAAATATTCTTTTACGGCTTCTTCTTTGTCTTCTTCTTCTTCGTACTCGCTTAAATCTATGTCATACGCTGCCGCTATGTTTTCTGTACTGTCTTCGGTGTACTCGCAACACATGGCGATAACGTCTAACTCTATTTCTTCGCCGGTTGATTCTTCGTATTCTTCAAAGTAGGCGAAAAGCTCATGTAAACCCTCGCGGCTAAAATTATCCGGGCGGATAGCCAAAAATGCGTCTACAAAATCGCTTTGGTATACGGTTGTTTTCATGTTTTGCCCCTTATTTAGTTAAAACGTCAAAATACGCAAGTGCAAGCGTTACGCCTACAATAACGAAGCACGCCGCCGCCGTTACGTTGTAAATAAAATCAACCGTTTTTTGCTCTTGCTTTGTCATAAAAAACCCCTTTTTTACGTTTACGGTGCAAGCCCCTTGCTTGCCCCTTGCTTTGAATTATAGGGGCAAGTTTAGTAAAGTAAACGGGGGGAAACCCTTAAAAGTGAAAATAAATTGCCCACGTTACCAAAAAACAACACTTGCGAAGCGTTACGGTGCAAAGAGCCACGGGCGCAAGGCTCCGCCTTTTGTATAGCCCACGGCGGCAAGCCAAAGCAAAGCGCCGCCCGTTTTGAGAATAACGCCCCATATAAGACGGCAGCATGGCAAGCAATACGCGCCGCGCAATTATCCGCCGCCCCCCTTTGCGCCGCTTGCGTTTGCCGTGGGCAAGTTACGCAAGCCGCCCATGTAGACCACGTTATTCCGTGGCGGGCTATCGGCCCCGCCGCCTTTAAGCGCAATTTATTTCAGAGCTTATGTATTTCTTGCCATAGCTTAAAGAGCGCAAGCGAAGCGCGGGGGGTGTTTATCCATTACACCCAAAGCGGCCCGCAAGAGTACACCCGCGCCGATTACTTACGGCTCTTGCCCCGTTAAACCGTACCGCGCCCGCGCTGCCGCGCTTGCCGCCCCCCGCTTTGGCCTTATAAGCCACGCAAAACACCCCGCGCCATGCTGCCGCGCCCGTTTTTCACCCATAAAGCCCCGTTATTTAATACTAAATAGCCAAAAATGGCACAATATAGCCATGCCCGCGCTTTTGATTACATACAAAAACGCATTAATGACGGCAAAAACCAAAGCGCCACGCCTTAAATTTAATACTAAAGCAAGCAAGCGCAAGCGCAAAACGGCCAAAAACGGGCCAAAAACGCCCGATTAGAAACTAAAACATACCTAATAGGCTGCGGAGCAGGCGCGGATCGCGGCGGCAAAGGCCGAATCCAAGGCCTCGCTGGCGCAATTCGATGGCGCGGTG
>CAZNDZ010000007.1:0-4218 GCA_964572155.1 uncultured Planctomycetales bacterium | reverse complement strand
GGGTCTGGGGAGGAATGTGGGGCGGATTCTTTTTTGGATTTTTGGCGGGCGGGCAACTGGAAAAAATAGTCATAAAATGATAAAATGAAATTGTTATGAAAATCGCACTCACAAACTTATGCAAAACAGAAGACTTTGCAAAACTCTCATCGTTAGATGAGTCAATTTCATTTTTGGATGAGAACAAAATCGAGTACCTCGATTTTGCCTCTGGTGCAGAAAAGATTGATGTTATGGTTGAAAAATTTAATCAATCAATTCTTTCCGATGCAGAAATCGTTTGGATAATTCGTGGAGGAAATAAATGTATTCAAACACTTGATAAATTAGACTGGGATAATATTGTAAAATCAGGCAAACGATTTTATGGATTAAGTGATTTTACTCATTTTTCAACCATGGCAGTTTCAAAAGGAATTACCTGTTTTTATGGACAAGGACTTACTCGCATTAAACAATTTTTTCCCGCTGAAAATGATAGAAAGTTTATAGCTGATTTATTAAAAACAGGAATTCCAGTTTCTGAAAATGCAAAAGCTCTCGCTTTTGCAAATAGTGGTTTGGATATTTCAAAAGAAAAAATAATCGGTGGACACTTATTGATTTTTACACTCATGCAAAGTCTGTTAAATATAGATTTGAAAAATCGCTATTTGTTTATTGAATATCACACTGGAGCAATCGGTGAAGACTTAGACGATTTTGGATATTATCTCGACCAGCTTTTATATGTTGTAAAAGATAATATGCCAAAGGGATTTATTTTTGGCAGAACAGAAATGAGAAATTTTGATAATTCACAAATACCGATTGATGAAATCAATAAATATTCTGTTGAAAAATTGTCAAAATATAATCTACCAATTTACTACATCGACCATTTTAAAAACACAATTACTTTTTCATAATTATGGCAATATACGACGCAAAAACAAAAGACAACAAATGTATTTTCTGCGAGATAGTTTCTGGTAATATTCCAGTGGCAGGAAAATTTTGGGAAAACGATGAATTTATGGCTTTTCTTTCGATTGACCCGAACACAGAGGGTTTTACCTGTGTTATACCAAAGCAACATTATGGGAGCGATGTTTTGAAAATGCCTGACGATTTATTACAGAGATTTATTATCGCTTCAAAAGAAGTTGCTTTGATATTGGAAAAATATTTTTCTGATGTTGGGCGTGTTGGTGTAATGATGGAAGGAACAGGAATTGACCACGCTCATATAAAACTTGCTCCACTACATGGAACAGAAAATCTTAAGAAAGGAATTTGGGAACAATTTTTGAGTGGAAAAGAATTTTGGTTTGATAAATATGAAGGTTGGATTTGTTCTGGCGGAGGACCGAAAGCAAAAGAGGGGGATTTGAGAAAACTTGCGGAGGCATTGGTTGAAATACAAAAATAATTTTTATGCCTATTCCTCAATTAAACTTATTGCTAATAGAAGATAGAAATAAAAAACTAGATACTATTACAGAAACTTTCAAAAATATTGCGGTAGAAGCACATATTCTTGGCTCTGTAGCCAGAGAAGAATCTGACCCGTATAGTGATCTTGATGTTTGGTTTACATTCAAAGATGAAGATTTTGCTTATTTTCTAGAAAAAAGAACCGAATTGTTTAATCAAGTTGGGCAAGTGCTTCGTGTTATTGAGCCACATCAAAATGCGCCTATTGGCGGACTGTTCTCCGCTGTTTTATATAAAACCTCTGACAGACTTTTGGCAGTTGATTATTATCTTTGTCCACAATCTACCGCTTTCACCACTAAGGACAGCAAAAAAATATTTGGTGGTTATGAATCATTACCTATTAGAGAATTAGGATTGAATCCGCAAAAAGTAATCGTTACGGACGAATATCGTATAGATTTTTGTGTTGGTTTTATATTTGGTGCAATTAAACGACTCGCGAGAAAAAACGAGCGACCACTTGATGCAATTTTTAGAGAGTACAATTATTTAAAAGAGAAATATAATATTCCTGTGAAAGAAATAGTAAATCCTGAACATACATTTTCACAACTTCTAAAAATTGCTGAAAATATGAAGGAGGTTTCAAATGAAAAACAGAAAGAATTTATTGACGAAATTATAAATTTTGCAAAACTTGTTGAAGAGAATCTAGAATAGATTTTTTTAATGCCCGCCCGCCAAAAATCCAAAAAAGAATCCGCCCCACATTCCTCCCCAGACCCCTCCTGCGGGGCGGAAACCACATTCAAAAATCCTTTTTGAAAAATCAGTCTCGGAAAAGCGGAATCCTGTCCCCAGAAAAATGCTTCCGCTTTTCCGAGTCCGCATTTGCATTTCGCATATCCGTCCTTTCCCTTTGGGAAAGCTCTGTGCTTCGCACAGAGGCGCTTCAGCGCACGGATGTGCGATTAGATTCGGCTTTGAAAATAGGTTCTAACTTGGTACAATAGAGACACCAATACGGAACTAATGGATTCCGAAGAAGCTAATGTATGGGCGTGCCGAAGGCACGCCCATGGCTTTTGCATTTGTTTTGCGGGGGGATTCAGGAAATTCGGCGCGCTTGCGCGCACTGTTTTGTTTTGGAGGAGGAGGTGCGAAATCAGAGTGCAATTTTGACTCATAGTATTTGCTTTGATACAAAAAGAATTTTTGATTTTATAGATTTTTTGCTAAAATATATTTGCTCACAATATTATTAAGTTAATCAGCAAGAATGGTTATACTAGAACGATTTTGATTAACGTCGAGATTGTGAGCCTAGTATAACCATTCTTGCTTTATGTACATTTATGCAAAATAAAAAATTCTTTTTGTATGCTCGCAAGTCCACTGATGTCGAGGATAAGCAAGTATTAAGTATCGAAGCACAACTCACCGAATTGCGGGAATACGCCGTTCGAGAAAATATTAAAATTTCCGCCGAATATGTGGAAAAACAATCAGCGAAAGTTCCAGGTCGTCCGTTGTTTAACAAAATGATGAAAGAGATTGAAACTTTCGGCGGAAATATTCTCGCATGGAATCCCGATCGTCTCGCCCGCAATTCGGTGGATGGAGGCAGAATTATTTATCTCCTCGACACAGGGAAACTTGCGAGCCTCAAATTTCCAACTTTCTGGTGTGACAACACATCGCAGGGGAAATTTATGTTGAACATGGCATTTGGTCAAAGCAAATACTATGTAGATTCTCTTTCCGAAAATACGAAACGCGGACTTCGCCAAAAAGTCAGAATGGGTATATTCCCAAGCCAAGCGCCTTTGGGGTATCTCAACGATTCGAGAACCAAGACGATTGTGGTTGAAAAGAAAAAGTCTCGTATCGTGCGCTTGGCTTTTGAGAAGTATACGAAAGGAAATATGCGACTGGAAGATGTGTCAAATTTTTTGGCGAAGAACGGAATATCCACGCGTTCCGGAAAGAGAATGTCCAAATCTCGTGCGACTTTTATTCTCTCAAATCCTTTCTACATTGGTCTATTCAAATATGATGGTGAACGCCATGAAGGAAAGCACGAGCCAATCATTTCAAAGAAACTTTTTGATGAAGCGCAGGAAATGTTGAAATCCCGCGGTCAACCTGAACGAAAAGCTAAAAACGAACCTCAACCATTTTGCGGACTCATTTCCTGTGCTTCATGCGGAATGATGATAACTGCTGAAAACAAAACGAAGCGACAGAAAAATGGTAATGTTCACCACTATGTATATTATCGTTGCACAAAAAAATCTAAAGTAATGAAGTGTCCCGAAATGTCGCTTCGTTCCGAAAAACTGGATGAGCAGTTATCATCCCTAATCAAAAAAGTTTCTTTGCCCAAAGACTGGGCGGAGGAATTAAATCGTATGGCGTTAGAGGAACACAAAAACTCCGCCCAGTCTTTGACTGCTTGTGTGAAAGAGAAAGAAACGAGAATATTTGAAATCAGTTTGAAGCTGGAGCGACTTCTTACTGGCTATCTCGACCAAGTTATTGATCAAGTGGACTATACCTCACAGAAAACAAAATTGTTACTAGAGAAGAAGTCGCTCGAAGAAGAAATGACCTCTCTTTCACACAAGCAGAATGATTGGCTCGCACCTTTCCAACAATGGCTAAAAGACGCTCAATTATTGGACAAAATTGCTTCTGATTCAGACCTTTTTGCCAAAAAGGTCTGGGCCAAAGAAATCTTTGGCTCGCACCTCCTCCTCCAAAACAAAACAGTGCGCGCAAGCGCGCCGAATTTCCTGA
>CAZNDZ010000006.1:0-15332 GCA_964572155.1 uncultured Planctomycetales bacterium | reverse complement strand
CCCGGATAGGCATCAATTTCATCTAAAAACAAATAGCGCACGGGCATAGAGCGCAAACCCACAGCGCTATTAGCGCCAGTCACCACAACAATACCGCCAGTGAATTCTTTGCTTTGAACGGTGTTACCTGAATCGCGAGAGCGTGGATCTTTGACTTTATCGCGAAGGGCCGGTGTATCATCAATCAGTGGCGCTAATCGACCTTTAGACCAACGCTTACCCATTTCAACAGTGGGCTGAACCACAAGCATAGGACCAGGAGCTTGATCAATGATATAACCAATCCAGTTATTGCCGGCTTCGGTTCCTCCAATTTGTGCGCCTTTCATAAAAATGACTTTTTCAACAGGTGATGATGGTGATAGTGCATCCATGATCTCTTTGAGATAAGGTGTGCGTTCAGTTCGCCATCTGCCGGGTTCAGAGGATGCAGTTTGTGATAACATTCGAAACCCATCGGCCCACTCGGAAACCTTAAGCAGTGGATCAGGCCGAAGCCCTGTATTAAAACTAATATGATAAGGCTTACACGTCACGGCTTAACTCCTCCAAAGCAGTTCGGATTTCTTGTAGCAGCACTTCATGAATTTTATGAGCATCATCAATGGAGGCAAGCAGTGAGGCAACGCGATCAGGAATGTTCATCAAGCTATCACGCACGATTCTGGCCTTGTTGAAGGCTGATACTTTGACGTCTTCTACTGAAACCAGTTCACCAATTTCTGCTTTGGCGCGGGCTTCCAAAAGCTTGCCTCGTTCCATTTCATTTTTGATGCGGGTTTTAAGGAGAAGCGTTGAAAGCTCAGTTACATCAGAGGTATTTTTACGACGTTGTGGTTGGTTTGGATCACGTAAGGCAGCAATCGCGGCATCTGCTTGTTCAATATCCACAAGGCCATCGACCAGTTGAATGACGCCACTTTGCACCAGCTGCCCCGCATATTGTCTTGAAAATCCATGTCGCTTTGCCCACTGCGATTGCTTGATAAGTTCCATAGCTTATCATGTGCACAATTCATCAAAAGCTTGGCTGGTTTTAGCATGCACAGCCTTTCGCTTAGTGTAGGACTGCCAGCGCCTTATGATGGTGTCGATGTATTTTGGATCAAGCTCAATCATGCGGCAGCGTCTTTTAGTGCGTTCTGAGGCCATTAAGGTTGTACCAGATCCACCAAAGGGATCAAGAACGATATCGCCCACCTTACTGCTGTTTGTGATAGCGCGCTCCATAAGCGCAACCGGCTTCATGGTTGGATGCAAATTGTTAGCGCTAGGCTTATCGATAAACCAGACATCACCTTGATCACGAGCACCACACCAATGACGCTCAGCACCTTCAGGCCAACCATAAAGGATAGGTTCATATTGCCGTTGATAATCAGCGCGCCCCAAAGAAAAATGATTTTTCGCCCAAATGAGGAATGTTGACCAATGACCACCTGCTTGTTTGAATACTTTTTGTAAGACAGCAAGTTCTGAGGCCGCCATACAAATGTAAATTGCACCTTTCGTATTCATGATGATGTTAGAGCAGACATCATAAAGAAAACTTTCAAAGCCTTCCCCAAGATTGTCATTCAAGATTTTGTGTTTGTTTTCACGGGATTTGTTGCGCAGTGTATCTTTGATGCTGGCGCCGTAATTGACGTTATAAGGAGGATCACACACGGTAATATCGGCTTGCTCACCCTCTAAAACAATTTGGTAGGAATCAATGAGGGTGCTGTCACCACAATACAGTCGGTGCTCACCTAAAATCCATAAATCACCGGACTTACTGACGACTGGAATATTATCTGCGGGATCAACTGCATCGGTTTCAGCAGATTCGTCAAGCTCAATATCGGTTGCATCCAAGAGCTTTTGTATTTCATCAAAATCAAACCCTGTTAATTCCAGATCAAAATTAAGTGCCTGCAAATCTTCCAGCTCAAGTTTAAGTAAATCGTCATCCCAATCAGCCCAATTCGCCGATTGATTGGCGAGTAATCTAAAAGCTTTGATTTGTGCGTCACTTAAATCATCGGCTAAAATTACCGGAATTAATTGTAAACCCAATTTTTTAGCAGCTTTTAGGCGTAAATGGCCATCAACAACGCTGCCATCACTTTTAGCAATGACGGGAATACGAAAACCAAATTCTTTGATGGAAGCACACATTTTATCAACCACCGCATCATTTTTGCGGGGATTGCGGGCGTATGCGATAAGATTGTCTATGGGGATGTGTTGGATTTGAAGTTCAGTCATAAGCGCACCCGTTCCTTAATATTTGTGTCAAGTGTCAAGGTTTGGGCCAATTCTAACGCTAGTAAAATCCCGGGGCTCTGCCACCCGTCTAACTTAATAGCCAGGGAGGACCCGTGCATACCAATGCCAGGACACGCCTGTGGTGTAATCTGTGTTGTGACCTCTCGAGCGCTCATTAACCCATAGCATTCAACCCTATCTCACATTCATTTATTTCTGTTACCAAGCCTTTATTCAGCGTTGCGATTAATAACGCCCGCATCATGTTAACTATTTTTGTGCGAAAGTTTGAATCAGCTATCACTCAATAAATCCTTGCATTGTTTGCTTGAGAGTTATATTCAGCATTGCGCATCAATGTGTTCGCCTCAACAAACAATTCATTCATCGCAGATCGCTTAAGCATGCAGCGTAACCTGCGACATCCACCAGGCTATCGTAGTGACCTGGGTTCTTTTGTAGGCGAGCAATCTTTAAATCCAGCATCATCAATCCTACCTGGGCAGGTGTCACGGTAATACCCAAGAGCAGCGACCAGCGTTTGGCAATATGCTCAAAGTTTTCTTTGGGTGAGCCATACATTTTTTGCCGCTCTTCAATCGTTGATATGGATTGCTCCAGTAATCGTTTGCCATTCATTGTTTTACCCCCATATTGTCTTGCGCCCATAGCAGTAACGCCAGGCTATCGGCTTCATTATCATCAACCGGATTAAATCCTTTGGCCTTGATGGCAGTGATGATTTCTTCTTTGCTCGCATTACCTTTACCGGTGGCATGACGCTTAATCGTGCCAACCCCTACACCTTGATAAGGGATTTCATGATCTTCACACCATGCGCTGAGGTGCGCTAAAAACCCGCCATAAATATGGGCAGCATCAACACCTAAATGCTTGCGTACTTCTTCAAAATAGACAGCTTTAATGTCCGCCTTTTGTTTTAACGAATCCAAAAAATGTCTAAAGCGTAAAAAGCGCATACCACCGCCACTAAAACGTGAGGTATGAAAACTCTCGCTTCCACTAAAGACATGCCCCTCAGTGAGCAACGCCCAGCCGGTTTGCGTGCCTAAATCAAAAGCGAGTATTGCGTCCATCATGTGCGATTCCATCGATTGAATATTGTTGAGTAGAGGTTAGGTTCAGCAAACACATTTTAGCTGTTCGGCTAATGACAAAAATAAAATCACAAAGGTGCAGCTTAATTTTTAGCGGCATGCTTCTTCCCGATATATTTTCCATCCATGGGAAATGGTCATAGCCATTCCCATTGGATATGTATATATACAACCGGCGGGAAGCGGGAAGTGCTTATATATCAAGGGTTTAACACCTCTTCCCGGCCGGAAGTAGAAACGGGAATGGGAAGTGGTGGGAAGTCCAGAAACCCATATATATCAATGAATTAGAAGATACCCGATCACTTCCCGCCATAGCACTTCCCATCGGGAAGACGGGAACGGGAAGTAGAAAATCAGCCTATGTCATAAATCCAAATACTGTTTTTATCAATTTGCACTCATCCAATTTGAGTGACTTAACTCAGCCATTTCACCCCTTATATCCACGAAATTCCAACATTTGATTTTCGCGGTCTTATTTATTTTTACCTCGATCTGAATCTCTCATCCTACCCCCAATAAAACCTGAGCTGATCTCTGGCCTGCGGTCTTATTTGAAAAGTTAGCGTCCCTGCTGAATTAGAGCCCCTCTCGGCATTCTTGAAGGACACAAACCAATCAAGGAGACCGCTGATGAGATCAAGAAATCGTTACCCAGGGATGGACAATACCATCGTCAAACAAATCCAGTATCACGCATGGCGTTTGAAACAAATGCCCTGTTTTTTTAGCGAAGAAATTGAAGACGTTGAGCAGGAATTGTTGTGCGAAGTCTTTGAGTGCTTAAGCAAATTCAACAAAGAAAAAAGCAGCCTTGGCACCTTCGTCGATCAGATCATTACGCGCCGCTCAAACAATATGATCCAGCGCCGGTTAAGCATTAAGCGTGGTGGACGGACCACAACCATATCACTCGATATTGTGGATGATTTTGGCGTGGCGATGGTTGATACGATCCCAGATCCCCAAGAAAGAAATCTTGATTTTGTTATTGATGTTGCCCAAGCCCTTGGCGCAGTGCCAGAGCCATGGCGGGAATTCGCTACCTTGCTGCAAACCCACACGATTACTGAGGTGGCGAGCTTAACCGGTAAGTCCAGGGCTGCCATTTACCGCATCTTAGAGCAGCTCAGACCCTGTTTTATCGATCTATTACCTTACCTAAACCAAGTTGGACACACGGAACTTGAAACCGGAATAAAACCATCAACCAAAGGAGAAGCCCATGACTAACATCATCCCATTATGTTTTTTAGACGAAGCAAAAACAGAGGACATCAGCAAATTATCGGTTGCCGATTTGCTTTCACTGCAAGCCCGTATCGATAAGCTGTCTGCTGAAGTCAAACGGCATAAGAGCATTTTAGATAACGCCCTTGAGCTTAAATTTACAGATAAAGCCAAAAGTGCCTTGCAAGCAGATGGACGTGATACCGGCACAGTCCATTTTATGGAAGACCACCACAAAATCACCGCTGATTTACCTAAGAAAGTGGTTTGGGATCAAAGCAAATTAACCGATCTCATCGCCAAAATCCCTGCTGAAGATCGCAGTCAATACATTAAGGCCAATTACAGCATTGATGAACGCAGATACCTCATGTGGCCTGAAACCTTAAAGAATTTCTTTAGTGAAGCCAGAACCGTGCAAGTCGGTAAACCCAAATTTTCAATTCAAGAGGATTAATCAATATGAGCTTGAAAATCATTAGCGCTGAAGAGCGCTTAAAAAATCATACCGGGGTAAAGATGGTGATTTTTGGTCCGTTTGGGATCGGAAAGACGAGTCTGTTAAACACCTTAGAGCAACCCACACTTTGTATTGATATGGAGGCTGGATTGCTTGCTGTTCAAAGCTGGAATGGCGATTCCATTAATGTGCGGACTTGGGAAGAAGCACGAGATATTGCTTGTTTGTTGGGCGGTCCTAACCCTGCACTTCGATCCGAGCAACCTTACAGCCAAAAACATTACGCTCATGTATGCAATCAATATGGTGATCCAAAAGCATTACAAAATTACAGCTGCGTTTTTATCGACAGTATTACGGTTGCCTCACGTCTTTGTTTGCAATGGGCTAAGTCTCAACCAGAAGCCATTTCAGAGCGTAGCGGTAAAGCAGATACAAGAGCAGCTTACGGTTTACTCGCTCAGGAAATGATTGCTTGGATCAACCAGTTTCAGCACATCCCCAATAAAGACATTATTTTTGTTGGCATTTTAGAACAACGCTTCGATGAATTTAATCGCAGCCATTGGAGCCCGCAATGCGAAGGCGCCAAAACCGCCAATGAAATTCCCGGGATTGTGGATGAAGTGATCAGCATGGTTGGCATTAAAACCAATGAAGATCAACCCGCCAAACGCTGTTTCATCTGTCAGACCATCAATCAATGGGATTACCCCGCCAAGGATCGCAGTGGCGCACTCGACGTGATTGAGCCACCTCATCTTGGAGGGCTACTCAGCAAAATCAAACAACATCGCAAGCAATAATTTTCAAGGAGACAGAATATGGATTACTCATTTTTAAATGATTTAAACAACGCACCACAAAACCAAGGATTTAGTTTAATTCCAACAGGCAGCAATTTAAAAGCTTCCGTTTGTATTAAGCCCGGCGGCCATGGTCCTGAAGGTTGGTTTACCCAAAGCAAATCCAGTCAGTCGGTTTATTTAAATATGGATTTTACGATTATCGATCGTGAATATTCTGGCCGCATTATCCATCAAATGATTGGGATCCAAGGCACAAAACGTAACGAAAAAGGAGAAGATGTTTGGGGATTAATGGGACGCGCAACGTTGAGGGCTATTATTGAATCTGCTTATGGCATTCTTCCAAAAGATGAATCCCCGCAAGCCCAACAAAAAAGAATGTTGCAGGATATTAGCAGCATTAACGGTCTGATCTGTGTCGTAAAAGTTGGCATCGACGTTGATCCAACAGGTGAACACCCAGATCGCAATAAAATTGCCGGGATTATCACTCCAGATATGGCCATTTATCGAAAATTAATGGGGCAAGATGTTAGCCAGACGGTAGCTCCTAGCAATCTGCCTGAATGGCTTAACCGTTAATGGAGATGATTATGATGCGTCAACATCCGGCAACCCATCTGCCCAAACCATATGAATTACTTTTGTTTAACGGCGATCTGAAATCACAAAACTGCCTCGAGGTAGGTGATGAATTAATGGCGGCTGAAGGTAAACCATTACTGCTGACTGATAAACGGCAAAGCTTGGAAGATACTTTTGAGATTCGTCCCATCAAAGGTCCATCTTTTCTGCTAGCCGCTAATGATTATATTCATTTAGTGCGCACAGGTTGCGATACGACTCCACAAACTAAAACCTTGGCGATGTGGGAATATTTTCAGCAATCAGCTCATTTTAAAAGTGTGCATCTACTGTATCGTAGTAGCGTTGATTTTTCAGCGCCTGTAGAAGTTCCGATTGATCCTTATTTTCTAGGATTATTGCTGGGGGATGGGTGCTTTAAGAATGCTACCCCGAGCATTACAACACCCGATGCAGAAATCATCGCTTATTGTTTTGCAATCTCAGAAAAGATGGGGCTTCAAGTACGCATTCATCAAATCCCAGGCAATCAGGCTAACAGCTATTATTTTAGTACGCCTCCGGGTGCCGCTAATCCATTAACGCAAAAATTAAAAGCGCTGGGACTCTACGATAAATTGTCGTCAGAAAAATTTATTCCCAAAATTTATAAAATGGCCGACAAAACAACACGCTCTGCAATTCTTGCAGGATTACTCGATACCGATGGTTATATGCTGCATAAAACCTTCGAATACACGACCGCTTCCAAACAATTGGCTTTAGACGTTGCCTTTATTGCGCAAAGCCTTGGCTTGATGGCGCTTCCTAAAGAAAAAACGGTCGATGGGCAAGTCTATTATCGCTTTTGTATTTACGGTGATTTTAGCGATATCCCAATCAAAATTGGCAGAAAAATCCCTGGTCCCAGACTCCAAAAGCGGGATGCATTACGCACAGGTTTTACTGTACATCCGGTAGGCAAACAAAACATCACCCAGCTGTATTTTGATGAGAAAACCCCACGTTTTCTCAAGTCAGACTTTATGGTCATGGAAGGATTTACGAGGTAATTATGAATAATCACAGCATACAATTGAACACTATATCACACGCCAAGCCCTGCTTACAGGTGATTCAACAAGACGGTGATCGCGAGCATTTATATCTGGCAGGTCAGTTAATGCGTCACTTGCAGAATTTAGGACTTGATAAAGCCATCGGTCAAATTACTGTTGGCGATTTATTGAAAATTACCAAAGAGCTTCATCATGCAAGATATTAATGCACTCATTGAGCAGGGTTTGCAACAATCCGAATCCCGCAAAACACCAAGGAATTACTTAGGTGCATCGAGTTTGGGGGATGCTTGTGATAGGCGCATTCAATACCAATATCTAGGTACGAAAGCAGATCATGAATTTACCGGCAAACAACTTAAAACATTTGCCATGGGCCATGTGCTCGAACATTTAATAATCTCATGGATGCAGTTGGTCGGTTTTGAATTAAGCACACGCAATAAGCAAGGTGATCAATATGGTTTTGAAATAGCAGGTGGAAAAATAGCCGGTCATATTGATGGCGTATTGCTTTCAGGTCCAAGTGGCTTTTCTTATCCAGCGCTCTGGGAATGTAAAACCATGAATCAAAAATATTGGCGTGATTGTGTGGCTCGTGGCCTAGCCTTGTCTCATCCTCATTATTTTGCGCAAGTGCAGCTTTACATGGCCTATATGCAACTCGATGAACATCCGGCACTTGTGACGATATTAAACAAAGACTCCTCAGAATTGCATCATGAATGGATCCAGTTCGATGCAGCTATTGCACAGCGCTATTCCGATCGCGCAGCGCATATTCTTAAAGCATGCCAAGCAAGTGAATGGCTACCTCAAATAGCCAAAGATCCGAACTATTTTATATGCAAAAGCTGTCGGTGGCAGAAAACATGTTGGAATGGGTAGCGTATGGCTGAGAATGTGATTGATTTAAAGGATTGGTATAACCTCAATACCGCAGCGCCACAGCACCTATCGCAAGACATTAAATCTGAACCCTCTACACCGGTGTCAGAAATTAAGATGCGACTGCTTGGAAATTTGCGTGGCGTTTTATCCTACTTATTACCAGGGGGTGTTTTTCGCCGTAATAAATTTTATGTGGGTGATATCCAAGGTAACCCTGGTGAGAGCCTCGTAGTTGATTTAGAGGGTGACAAGGCTGGTATGTGGCATGATTTTGCAACGGCTGAAGGTGGGGATGTTATTGATCTGTGGGCAGCTGTCAGTAATCGAGATACACGTTATGATTTTCCAGAGCTAATCAAAACCATCTCAGATTGGCTTGGGATCAGATCTAAAACCTATTATGAAGAAACGGAAGATCTCAAGGGAAAATTGCGTGAATACGAACGTCATGATTTGGAGGATCTTTGTCGTAACAATTTTTTGGGCCATCCTACTGCACGCTGGGATTATTACGATGAGAATAAAAAAATTATTGCTTGCATTTATCGATATGAAACTGTTTACGGAAAACAATACCGACCTTGGGATGTTAAAACCTGCAGCCATCGTGCGCCTGAAGTTCGACCACTTTATAACATTCCAGGGATCATCAAATGCCAAAAGGTTTTTATAGTAGAAGGTGAGAAATCAGCAGATGCCTTAATTCACTCGGGCATTGCGGCAACCACTGCCATGTTTGGCGCCAATGCGCCACTGAATAAGACCGATTGGTCTCCACTTTATAAAAAGCAGGTTGTGATATGGCCAGACAATGATGAGCCAGGGTTTCAATATGCCAAACAATTAGCGGAATACTTGTTGCCACATGTTGCGTCACTCACAATTTTAAAGCCACCTTCTGACAAAGATAAAGGCTGGGACGCTGCAGATGCCAAAGCAGAGGGTTTGCTACTCCAGGATTTCATTAACCAGTCACCAAAGGATTCTCTAAAACGACAGACGATTGCACCGATTAATCTGTTTAATTGGCAAAAACCACCTCCTAATCGTGATTGGGTGATTGATGGCTGGTTACCTACGGGTTATGTCACAGCTATTTATGGTGATGGTGGGGTTGGAAAATCACTGCTTGCGCAGCAGCTGATGACAGCTGTGGCTACGGGCTCAGCTTGGTTAAATTTCCCAATCAAACAAAGCAAAGTCTATGCGCTTTTATGTGAAGATGATGAGCAAGAGTTATGGCGCAGGCAGTATGCCATTAATCAATATTTTGATATTAACATGGCTGATCTGGCTGAGCATTTACGAATGATTTCTCGTGTAGGCGATGATAATTTATTGATGGTCTTTGATGGCAAAGATAATGGTCAGCTCACGCCATTTTATCACGAGCTTTTCGCAGACATTATAGCCTTTAAGCCACATTTGGTTATTTTAGATACGGCAGCGGATCTCTTTGGGGGTAATGAAAATAATCGCTCCCAGGTGCGCCAATTTATCCAAAACTGCTGTGCACGTATTGCAAGAGCAATTAATGGTGCCGTGCTGGTTTGTGCGCATCCATCCGATTCTGGTATTCAACGTAAAACTGGCACTGGTGGCTCAACCGCATGGAATAACACGGTGCGTTCACGCTGGTATTTTTCTAGACCTTCAAATCAAGAAAATAGCAACACCCGTATCTTAAGCCGAAAGAAAGCAAACTACGGCCCCATGCAAGCTGAAATAAATTTAGAATGGCAAAATGGTGTATTTGTTCCTACCGGTGGATTTTCCAATAGCTATTTAAAAAATGCCCTAATTAAAGCTATAGAAGATTCTGCGATTGAAGATCTCCCATTTTCTCATACTGGGGAGCCTGGGGTTTACAAACAACGAGCAAGATTACCTGTCGAATTTCATACCTTAAGCCGCCAAAAGCTCGAAGATATGGTGACTGAATTATTAGAAGAAGGGAAATTGATTAAAACTGGCGGAGCGGACAGCAAAGAGCCTAAACGTCTTACTGTCGCGCCATCATTTTCGAAAAAGTAAGGTATTTGGGTTTAATCGGTAACCAAACTCCTGCTTGCTGTTACAGCCAGGCCAGCCATGCGTTTCAATGACATCGTGTCGTTTGATGGGTAGCCCTAATTGCTCTGCCAGTATGTCTTGAATCACTTTTTGCATTTTATTTAATGGACGTCTGATTTGTTGCTCTAAATCTTCAATCATGCCCACATGAGGCTCCATTAAATTTGCCAGCTGATTGATATTTAAAAACGTATGCTGCGCCGATGGTTTAGCCACTTCAAAATCTTGCCAATATTGTTCAAGCAATAAGCGGAAGATTAGCAGGCGCGAAGAGGCTTGTCGCCCAATTACTACAATGCCGTTAATGCTTACGCCGTTGTCTGCCATACGAATTTCCAAATATTTTTCCTGAGGTGCAATTTTCGGTTCAGCTAAACTGATCATTCGAAAAGGCAGGATGCTTGCTGAATAATTCGGGATCACTTCGCAGACACCGGTTTGGCAGGTTTGCTTGATAAGCTCTGCCAGTGATAAAGGGTTATGGATAATATCAGCAACAGAAATAATAGGGACATCAATGATCATTGATGGGATTTTAGCGCGTGCATTGATGATTAAAGTAGGCGTGACTTTCAATTTATCAATAGTCAAATGGCGGTGATCCGTGCAAATATCGAGTATAACCAATGTGGCAATACCATATGGGCTCATCACTGAGTAAACCCCTTTGCTCAATAGATAAAAGTGCAATTGTTGTTCACCCAGGTGACGTTCTAAATATTGTGTGATTTTAGTGAAATTGAGCTGGACGGTGCTTTCTAAAAATCGGGTTTTGCTATGCGAATTTGGCAAAATATAACGCCCACAATTGTCACAAACAAGATCATCGCAATCTTCGTCAAAATCATCTTCAATGTAAATTTGATTATCGCAATCGGGATTGGCGGAATCATCTTGAAAATCTTTTGGATTATAGCATTTGATGAAACGATTCGAGGTATGGTGTACAAACTGCTCATTTAGCAAAAAGGAAAGCGTGTTTTGATACTCTTGATTTAAATCTACCCATGAACCTTGATGTGTCAGTAATGCACTCAGTGCATCAGTTGCAGCATTTGGCTTTTGATAAGATCTTAAGGCCATAGGTATCTCTCATCCATGATTTAAAAATTTCCCGAGCATTTTTGTCCAACACATGCTCGGAGTAACAAATGCGAATATGATCGCATGCCTCATCCAGGCAGCGAAAATACAGGGTGATCCGTTTGTTTTGATACAGTACTTTGATAGAATCGACACAGGTAATATCAGCCAAGATGTCACCCACAGCCCCTTGCATTATTTTTAAATCTTCCGCGATAGGGTTGTTGGGGGAGGTGTTGATGACGATTTCGGTGTTATTATGAAAATAAGGTGAACGAAAGCGTATTTCAAACAGCTTAAGCATTTGATCAGAGTCACTAACTGTATGGCGCAAGAAACGTTCGACTTGTTTTTTGAAATTAACATCTGCAGCATCAGTAAAAGTAACCGGCTGGTTGAAGTACTCACTGATCAGGGCGTTAGCAATAAAAACTGATTTTTGTGGACACTTGGCGCAGATATTTGCTTGTTTGCCATTTTCAGAAAAATCGATAATGGTCCATTCGGGTTTGTGGCCATGCAACAGCTGATCACTGCTTAACAGCACATCTTCATCACTGGCGCGGCGAATAAAAAGATAGACTCTATCGCCATGAACAAAAATATCCTGTAGTTGGCTTTCAAAGCCATCGCCTAAATTTAAATCGTATTGTTCTAAAATTTTATCTATCGGGTATGAAGAAAGAAAGTCAGCAAAGGTTTTTGCTTGTTGGCGCGGTGGGTTTAAAAGCACAAAAGCCGCAAACCCTTTTTTATGAATTTTATCGTAATGATAGATGTTTTTGAGTACATCCGGGTTCTGATTAAACAGCGCAAATAGCAAAGACTTTTTATCGTATTTGTTATTTTTGACCAGGCAGAATTCCAAGAGATCATCGCTAAGGGTGGCTTTAGCAATATCCGATACCGCTGTTTCCAATTTGGCGTGATTAAAGCGATTTACCAGATAATAGTTGAACAGATCATCAGATTGCTCCATGAGGGCTTTGCGCATTTGTGTTACCGGCAGAGCCTTGCTGACGTCTGTATCTACTTGGTTCACTGTATAAAGCATGGTTATTTGTCTTGGTGACAGCGATTCAAGCCAGCTTTGGCGCAAATTGGGGTTGCTGTATTCATCCATAAGTCTTTCGATAGGCAGCTCTAAATCATATTCCCAAAACCGCCGATTTGGGGTGATTCTAAATTTACCGCTATTTACAACGCCCATTTGCATATTTAACCTCCATTTTTCGAATTGCAATGACTTTCCCTAAAATTTTAAATGATTGCTCAGGTGATACCTTAATCAGCTGATACGCCTCATTTTCTGGCTTTAACTCAATGTGGCTCGATCGTCTGTAAAAAGTTTTACAAGTTGCCTCATCATCCAATAAAGCGATAACCACCTCACCGTTTAGTGCGGTTTCTTGGGTGCGTACGATGACAAAATCTCCATCATTAATGCCCGCGTCCACCATGCTGTCACCGGTAATCTCAAGTGCAAAGCAGTGGCCTCTAGCAACGCCACTATCCACTAAAAATTCACCCATATGCTGCTCAAGCGCTAAAATCGGGTGACCCGCTGAAACCTTACCTAATACTTCCACCGGCACCACCTGGGCAATCTGGTTAACAGGTACAGATCGCTCTAACATTTCAATGGCCCGGGCTTTTCCTTTGTCGCGCTTAAGGTACCCCTTATTCTCTAATTGCTGGATCACCTCAATAGCGCTAGCAGACTTAATACCACGCACCTCGGCAATCTCCCGTACGGTGGGTGACATACCATGTGTCTGCTGGTATTGCCGGATGATATCCAACGTATCCTGCTGTGCGTCCGTCAATCCCACCTGCGGTTTTGGACCTGGTTTTGTACGTTTTTGTTTAGTCATGAAGCTTAATCCTTTTCTCAGCTTGTTAGTCCATCATACCTAACAAATGTTAGGGTAGTCAAGCATGAATTTCAACTGTCAGCTGAACGTTTTGCGGTCGAACCGTGTAAATAACCATATCTCAATAGTGCACGGAGGACTGAAAGCCTATGACCACCCCTCAAAATCCCATCAAATTTATCGCAAAAATATTAGCAGATAGCCTGCTTCGGGCGATTAGTTTGGAGAAAGATAAAAAACCTCAAGCAAACGGCGCTTCTTCTCTGGACTTTTCTCCGAAAGGAAGCGTTACTGTGAAGCGAATTTAAGTATTTAAATGAGGTAACATGAAGAAATCGTCAATTATTAAACAGGTTCTGGCTCTACAAAACCAGTCCATTCAAGAATTAAAACAGTTATGGGTGCAGCTATTTGATGAGCCAGCACCACCGTATCAAAAAAACTACCTTCTGCCACGGCTTGCTCATCGATTGCAGGAATTGGCATATGGTCCAATGTCTGAAAAAGCAACCAACACCTTAGAGCTTTTAGCCAATCAGATGGAGAAAGGGAAAAAATTTTCTAATCACATGTTAAATGGCAGACCCACTGTTGGAACTAAATTAATTCGTGAATTTCAAGGTGTAGATTATGAAGTTATTGTTGCAGAAAATGGGTTTGTATATCGGGGGCAAACTTATAAATCTCTTTCAGCGATAGCACGGCGGATCACAGGCACTCGTTGGAATGGTCCTTTATTTTTTGGTTTAAGAACAAGAGGCGCGATATAATTTATGACTCGGTGTGCTATTTATACAAGAAAATCCCATGAAGAAGGATTAGAGCAGGAATTTAATAGCCTAGATGCGCAGCGTTTGTCGGCAGAAAATTATATTAAAAGCCAACAACATGAAGGCTGGCAGATACTGCCGAAGTATTATGACGATGGTGGTTTTTCCGGCGGGACTTTGGAGCGTCCTGCGCTAAAGGAATTATTTGAAGACATCGCTGCGGGGCTTATTGATTGCGTCATCGTTTATAAAATCGATCGCTTGTCGCGTTCACTACTTGATTTTGCAAAGATCGTTGATTTATTCGACCGTCACAATGTAGCGTTTGTCTCTGTCACTCAAAGTTTTAATACCGCCAGTTCTATGGGGCGTTTGATGCTCAACGTGCTTTTGAGCTTTGCGCAATATGAACGAGAGCTCACTGGTGAGCGCATCCGCGATAAATTTGCCGCCTCCAAACAAAAAGGCATGTGGATGGGTGGTAACCCACCGCTTGGCTACGATATTATTGATCGAAAATTGGTGATTAACGTGCCTGAAGCTAAATTAATTGAGCATATCTTTACGCGGTTTTTAGTGCTGGCATCTGCCACCCATTTGGCTAAAGAATTAAATAACGACGGTCACCGATCCAAACAGTTTACCGCCAAAACTGGCAAAGATATCGGCGGGGCAAGATTCACGAAAGCCTCACTGCGCCGGATCCTTACAAACCCCATTTATGTTGGAAAAATACGCCACAAAGATAAAGAGTTTGCAGGACTACATGATGCGATCATTGATCAAGATTTATGGGATCGTGCTCAAGCAACTTTTAAAACAGCACCCAAACGCAATTCCGCCTTTTGTAAATCACCGGTGTTACTCAAAGGCATTATTCATTGCCAAGCCTGTAATATACCCATGACCCCAACCTATACGGCCAAAAAGAATCGGCAATATCGCTATTACGCCTGCAGTAATGTGTTGCGCGGTATCGAGTGCCATGGCATTAGTTCCTATCTTGCGGCCGGTGAAGTAGAGCATTTTGTCATCCAGCAGGTGCGTCATGTTTTAAAATCACCTGAAGTGGCTGCCCAAACAACTTTGCTTTTAGAGGGTGCGGGGCTGAATAAAACCCAAGTCTTT
>CAZNDZ010000005.1:0-16916 GCA_964572155.1 uncultured Planctomycetales bacterium | reverse complement strand
GTGGAGGACCGAACCCATTGTCGTTGAAAAGACTCGGGATGAGCTGTGGATCGGAGTGAAAGGCTAGTCAAACGTGGCAATTGCTGGTTCTCCCCGAAATAGTTCTAGGACTAGCTTCGGATAATTAACAATCAGGGGTAGAGTTACTGAATAGGCTAGGGGCCTTACCAGGCTGCCAAACCTAACCAAACTCCTAATACTGATTGTCGTACCCCGGAAGTCAGAGCTAGGGGGCTAAGCTTCTAGCTCGAGAGGGAAACAGCCCAGACCATCAACTAAGGTCCCAAATATAATCTAAGTGGTAAAGGAAGTGAGATCACACAGACAGCCAGGATGTTGGCTTAGAGGCAGCCATCATTTAAAGAGTGCGTAACAGCTCACTGGTCGAGTGATTTCGCGCCGAAAATGATCGGGGCTCAAGGTTATAACCGAAGTTATGGCTTTAGTTGTCTTCGGACAGCTAAGGGGTAGGGGAGCGTAGTGTCAAGCGTTGAAGACATACTGAAAAGAATGTTGGAGTAGACACTAGTGATACTGTTGGTATGAGTAGCGAAAACTACAGCGAGAAACTGTAGCACCGAAAATCTCAGGTTTCCTGGGGAAGGTTAATCCGCCCAGGGTTAGTCGATCCTAAGCAGAGGCCGAAAGGCGTACGCGATGGATATCAGGTTAATATTCCTGAACTGATTACAAGCGTTATCACCCTAATGTGACGCAGGAGGCTAAGCAAGCACAGTGTTGGATGTCTGTGTTTAAGGCCGTACTCATAACAGAGATGTTATGACGAGAACCGAATACGAGCTCAACGCAAGACGAGCGAAGTTGCTGATGCCAGGCTGCCAAGAAAAACCATTAGGGGAGTGTTGTGATCAATCGTACCGGAATCCAACACAGGTAGATAGCCTGAAAATGGTAAGGTGCTCGAGAGAATCCTCCTTAAGGAACTAGGCAAAATCACCCCGTAACTTCGGGAGAAGGGGTGCCCGATTTGTGTAACGCTTCGCGCGTGAAGCAATGAGGGTCACAGTAAAGAGGCTCGGGTGACTGTTTAGTAAAAACACATCACTCTGCAAAGTCGCAAGACGACGTATAGGGTGTGACACCTGCCCGGTGCTGGAAGGTTAAGGGGAGAGGTCAGCGCAAGCGAAGCTTCGAACCGAAGCCCCAGTAAACGGCGGCCGTAACTATAACGGTCCTAAGGTAGCGAAATTCCTTGTGGGGTAAGTTCCCACGCGCACGAATGGTGTAACAACTTGAGCGCTGTCTCGAGGAGGAACTCGGCGAAATTGTAGCGGCGGTGAAGATGCCGTCTACCCGCACCAAGACGAAAAGACCCCAGAACCTTTACTGCATTTTGGTATTGAATTTGAATATTGATTGTGTAGGATAGCTAGGAGCCTTTGAAGCTGCGGCGTTAGCCGCGGTGGAGGCAACGGTGAAATACTAGCCTGTTGATGTTTAGATTCTAACCTTGTCCTGTGAAACCAGGCAGGAAACAGTGCCAGATGGGCAGTTTGACTGGGGCGGTTCCCTTCTAAAGAATAACGAAGGGGTCCAAAGATTCCCTCAAGTCGGTCGGCAATCGACTGTAGAGTGTAAGCGCATATGGGAGTCTGACTGCGAGTCCGACAGGACGAGCAGGCACGAAAGTGGGGGCTAGTGATCCGGTGGTTGAATGTGGGATTGCCATCGCTCAACGAACAATAGGTACTCTGGGGATAACAGGCTGATCGCGCTCGAGAGTTCATATCGACAGCGCGGATTGGCACCTCGATGTCGGCTCATCCTATCCTGGGGCTGTATAAGGTCCCAAGGGTCCGGCTGTTCGCCGGTTAAAAGGGTACGTGAGCTGGGTTTAGAACGTCGTGAGACAGTTCGGTCTCTATCTGGTGTGGGCGCATGATGATTGAAGTGAGGATCTCCTTAGTACGAGAGGACCGGGAGATACGAACCTCTGGTGTACCAGTTATCCTGCCAAGGGTAATGGCTGGGTAGCCATGTTCGGAAGGGATAAGCGCTGAATGCATATAAGCACGAAGCCCATCACAAGATGAATCATCGATTACCTTCGGGTAAATAGGCACGTTGTAGACTACGACGTTGATAGGTCGCATGTGTACGATCCGTAAGGATTTTAGCTAAGCGATACTAATCTGCCAAACGCTTGATCTTTATATTTTTTACCTCGGCTAATTATTTAGCCTTATTTCCATAATTGTCAGAATTTTTAGTAGTACGACCTATTCCGGTAACTTTACTGGCAGGGCAACACCCGTTCCCATTCCGAATACGGTAGTTAAGCCTGCAGAGGTCGATGGTACTATGGTCTCACGGCCATGGGAGAGTAGAACGTTACCGGTTTTTTTTATACCCTGCACCATATGGTGCAGGGTTTCCTTATTTATAGAATAATTTTCTGTATTTATAATGAAAAGGTTTGTAAGTGTGCTATTATGTCAGCAATGAATGATGAATTTATGAATATTGTTTTGGACATCTGCAACAAAGATAGTCGCTATCACCCCGATAGTTATGAATTTGTAATGGAAGCGCTGCATTTCACCCAAAAAAAATTTAAAAAAGAAAAGCATGTTACAGGTCCTGAGTTATTGCAAGGCATTAAACAGGTGTCGATGAAAAATTTTGGTCCCTTAGCTCGTACCGTCTTGAAATATTGGGGCATCAAGCAAACCGATGATTTTGGTAACATTGTTTTTAACTTGGTTGAATATCGCATCTTGTCTAAAAATGAACAAGATCACTATGATAGTTTCAAAAACGCCTATGATTTTGAAGTTGTATTCGATCAAGGTTACCGCAAGCAATTAGCACGGCGTTTAAAAACAATGCGCTTCTAACGTGGCAAACAATCCGTCGGAATTACCCATTCAATTTATCAAAGGTGTAGGGCCCGCAAAAGCCAAACTATTCGCAACCCTTGGTATTCAAACCGTTGAAGATTTGCTACATTATTTCCCTTACCGCTATGAAGATAGGTCTTCTTTTGTTGCCATTAATAAATTAGTTGTGGGCCAAATGCAAAGCATGAGCGGTAAAGTCTTAGCCGTTGGTAAACGCAATTTCTATTCAAAGAATAAAACGTTTGAAATTGCCGTTGGAGATGAAAGCGGAAAAATATTTTGCGCGTGGTTTAATCAACCATACTTAGATAAATACTTTAAGGTTGGTCAGGAACTAGTTTGTTATGGCAAGGTGGATATTTTTAAAGGCCGATTGCAAATGGTTCAACCAGATTTTGAGGTTATTAGCGACGATGATCGTTCACTTAATATGGGGCGCATTGTTCCGGTTTACGGATTAACCAAGGGTATTAGTCAAAAATACTTAAGGCGCATTGTTGATGCGTGTTTAAAAGATCATGCGCTTAATTTAAAAGATATTATTCCACAAGACGTGCGCACCCAGCAACATTTAAGCCCGCTTTCAGATAGCATTAACCAAATTCATTTTCCGACCAATATTAGAGAGCAAGAAAAAGCTAGTGAGCGCATTGCCTTTGAGGAATTTTTCTTATTTCAAGTCTCTGTTATTTTGCGTCGATTAAGCGTTGTTGCCAAAGAAGGTAAGCCTTTTGAGATTAGTGACAACATCAAGAAAAGTTTTGAGCAGGCATTGCCTTTTGTTTTAACTCCTGCACAGCAAAAAGCAATGGGTGATATCGCCAAAGATTTAGGTAAGACGCAGCCCATGTTGCGTTTATTGCAAGGCGATGTGGGTTGTGGGAAAACGGTAGTGGCGTTTTTTGCAGCCATCGCTGCCATAAAAAATGGATTTCAAGCAGCGCTGATGGCTCCGACGGAAATTTTAGCACAACAGCATTTAGCGAATTTCAAACGATTGTTTCCTCAGGTGCAGGTGGCATTGTTAATGAGCAGTTTGCCCAAAAAAGAAAAAGACGCGATTTTAAAAAAGTTACAAAAAGGGGATATTGATTTTATCATCGGCACCCATGGTTTAATTGAGCCGGATGTTAAGTTCAAAAATTTGCAATTGGTGATCATTGACGAACAACATAAGTTTGGGGTTGAACAACGAGCCATGCTTACTGCCAAAGGCGTTAATCCACATGTGTTGGTCATGACAGCAACGCCTATTCCACGTACTTTATGTTTAACGCTATATGGCGATTTAGATGTCACAACGATTGATGCGATGCCACAGGGACGAGGAAAAATCAGCACCTATCATTTTCCATTAGACAAAGCTGCCAGTGTTTTTGAAAAAGTGCGGCAATGGGTGCAAGCTGGCACGCAGGCATATATTGTTTATCCCATGATTGAAGAAAGTGAAACGCTTGATTTAAAGACAGCCACGACAAGTTATGAACGTTTTGTTCAATATGAATTCGCAGGTTTACGTGTTGCCTTGATCCATGGTCAATTAAAACGCGTTGAGGTTGATGATATCATGGACAGATTCAAGCGCCATGAAATCGACGTTTTAGTATCGACGACGATCCTAGAAGTAGGCATCGATGTGCCTAATGCCAATGTCATGGTTATTGAACATGCCGAACGTTTCGGCTTAAGCCAATTGCATCAAATGCGCGGCCGCATTGGTCGGGGTGCGAAAGATGCAGTATGTATTTTATTGGGTGATCCAACAACAATAGAAGGTAAAGCAAGGATTGAAGCTATTGTGCAATCAACCGATGGTTTTAAGATCGCCGAAAAAGACTTAGAAATCCGTGGGCCAGGCCATTATTTCGGTAGATTTCAACATGGTTTAAATGAACTTAAAAATGTAAACCCCTTAACCCAATTAAAAGTCCTAGAACAATCAAGAGCTGCTGCGATACAATTAACGTCAAAAGATGCTAAACTTAATAGTCCAAACAACGCGCCATTAAAGAAATCTATCAAACGACGTTTTCCACAATATCTGGATATGGTGCTAGCGGGGTAATTTTATGAAAATATTAGGTGGACAGTACAGAGGGCGTAATTTTTATATGCCATCCGAAGTTAGGCCGACTCAGGCTAATTTGCGGGCGGCTATTTTTGATCTTTTGGGGCAGGATATTGAGGGGTTGACGTTTATTGATATCTATGCGGGTAGTGGCGCTGTGGGTTTGGAGGCGGTTTCGCGTGGGGCGGCTGAGGTTGTTATGGTTGAAAAAGAAGCTAAACATGCCCAAATTATCAGAGAAAATTGCATGCTTATTGACCTTGATTTAGGGGGGCAAGTTAAGATCATAGAAGGTGATGCCTTGGCTACGATTAAGGTTTTAGCAAGCCAAAAAAGGACTTTTGACATCGTTTTTTATGACCCTCCGTTTGGACGTCGTTTAGGCAAAAAAACCTTGAAAGTCTTAGATGATAATGATATATTATCCGCTCTTGGTTTTCTGATAATTCAGTGTGATACGACTGAAAGGTTGGAAATACCTGAAAAATTTAAGGTTATAATTGAACGCACCTATGGTAGTTCAGCATTAACCATATTGCAAAAAAAGGAAAAATAATGCCTTCTGGACGCATTGCAATTTATCCAGGTAGTTTTGATCCTGTTACCAATGGGCATTTAGATGTGATTGAACGCGCATCACGTATTTTTGATCGTGTGATTGTGGCGGTTGCAAATAATACCAGTAAGACAAGTTTATTTACAATTGAGCAACGTATTAAATTGCTTAAAGAAGTAACCAAGGGCATGCGTAAGGTTGAAATTGATACGTTTGATACCTTGGTCATTGATTATGCGCGTAAGAAGAAAGCCAATGTGTTGATCCGTGGTTTGCGCATGACATCGGATTTTGATTATGAGTTTCAGATAGCATTGACCAATCGACGTTTGGCATCAGATATTGAAACGGTTTTCTTAATGCCGTCGGAACATGTGTCATTTTTGTCATCGAGTTTATTAAAAGAGGTTGCTAGTTTGCATGGGGATATTTCAACGCTTGTGCCTAAGCCCGTACAAAAAGCACTTAAAGATATTTTTAAATGATTAAGATTTCATTAAGGGATATAACGTCTAAAGGATTGGTTGTAAATCAAACAATCCCCAAAGAAGGGATCGGTTTAAGCGACGAAGAAATTGATTTACATTCGCCGATCACTGTTAAAGCAAATTTAGAACGTGTGGGTGATGTGGTCAATGCCACTGCACACGTTGAAGCAGATTTTGGTTTTTTGTGTGCACGCTGTTTAGAAGAAATGCACGCGGTTCATGCCTATGATTATGATTTTCATTTTGAAATCAACCATGGCGATGAATATGTAGATTTGGGGGAAGAAATTCGCCAAGAGTTAATCATGGCTAATCCTACCAAAGTTTTATGTAAGCCTGAATGTAAAGGCATCTGTGCAGGGTGTGGGGTAAATTTAAATTTAGAACAATGTAAATGTTCTACAACGAAAAAGAAGAAGTAAACAAGGAGTCATAGTATGCCATTACCAAAACGTCAACACTCAAAAACACGCGGTCGTTTTCGCCGTACACATTGGAAGGTTAGTGTTGCCTCATTACGCAAATGCCCACAATGTGCTAAGCCAGCATTGTCACATCGCGTGTGTCCATTTTGTGGTTTCTACAAGGGTGCTCAAATCGTTAGTGTGAAATCATAGCTTTTAATAACTTAGGGGCTTGTCTTATGAGAATTGTCGTCGATGCAATGGGGGGCGACTATGCCCCTTCTAATGTCATTGCCGGTGTAGTTGATGCCTTAAATGAATACCAAGTTCCTATCACCTTAATTGGTATTAAAGAAGTTATTGAAAAAGAATTAACGAAGTACAAATATCCGCAAAATTTAGTCGAGATCGTCCATGCCCCAGAAGTGGTGGCCATGGATGATCATGCGGCTGTTGCTATCCGCCAAAAGAAAAATTCATCCATCACCTTAGGTGTCGGTTTACTTAAAAAACCAGGGTACGATGCCTTCATCAGCGCTGGTAATACCGGCGCTTGTGTGGCGGCCTCAACCATTGTGCTTGGCATGATCGATGGGGTTGATCGTCCAGGCATTGGTTGCATTATCCCAACACTCAACGGTTTTTCCTTCATGTTAGACGTTGGCGCCAATACAGCTGCCAAACCAGAACATTTATTGCAATATTCCAAGATGGCCTATGTTTATGCCACGGAAGTTTTAGAAACACAAAATCCTAAAGTTGCTTTGCTTAATATCGGTTCAGAAGAAGGCAAGGGCACTGATTTACAAAAAGAAGCATATAAATTATTAGAAGAAAAAGCGCCTAATTTTGTTGGTAATATTGAAGCCAATGAAATTTTTACAGGCAAAGCTAAATGCATTGTTTGTGACGGATATGTTGGCAATGTAGCATTAAAAGTTTCTGAAGGTTTAATGGAAAGTGTTGGCGTCTTAATGAAGCGCGAAATTAAGAAGAATCCCATAGCTATTTTGGGAGCGTTGTTATTAAAGTCGTCCTTAAAAGAAGCAAAGAAATCTGTCGATTATTCTGAATACGGTGGCGCACCACTTTTAGGTGTTAATGGTTTGGTTTTAATCAGCCATGGCCGTTCTTCACCAAAGGCGATTAAGCATGCCATCCGTGCTGCGATCCGCGAAGTTGAGCATGACATCTTAACTAAAATCAAAGCCGAGGCGATCAAGTAATGATGCATGTTGGTTTTAAAGGTTTAGGCATTTATATACCTGCCAAGAAATTAACCAATTTTGATTTAGAAAAAATGGTTGATACGACGGACGAATGGATTCGCACGCGCACTGGCATCAACGAACGTCATATTGCCGCTCCCAATGAATTAACCAGCGATTTAGCCACACATGCAGCAAAGAATGCCCTTAAAGATGCAAAAATAAAAGCACAAGACATTGATTTAATCATCGTGGCTACCATTAGCCCTGATAGTAATTTTCCCGCCGTTTCCTGTATTGTTCAAAAAAATATCGGTGCAGAAAACGCAATCGCGTTTGATATTAGCGCGGCCTGTTCAGGATATTTGTATGCGTTAACTACTGCTAAACAATATGTCTTATCTGGCATGGCGAAAAATGCGTTGGTTATCGCTGCTGAAAAGATTAGCACTTTGATTGATTGGAAAGATCGAGCCACCTGTGTTTTATTTGGCGACGGAGCCAGTGCTGCGGTGATCGGGCCAGTTAAAGAAGATGGTATCATTGCGGATTATATGAAGGCGTATGGCGACCAAGGTGATTTGATGAAGGTGGTTGTAGAAAATGCCCGCAATCCTTTTGAACCAGAAAATGATAAGCCTGTCAAATTACCTTATGTGGTCATGCAAGGCCAAGAACTTTTTAAAGTCGCTGTTAATTCTATGGCCGAGGCTGTTGATCAAGTTTTAGCAAAAGCGGGTTTAACAAAAGCAGATGTTGATTTGGTTGTTCCACATCAAGCCAATGATCGTATCATCTCTGCTGTTGCTAAAAAATTAGATATTCCCAAAGATAAAATTTTTATCAATATTGACAAATATGGCAATATGTCGGCAGCCTCGATTGGTGTGGCTTTGTTTGAGGCGGTTGAGGCGGGTAAAATTAAAAAAGGTAAAACCGTTGTGCTGGTAACTTTTGGAGCAGGTTTGGTTGCTGGCGCTAATGTGGTCAAGTGGAACTAACATGAAAAATATCGCGTTAATTTTTCCAGGACAGGGTGCACAAAAAGTTGGTATGGGTAAAGAGTTGTATGATCAATCCCCTGAAGCGAAAGCCATTTTTGATCAAGCAGAAAAAATTTGTGCCAACGGATTATTAAACGTGATGTTTGAAGGCCCTGAAGATCAATTAACTAAAACCGCTTATGCTCAAGCCGCCATATTGACGATGAGCATTGCTGGGTTAAAAGCTTTTGAAGCTAATCCTAAATTTAAGAACGCCAGTGTTAAATTTGCCGCTGGCTTAAGTTTGGGTGAATATTCTGCGCTAGCTGCGGTTGGCTCATTGAGTTTTGAAGACACATTGCGTTTGGTTTTAAAGCGTGGCGCTTTTATGGACGAGGCTTGCACCAAAAATAAAGGAGCCATGGCTGCTGTTTTAAGTTTCGATAAAGCAAAACTCGTCGAAATTTGCAAACAGACTGGAGCTGAGGTTGCGAATTTTAATTCCAATGAACAAATTGTTATCACAGGTCACGCTGATAAAGTGGCCATAGCGATTGAGGCCATCAAAGCTGCAGGGGGCACCAAGGTTATTCCCTTAACAGTGGCTGGGGCATTTCATTCATCGTTAATGCAAAGTGCCGCTGATCAATTTAAAGTCGTGTTAAAAGATGTGCCCATCGTTGTAAAAGACGCTAAAGTTGTCACCAATGTCAACGGTCAAGCCCAGCCGGATGCAGAAGTCATTCGTGAAAACCTATCCCGTCAAATCACCGCATCGGTGCAATGGGTCGCATCCATTGAATTTATGATGTCCCAAGGTATCAATGAATTTGTCGAAATCGGCCCAGGCAAAGTCCTCAAAGGTCTCATCCGCCGTATCAATCCTGATGCCATTGTTCACAACATCGAAAAACCAGCGGATATAGACGCATTATCTATATAATTGGCTTGTCAGTATGAGCCTTTGATGTTAGTATTTTTCCTATGTCAATTTCCCAAAAAGATGTTCAATATATTGCTGCTTTAGCGCGAATCCATGTCCCCGAAGAGAAGCTTGAGACGTTGGCTTCTGAGTTGTCTAAGATTGTGGGTTTTGTGGAGCAATTGCAATCGTTGGATGTTGAGCATGTGACACCGACGACGCATGCGGTGCCAGTTGGCAATGTGTTGCGTGAAGATGTTGTTCGTAAATCATTTACCAATCAAGAAGCTTTGAGTGTTTCTGTTGAACGCGCTCAAGGTTCTTTTAAAGTACCTTTAGTCATCGAATGAGCCTGCATTTAAAATCTGCCAAAGAAATTTTGGATTTAATCAAGTCCAGCAAAGCATCGGTTAAAGATGTTTATGATGCCTTTGCTGCGCGTATTCAAGCGGTTGATCCCAAAGTCAAAGCTTTTGTCCATACAGCGACGCAAAAACCTAATTTAGATACAGCTGGCACAATGCCAATACCCATTGGTTTGAAAGACAATTTAAATACCAAGGGTGAAGAAATCACGTGTTCATCAAAAATTTTAAAAGGTTATGTTTCGCCTTATGATGCAGGGGTTGTTGAGAAAGTTAAGCAATCTGGCGGCTTGATCATGGGTATTTTAAACCAGGATGAATTTGCTTTTGGTTCATCGTGCGAATCTTCATGTTATGGTCCAACCTATAATCCTTGGAATTTATCCTGCGTGCCTGGCGGATCCAGTGGTGGTTCTGCGGCGGCAGTTGCAGCCAATGAAGTGGCATGGGCTTTAGGTTCTGATACAGGGGGTTCCATCCGTCAACCAGCATCCTTTTGTGGCATCGTCGGACTTAAACCAACCTATGGCCGCGTGTCCCGTTATGGTTTAATTGCGTTCGCATCCAGCCTAGATCAAATTGGCCCATTAACCCAAAATGTCACGGATGCCGCGTTGTTGCTCAATATCATTTCAGGTTATGATGAGCGGGATTCAACGTCCGTTAATTTTCATGTACCAGATTATACAAAAGCCTTGGTCAATGATGTTCGTGGTTTAAAGATTGGTGTTCCTAAAGAAGCTTTTGTCGAAGGTCTTGATCCCGAAGTGCGCGCCGCTGTTGAAGCGTCGATTGATGTCTTAAAGAAACAAGGTGCAGAAATAAAGGAAGTCTCATTGCCACATACGCCGTATGCGGTTGCTACCTATTACATTGTTGCTACCGCTGAGGCATCGTCGAATTTAGCGCGTTTTGATGGGGTTAGATTTGGTTTACGTAAGAATCCTATAAGCACACGCAAAAATGCCTTAACAGATATGTACGAAGAAACACGTTTTGCTGGTTTTGGTGATGAAGTCAAACGCCGCATCATGCTTGGCACCTATGCATTGTCGTCGGGATATTATGATGCTTATTATCTACGCGGGCAAAAAGTGCGCACCATGATCAAACAAGATTTTGATAATGTATTTAATACCTGCGATGTTATCTTAACTCCAACAGCGCCGACCGTTGCCTTTAGAGTAGGGGAGAAGATCAGCGACCCATTGTCCATGTATTTATCCGATATTTATACCATCCCTGCGAATTTAGCCGGTATTCCAGCCATTTCAGTGCCATGTGGATTTTCAAAATCAGGATTACCGATTGGGATGCAATTACAAGCCAAAGCCTTTAATGAAGAAATGTTGTTGCGCGTGTCCTATGCCTATGAGCAAAACACGTCGTGGCATTCGCAAAAGCCAAATCTATGAGCGCCTTTGAAACAGTCATCGGACTTGAAGTCCATTTGCAATTAAACACCAAGACCAAAATATTTTGTGGTTGCGCCAATCAGTTTGGCAGCGATCCTAATACTAATGTATGTCCCGTGTGTTTAGGTTTGCCAGGTGCTTTGCCAGTATTAAATGCGCAAGCATTACTTAGCGGTATTCGCACTGGTTTAGCCTTAAATTGCGAGATCAATCCATTTATCAAATTTGACCGTAAGAATTATTATTACCCTGATTCTCCTAAGGGTTATCAGATTTCTCAGTTTGATTATCCTGTCGCCAAAAACGGCTATTTGATGATCAAGGTCAATGGTGTTGAAAAACGCATTGGTATCACACGTGCACATTTGGAAGAAGATGCGGGTAAATTAAATCATGAAACAGGTTATTCACTTGTTGATTTTAATCGCACCGGCACGCCGCTTATAGAAATTGTATCCGAGCCTGATATGCGCAGTGCCCAAGAAGCGTATGATTATTTGCATGCTTTAAAGTTAACCCTGCAATATTTAAATGTTTCTGACTGCGACATGGAAAAAGGATCATTGCGTTGTGATGCAAATATTTCTATTCGTCCAGTTAGACAAGAAAAGTTTGGGACTAAAACAGAACTTAAGAATATGAATTCATTTCGTGCCGTTAAAACGGCATTGGAATATGAAATTGCCCGTCATACCCAAGTCATTTCTTCCGGTGGTAAGATAGTGCAAGAAACATTGCTGTGGAATGATGAAAAGCAAATGACGATCGCCATGCGTTCTAAAGAACAAGCACATGATTACCGTTATTTCCCAGACCCAGATTTAGTGCCGTTTACGATTGATACCAAGATCATCGATGAACAAAAGGCAGAATTGCCTGAGTTACCACAGGCGAAATTATTGCGTTTTGTATCTGTCTATGGTTTATCTGATTATGATGCCAATGTCTTGGTTGCTGATAAAGACATGTGTGATTACTTTGAAAACACCGTCAAAGCATTTAATAACCCAAAGAAAGTTTCTAATTGGATGACAGGTGCCGTTTTAAAAGAATTAAATGACCGCAAAATGTCCATTGCTGATTTTAAGGTTTCCCCTAAAGCGTTAGCAGAATTGATTGTGAAGGTTGAAGATAATGTGATTAGCAACTTGGTGGGCAAGGATGTATTGACCATCATGATTGATGAAGGCAAATCCGCCGATGCTGTGATTGGTGAAAAAGGTTTAGCTCAAGTATCAGACGACGGGGCATTGATGGCGATCATCGATGAAATCATTGCAGCAAATCCTGCTGTTGTAGAACAAATTAAGAGCGGTAAACCAAGTGCCGCAGGATTTTTAGTTGGTCAAGCCATGAAGAAATCTGGCGGTAAAGCCAATCCAAAAAAATTAAATGAGCTCATTACAAGGAGATTAGGCAATGCCTAAAAATAATTTGAAGTTGGTAGTGGGCTTGGTTGGAGTTGTTGCGATATTCTCATTTGTAAGCATTGCACATGTGGTTAAAGCTGAAACAGCTGCTGTTGAGAAAAAAGAAGCCAAAGATCAAAAAGAACCTAAGGATAGCAAAGACGACCTGTATTCTAAAGTCGAACTATTTTCCTATGCGCTAACAACTATCCAATCAGAATATGTGGACGAAAAAACCCCTAAAGATTTGATTTACGGTTCTTTAAAGGGAATGTTGTCATCTTTAGATCCCCATAGTCAGTTTTTAGATCCTTCCGATTATAAAGATTTAAAAACAGAAACTCAGGGTAAATTTGGTGGTTTAGGTATTGAAATTACGCTCAAGGATGGGTTGGTAACCATTATTACGCCCATTGAAGATACACCAGCATGGAGAGAAGGTTTAAAAGCTCAAGATCGCATTGTAAAAATCGAAAAAGATTTAACCCGTGATATGACGTTAGATGAAGCAGTAAAGAAATTGCGTGGTGAGCCAGGCACAAAAGTTAATATCACTATTTTACGTGAAAAAGAAGGATTAATTAAAGACTATACGATCACGCGTGAAGTGATACATGTGCATGACATCAAAAATCCACATGTCATTGATGAACATATCGGTTATATTCGCTTAACTGAATTTAGAGAAGATACATACAAAGAGTTTCATGCCGCCGTCATGAAGTTGAAGACTCAAGGGGCAGATAGCTTGATTGTTGATTTGCGCAATAATCCAGGAGGATTGCTTAACGTAGCAATAAAGATCTGTGAAGATTTCTTGCCTATAGGTAAGACCATTGTTTCAACAAAAGGACGTCATGCTTCTCAAGATTCATTTTCTAAATCAACCAATATCAATGGCGCGTTTTTAAAAATGCCAATGGTTGTTTTAATCAATGAAGGCAGTGCTTCAGCGAGTGAAATTTTTGCTGGTGCCATGAAAGATAATAAACGTGCTATAACCATTGGTACAAAGTCATTTGGCAAAGGTTCTGTTCAGTCTGTAATTCCAATGCCCGATGGATCTGGTTTGCGTTTAACCACGGCAAAATATTTCACACCATCTGGAATTAGTATTCACGGAATTGGAATTACACCCGATGTGGTTGTAGAACGCATTGAACCCAAAGAAGAAAAAGATGAAGATAAAAAGAAAGATAAGATTGCAGACATAGATAAGATATTTGATGATGTTTCTAAGAAAGAAGGAGCTGATGTTACTTCTGAACAAAAGAAAAAAGATTTAGAACAGAAGAAAAAAGATGATGCGGATAATCAGTTGCAAGCTGCGATCAATGTGATCAAAGGTGTTCGGGTTTATAAGAATTTCCAAGAGCAAAAATAAAAATGACAGCTAGGCCAAAGAAAAAAGCAGCAAAGAATGGCGATCTAAAGACAACGGTCGTTATCTTGGTTATACTTGTTTTAGGGATAGGAACATTGTGGTTGGCCAATAAGTTTCAACGCCCAACCGAGACAAAAAAGCCTATACCGGTTGCGGTGGTTCCTAAAAAAACCATAGTTCCACTAACACCTACGATCAAACCTGTTAAACCCGCTGTTAAAAAGTCAGTGCCAACAGGTAAGGGTATTAAGATTGCGTTTGTTTTAGATGATTGGGGATATTCTATGCGCAATTGCGCAATCCTTTCAGAAATCAAGCAACCTCTCGCGATTGCCATTTTGCCTAATTTAAAACATACAGACAGTATTGCTAAATGCGCTTCTGCTGCTGGTAAAAACGTTATGTTGCATTTACCGATGCAACCCTATCTAAATCATGACCCATATCCTGCAAATTACCTATTAACAACGACAATGTCACCAAATAAGGTGGAAGCTATCCTAGAGGATATCTTTAAGAAAATGCCCATGATTGAGGGAGTTAATAATCACATGGGTTCAAAAGCTATGGAAGACAAGCGTTTATTGAAACTAGTGTTTCGTCATTTGAAGCAACGCCAATTATTTTTTGTTGATAGCATGACGTCGCCTAATCATTCATTTGGTAATGAAGTGGCTAAAGAAGTTAGTTTGCCATTTGGTCAACGGGATGTGTTTCTTGATAACATAAACACCCGAGAAGCAATCTTAAAACAATTTGATGAGCTGGTCATAAAAGCAACAAAGAAGGGCTATGCCATTGCCATTGGTCATGATCGAGAGCTTACAATGCGTATGATTAAAGAGCAGGCCCCTGTCCTTGAAAAAAATGGCTTTGTCATTGTATCGGTGAAAGAATTGCTTCGTAATAAATGAAAATCTTAGGCATTGAAACATCCTGTGATGAAACATCCGCAAGCGTCGTCAAAGACGGGGTAGATGTTCTTTCCAACCAAACCTTAACCAGTCTAAAAGAACATGCCAAGTATGGCGGCATCATACCTGAGATTGCTTCTCGTCGACAAATTGAGTTAATATATCCCATCGTAGAGCAAGCTTTAACAAAAGCCAATGTCGCCCTACAAGATATTGATGCCATTGCTGTAACTGGTTCTCCAGGTTTGCTTGGTTCCTTATTAGTCGGTAAATGCTTTGCTAAAGCTTTAGCAAAAGCAACAAAGAAACCTTTAGTTGAAGTTGATCATATTCACGGGCATATTTATGCAAATTTTTTAAGCCTGCCTGCCGGACAGGCAGGGTTGCCGAATCAACCAGATAAAATCTTACCCACATTACCTGCCATAGGTTTGGTGGTATCAGGTGGGCATTCAAGCTTGTATCACGTCGAGGATTTTAAAGCCTTTAAGCTTTTATCGCAAACACGCGATGATGCTGCAGGGGAGGCTTTTGATAAGGTTGCAAGGATCCTTGATTTAGGCTATCCTGGTGGGCCTGTTATCGATCGATTAGCAAAAGAAGGTGTAAATGATGCAATCAGGTTTCCTCAAGCTAATTTAGAGGGTAGCTTGGATTTTTCTTTCAGTGGCGTTAAAACTGCAGTATTATATTATGTGCAACAGCATGGCAAAGACAAAGATTTTTCAAAAGCCAAAGTTGCCTACGCATTTCAAAAAAGTGTTGTCGATGTGTTGGTAGATAAATCATTGCGCGCATGCGCTCAACATAAGATTAAGACATTGTTGGTTGGTGGTGGCGTTGCCGCAAATAGCATGTTGCGTGAAACATTAACACATAAGGCAAAACTACAAGGTGTCGACGTTTATTTTCCACCAATGGCATTGTGTTTAGATAATGCCGCCATGATTGCCGGTTTAGGTACGATCATTTATCAAAGGAGTTTGCATGGCCTTTCATCGCAAAGAAGTAAAGCAAGAAGATCCTGAAGAAAAAATCATTGAAATTAGCGCGCAGATGCAAGGAGATCTTTCATTTAAGGATCCTGTTAATTTAAGAATTAATGGCAAATTTACCGGACGTTTAGATTGTTACGGAATGTTAACCATAGCTCAAACGGCTTCTGTTGAAGCTAATATCATTGCTGATAACATAGTTATTGCTGGCAAGATTAAGGGAAATGTTGTAGCGCGTAAGATGCTTGTACTTATGCCGACAGCTGTATTATTAGGAGATGTTAGTGCGCCAAAATTAAATATTGTTGAAGGTGCTTTATTTCAAGGTCGCTGCCAAATGCAGGAAGATTTCTTAACCGTTGAAGAATTGGCGCAATACCTAGAGATTGAAAATACCGCTATTATTGACTTAGCTGTTGAAGGCAAGATCCCTGCTGTCAAAGAAGGGGATCAATGGCGTTTTGAACGTGCTAAGATTGAATCATGGGCAAACTCAGGAAAGGTTAAATAGTGAGCGGTCAGTACATCACTGTTAGAGAAACGGCTCAAATTTTAGGGACATCCGAGAAAAAAGTGATGGACCTAATTGATAATCATAAACTGCAAGCATATCGCATTGCAGACCAGTTTTTGCGTCTTAAACGTGCGGAAGTCATGCAAATGCGCACCAGTGGGGAAGTGGCCAGTGAGAATGTGCATCATGAATATACCAACGTTGACCGCATCAAAGATTTTATCTATTTTAATGATTTCTATCTGATTGCAACGCTCATTATTATCGCACTGATTTACATCATTTTTGCCACTTAAACACTTTGTCTTCTAAATTAAAATCCTCTTGCAGTTTTTCATCTCCTCGAGTAAAATTATCGTTCTTTATGAAGTAAAAATGGCGGGGTAGCTCAGCTGATAGAGCATTCGGTTCATACCCGACAGGTCGGTGG
>CAZNDZ010000004.1:0-17259 GCA_964572155.1 uncultured Planctomycetales bacterium | reverse complement strand
ATGGCGGGGTAGCTCAGCTGATAGAGCATTCGGTTCATACCCGACAGGTCGGTGGTTTAAATCCACTCCCCGCCACCATTCTTTTTTCTTTGCCTTCTAAAAGGTTAAAATGACTAATACAACGTCGATTAGCTTAACCGTATTCGCCTTACTTGAAATCATCGCAGGTTTGGTGGGGAGTATATATTTTGTTAAGCATTTGATGGCATACCTAGTCTCTCTTAATACTACTGAACCATCCACTGGTATTGCAGGCGCAACAGCTTTGGTGAATGTTTTTATGTTGTTACCTTCCCCAATGGTTTTATCATCAGGTATTGCTATTTTTATCTCGTATGCGTTGGGTAAGAAAGTTAATAACATGACATTAGGCCTATTATATTTTCTATTCTTATTATTAGTTGTTTTTCATATTTATACGGCGCATTATTCCTTGATCATTTGGGATATTGGTATATTCTTTTTATCAACCATTCCATTGCAATGGTTCATGAATCACCGCTGCATTAAGAACCTTGAGATAAAGCAATACTAGGATGTGAATGTTATGAGAAAAATGATTTTTATCGTTGATGATGATGCTGATTTAGTTTTTATTTTAAAGTCAGCCCTAGAGATAGAAGGTTTTGATGTGGTTGTCTCTCACAACGGTCAACTGGCCATGAATATGTTAAAAAATATTACGCCTGATTTAATGATCGTTGATTTAACCATGCCAGGGATGGATGGGTGGCGTTTTACGATGAAAGTGCGACAAGATTCACGTTTTGCTAAAACTCCAATTATTGTTTGTAGTGGCTTATTGGAAGAAGAGAAGGCAGCAGAAGCCCATGAATCTGCCAATGTTTATGTTCCTAAACCTTTTGAAATTGTTGATTTAATTTCTAAAATAAAGCAATTCCTCCATGTCTAATATTTTTATCTTACGTCGAGTTTTAATTTTAATCATTACCTGCTACGTCTTTTTCTTTTTAGGCAATAGCATTGTTGCTTTGACAGATCCAGATGAGGTTTTCTATTCGCTTACCGCCAAAGAGATGGCAGCTCACAATCAATGGTTGGTGCCATACATTTTTGATCAACCACAATTTGAAAAACCTATCTTTACATATTGGCTGTTGCGCATCGCTTTTGATTTATGGGGAATTACGCCATTTTCTGCGAGATTCTTTCCAGCGCTCTTTGCATGTTTTGGTGTTTTAAGTGTTTATGCGCTAGGGCTTATTGGTTTTCGTCATGAACGCAAAGCGTTTTATTCGGCTTTGGTATTATGTTCAGCGGGGCTCTTTGCAGGCATGGCTAAAACAGTTTTTACAGACATGTTTTTTACCGTCTTTATGTTGCTTGGATTTCTTGCGTTTTATACGGCATTTACGATTGAGAAATTTAAGAAAAACGGCCTTATTTTGTTCTTTGTATTTATAGCTTTTGCAGTCTTAAGTAAAGGCCCGCTGGCATTAACTATGGCTGAAATGACAGTCATATTATTTTTGCTATATGTAAAACGTTTGGATTTTTTAAAAACAATCTGGATGCCTGTGGGGCTAGCAGTGTGTGTGATGTTAGCATTGCCATGGTATTTGTATGTCTATAAACTATACGGTCAAGACTTCATCAAAGAATTTTTTATTAATGATCATTGGCGACGATTGTTAGAAGCTGAACACAAAGGTAATGATCGTTGGTTTTTTTATCCGTTAACGATCATTCTTGGATTTTTCCCTTGGTCGTTATTTGTTGCAACAGCCTTTGTTGATTTATATAAACGTTTAAAAACTGGATTGCAACCGTTTGAATATTTCTGTATTAGTTGGATTTTAATGGTGTTTGTAACGTTTCAATTTGCACATTCGAAACTAGCAAGTTATATTCTGCCACTATTTCCAGCAGTGGCGTTACTTACAGGTTCATTGATTACCGATATGATTGAAAAGAATTATAGGATAAAGCAAGCCAAAATATTTGCGGTCATCATGTCGGTATTTATCATCCTTTTAGGTGTCGCTGCCTTAGTTGCGTTTCCGTATTACAAACAGTATGTGCCTGATATTATGCCAATTTATTTTATTTCAGGTGTTTTATTAACCCTTGGTATCATAAGCTTAAGCTTTATTTTTTTGGAGCAATTACGCACATGCTTGATGCTGCAGGGTTTATTGCCAATTATATTGCTTGGAAGTCTGTTCTTAATAAAATCAGATATTCAACCCTACATATCGACATCCGATAGTGCTCAATATATACCAGCTATTAAAGAGGGAACAACTGTGCTTACAGCAAAGCCCTATGCACGAGGGATTAAATTCTTTACAGATAATAAAGTGACGGTGTTAAATATAAATGGAGGGAATTATTTTAGTCCGCATCCAGTTGAAATTTTAACAACTGAAGATCAACTTAAGAGTTATTTAAGAAGACAAAACGTTACATTTGCGGTTTTAAAAAAATCTGGTTACAAGGCTATCACAAATTTATCAAAACAAGAATTTCGTGTAAGTCTGATAAAATTGGTTGGGTATAATTATATTTTGAAGATTGAGGCAGTTTCATGAAATGGTTAATGTTGTTGGTTGTTTTTTATAGTAATTTGTCCTTTGCTGCAGAAACTTCGTTCTCAGATATATTCAGTACGCACAACCAAGTAAAAGAATCGAAAGTTGTTAAAGTTATTGCTGCAGACACCATTGTTTTAGAGGACGGCAAACATATCCGTATGATTGGCATTGAATCATATGGTGCGCCTGCAAGAACTTATGCAAAACTTGATAAAACAGGTCGTCCCATTGAAGAGCCTGTCGAACCCACCATTCCTTTAGAAACACAAGCATTATATTTTGCACAGGATTTGTTAGAGAATAAAAAAGTTCGATTAGAGTATGATATTGATGCGTTAGACGAGAATCGACGTTCTCAAGCCTATGTATTCTTACCAGATAATTCTTTAGCGAATGTGATGATCTTAGAGCAAGGATTTGTGCGACTGAAGATCAGACCACCAAACTTAAAGTATGCCAAAGAATTACGTAAGGCCTACCAAGAGGCTCGAACACAGCAGAGGGGTTTCTTAAGCAATTGATATGTTGTTAAGTAAGAAGATCTTAGTATCCTTAAGACAATCCAAATGTATCCCTAAAGGGAGCACGGTTTTATTAGGTGTTTCTGGAGGGGTTGATTCTTTGGTTCTGCTACATATCATACATGCCATTCGGGATGACTTAGGAATTAGAATCTGTGTTGCTCATTTCAATCATCGGTTAAGAAAAACATCAGCTCGAGATGAAACATTAGTTGTTCAATATGCTAAGCAATTAAATGTTCCCATCTTTGTTGAAAAAAGACATCAAGATTTAAAAGTTAAAAAAGTTTCAGAAGATCAGGCCCGCCAATGGCGCTTTAAATTCTTTTCTAAAGCCATGAAAAAAGTAAAAGCGGATGCATTAATGTTGGGGCATCATCAAAATGATTTAGCAGAAACTGTATTAATGCGTTTGATGCGAGGCAGCGGATTATATGGCATGCGAGGCATCTTAAAGACGAATCAAATCGATGGGATGATGGTGATTCGACCATTATTAGATGTAACACGTAATGATATTGAGCAATACGCTAAGAAACACGGCATTCATTTTGGATATGATGAAACCAATGACCAAGATCTATATTTGAGAAATAAAGTTCGTCGAAATTTAATTCCTTTGTTGCAACGTGAGTATAACCCAAAGATTGTCAGTGCAGTTGCACAGTTAGCTCAAATGTCGTATGATGATTATGCATTTTTGACAAATGAAACACAGCAGCGCTTAAAAGAATATATTGTTATTCAAAGTAGAATCGTTAAAATAAAGCAATCATTCTTTAGTGATAATCCACCTGCAATTGTAAGATTGGGATTGCGATCAGTGTATGAACAGATCACCGGTGATTTGAACCAAATCACATTCACCCACATTGAGCTTGTCAAAGACTTAGCCTTGCAAGGAACGGTTGGGAGTGTGGTTGATTGGCCTAATGGAATTAATGTGTATCTTCATGAAAAGCATTTAGAATTTAGACGATGAATATTTTCTTATTTTTGATGATATTGCTTGTATTTCAACCCTTGCATGCGCAAGAGGTTGTGACGGATGGCCTTGTCAAAGAAACATTTGATAGTGGGGCGCCGAAAGCAGAAAAAACTTTCCGCAATGGAAAGTTGAATGGCCCATTTCGAGAATTTTATCCCAATGGTAATTTGTTGAGCGTTGGCTCATATCGTGATAATCAGTTAAATGGCACGATGAAATCCTATTATGAGGACGGTTCTTTGTTTTTTGAAAAGAATTATTCAAAAGGGCAGTTGCATGGTAGTGCACGCGAATATTATCCTAATGAAGTATTGAAGAGTTTAGAAACATACAAGCTAGATCTGCTAGATGGTCTGAATCAATATTATTTTCCGAATGGTAACTTGAAGATGGCCATGAATTTCAAAAATGGAAAATTGTCTGGTATAACACGTGAATACAGAGATAATGAAACGTTGAAAAGTGAGATCAATTATGTAGATGATCACATTGATGGCATAGCCAAAGAGTATGCAGCTGATAGCACCTTGTATGCGCAATGGAACTATCGCTTTGATCAGAAAGATGGGGCAGGTAAGACGTATTATCCTACTGGTCAAGTTGAATGGGAAATGAATTTTGTCGACGGTAATATTGAAGGAGTTAATAGAAAATTTTCTAAAGAAGGTAAGGTTTTAGTCGAAGCGAATTACAAAGCAAATCAATTTGATGGTGTTGTTAAAGAATTTAGGTCAGATGGTCATTTAAAAAGTGAATGTAATTATATCGCAGGAAAAAAGAATGGTGTTTGTAAAGAATATCGTGAAAATAACAAAATGTGGATGGAGTGGAATTACGCCAATAATCTAAAAGATGGTATGGCGAAAGAGTATGATACTCAAGGAAATTTATGGATGACGGTAAATTTCAAAAATGGTAAGAAGTCTGGCGAGATGACGGAATATTACCAGAATGGCAAGATTAAGCAAGTGTGGCAAATGGAAGATAATAAAGAAACGGGTTTAAGTAAGTCGTATTATGACTCCGGGGCAGTCATGAGCGAAGAGCGGTATGAAAATGGTTTGCTTGAAGGTCAAGTGCGTATTTTTAAGAAAGATGGTAATTTAGCGTATATCGATACCTATGAACATGGGGTAAAGATGAACCGGCGAGATGCTGGTAATTAATATACTGGAGAAATGCAATGGCTCAATTAAGCGGTCCAAATCCAAAACAACAACCCAATAAAGGCGACAAGCGTCCTAATGGTAATTTGTTAATGTGGGTTGTATTAGGCGTTATCTTTATGTTCCTGATGTTTCAACAAGAGGGTGGAAAATATGCTTTAAAGACTAAGACATTGTCTTACTCTGAGTTTTATACCATTCTTAAAGATAATAAAGAAAAACCTGAGATTAAAAAGATTGAATTAACCGAAGGCGCTGAAAACTCTGTCAAAGGCACCATGGCAGATGGGACAGATTTTAAGTTAAATATTCCAAATCGCGACGAGGATTTATTAAAGTTGATGCGTGACAACGTGCGTGATTTTTCTGTTGTTCCACCTGAATTGTTCTGGAGCCAATTGTTCGTTCAGTTAATTCCATTTGTAGCTATTTTTGCATTGATATGGTTTGTGTCCTCTCGAGGGTCGCAAATGGGTAATAAGATTTTAGCTTTTGGGAAATCGCGTGCACAAGTGGGTAATAATAACAAAATAACGTTTAATGATGTTGCCGGTGTGGATGAAGCAAAAGAAGAATTACAGGAAGTTATTGAGTTCTTAAAAGACCCTAAGAAATTTGAACGTTTAGGTGGAAAAATTCCCAAAGGTGTTTTATTAGTTGGACCTCCAGGTACGGGTAAAACACTTTTAGCTAAAGCTGTTGCGGGTGAGGCGGGTGTTCCATTTTTTTCTTTAAGTGGTTCTGATTTCGTTGAAATGTTCGTTGGTGTTGGGGCCTCACGTGTACGTGATTTATTTGAACAGGGTCGTGCTGCTTCAAAAAAATCAGGTAAAGGAGCAATCATCTTTATTGATGAAATTGATGCGGTTGGTCGTCAACGTTTTGCTGGTATTGGTGGTGGTAATGATGAACGCGAACAAACGTTAAATGCTTTGCTCGTTGAAATGGATGGCTTTAATTCAGTAAGTGGTTTGATTCTAATTGCCGCAACCAATCGTCCTGATACCCTAGATCCCGCATTGTTGCGACCAGGTCGTTTTGATCGTCAAGTAACTGTTGGTTTACCAGATATTGAAGGTCGTGAAGGTATTTTAAAAGTGCATAGTAAGAATATCAAATTGGCTGATGATATTAATTATCGCCGGATCGCGCAACAAACAGTATATTTTTCAGGTGCAGATTTAGCTAATGTTTGTAATGAAGCAGCCTTGCTAGCTGCCCGTCGTAATAAAGACAAGGTTGGTATGGCAGAAATGTTAGCGGCTGTTGAGCGCGTTACCATGGGGCCTGAAAAGAAGAGCCGCAATACTTCTAAAAAAGAAAAAGAAATGACTGCATATCATGAAGCAGGGCATGCATTATTATCGCTCTTGATTAATGAAGTTGATACATTTACTAAAGTATCGATTATTCCACGCGGCATGGCAGGTGGGTACACCTTGACACCGCCAAAAGAAGATAAGCATTATATGTCAAAAAATGAACTCAAAGGCATCATGGTTGTGTTGCTTGGGGGCATGGTTGGTGAAGAGATATATATGAATGATACTTCGACAGGTGTAAGTAATGATTTGCAAAAAGTTTCGCAAATTGCCCGTAATATGGTGTGTACTTATGGGATGAGTGGTAAGTTAGATAAGTTAGCATTTGGTCAACAAAATCAGCCCATGTTTTTAGGGCGGGATATCATGAATGAGCGTAATTATAGTGAGGATACAGCTAAGAAGATTGATGAAGAAGTCCATGCGCTAGTTCACGAAGCCTATGAACGTGCAAAATCTTTATTATTTCAACACCGTGATAAAATGGATCTTTTAGCTAAACGTTTGATAGAAAAAGAAACCATGGATATTGAAGAAGCACGTCTTTTGTTAGGACTTCCTGAACATAAAGCAGACCTACAAGCGGATGCTGCATAATATGACCATTAAAGCAGGTGCGTTTAAATTAGATTATTCTAAACGCACCTTGCTCATGGCTGTAGCAAATCTCACCCCAGACTCATTTAGCAAAGATGGATTGTTGGTCAAATTTAAAACGCCTCAAGCCCGCGTCAATCATATCAAAGCTTTAGTTGCACAAGGTGCTGATATCATTGATATTGGTGCAGAGTCTACACGACCAAACGCTAGTTTAGTTTCTTCGCGTGAAGAAATTAGTCGATTGATACCAATTCTAAAAAGTGTAGTTCCCCAGATTAATATTCCAGTTTCTGTGGATAGTTATAAAACGGATGTCATTCATGCTGCTTTAGACCAAGGTGTGAGCATTGTCAATAATGTGCAAGGTTTAAAGTTGTCTAAGGCGCTATTAAAGATGGTGTGCGATTATAATGCAGCCTTGGTGATCATGCATATGAGAGGCACGCCAAAGTCCATGCAACAGAAGGTAAAGTACTCAGATTTAATGGGTAACATAATTACTGATTTAAAAGCATCTATTGATTTTTGTTTGGACTTTGGGTTAAAAAAAGATAGAATCATCATTGATCCAGGTATTGGTTTTGCTAAAACAGCAGAGCAAAACGTGCAAATAGTAAACCAACTAAATCTTTTAAAAAAATTAAAAACCCCAATTCTGGTTGGAACTTCCAGAAAGTCATTTCTAGGACACATTACAGAGGATATGAATAAAGATCGCTTAGCAGCGACGGCAGCAAGTGTGGCGCTAAGCATTGTTCATGGAGCAAATTTGGTGCGTGTGCATGATGTGGCTTTCATGAAAGATGTAATTAAAGTATCAGACTCGATCCTATATTCATAATTTATGCAAATACACTTTTGGACAATCTTTAATTCTTTAGCTGAAATTCTCATCCTTTGGGTGGTTTTTTATCGTATTTTATTGTTCTTTGAAGGAACACGTGCGTTTCAAGTTCTTAAGGGTATAAGTTATCTGACGCTGGCATTAATGGTATCGCATGTGTTGCATTTTGACGTGCTTAATTGGCTCTTGGGTCACTTCTTTTCAATTTGGATCATCGTCATTGTGGTTGTATTTCAACATGAGTTGCGGGCAGGGCTCGCACGCCTAGGGCAACAGCATTTATTTAATTTGTCGTTGGGTGAACAAGAAATAGAACGATTAATTGATGAATTGTCTGATGCTGTTTTTAAGCTCTCTAAGAAAAAGATAGGATGTTTGATTGCCATAGAGCGCCAAATGAAATTGAATATATATGTGGATAGTGGCATTGCGCTTGATGCTAAGATTTCATCGGCATTCTTACAAAGCATTTTTCATACAGCTTCACCACTACATGATGGCGGAGTCGTTATTCAAGGTGAGCGCTTGTCTGCTAGTTCATGTTTATTTCCACTATCAGAGAACCCTAGTGTGAATAAGACAGTTGGAACACGTCATCGGGCAGCTTTGGGCTTAAGTGAACAAAGTGATGCAGTTGTTATTTTAGTTTCTGAAGAAACAGCAGATGTGAGCATCGCATTTCAGGGGTTATTTCATCAAATTGCGAATAAAGAGGAATTTATCCGTTTCTTAAATGATTTATTAGTACCCAAAAAGGAAAAGAAATGAAGTCTTGGTTTCAATCAAATTTCTTCTTAAAGCTAATTGCCTTGTGTTTAGCTGTGATCACGTGGTTTTACGTTAAGATGGGAAGTTAAATGGCCATCTTAGGTGTAAATATTGATCATGTGGCAACATTGCGTCAAGCCCGTCGGGAAGAAGATCCAGATCCAATTCTAGCAGCTAAAATTTGCGAGAAGGCAGGAGCTAAAAGTATTGTAGCGCATTTGCGTGAAGATCGTCGGCATATTCAAGATCGTGATGTCATTGTCTTGCGTCGAGTTTTAAAAACACGCTTTAATTTAGAAATGTCGTTGCAGCCATCCATTGTTGCGTTTGCAGCAGAAATTAAACCCGATCAGGTCACCATCGTCCCTGAACGCCGGCAAGAGTTAACGACAGAAGGTGGACTTGATGTGCTACATAATCAAAAAGCAATTGAGAAAGCCTGTCGCACTCTGCGTAAATCAAATATTGATATCAGCTTGTTCATTGCACCGGACAAGAAACAAATATTAGCAACCAAAGAACTTGGCATTACGACCATTGAATTACATACTGGAAAGTATGCTCAAGATTTTGCAGACCGCAAAGGTTTGGTAGAGTTTAAAAAATTGCAAGAAATGACAGCACTAGCGATTAAATATGGCATCACTGTTAATGCTGGTCATGGCCTTAATTATGAGAATGTGCGTCCCGTTGCAATGATCAAAGGGATGAACGAATTAAACATTGGACATTCAATCATCACAAGGTCAGTTTTTGTTGGTTTGACTAAAGCTGTCAAAGATATGATGGTGTTAATCAAATGATTTTAGGCAATGGCATTGATATCATTGAAATTGAACGCATTGAGAAGGCGATTAATCGTTGGGGGAGTTTATTTACGGAGCATGTCTTCACACCTGACGAAATTGCATGGGCTTTAAAACATAAGTTCCCATATCCACATTATGCTGGTCGCTTCGCTGCTAAGGAAGCAATTTTCAAGGCCTTAGGTGATCCACGTGTCACATGGCTTGATTTAAACATCATCAATGATGCGTCAGGTAAACCCATCTGCTATTACAGTAAGAATGAATTTAATGGGCAAATTTACTTAAGCATCTCACACACAAAGATCTATGCGGTGGCCCAAGCCATTGTTACGCGCTAATCCCAATGTTTCAAAAAAAGATTTTGGTCACCTCTTGGTTGTTGCTGGTTCTGCGCCCATGCTTGGCGCTGCATGCTTAGTTAGCCTTGCTGCCATGCGTTGTGGCGCAGGGATGGTTACTTGCGCTATTTCAGATGATCTTAATCTCACACTGCAGAAAAAAATAGATCATGCCATCATGACCTTACCATATTCTAGAAACTCTCAAATTATTGCAAAGTTAACACGATTTAACGCCTTAGCCATAGGTCCAGGGCTTGGCATATCATTAAAGAATCAACGGATGATTCTTCAAGTTTGTAAAAAGTTTGTAGGACCAATCGTCATAGATGCGGATGGGTTAAATAATATCTCAACACACGTTGATTTTCTAAAAACCCTAAAATCACCAATTATCCTTACACCACACGTGGGTGAGATGTCTCGATTAACGCGATTAAGTATTCAATATATTGAAAAGAATCGTCAAAACGTAGCTCGTGATTTTGCCAAAAAGTATAATTGCATTGTTGTGCTAAAGGGCCCCAATATTGTCATAGCCTCGAGAAATAAAGTTATTGTCAATAAAGTAGGAAATGCGGCTATGGCTAAGGCGGGCATGGGGGATGTGTTGACAGGTATTATTGGCGCATTGTTAGCTCAAGGTGTATCTGCGTTTGATGCAGCATGTTTTGGTGTTTATTGGCATAGTAAATCTGGACAGTTGGCTTGTGCAAAAATTAATAAGGCATCATTGATGCCTTTAGATGTTATTGCAGCATTACCTCTTATATGAAAAATCCATTTTTTATCATCCTAATCACGCTTGAGCTTATTTTTATGATGTGGCTCAATGTGACTGAGCGTATTCCACTAGGGCATGAAGGATTAAATTATTATCTCTTTCAGTATTTCTTTTTAAATGATGCCGTGTTCTCTGGAAATATTCCGCAATGGATGCCCTATATGACGCATGGAACAGTAGCCATGTGGTTTAGTGCGCAAGCAAGCATAGGTCAAAATGTCATGTTGTTGTTTGCTCCTTTGCTTAAAAACATACCATTCAATTATTTATTTAATTTTAATATGTTTATTGACCAGTTGATCCTAATAACTGGGTCGTGGCTATTATCTAGTCGATATTATGTATCTCCAGCAACGCGATTCTTTGTTGTAGCAAGCATCAGCGCTAGTGCAATTTGGGCGACACAAGTATGGTTTAATTTCCATTTTTATTATTGCCTGCCATTTATATTTTATTTTTACCACCGTTATAAGGATTCAGGCAAGGTACGTTATTGTGCGTTATTAATTGCATTATTCTTTCTACAGATTTTAGGTAATGCGGTCTATTTTTTTCCAATGTCGCTATTAGTGATATGTTTATATATTGGATCATGTGAATTCCTCAACAAATCAAAAAGCTTTCCACTGTCTCTTAAAAGCATAATATTTTTAGTCAGTTTGTTTATAACCGGAATCTTTTTAGTCCTTGGTTTGTTCTATTTTTTTCACCAGGACATTGTTCATTATGGATACGGTAGGGGAATAAATGGTCATGTTACATTAGATCAATTCATGACGCATGGAGGTAATTTAACTTTAAATAAATGGTTTGAAATGATTTTTGGTTTCTCACCAGCATTAGACTTTACGTTATATGGCGGCATTCTAATTGTTATTTTCTTTATTCCAGGCATAAAGGATGCATGGGAGAAAAGTCATCGTCATTTAATCGTCGTTTTTACTGTTTTGTTATTAATTGCAACCGGTACATTTGTAGCCAAGATATTATATTTTATTTGGCCAATGATGGGTGTGTATCGTCATTTGGCGTTAATATCTCCTGTCATCAAAATTTTCATTATTTTAATCGCTGGCTTTGGTTTTGAAAGAATGATTATTAAAAATAATCATTCCATTGATGTTGTTTTTTTGCGCAGGTTGATGATTTTTGTGGCAACTCTAATTGCTATTCTAGTAATCGTTATCACACGTATTGAAGATTTGGATTATAGTCTGTCGTTGTTTCTTGTTGATCATGGTTGGTTCTCAATTGTAAATGGCCAAGCGCATCTCGTTCCTGGTCTGCCTATGTTTCCAATTGTTGATAAGCACATCATGTTCTGTTGTTTCAAGTCAATTTTGATTCTAGGTTTTTGTTGTCTTGTTGTCTCTAGATTTAAAAGTAACCATGTATATTTGCTTAGCATCTTACTTTTGGTCCATATTTTGGATGTGTATGGTTATAAATACGTAGAATTTACACATCGAACAAAATCCGTCAGTCAAGCAGAGCAGAATTTCTTGACTTTCTTAAAACCACATTTTGAAAGCAAGCGTTCTTTGCATACAACCGATTATAAGCATCGCGCATCATTTCTAGCATCATTTCCACGATCAAATGGGGCACCTGATAGCATCTTTAATGCCTATACATTTTCTGATGAGATTGGTAGTTCTTACATGGTGGAATTTATTTCAAGACCTTTAGATGTGTATTTGAAAGCGATTCAACATCAAGACTGGAAAATTAACAATGAAGCGCCCAAAGGATTGGTTTATTACAAGGGGCTACGTTTTCCAGTAGAGAATTTATCTGCATTAAAGATGTCTGGATTTAGTGAAAATAAGATACAATTCTACAAAGAAGCCGTTATATTAAATTCAAATGATCAAGTAGCTAGCCTTTTAACTAAAGACAATTATCACGGCAATGTTCCTTTAATTGTTAATAAAAACATGAAGCAAGATTTAGTTCAGGATTATTCTATAAATTCTAGGTTTTACCCTGAATATAAGATCCGTGATTTTAACGCAAATAATTTAGCTTTTGATGTTGTATTAGATGTCCCAAGTTGGATTTATGTTGCGCAGAGTTATAGCCCATACTGGAAAGTTTTTATAGATGATAAGCTTGTTCCTTTATTTCAAACAAATGTTGCTTACCAGGCTTTTTTTGCAGATAAGGGGGAGCATCAAATTAAACTTAGATTTGAATGTTTACCTTTAAAGTATCTTTATTTATTGTGGGGTTTAATTTCAGTTATGGCTTTATGTGTTTTAATGCGATTTATTTATGTTGCTGCGGCTGAAAAGCAAGAGGGATTTAATAATGGATAATAAATTTCGATGGATCATTGGTGCAGGAATACTGTTTATGGTTATTTATGTATTCTTTAATCAATTGAACCCAAGGTATTTTGGTTTGGGATCGGATGAAAGTTATTATTTTCTCTACGCCAAGACAATACATAACAATGGGTATCAAGCATTTGAAGGGTTGCTAAAGTGGTATACCGAAAGTTTTGAAGCGCAAAAACATCCGTCACCAATTCGTTTTGGATACATCTATCTATTATCAATGAGTTTTACGCTGTTTGGCATTAGTTGTTCAACCATTGCGCTGATATCCATCATAAGTTTTGTTTTATTATTAGCTGTAAGTTTTCATTACATAAGAAAATATTTCTCCTTAGACATGGCGTTATTGTCGGTCTTATTCTTAAGTTATTCTCCGTTATTAATTGGTTTAAGCCGTCGCGCATTAGCAGACAGCCTTGTTAATTTGCTCTGGTGTTGTTCGATATGGTTATTTCTTGATGTGCTTACACGCCGCTCAAAGAATGCGTATTTAGCTTTAATTGTTGTTTTAACGGCAGCCATAAGTGTTAAAGAAGCGTCGATTATTTTACTAGGCTTTTTTGTTTTGGCTGCTTACCTAGCTAAACCTTACGGATACTCGATCCCTTTTAAAACTCTAGTGGGAATTATCTTTTGGCCACTTACTTGCATTATTGCTTCTTTTATGTTGATTTTTGGGGGGATAGATGGTTTATGGGGGATTTGCGGTTCAATCTTTTCGACCCATATTAAAAATCCACAGGAAAATTATTATGCCATAGCGTTTTCTTCAGGGCCATGGTTTAGGTATGTCGTTGATTTTATTTTATTATCACCAATAACAACTTTACTGTTCTTAGGATTTCTTGGTGCATTCCTAAAATCCAAAGAGAAGGGTTTTGTAGAAAGTTATTTGGTGGTGTTCTTCGTCTACGTCTATGGAGTTTTAAGTTTGTTGCCACATACTAAGGTTGTCCGTTTTGTGGCAAGTCTAGAGATGGTTATAGCCATTTGTGCAGCAGTGTATTTATACCAACTTTTAAAGCCACGGTTATTGCTATACGCTGTAACGGTGATCGTGGTTTACAATTGGGTGAGTGTTCAGAATTTCTTCTTTACTCATTCACTGCTAGATCCAATCAGCTACCATTTATTTACATTGAGGCATTTTGCCCCAATTTAGAACAATCGTTCTGGCATTCCTGTAATCAACTCTGGCTTTGTGTGAACCTTACCAGCTGCTCGCCCAAAACAAATCCCTTGAGCTTCATAGATGGCCACTTGATTGGTATCAACAAAACGTTGTTTGATGGCTTCTTTGGTGTTCATGTAACGCACGACGCCGTGTGTGATGCCGGCAACCGTTACGCCAATGATACCTTGATTAAGTAGGATAAATGCACCAGCGCCGACTTCTTTTCCGAAGTTGACGTCATATGCAGAGGAATGACCACAACGTACTAGATGTCCTGGGGTAACTCCACGCACTTCAGGGATTTCATTGATGCCTTTAACGAACATGCCAGCTTTTTGCATCAAGCCATGGATGGACTTGTCTGCTTTGAGGCGTTTGGATAATTGTTGGCATACGTAATTACCTGCACCAGCCAAACGTTTATGGCCAAAAGCATCCACAGGTGCATTTTCGTCTACAATTTCAGAACCGCTTGCATCTTTAATACCTTCAGCAACGACAATCATGTAATCGCCACCACGGACGTCGGAGGTCATGATGCGATGGAAATAACGTTGTTTCATGTGTTGGTAGAGGATGTCAAAATCGCAAGGGATTTCAGGGATGATGATGGCATCTGCGTCAGCGGCAACCCCACCACGGAAAGCGGTGTGACCTGCATAACGACCAAAAACTTCTAAAGCCAATATGCGGTTATGTGTGCTGGATGTTGTTTTTAATTCTTCCACAAAAGTGGCAATGCGATTGATGGTTGAATCAGCTCCCACGGAATAGGTCTGCAAATCAAGATCCATGGTTTTAGGTGCATGCACGCATTTGATGCCATGTTCGGTTAAGTCAACCATGACGCTACCAGAATCATCGCCGCCAGAAATGATAAGGCCATCTAACTTAAACTTCTTTAAGCCATCTTTAATGCGTTCATATTTATTGGCATCGTCAATCTTCTTAACCTTAACACGAGAATGTCCTGCTTCAGAGCCAGCAAGATTGGCATGGATTTTATCAATGCGTTCATCGGTTAATTCAGTTAAATGATCAAATTCAATGAGGTTATATAGACCAGCATAACCATTCGGAATAACAAAACAGGAGGCGCCCATTGAACGAGCCATGGCTGCGGCACCCTTAATCACGCCGTTTAAACCGCCACAATCACCACCTGAAGTAATAATACCAATGCGTTTCATAAATCCTCCACGTTTGTAATGTAAATTTTTACCCTAAATCGACAACGAAGTGTTTTGTCTGGTTTAGGGTGAATGATTAAAATACCATATTTTAGATGAAAATCAACGGATTCTTTGGGCAGATGACAGCATTTCTTCTGCGTGGGAGAGGGCAATTTTGCCTGTTTCTTGACCGCTCATCATTTGAGCAATTTCTTCGACTTGTTTCTTTCCTTCTAGTAATACGACGGATGTTGTTGCTCGGCCAGATTTTACTTGCTTAACAACCTTATAATGACGATTAGCGAATGACGCAATTTGTGGTAAATGGGTGATTAAGATAACCTGACGCTTCTTGCTTAACTCTTTAAGTTTTTTACCTGTAATGCTGCCAAGTCGTCCGCCAATTTGCGCATCAATTTCGTCAAAAATCAGGACGGGGATTGGGTCCACATGGATCAAAGCTTTCTTCAAGGCAAGCATCACACGCGCGGCTTCACCTGAGGAGACAATTTGGGCTAAGGGTTTTAAGCTTTCGCCAGCATTTGGGCTAATATAGAAGATGACACGATCTTGTCCCGTTGTATTAAATTCAATAGGTTCCAAACGCACTTCAAATTGAACGTGATTAATGCCTAATTCTTTAAGTTCGGATTCAATGGTTAATTTAAGATCAGCGCCAGCTTTTTGTCGGGCTTTGGTTATTTTTGTGGCGATGGATTTTATTTCCTTATGAGCGGCATCTAAGGCATTGCGCAAATGTTTGTCATTATGTTCAAAGTTTTTAATCAAATCTAATTTAGCCTTAGATTCTTCATAAAGCTTTTGAGCATCGTCTAAAGTAGGACCATATTTGCGCTTAATTTCATAATATAAATCACATTGATCCATGATTTTTTGTGCCGCATCGTGATCATATTCTAGGCTTTGGGCATAATCTTCTAATTGTGCCGATAGCTCGGTGCTTTGTTCTTGGATCAAAGTCAATTCATCTAAGAAGGCTTTGGAGCGTTCATCGATTTGAACCAAGGAACGCAGGGAGGTAAATCCCTTGCGTAAGCGATTGTTGACGCCCGTATCGTCGTCATTTAAAACACTTAAGACGCTTTGAATATGCTCATGTAATTTTTCAGCATTATTAATTTTTGTCTGTTCCTGAAGCAATGATTCGTATTTTTCCTCAGACAGAGGGACGCTTTCTAGTTCTTTGACTTGATGAGATAAGAAGTCTAAATCTCTCGCTTGGGTCGAAGATAAGGCGTTTAGTTTTTGAATCTCATGCTTGATGTTAGAATATGTTTCAAATGCATTCTTGTACTCTGTCTTCAAGTTCTTAAAGTCAATCAATTGATCGAGAAGAGATAGATGTTGGTCTTCCATAAGCAACATCTGATGGTCATGGGGTCCATGAAAATCAATGAGATGATTGCCAAGTGCTTTTAATTGACCAACCGTTACGGTTTGGCCATTAATCTTGATTTTGCTTTTTCCATCGGCTGTTAAGGTGCGCACGATGATGAGGTTGTTGTCATCTTCCGTTAAGAATTCGGCAATGTTCTCATTTTGACGTAAATTTTTATCCGTGATTTCAAGCACAGCTTCAATAAAAAGAGGCTCTTTAGCGTCACGGATGGAGGTTGCATCAATGCGTTCACCTAATACAGAACGCAGCGCATCAATCAAAATAGATTTACCCGCACCGGTTTCGCCCGTTAAAATATTTAAATGAGCGTCGAATTCAAGGATGACTTGATCGATTAAACCAAAGTTTTTTATTGTTAGTTGACTTAGCATGCCCAGGCTTTGAATGGAGCGGGCGGAGAGAATCGAACCCTCGCTACTAGCTTGGAAGGCTAGAGTTCTACCACTGAACTACGCCCGC
>CAZNDZ010000003.1:0-354259 GCA_964572155.1 uncultured Planctomycetales bacterium | reverse complement strand
GCGGGTCGGGCGAGGCGCAGGTCGTCAGTGATATTGGCGGAAAAAATCGATGTCAATGTCACTGATTTTGCGTATTTACGCCGGGGAATGCATACGGTTATTTATAACTTAACTAATTTGTACCATTGAAGTTACGTCAAGGAGGCAAGTGTGGCAAAAATCAATATAAAGCCGGAAATCTGTGACATCAACATGGCGGACTTAAAACCGGCACCATATAACCCCCGGGACATAAGTAATGACGCTTTATCTGGTTTACGTCATAGCTTGGAGAAGTTCGGGTATGTGGATCTTTTGGTGGTCAATAAGCGCAATATGCGGATCATATCCGGTCATCAGCGGTACAAAATTTTGCAGACAGACGGGGTTGAAACGGTGACAGCTATCTTGGTTGACGTTGATGAAATTCAAGAACAAGCCATGAATGTCACGCTCAACAGTCCTGAAATTACCGGCCAGTGGACAGCGGCGTTGATACCGCTTTTGGAGAGGTTAAGAAATGAAGCGTCAGAAGATTATATCAATCTTCGCCTTAAAAATTTGCGGGACAGTGTTGGTGATATGGGTGTTGAGAGTTTAGGGGACGGTAAGACATTGCCTGATGATATTCCGAAACCGCCGGAGAATACGATCACTCAGAAAGGTGACCTTTGGATTTTAGGTAATCATCGATTATTGTGCGGGGACAGCACAAGTGATGAGGACGTGGCGCGGTTAATGGATGGTCATAAAGCCAGCTTATTTGCAACGGATCCGCCGTACTGTGTTGATTACACGGGCGCGGATAGACCCAACGGTGGACGAGACTGGTCGAATGTTTACCACGAAATTGATATTCCAGATGCAGTTGATTTCATGCGGAAGTTTTATAAGGCAGGATTAAAACATATTCAGGATGGGACGGCATTGTATTTATGGCATGCGTCTAAGCGCAGATCTGATATTGAGGGAATTTGTAAAGAACTCGGCATTCTCATTCATCAGGAAATCGTTTGGGTTAAGCCGTGCGTAATTCTGACATATTCATTTTATTCGTGGAGGCATGAGCCATGTTTGTTGATGTGGATTAAGGGCAATAAGCCGGACTATAAACCTAAAAATAAATCTATTGGCAGTGTGTGGACGGTTGGTTATTTACGTTCGGGTGATCCTTTAACACCGGAATATCATACCGATGTTTGGGAATTAGATTGGGAGGGAAAGAAACGTAATCCCGGGATTGAGCATCCAACCGTTAAACCGACGGAAGTTTTTGCTATCCCCATGCGCGTGCATACAACGCCCGGTGATATTTGTTATGAACCATTTAGCGGGTCGGGCTCGCAGTTGATAGCGGGTGAGCGTTTAAATAGACGGGTGTTTGCTATGGAGATTGAGCCATTTTTTTGTGATGTGGCAGTCCGACGCTGGGAGGAATTCACTGGGAAGAAAGCACAGAGAGCGTAAAGGTTCATGGATGAAAAGAAAACTAATCTCGCGGAGATCGCAAGAAAGAAGCGTTACATTTCCCTTGTTGAGAAAATGGGGCGCGGTGCCGCGCTTAGCCCTAAAGAGATTAAAGAGTTGGACGGTTTTGAGAAATCCGAGGCGAAGAAATCAGATATTGTTATTAACGATGGCACCGTTGATTTACAAACTATTTCACTTTATTTGGACAAGTCGACGCGCATGGTCAGGCGGTATATCCGGCAGGGGATGCCTGTTGTTCGTGATGATTCCGGTGAAATATTTCGGTTTAAGGTTGGGGAGGTTTTTAAGTGGTATTACAGCGGCAAAGGTGTTGATGAGGACGGCGGAAAAGAATATTGGGACAACGAATACAAAAAAAGCCGCGCCCAAATCAATAAACTTTTGCTGAAAGAAAAAGAAGGCGAACTTATTTCATTTGAGGATCATGTTTCGATTGTTAAGAATCAAATCAGGGGAATCAAGACGGGCTTTTTAAGGTTACCCAAACATGTGGCACCAAAACTTTATCAGCAGGATCCTAAGGTCATTTGCGACATTCTTGATGAGGAAATTAGGTTCATCATCAATCAATTCGCGGAGGCGCTCAATGCCAATAAATCTGGAAAAAGAAATACTTAAGACGGTTGTGCCGTATGCCGCGCAGGAATGGGTTTTGCCGGAAAAAATTACCGTGAGCGTCTGGGCGGATAGGCACAGGCGATTGGATGTAAAAACTTCAGCGGAGCCGGGGCAGTGGTCAACGTCAAGGACGCCCTATTTAAGAGGCATTATGGATGCGTTTACGGATCCGTATGTGGATGAGATAACTGTCATGGCCGCATCTCAAGTTGGCAAGACAGAAGCAATGTATAACATGCTGGGATTTGTGCTGGATCAGGATCCGGGCCCCGCGCTTATGGTTATGCCTCGTGCGGATGATGCGAAGAGTGTTTCTTATAATCGTATTAAGCCGATGATTGAATCTTCTCCGACACTTAGTCAGTATTTGCCTAAAAATGCGGATGAGATCACAAAACTTGAATATCACTTTGATCGTATGATTCTATATTTCGCGGGGTCAAACAGTCCGGCAGATTTGGCTTCCCGGCCGATACGGTATTTATTTCTTGATGAGGTCGATAAATATCCAAAGTTTTCTGGCCGTGAAGCGGATCCGATTAAGTTAGCGTCTGAACGTCAGAAAACATTTTGGAATAAAAAGACGGTGAAAGTATCAACGCCGACAACGCGGGAAGGATATATTTTTCGTGAGTATGAGAAATCAGATCAGCGTAGGTTTTATGTGCCATGCCCGCATTGTGATAAAAGACAGGTTTTAGTTTTTGGGCAGATTAAATGGCCGAAAGAAGAGGCATCAGCGGAGCGTATCAAAAATGACCGGCTGGCTTGGTATGAATGCGTGCAGTGCCATGGACGGATAGAGGATATTCATAAACAACGCATGATGTTAAATGGTGAGTGGATTGCAGAAGGAGATCAAAAGAATCGTAATCGCGGGTTTTGGATCAGTTCTTTATATTCACCTTGGCTTACGTGGAGTGATATCGCTTGTGAGTTTCTTAAGTCGAAGGATTACATTGAACTTTTGATGAATTTTGTTAATTCATGGCTTGCGGAGGTGTGGGAAGAAAAAGCAAGCAAGACCAAGCCGGATGAATTGTCGGAACTCACTTTAAGTTATCCAAAAGAGGTCTTGCCGGATGGGGTGGTTGTTTTGACTGGCGGTGTTGACGTACAAAAAGACCATTTTTATTTAAGCATTCGCGGTTGGGGGTACGGGCAGGAGTCATGGTTGATACTCGCAACAAGAGTGGAAGATTGGGCTGATGTTGAACAAATTATGTTTAAATCCGAATATCCATTTCAGTTGAATCCCGAGGATTCATTGCCGGTACGTCTAACTTGTATCGACAGCGGTCATAGGACTTCAGAAGTTTATGAAATATGCCGACTGTGGCGGGATATTGCGCGTCCGATTAAAGGGCAACAGCATTTAAGCGGCGTACCTTTTAAGGTGAGCAATATCGATAAGTTTCCAGAAACGGGTCACATGATTCCGGGCGGGTTATCGTTATGGCATATCGACACGTCATATTTCAAAGATAAAGTTACCCGTTTCGTTCAGAACTCAAAGATGGACGGTTTAGGATTTTAATGGCACGACTGGGGAGGTTACGGTTTCATCAGCGTGGACAACGGATCCAGATACGACATCGCGATTTATTATTTATGACCGCAAATACGTTAAGGTACGCGGGTATGATTTTTATGGTGAGGGGAATTTCAGCACGGCTTTGACAATCACCTATGAGGATTTGGATGCGGATTCGATTGGGGTCACCAGTATTACGCCGGAAAAGATTTTGACACCTTGTCTTTCCGCGTTATCCGCGAATATGGGTTGTTTAACTGCTGGGGTTATTCAAGGCGGATGCTTTCAGACGGGATCGGGTGGAGCGCGGACACTTATTGATAGTTACGGCATTCGGTCGTATGACACCAATTGTTGCATGCTTTTCTCGGTCTGTAACGGTGACTTTCAATTATCCACCGCTTTAAGCGGGGCAAGAATTCAGTTTAACGCTGGCGGGATATTTGGCTATGACGGGTCAGGTAATAAGACGCTTGAGATTAAAAACGGATGTTTTTGGGGGCAACAGTTAAAACTCGAGGATCCGGCATGCGCGTGCAATTACTCATTTCTTGATTCGGGGAGGTTAAAGTTTCATGACGTTTATGGGGACGTGCCGTATATCACGAGGATTTGCAACGGTACAGTTTGTACTGGCGCATGGGTTACGCTTCCCGGATGGAAGGCAGAGCCAAAAGTAATTCTAAGCGTCAAAGAATTGCAGTCATACAACTGTTCAAATGCGAATGCATGTCAAAAGTGGATCATTTATCACGATACACCAGTGTGTTATTGCAATTCCGCGATTGATTACGGGTATTGTTTCTTGGCACACGCTTGTCTTTTAACGTCAGGCAGTGTTGGTAATGAAATTATTAAGGATGTGAATTTCGGAACGGCTGTTTGTACAGGAACAAATGCGTGTGAAACGCTTGTCCGGCATCGATTCCAGTTGTGGTGCAATGCGGCTTGCGCGAATTATTACTATGGCGTTATCTGCTACGCGGTCTGTTATCGGGTTTTAGGTAGCGGTATATGGTGCGCGTGTTGTTTTAATTACACGCAGGCGCATGCGAATCTTTCCGAGATGCAAAACACCCAGAATAAATGCGACAACATGATTTTCCCATGCGGTGCTTGCTGGGAAGTTATGAGCAGTGAGGTTTCCTTTAGTTGGATTGACAGCGGGATTTCATCAGCAACAACGCAGTGCTTTTTGTGTTCTCGTCCTGTTACGGCTTGCACGATAGCTAGGACTATCAGCTGGATTTGTTGTCAGACGGCATCTTGTGTTGTTCATTCCTGCTGTATTCAATACGTTGATTCAATCGCGCTTGGCGGGACAAAACCGTCCAATGTTTACTGCACGTATTTGTGTTATTGCGTCAGCGATTACGTTAACAAGGTTTACGCGTTTGTTTGTCATTGCACACCGTCTAGCGGATTTACTTGTTCTGTGTTTTGTTATCGGACGGATTTTGGATTGGAAATTCATTGTCAATCCGCGTGCATTCTACGTACCTGTTGCGGGGTGCCCACATGCGGCTTCTGTTCAGCGTGTGCGAATACTTTGGGGTTACTGAATCTATCCGCCTACAACGCGTGTGCTTTTACCTGCCTTGAAGTGGTTTCCCGCTTTTGTCATTGCTGGTGCCAGCAGTCAATTGGCTTTATGCGCTATTGGCATATCGCTTGCGATGAAACATGCATTCCAACTGGAACGCTGTATCACTGCTATTGCACCGTTTCAGGATCAGCGGGCAGTTGCTGTTACCGAAATCTTTACACGTTAAAAGATACATTTGCCAGTTCAACAGTCCTTGACCCCGCAGGGTGCTTAAATTGGCTGGCTATTTCGTACAACTAAAAAAGGAGTCAGGGAGATGATCGACAAAAACTTAATCCAGAGTGACAAAATTAAAAACATCGTCTTTGTCAGTGAAGGCGGAATCGGGAAGGTGATCACATCAACGGCCATCGTTAAGCGGTTAAAAGAGGATTTTCCAAATAAACGGTTGATTGTGATAACGGGATACCCGGACATCTTTTTGCATAATCCCCATGTTTATCGGGTGTTTCGTTTTGATAATCCGCTTCATTTTTATGATGACTACGTTACGCCGGAAAGTTACGTCATCAAGGTTGAGCCGTACGTGGCGTATGAATATTTATTTAACCACGAGCATTTGATTGATACGTGGTGCAAGGAGATCGGCATTGAGCGTAATAGTGCCATGTCGGAGATGTTTTTTCCAGAAAATGAGATTGAGGCGGGGCGGTTGTATGTGGAAAAGATCACAAACAAATTCGCCAAAGATTTTGTGATGTTTCAGTGGGCGGGCGGCATTGTTCCGCAGGAGAAAACAGACACCGCTTTTATGGATTCTCAATTACGGATGCACCGCCGTTCATTACCCAAGAACGTTGCGCAGAAGGTCGTTAACAAATTAATTTCACGCGGCTTCATTGTGGGCGTGGTTCAGCATGAAAATTATCCCGACCTTCAAGGTGATGGCGTTATTCGCGTCAATTTTCCTTTAAGGCAGAGCATTATTCTTTTGAAGTTCTCTAAAGGGTTTATTGGGATTGATAGTTTTTTGCATCACGCGGCCGCCATGTGGATGATCCCGGGAGTTGTTTGTTGGGGAGGTACTCATCCCAAAAAATTGGGCTATGAGTTTCACGCGAATATCGCAAAGGAAGTTTGTCCGCAACCATTCTGTCACCGGCCAGACAGTTATTTGTTTGATGTGAATCCGGCGAATGGAGTTTGGAATTGCCCGTATTCACAAAAGTGCTTGGATCATGACGCTGATGAAATTATTGGCGAGTACGAAAAAGTCATTGAAAAGACGAAAAGTGTCAGTTGAGAGGAATTCATATGTCCGACCAAGAACATGAAATCCGATTGTCAGAACGCGAGCTTGAGGAAATCAAGGACGATGTCGCATATAAAACCAAGACGACGTTGACGCTTAAAACTGTATTAAAGAAACTCGATGAATTAAACGGCATTCGTGATGAGGTAATGGCGTTAAAGGTTCATCGCAATGTTCACTGGTTTTTGATTTCGGTAATTATCACAGGAATGTTTGGAATAACTTTTTGGGTAATACAGGGTAAACCATAAAACAGGGAGGGGACAATGAATCCAATTGATTATCTCAACAATTTTGCACAGCAACATGCATGGATCGGATTAACAATCGCGATCATTATCGCGCTTCATACCGGCCTTAAAGCGTTACGGGATGCCATCGATACCACACCGCAGACCGATGATAATTGGTTTGAGCGGACTGTGACGATCATGGGTAAAGTCACCAGCTACCTTGCTGGCTTCCGTGCCAAGAAAAACCCTTAGATGTCTTGCCACTTAAGTATCGCCTGTTGGCACAGACACTTTTATTTTTAATCGGGTTTAGGTTCTATAGGCAAAAGTTTGGCGATGCGGGCTTTTGGATGATTACTAACAAGCCCATGCCTAAAAAAATTCATGATGAGGACGTAGTCTTTGAAAATAAGAACGCCCAGAAAGGTCAGATCCGTCGGGCTAAACTCGTTTGTGTGGGTGAGCCCGGGCGGGTCAAGTGCCGCTGGGCGTTTGATGTTCAGAGAGATTAAATGCCTTGCCAATCAGAGGAACCTATGGCCTACTCACCTCAAAATGAAAGGGGGATTCGAGGTTATGGATTGCAAAATCAATAGTCGTTATATCAGCGTGAAGCAAGATGGTTCAGAAATTTACGTTGAGAATCTTCCACTTCGCGGCGATATCCATGAGTTTGTAAAGTCGGCAAATTACACGCTTCATTTGGTTCGTCAAGCAATGCCAAAGGCGAAGTGGTCTTTGACAATTGAAGAGGAATGGAGCGATGGCAAGCATCGAAGGTATTTCAAGATTTTGGATATCGAAACTGGCAAATTAAAGGAGGATTGTAATGGTCAAAAAAACTAAGAAGCAAAAAGTTGTGGAGATAAAGCCGGATGTTGAAGCGACTCGGCAGGATCTTATGTTACGGGCAAAGGATCGTGGTATTAAGAATTTCCGCGTTCTTAACAAGGAAGAACTTCTCGTGGTTTTAGCGGAGGGGGTAACGCAGGAGCAAATTGACAACGTGGTATCTGGCGCAGTTGCCAGATGGAAATCCGGTTGGGGATCAAAAAAGGGTAAGTCATGAAAGTTCAAGCGACAATTGATATTGATGTTGTGATGGGCGGGGTGTCGCATGACGGCACCGGCTTGCAAGGATATCTGCCAGAAGGAACGCGGTATGAGGATATCATCCGAGTGTTTGGCGAGGCACAGTTTGGTAAATCATAGACGGTAAAATAAAGGTGGAGTGGATTGGTAAAATAAGCGGGCTTGTGTTTACGATTTATGATTACAAGTCACAAGTGGATCCAGAGCGAAATATCGATTGGCATATTGGCGGTAGAAATAAATTAACGTCCGGATTGGTGATTCTATATTTATTCAAGTTAGGTAAGAAGGATAACTAAATAAGTTTTTGTGTTGAAGTCAGTCAGTTTCGTTGATATAAAAATGCATGCGCCATTTAGTATCAATGCTGACTGTTTTTTTGTTTTTTATCTGGATTTTGCCATTGGGGTTTTTTATAAAACCTTCCCAAGAAAAAGTGGCATGTAACGGTCAGCGTGCGATTTGTTTATGTTCTCATTTGGTAGCCAAACAGGCAGTCAAAAATGTTGGTAAGATGATTTATAAAAATGGCGGGGGATCGCATCAAAAAGAAAACAACGGCTCCGGGGGGTCAAGTCATCATTATCTTCTCGCTCAGAGAATGAATTCATTTAGTCAGAAAATATTTTCTTATCATCAGCAACAGTCGGTTCTCTACTCGCTTATTGTAGTTAATCCCGTCGAGCACGTTCCGAAAGCCTAATCCTTCTTAATTCAATAAACATTCTAATCACAAGGAGCGTTCTATGTGCTTCTTGTTCAGAATTATTTCTTAATTATGGAGGATTTATGCTTAAAAATTTATTAGGAACGTTAGTTCTATTATTTATTATTTTGGGATTCTTTTCAAAGGATACCTATGCTTGTGAATCTTGTACAATTCCACAGTTAGGCAGAGACTCCACAACGGTGGAAGATAAAAATAAAAAATGGTTTTTCAAGTACCTTTTTGAAGAACAAAAATGGAAAGAAATTCCTGCCAGTGAAGCCCATGAATTGCACGAAGATGGACATGATATCCATGTTAAAACCAATGAATACTTTCATCATTTTATTGTCGGAGGGAATTTGGTAGATCGCATAACTGTTTATACAGACATCCCGTATGTTATTCGAAACTCGATTGAGATTGAGGATTCTGCTCGCTTGGGTGCTAACGAGCAGTTAAAAGGTTTTGGAGATCTCAATTTAATAGGAAATTATCATCTGATTAAAAGGGAGAATCAAACATTCAGTCTTAGTGGAGGAGTTAAGTTTCCGACAGGTGCTACAGGAGAGAGAAATTCAGTCAGAGAAAAATTCGAATCAGAATTGCAGCCAGGAAGCGGCTCATATGATTATATCGTTGGAGGCGTCTATAATGCTAACAATGAACGATTTAATTTTTTAGGAAATTTAGCTTATGTAGCAAAAAATGAGGGCGCACAGGATTATCAATTTGGGAATGTGTTGTCCACGTCTTTCTTTGTTGATTATTTAGTTAACCCCAATAGTGAGTCGTTTAAAACCGAACTTGGAATAAACGGTAATTTTCAATATGAAGAAAGACATAAGCATCATGGAGCGAGGGTAAGTGACAGTGGGGGAACGATGTTTCTTTTGGGGCCATTGGTTTCAATAGGCACGACCCCCAACACATCACTTTTTAGTTCAATCCTCTTTCCTGTTTACAAAAATCCGAATGGTGTTCATCAAGAACTGGATTACACATGGACAGTTGGTGGAAAAATTAATTGGTAAATGCAAAGTTGCCAAAGAATGGAATGAGTATAAAACTTCTCTCGTCGTTTTTATCGCGAGGCAGGTTTATATCGAGATGGAATAGTTAGCGTTCTGTGCAAATATTCTAGGCATGAAAAGGGAGAGATAAAATATTTTCTCTATTTAATTGACTGAATTAATTTTATATAATAAAGTTTTAGAAAAGGAGAAAATTTAAATGAATAAATATTTATTATCAGTATTCTTAGTTGTTTTATTTTGTGGAAATTCTTTCGGTGATCAAACAGGGGCAAACGACAAATCTTCATTTAACTTATTAAATCCTACACCTAAAGACATGATGCGTGAAATGTCTACTGATCGACCAGATAAAACTGAGAGTGCTTACACCGTTGATGCTGGGCATGTTCAAATGGAAATGAGCTTTTTTGATTACACATATGACCATAATAACCCCAGCGAACCATTGGTTCGAGTAGATACATGGAATATTCCTCCAACCAATTTTAAACTCGGTTTATTGAATAATACAGATCTCCAAGTTGTCTTAAATCCATACATACATGAAAAAACGAGAGATGATGGCGAAGTTGAGAAAAAAAGCGGATTTGGAGATATCGAAACTCGGTTAAAAGTTAACTTATGGGGAAATGATGGTGGAAAGACAGCATTGGCTGTCATGCCTTTTATTAAAATTCCAACAAATACTGATAATTTAGGTAATGATGATACTGAGGGAGGAATTATAATTCCTCTTGCAATAAAACTTCCTGCTGAATGGAGTATGGGAGTAATGGCAGAAGTTGATATTAATAAGAATTCTGAGGATGATAATTATCATGAAGAATACATTCAGTCGATTACTTTTGGACATTCTATTATTGGCGAATTGAGTGGGTATATGGAATTTTTTAGTAATGTTAGTACTGAAGACGGGGCAAAATGGGTAGCAACAGTTGATGCTGGACTGACGTATGGGTTAACTAAAGATATTCAGTTGGATATGGGAGTGAACGTCGGAGTAACAGAAGCGGCAGACGATCTAAATCCATTTTGTGGGATTTCAATGAGATTTTAATAGGGATTTTAATAGGGATTTTCTTGACATATTCAATTATAAATTGTAAACTCATAATATGAAATTATTGTCTGTAGTTTTATTATCTGTTTTTCTAATCAGTATTTTGCCCTTGGGTGCTTTTTGTCATGATGCACACCAAGAAGCAAAAACTGAGCATGGCCATTGTGTTTTGATGTGCCATTCTGTTTGTGCTCATGCAACTGCTCCGGATCAGAAATCAGTTTCTATTCCTGCAATACCAGCAATATCTTCAGTTTTATCTGCCTATAATTTCCCTTATCAAAATCCATCCTTGGATTCTTTCAAGCGCCCCCCAATCGTTACCTCTTAAAATCTTCCATTTTCACCTTATTTTTTAGTTCAGGTGAAGTCCGTCTATTTGTTTTTTTAATTTTAAAATAATTATTTTTTGTATAAAGCCATGAAATTTTCGCAAGAAGACCATGCTCAGGTCATTACCCAAGCAGAGTATGTTTTTTTAATCTCTCTATTCTTGGGATTTTTGATCAATTTATTTTGGCCGGTACATTTCCCTTTTCCAAAGTTTATTCATATTACCTTGGGAATTGCGGTTGTGATGATCGGAGTGCTTATTTACTTATTGAGTGCGCAACAATTTCAAAAAGCGCGTACGTATAGTAGTCCATACAAACCTGCGAAATCGCTTATTACAATGGGCCCTTATAAGCGTTTTAGACATCCTATGTATTTAGGCCGTCTATTACAGCATATCGGAATGGGAGTTATCTTTGGGAATATTTGGATTCTGATATTGGTTATACCTGCCCTAATTATAGTATGGTTTGGTGTCATTATTCCTGAAGAACGTTATCTTGAAAGAAGATTTGGTCAAAAGTATCTAAAGTATAAGAATTCCACCCCGTATGGGTTGGAATTAATGAACATCAAAAAATGAGGTATTAATCAATGACAGTTAAGAATTTTGTAAATCATTTATTATTTGTTGCTGGGATATTTATTTTTACTGTTCCGGCATTAGCTGATCCGCCATTGGAGAAATTGAATTTCCATGAAGCATTGGAGCAGGCCTATCAATCTAATCCAAAAATGATCGAGGCTCGTAAATCTATTGAAGGATCAAAAGGAGATTTGATCACAGCAAGGACTTTTCAAAATCCTGAAGCAGAACTTGAGTTTGGGGGCTTTAAGAAAAATGAAGACGGGAATCGAAAGGTTAATCTTGACAGTTTTGAGATAAAACAGCCGTTCGACCCTTTAGGGGTTTGGTTTCTTAAAGGCAAGATTGCCTCTGGGGAGGTAAAAATACAAGAAGAGCAGTTAAGAGCTGTGTGGATGGATATTTATTTGAACGTCCGTCAGTCTTATTCTGAACTTATCCTTCATAAAAAAGAAATCGAACTATCGTCTCAGAACTTAGAAGCCATGCGCCAATTTTTCAGTCGTGTTCAATTGCGATACAACTCCGGTCAGGCACTTAAGAATGACTTTCAGCGTGCCAAGATCGAATTGTTAAAAGCTGAGAATGATTTCTTAAGTGTGCAGAAGGAATTGCAGACAGGTAAAGCGCGGCTCAATTTAATGTTAGGTCGTCCTATGGAGACAGATTTCGAGGTTGTGGAGGAATTAAAAGAAGAAGAACTCTCCATGACTTTTGAAGATATTAAGGAGATTGGCTTTGCCAACAGACCAGATATCAAAATGGCGGATTTGGAATTAGATATCAAAAGAAAAAATCTTCTTAAAGAACACTTAAATCGTTTGCCTTCCTATTATCTGGGCTTTAAACGCATTGATGAAGAAGACAAGGATGACTATGCCGTATTGCTAGGGATCAGTATTCCTATCTGGAATCTTAATCAAGGCGAAGTCAAAAGAGCCAAAGCCCAGAAGGAAATTCAAGAAGAAAAAGTTAAGGCATTGCATAATCAAGCGTCATTGGAAGTTTATGAGGCTTATTTGAGGGCGGATTTGCATCATAAGCAACTGGATATCGCCAAGAAATCGCTTGAAGAAGCGGATGAGTTATTGCGATTGGCAAATTTGCGATACAGCGAGGGAAAAATTGATTTTTTGAATTATCTAGATCAGATCAGGACGGCAACTCAATCCAAGGTTAATTATTATCAGGCTTTGTTTAATTTAAGCCGAAGCATCAGTGAACTGGAAGTGTTTCTATCTCAGTCATTAAGACAGGAGGATTTTCTAAATGAGAAATTTTAAGGTTGTTTTTTTGATAATCGCAGTATTTGGTTTTGCCGCTGTTGCGTTCTATGGGGCAAGGAAAGTTTCAGCTTCTGAGAATCATAAGCATGAAGAAGGTCATGATGATCACGAAAAGCATGGCCATGAAAATGACAAGAAGAAGCCGGTTAAGCAGAAAAAAGAAGATAGTCATGAAGGTCATGATCATGGAGAAGAATCGCATGATGAAGAAGGGGTAATCAAGATGTCGAAGGAGTCGCAAAAACTAGGCAATATTAAAGTCACACCTATTGAATCCGAACCATTGATACAAAAAGTTTTAGTTAATGGACGAATTGCTCAAGATGTTGAAAACGTCAAACATGTCCATTCGGCAAAATCTGGGAATGTAACAGAGTCCTTCGTTAGTTTGGGGCAGTCCATTAAGGCAGGAGATCGGTTATGTTCGATTGTCGCTCAAACCAGCGGTGAAACAATTGCAATTAAAGCCCCGATTTCCGGCACGATTATAGCGGAGTTTATTAAAAAAGGCGACCATGTGGATGGAACAAATGCACTGTACACCATTGCCGACATGACGCGCCTTTCCGCCAATTTTGATGTGTATGAAAAAGACTTGGCCCATGTTCAACTAGGTCAGAACATGAAGGTTTATCCTATTACTTATCCTGACAGATCATTTTCCGCTGAGATTGTTTTTATTTCTCCGCGAGTTGATGAATCGACGTTTACCACCCGCATCAAGGCGTTTGTTGATAATCCTGTTCAATTGTTAAAACTAGGGATGTCTGTGCGCGGCGAAATTGAGGTTGTTGAAGATTCTTCCTATTTAACATTGCCTTCGGATGCTGTCCAAAATGTGGAAGGTAAAGATGTTGTCTTTGTTAAAACAGATAAAGAAACATTTGAAAAACGTGTGATTGATATTAAATCCAAAACTTCAAAAGAAGCCGCAATCTCCGGAGAGCTTAAAAAAGGAGAGCTGGTGGTTGTCAGCGGGGCGTTCATCCTTAAATCGAAACTGTTAGAAAGTGAGATGGAACACGCTCATGACCATTAATGAACTTTTAAAACTTTCAGGAGATTAAATATGCTCGATAAAATCATACAATTTTCAATACAACACCGGGTCTTTGTCCTGATTGCGGGCCTATTGCTCGGTGGCATCGGTGTTTATAATTTTCAACGTCTTCCGATTGATGCTGTCCCCGACATTACTAACGTACAGGTTCAAATCAATACAGAGGCGACGGGTTTTTCCCCGCTTGAAGTTGAACAGCGCATTACATTTCCCATTGAAACCGTAATGGCGGGTTTACCGGGTCTTGAGCAAACGCGTTCATTATCACGTTACGGATTGTCACAAGTCACAGTTATTTTTAAGGACGGGACAAATATTTACTTTGCCCGTCAGTTGATCAATGAACGTATCCAAGAAGCCAAGGGGGAATTACCGCCCGGTGCTGAGCCTGTGATGGGGCCTATTGCCACAGGACTTGGCGAAATTTTTACGTGGACGGTTGAAGCCAAGGAAGGGGCGAAAAAAGCTGATGGTGAGTCTTATACACCGACCGATTTGCGTACCATTGAAGATTGGGTTATTAAGCCTCAACTGCGTAACGTTCCAGGTGTAACTGAAGTCAATACCATTGGCGGGTATGAACGGCAGTTTCATGTCACGCCTTACCCCGAACGATTGGTTTCTTATGGTTTAACTTTCCAAGACATTATCGCGGCGTTAGAGCGCAATAATGAAAATGTTGGTGCAGGATACATTGAGAGTGCTGGGGAGCAGTATTTAATCCGTGCGCCCGGACAGGTAAGCAGTATTGATGAGGTTAAAGAGATCATTGCTGGCTATCACGAGGGCGTGCCGGTTTATATCAAGAACATTGCCTCTGTTATTGAAGGCAAAGAATTACGGACAGGAGCGGCGACCGAGAACGGGAAAGAAGTTGTCTTGGGAACTGTTTTTATGTTGATGGGCGAAAACAGCCGGACGGTTTCTCATAATGTTTCAGAGAAGATGAAGGAGATTAATAAAACTTTACCGGAAGGAGTTGTTGCCAAGACGGTTTATGATCGAACGACGCTTGTCGATGCCACCATCGAAACAGTTAAAGAAAATCTTCTTTTGGGGGCATTGTTCGTTATTGTTATCCTGTTTTTATTTTTGGGTAATATCAGGGCGGCGCTGATTACAGCCGCGGTGATTCCATTATCCATGCTTTTTACAATAACCGGAATGGTAAGCAATAAAGTTAGCGCTAATTTAATGAGTTTGGGGGCGTTGGATTTCGGGATTATTATCGATGGCGCTGTGGTTATTGTTGAGAATTGCATTCGCCGTTTTGCAGAGGAACAACATCGGTTAAAACGTCACTTGAGCTTATCGGAAAGGTTAGATTTAGTTTTTCAATCGTCCAAAGAGGTTCAACAATCTATTGTTTTTGGTCAATTGATCATCATGATCGTTTACTTGCCGATTTTGACGTTGACGGGTGTTGAGGGAAAGATGTTTGTTCCTATGGCTTTTAGTGTTGTTACAGCCTTGGTTGGAGCCATGATCCTTTCTGTAACGTTTATTCCAGCGGCCATTGCAGTGTTTATGTCAGGGAAAGTTTCCGAGAAAGAAAATATTGCAATGGTTCAATCCAAGAAAGTCTATGTCCCGGCTTTAAATTGGGTTATGGGGCATCAGAAGATTGTAGTTATTTCTGCCTTGGTATTAATGTGTTTGACAGCGTTCTTATCTACAAGAATGGGAAGCGAGTTTATTCCGAGCCTTGATGAAGGTGACATAGCAACCCATGCCCTTCGTATTCCAGGAACTAGTTTAACGCAGGCTGTTGAAATGCAACATGTGTTAGAAGAACGGATCAAGTCGCATCCGGAAGTAGAAACCGTGTTCTCGAAGATAGGAACAGCGGAAATTGCAACAGATCCGATGCCGCCTAATGTTGCGGATACATTTATTATGTTAAAGCCGCGTAAAGAATGGCCGAATCCAAAGCGTTCAAAAGCAGATTTGGTGAGCGCTATTGAGGAGGATGTGAAAAAGATTCCCGGCAATGCCTATGAATTTACACAGCCGATTCAGATGAGGTTTAATGAATTGATCGCGGGTGTACGAAGTGATGTGGCCGTCAAGATCTTTGGCGACAATATGGACGTGCTGTTGAAAACAGGTCAGCAAATTTCTGAGGTGATGAAAAAAGTCAAAGGAGCCTCTGACGTTAAAGTCGAGCAGGTCACCGGTTTGCCGATGATGACAGTTGAGATTAACCGTAAAGAAGCGGCTCGATATGGATTAAATATGGGGGATATTCAAGAAGCAATTGAGATTGCAATTGGTGGCAAATCAGCTGGCCAAGTTTTTGAAGGAGATCGTCGTTTTGATTTAATCGTACGGCTTCCCGAAGAGTTACGTAGTGACGCTCAAGCCTTGCAAAGGATCCCAATTCCTTTGCCTGAGAAGGGCGATTCCGGTATGACCGGCAACGGAATAGAAATACAGTCTAATTATTTACCGCTAGGTGCCGTTGCTAAATTTATTGTAGCACCTGGCCCCAATCAAATAAGTCGTGAGAACGGCAAACGCCGGATTGTTGTCACTGCCAATGTTCGCGGCCGTGATATTGGTTCTTTTGTTAAAGAAGCAGAAGAATCCATTAATAAGAATGTCCAGGTTCCAGCTGGTTACTGGACAGATTGGGGAGGTCAATTCGAGCAGATGATCTCAGCGACCAAACGGTTAAGCATCGTTGTGCCGGTAGCTTTATTATTGATATTCCTCTTATTATTTATGTCGTTTGGAACGGTCAAGGATGCTTTATTAGTTTTTACTGGTGTTCCGCTGGCCTTGACGGGGGGGATCACAGCGTTATGGTTGCGGGGTATCCCACTTTCCATTTCTGCCGGGATTGGTTTTATCGCACTTTCCGGTGTTGCTGTTTTAAATGGGTTGGTAATGATTTCATTTATAAAGAAACTTTGTGAAGACGGCAAGCCATTGGCCGAAGCCATTAAGCAAGGAGCTTTAACAAGATTACGTCCGGTTCTAATGACGGCACTTGTTGCGTCATTGGGGTTTGTTCCTATGGCGTTAGCAACTGGCCGAGGGGCGGAAGTTCAACGTCCGCTGGCAACGGTTGTTATTGGAGGTATTTTATCATCAACAATACTTACTTTATTGGTGTTACCAGTTCTTTACAATTTATTTAACAAGAAAAGGCCAATGAAAAATATAAAAGATAACAATCTAGTATCTAACAAGGGAGAGTGAGTATGAAAATTAAAAATGTTCTTTATGCTGTATTCGGAGTTTTAGTTCTCTCAGGATGCGCAACTGTTGGAATGAAATTTACTGATGAACACACAAAAGCTCACAATGTCGAAGTTCAGGTTGATTCAAAATTAAATAGATACATGAAAGATATGGATTTGAGTCATCGACATCTTGAGGGAAAGACGTTCTTAGCATTAAGCGGGGCTATGCAAAGGCCTTCAGGATCTTTTTTATCATCTTTGAGAGTTAATGCAAAGTTCTATGATGAAAATGACCAAATTGTAGCTGAATCAAGCGATATAGTGCAATTCAATCGTATGGGTGGACGAACTAATCGTCGCTACAAGGGTTCATTATTCTTGAAAGTTGAAGACAATATTACGATTAAGAAATGTGTTCTAGAGTTACAGGCATAATGTCTTTAGTAGTTATTTATAAAAACCAATAAAAAGGAGAAAGTCAATGAAAGGTAAAGCAGTAGTTTTAGGTATGGCAATTTTATTATCTGGTTTTGCTGGCTCCGTGTTTGCTGAGGAGCAGACAACGGAGGAAAACGTAGTAAAAATTTGTCCAATTTGCGGGCCTGAAGAGAAAATGATGGGTAAAGATGATATTTCATATGAATATGAAGGAAAAACATATCATTTTTGTAGTCAGGACTGTTTAAAAGCATTTGAAGAGGATCCAGCAAAGTTTGTCAAGAAAATGGACGAAGCTATGAGTGAAGGATCGCATGAAGATCATGATCATAAGAATCATTCAGATCATAAAGATCACGAAGGTCATGATCATAAATAATGGAATGTAAATGTCCGAAAATCAAAATCAATGCGCTCATTGCGATCATGGCCATAATGAAGAAAAGTTTGATGTCGTAAAGAACGCGTCATTGATCGCAGTTTCTTCAATTCTTTTTATTTTTGGACTGATTTTTAATAAGCAATTACACACGGCGCCCGTTCTAGAATATGGACTGTTTCTTTTTGTCTATTTCTTGAGCGGGCGTCTTGTTTTGTTAAATGCTTTACGCAATATTACTCGAGGTCGCATCTTTGACGAGAATTTCTTAATGAGTATCGCCACTATTGGCGCTATTGCTATTCATCAATTGCCAGAAGCTGTTGGGGTGATGATTTTCTATCAGGTAGGAGAGTTCTTTCAGCAAATGGCACTCAACCGTTCAAGACGGTCTATCCAATCGTTGCTTGCATTAAGGCCGGAATACGCAAATTTGAAGATGAATGGAGAAATTAAAAAGGTGTCGCCACAAGATGTGGCTATTGGTCAAACGATTGTGGTAAGGGTTGGAGAAAGAATACCGCTAGATGGAATTGTGCTGGAAGGTAGATCACAGCTAGACACTTCTGCATTGACGGGAGAGTCTGTTCCAAAGACTGTTGAGGTCAATGAAACAGTTTTAGCGGGAATGATTAATAAAATAGGATTGTTGTCTGTAAAAGTTACAAAGTCTTTTGGTGAGTCATCGATCTCTAAGATTCTAGAGTTAGTCGAAACTGCCAGCAGTAAGAAAGCAGAGACCGAAAAATTTATCACAAAAATCTCATCTTATTATACACCAATCGTTGTTTTTACGGCATTGTTGGTTGCCGTAGTTCCGCCATTGGTGTTTTCAGGACAAACTTTTGATGTTTGGATTTACAGGGCATTGATTCTCTTGGTCATTTCTTGTCCATGTGCGCTAGTGATCAGCATACCGATGGGTTATTTTGGAGGCATAGGCGGTGCCGCACACAGAGGTGTCTTAGTTAAAGGGTCTAATTTTTTGGATGTTCTTACTGAAATTAAAACAATTGTTTTTGATAAGACAGGAACATTGACTAAAGGTGTATTTAAGGTCAGTGATATTGTCGCTGAAGATGGATTTGCGAAAGCCGAGATCTTAAAGCTAGCCGCATTTGTAGAAACCCAATCAACTCATCCAATTGCTCAATCTATCATTCAAGCATATGGAGAGAAAATTAACTTAGCTGATGTGTCCGATTTTAGAGAGGTGTCCGGCCATGGAATTAAAGCGAGAGTAAAAGGCAGGGAGGTTATTGTCGGAAATGACCGCATGCTTCATGCAGAAAATATTGAGCATGAAATTTGTTTGGTTGCAGGGACGGTTGTTCATGTGGCTGTAGAAAAACGGTATTGCGGATATATTCTTATTGCAGATGAGCTGAAAGACGATGCTGTTCAAGCCATCGAATCTTTAAGAAAAATAGGGATCAAGAAAATAGTCATGTTGACGGGGGACAATAAATTTTCAGCAGAGGTAATTGCTATAAAATTAGGCATAGACTCGTTCTATTCCGAATTGCTTCCAGAAGATAAGGTCAGTTATTTAGAGAAAATTCAAGTATCTGAGGGGCACAAAGTAGCTTTTGTTGGCGATGGCATTAATGATGCGCCGGTCTTGGCTCGTGCGGATGTTGGTATAGCTATGGGAGCATTGGGTTCAGATGTTGCGGTCGAAACAGCAGATGTCGTCATCATGGCTGATTCTGTTTCTAAGATTGCCACAGCAATTGATGTTGCTAAAAGAACGCGTCAAATAGTTTGGCAGAATATATGGCTTTCACTGATTGTAAAATTAATCTTTATTGTTTTAGGAAGCTTTGGAATAGCAACGATGTGGGAAGCTGTGTTTGCGGATATGGGAGTTGCGATATTGGCTATACTCAATGCAACGCGGTTATCTAAATAATATCCAGTCTGGAATCATGAGAAAATAGTGCAAAGATTATAGAAATTGTGAAGTTTAAAGTAAATTTGCAGGGTATTAAATAATAAAGATCTTAGTTGGAAAATTTCTGCAGTTTTTTATTTCTTTATGGCATAAATTGTAATGCTGGTAAATTTATTGAAGTATCGTTTGTTGGGGTTGGGTAAGGCTGTATAATCGTTGGACGCTCATTTGGCGGAGGATTTTGGGATCGTTGCAATTGGCAAGTTTTGTGATAATATCTTTGGGTAAGTTGTTAGCGATTTGAATAAATTTGGCTATGCGCTTGCGGTGAATGTTAAGTTTTGGTGCCGCGGAGAGGTATGTTTCTTCCGGGTTTGCAGTCATGAATTCTTTTACCCGGATTGCTTCTAGTACAAAATTTTGTGGTGTGGTAGGTTTCCGTAATTTGGGGAGCGGAATGCCGATTGATGCTTGTAATTTGCCGTAGCGTCTTCGGTGAAATGTCGTAAGTAGTTGAACCTTAAAGGGTTGACAAACTCGACTTCCGTCAAGTAATAGACCCCAGATATGAGAGTAGATATTAGAGATTGGAGATTAGATATCTAATTTCTAATCTCTAATAATCTAATCTCACTTAAAAAACCAATTCCAAGTAAATCACACCAAAGATTCACCTCTTCGCCCCCCGAAAAGAGTAATCCGGAGGGCAAACATGTTCTTGTTCGAAAAACTCACCGTTTACCAGAAATCAATCCAATTTGCAGAAGATATAAGTATGCTCCTTGAAGGCTTTTCAAAAGGTAATGGCTACATCATCGACCAATTGCAGCGCGCCGCATTATCGATATCATTAAATATTGCCGAGGGGAATGGTCGCCACCATTTCAAAGAAAAATGTAATTTTTTCTGGATAGCAAGAGGTTCAGCATTTGAATGTGTTCCCATCCTTGAGCTGTGCTTGCGTAAGAAATTGATAGAAAAAGAAAAGTATGATACGTTAAGGAATGATTTGATCAGCATATCAAAAATGCTTTCGGGGTTAATTGATAGTCAGCGATAGAAAGTCAAACTATTTGGGAGTTGACCCCTATTTTTTAACGATCCGCATGGGTGCCGATATTATTGCTTATTTCAAAGCAATGGCTAAGGAAATGGGTGTGCCGTATCAGAATCTGATTAATTTGTACTTAAGAGATTGTGTACAAGCTCATCGTAAGATCGAATGGATATCTCGCTAAGTAGGTAATTTATCAAGAAGACGCTAATCATAGTTATTTTTATAATTCTTCTACTTAATGGGTGGTCTTTCTTGAGAGCAACACATGAAGGACGTGTGAGAAATTTAGATACCACAAATGTTAAATGAGTTCTAACCTGCTGGCAGGCAGGCGCCGTCCCGCCAGCGACCCCATTTTTAACCTCTTATGAGGTTGCTTTTTCACTAAGCTTTACCCATCGTCCTATACGATTCCCTATACAATACCTATACGATATGTTATACTTGTTCTATGTTTAAGCCAGAGTTCCGTATAACATCTCATTTGGTCAAATTATTTGAATCTATCGCTTTCACTGACGCTATGGTTAAGGCGAACAAAGTAAAAGTGTCTGTTAAGTCTACGGTTGAGAGAGATGTTTTGGTGCGGAGCGTTCACTCTTCAACCTGGATCGAAGGAAACCTTCTTTCATTAGCTCAGGTTAGGGCGATGTCACAAGGCGAAGAAGTAAATGCGCAAGAAAAGCAAAAACGTGAAGTGGCCAATTGTATCAATTCTTTACGCTGGATTTTGAAGAATAAAAATAAAGCTGTTGATGAACGTTCGGTTTTAGCGCTTCACGCTAGAATGACCAAGGTTTTATTGCCGTCGGCAAGGTGCGGTAGATATCGTAATGTGCAAAATTTTATTGTGAATTCAAAGAACCAGGTCATTTTTACCCCGCCAGTTACTAAGAAAGTCCCCATATTAATGCGTGAATTGATGTTATGGACGAAAACAATTGATGAGCATCCGATCATCCGCAGTGCGATCTTTCATCATCAATTTGTGGCTATCCATCCTTTTGTGGATGGCAATGGGAGGGTGGCGAGAGCGGCATCACAATGGCTTTTATGGGAGAAAGGTTTTGATCCGATTTATACCCTTGGTCTCGATGAGTTTTTTGCGCAAGATAGGGCAAGATATTATGATATGATTCAACAAACGCATGACATGGATGGTGACTATACGCATTGGGTCGAATATGTTGCTCAAGGGTTGGCACGTTCAGCACAGATGGCGAGTCAGCAGATCAAAGAAGCATCAATAAGATCGAAAGGAATAGTGGTTACTCCTAAACAGGAAGAGTTGCTTGATCTATTAGAAAAGATGGGAATATTGGGGAGTGTTCAGATCGGTCAGGTTATGAAGATCAATAGAGCGAGGGTCAATCAGTTGATCGCTCCCCTTGTTCTTGCAGGTATCATTCAAAAAGAAGGCGCGGCGCGGTCTGTCAGGTACAGATTAAGAGTAAAATAGGTTCTAACTTTCTCCCGCCAGCGACCCCAGTTATGTCCTGTATTTTATACAATTACAGGGCTTTTTATTTTTGTAAAATGGGAGTACATTTATATTGTAACTTTTTAGGCTTTGCTACGTTTAAAGATTAGAGATCGAAATTGGGGGATATGAATGAAAAAAATCTTAGTTTTAATAATAGTTTCTTTGTTTATTGGAAATAGTGCTTTTGCTCAACAAGGTAAGAATGATAGGTTTGGTAATAAGGTTACTATAGAAAAGTGCGTACAAATTTCTAAAGAAATTTCCGATGGAGTAACAGACTTTAGTCAATATAACGGTAATGAAATTTCGTTTCAATTTATACGTTATGAAACTAAAAATGATGGATCGATGACGCTATCTCCTAACAGCTGTGTTGGTGTTACGGTTGTAATTCTAAATGCCCCCTTGGTTAAAGAGCATGAAGGTATGGCAATGATGAAGTGGTACACCGCTAAAGGGACTATCGCTTCTGTAGATGCAACAAGTAAGACTATTCTAGTTGATAATGTAGAAGAAATTGCTGTGAGTACTAGGTAATGGACAGCAACCCTAGATTCACCCTAATAATGGCATGTAAGACAAATGGAGGATTTTTATGGCGACAATAAATCCACACATTAATTTTAATGGAAATGCTGAAGAGGCGTTTACATTTTATAAATCAGTGTTCGGCGGTGAGTTTGCAAAAGTGATGCGTTTTAAAGATCTTGTGAGCCCAGGATTCTCGATCCCAGAAAAGGAAAAAGATAAGATCATGCATATTGCTTTGCCCATTGGTAAAAGCAATATGTTAATGGCAAACGATGTGCCGGAATTTATGGGACGAACCAACGAAAATGAAAATCGAAGCAAGATTTCAATATCGGCTGATAGTAAAGAAGAGGCGGACAGATTATTTAATGGGCTTTCAATCGGAGGTGCCATAGAAGCACCGATGGGTGATAGTCCTTGGGGTTCATATTTTGGTATGTTTAGAGATAAATATGGGATTGAATGGATGGTTGATTTTGATCGAAGGTAGCAGTCCAGATTTGTAAGCAAATGAAGGTCAATAGAGCTCGGGGATCTTCGTGAGAACGGGCGCGGCACGGGCTGTCAGAGACCATGTGCTTAACGACATTAATCTTGAAAAGAAATGATGCAAATGAGATACTTTAGAATCCAGACTCAATTTAGTTAATTAATAAAAATACAGGTGTAATGATGGCTCCAATTAAAAAATTTGTATTTAAAGAAGATCAATCTAACCCATCAGTCGATGAGCAGAAAATAATTCAATATATAAATCTTAAGCTGCTAGCTTTAAATTCTTCAATTTATGAAGGCAGCACTGATTCTGATTCTATAGAGATGTTTAAGCCGTTGTTGGCAAATCACATGGAGAAGTTAAGAAGATTATCAGATAGTCTTTCACCGTCGGGTGTTCGTATTCAGAGCTTTCTAAATGACTATCTTTGTGATGTTATCGAAGGTAAAGATATTCGGTTGCCAGAACATTATTTTATCCTCGATCGTGAAGGTTTAGCTAGAGTATTGTCCTTGCCACCTGATGTTGATCATTTTAATTCAGATATAGTTTCATCATACCGTATCAAGCAAGGTGTTCTACATAATCCTAAAGCAGATAAGCGGACGACAAAAGGTGTCTTTCATGTTTGCGAAGGAGGGCTTCCTATTGCGGCTGACAAGAAAGCTGTGCCGAAAAAAACCTTTGCGCATTTGCTTGAATCTGCGCTTCACCCACCTCGAGACATTATGAAACTTCCTTTCACTTCTAACCAAGAGAAAGAGGCGGAGCTTTTTGTCTCACTATTTTTGCGCCCAACGGTTGTTCCGGAAGTTCCCGGCATTATCAAAGAGAAATCCATGGAAATTCGTTTCTTTGCTCCCGGCAACTTGGTTAGCAATTTAGATTTTGTTGAGTCTATTTTTGGTAATGCGGGAGATCCTCATCTTCCAGAAAACGATGCTGCTCTTGATATGGATGGGTGGACCGGACATACAGGGTGTGTCATTCTGGCGCCTCAGCTTCTTAAGCTTAAAAAGAAGGATGTAGGTTTACCGCATTATGATGATGCAACAGAAAGACAGCGTGCAGATGAAATGTGTTTCAGAGATGAAAATGAGCTTTATAACGGAGGAACACCTTTTAAAATTACATGCCGAGACCATCGCGGAGTAATGGTGACTTTAATAGCGGACAATTATTTTGGCTATTGCAAAAAAGAGGTTAAAACTCAAATTAGTTATTCAGCAAATCTTTTTGGTTTGGCTGAAGAAGAGCATGCTGGCGGCGCTATTGTTTTTCCTAGTTATAAACTTGGTGATGAATATCGCTTTGATCAATACCCTGATTTAAATACTAAAAAGTTTACTGACCTTAAGACAAGGCATAAATCTTTTATCGATTTCAAACCGGAAGGCTATGGTGTTGATAAAAACTATGAAGATATCATCTATGTTCCAGAGAATGCACATTTTGATTTAACGAAACAACTTGTTAGTTGGGAACAAAACAATAGTAAGCAGCATATTAAATTGCTTTTGCAAAATACATACGTTTCACCTTCCGGCTATAAAGTCCGAATGGAAAAAGGAGAGTTTAGTCTTAACTGGAATTTAGTCGGGACAATTCCTGAAGGAACTCTCTGCCATAAGCCATGCACTGTGTCGGGTGGAGGAAAATCTGAAATATCAAAATCCATCCGGGATGCAATGGTTCAAGGTTCTATTTTTGTCGCTGATTATCAGAAGGACTTGGATTATGTTGATGAAATAATGAAATACAATTTCAAAGACCGGTTTGTTGATGCTAATCGTCGGTCGGATGATACCCGATCTATTCTTGACCAACGGCGTTCTCTTGGTTCTGTGATCAAGCTTTTCGCCCCTTCAGATTTGTATACAAAAGAATATTCACAGTGGATTGCGGCCATACCTGATCATATAAAGGAAGTTGTTTTTACAGTCAAGCGTCTATACGATCCAGCATGGGGTGAGAATTGGCGGGGGCACTTTAGGGTGGACCGTGTTAATGGTGTTTTGGGCCACGAATTAAAATATAATAATAAAAAACTATTGGCGAGTTATTTGCGTGTTGGAAGAGACGAAGAAAAAGCCTGGCGGACTTTTAAGCTGAGGGATGATTTTCACTCTGCTGACAAGGTTCAGGTTGAGGATGATATTACAGCCTCGATTACTATTCCAAGTGCACAGCTAAGCTTTCTTGATCCAGAATATCAAAACCCAAGCGTCAAAATTCTCACAAACTGTGAAAGGTATCTTTTTCAGCGCCCTGATGATTGCATTCATAAAGGTTATGACAAACAGGCGGAGTATGACCTTGTTTCAAAAAGTGTTTTTCTTTCAAATTTTGAACCTTTAGAAAAAGAAACTGTTCAAAATATTCAGGATGATATCGTGGGGTACAGCTCTTATACCAAACCAGTCCGAGAATTGATTAAGTCTTTCTTAAAAGATTCAAAATCTAAATATTTGTCGCTGCCTTCTGAGCCAAGAATTGTGAATGGAAAGCCAACGGAAAATCCTCGCTATCTTCAGCCTCGTCCTGATCTTGTTAACCATCGTGAGACCTATTTAGCTGAAGTAGGGGCGCGTCTTTCCCGGGAAGTCCCAGATGAAAAACCTGTTTATTTTCCTGTTAATGCTATATTGACAGGGCGGCGCAATAATCCTGAAGATAGTAAAAACAATGTTCCGCCATTTGCTGTGTATAACCCAATTCATTATCAGGAACTGCCTGAGATCTTCATCGATTTTATTTGTAGTATTACAGGAAAATCTCCATCAACCACCGGTTTTGGGTCGGAGGGAGCATTAACCAAAGGTCCTTTTAACGCATTGCTTCCTTCAATTGACTTGAATAATGCATTTTTGTCATTCATCTTAACAAAATATGTAGTTTTTTCTTCTGTGGCGGGTTATCTTGGGCCTAAATATCGCGTTGATCATGATATTAGCTTGCTTATTCCAGAGGTGTGGAGCCGCATGAAGGTTCAAGAGCGTGATCCAAAGTGGCTTATTGAAAACGGGTACTTAGAAAAATTAGAAGATTATGAACAAAATGGAAAGTTTGTTGAAGCAAGTCTTCTTGGTTATCGCATTACCTTAAAGTTTGTGCATCATTTCATGGGTAGGATTTTTAATAATCCTAATGACCTTTTTTCAGAAGAAATGCTGTGTCCAGAAAAACAAAATCCTGACGTTTTTGCTAAGAGTATTCATAATTTGGTCGGAACACAGCAAAGGGTTGCTGAAAATTATTTTAAGGATGGATCGCTTGAGCAGCTTTGTCCACCATTGCAGGCGCTCATCTATATCATGCGCGATGGCAAGTATCAAGGGAAAGGTCGTAACCATCCGGACATCAGGTCTATGTTTGAAAGGGAAGTTGTTTTGAATAGTGATTGGTATCACAAACGATTAGAAGCTAAGCAGATTCGCGATAAAAATGATTGGCAGGGCCGTGTTGCTTATCTTGAGAATTTTCTTGGAATGAAGAACTTCAATGATGCTTCTTTGCAACTTGGGGTTAAAGATCGTCTTGAAATGGCAAGAAAGGCTCTTGGCAAGGTTTCGGACGCATCATATTTAAAGCGTTTAGAAGGAACGATTGGGCTGGATCTAGCAAGCTTAAAATAAATAGTAATTAGGGTTTCTTTTTTTAGAAGACTTTCAAGTTGCTTGAATATAGTCTTCAAGATGAAATGATTTTAGGATTTTGTCCGTTAAAGGATGAGGAACTTTTCTTCTTTTTGTTATTAAATAAATATTGTCATGCAAAGAGTGCTGAGATGGTTTATTTAGGATGACTAGTTTTTGTTTTGAAGGTGCTCCTTGAATGGTCAATAAATTGATTGGAGCAATCCCGTGCCCTCGTAAAGCCAATCGGCGTACGGTTTCTAAGTCTTGAATCTCTCCTACAACCTCAGGTTTAATATTATTCTTATAAAAGTATTCTTTGAGTTCATAGAACATTTGCCTTGGGGCCGCAGGTAAAAGCATGGGTAGTCCATTGAGGTCTTGAGGAAACTTCTTAATTTTCTTCGCCAAATTTGGATGGGCACAAAAGACAATGGGGATTTTCCCTAAAAATTTATTTTGAATATCTGCACCAAGATTGGATTCAAAGGGAGTATCCGTTAAAACCAAGTCTAAAAGATGGTCATCAAGATCTTGGATTAATTTCTTCATGTTATCTTTTTCCAGCTGTATATAGACAGTTGGTTCAACTTTGATCATATAATCAAGAAGAACATCCACGATTGTTTTTGGTACAAAGTTTGTAATGCCGATTTGTATCTTTAGCCTTCCTTTGAACGACAGGTCAACCATCCTATTCTTTAACTCCTGACCTATGTCAAAAATTGTTTTGGCATAAGCAAGTACCTGTCGACCCTCATCGGTGAGTACTAATTTCTTATTTTCCCTTAAAAATAGCTGGGTTCTTAAGAAACGTTCAAATTGTTTTAATTGAGCGCTTAATGTGGGTTGCGCCAAGTGAAGTATTTGGGTAGCTTTGGCAATTGAGCCTTCTTGGGCGATAACGTAGAAGTAATATAGGTGGTGGTAGTTAAAAGGAATCATAGTTTTAATGAATGTTTAACATAATATTTATCTATTTTACAAATGTATTAATTGTACTGTACACTTCAAATGTAGGAAAGAAGAGTTTTACTTCTTTTTAATAAGGTCAATAGCCTCAAAGAGTAAAGGAGATGATCTATGTTAAAAGCGATGAAAGATCAATTAAAGAATTTAAGTTTGGATCAAGACGGACAATTTCATCTTATCCTACGTGAAAGGGTCGGTAAACGCGCAACAGAAATATTGGAGAAAAGGTTGAAGCAGATCATTGTTCTAATGCCAGATTTGATCAGCATTATTTATGGGTATTGGGAGAAGGAAAAGGTGAACTCAACCACGAAGAAGTTGGGCTCGTATTTGTTAACTTATTTGTATGTGCCTAAGGATTATCTTTCTGAGGAAGATTTGGGTTTATTTGGCTACTTAGATGATGCTTATTTTGTTGCTAAGATCTATACAACAGTCGTCACGGAGATTCAGATCTCAGGTGGTAAGGTCAAGGGGGCAGATCTTAAATTATTTGAAGAAGTTTTATCTCTTAAAAAAGATATTCGCATTGTCATTCTTAAGGAAGCCAAGCAGATTGATCAATTGATAGAGGATTTATTGCAGGGCAAAGAAGAATCATATAAAAGTTTAGTTGGTCAAAGTGAATAGATGAATTGATTTTTTTATTTCTTAGTGTTGAAATAGTTGGATACACAAAAGATATAGACAACTAAACGAATTAACAGAAAGATTATGTATGGTTATTGAAAACCACATTTGGCATCATATGAAAGTTCAGAGTGTTGCTGAAACCTTGCAGGCAGATATTAAGATTGGTTTGCTGATTAAGCAAGTCAAAGAAAGGCAACGCGTATATGGACTCAATAAGCTGACCCCTTCGAAACGTATGAGTGAATGGATGCGTTTCTTGCTGCAGTTTCATCAACCCCTTTTATATATTCTGCTTGTGGCTTCTGCAATTACGTTTTACTTAGGAGAGATTGTTGATTCTTTGGTGATTTTTGGTGTGGTGTTTATTAATGCTATTGTTGGTTATCTACAAGAAGCTAAGGCAGAGAAGGCTATTGAGGCTTTAGCGCAAATGGTTGTGACTCAGGCAACGGTACGACGGAATGCAGAGAAAATACGTGTTCCTTCTGAGGATTTGGTTCCAGGAGATGTTGTTCTTCTTCAATCTGGTGATAAGGTTCCGGCAGATTTAAGATTGTTTTATGTACGTAATTTGCAGATTGATGAATCAGCGTTGACGGGTGAGTCTGTTGCTGTAGAAAAAAAAGAAGGTGATCTTAAAGAAGATACAGTGCTTGCAGATCGTTCCAATATGGCTTTTGCAGGAACGTTGGTTACATATGGGCAGGCTGAAGGTGTGGTTTGTTTAACGGCTGATAAAACGGAAATAGGACGTATTGCAACACTTACTTCTGGTGTGGCAGATTTATCCACACCGTTAACACAGAAGATTGCGCAGTTTAGCAAACTTTTATTGTATGTGATTTTATGTTTAGCTGTGGTCACGTTTCTGATAGGTGTGCTTAGAGGAAATTCATATTTAGATATGTTTATGGCTTCTGTTGCGCTTGCAGTGGGAGCTATTCCAGAAGGATTGCCGGCAGCAGTGACCATTACTTTAGCCATTGGCGTGTCTCGTATGGCGAAGAGGAGGGCGATCATACGAAAACTACCTGCTGTTGAGACGTTGGGAAGCGTTACAGTTATTTGTTCTGATAAGACAGGAACTTTGACTGAAAATCAAATGACAGTGCAGGAGATTTATGCTGGCCAAGAGAGATTTTCTGTGACAGGAAATGGATATAATTCAACAGGTCAAATTCTTTTAGGAAATGAGCGACCATTAATTGAATCCACTCTTGCTTTGAGAGAATGTTTGCTTTCTGGGGTTGTGTGCAATGATTCTTTATTGGTATTAGAAAATCAGCGTCTAATTGTTCAAGGAGATCCAACAGAGGGGGCATTGATTGCATCAGCTCAAAAGGGTGGATTAGATCAAGCTGAACTTGTTTCCCGTCTAACGCGGTTAGACAGTATCCCTTTTGAATCAGAACATCAGTATATGGCTACATTGCATCATTCGGAGAATGGGCATTCAAAGACAATGTATATTAAAGGTGCCGTGGAGAAAATCATTGAACGATGTACGGATGAATTAAATCATAAGAATGAATTAGTGCCTTTTAATAAAGGAAAGATATTACAAGTTAGTGAGGAAATGGCAAAAAATGGATTAAGAGTGTTGGCATTTGGCAAGCGTACGTTCTCAAGTGGGCAAGATAGGATTAGTCATGCCGACGCTGTTGGAGGGTTTACTTTCTTAGGGTTACAAGCCATGATGGATCCTCCAAGACAGGAGGTGATTGAGGCGATACGTGAATGTAAAGCGGCTGGCGTTAAAGTTAAAATGATTACAGGAGACCATATTCTCACCGCCATTGCGATTGCTCATCAAATTGGTTTAAAAGAAAAGATTTCCATTAATCAAAAAGATTCTGCCATAACTGGTAAAGAATTGGAACAAATTTCAGATGAGCAGCTACGTGACATTGTCGATGATTTGGTTGTTTTTGCTCGCGTTGCTCCTGAGCAGAAGTTGAGATTAGTCAAAGCGCTTCAGGCAAAAGGTCATGTGGTCGCTATGACAGGTGATGGTGTTAATGATGCCCCGGCACTTAAGCAATCAAATGTGGGTGTTGCGATGGGTATTACTGGAACTGATGTGGCTAAAGGTGCTTCAGATATGTTGTTAACGGATGATAATTTCAGTTCTATTAAGGCTGCGGTTGAAGAAGGCCGGGCTATATTTGATAATTTAACGAAATTCATCGTTTGGACATTGCCGACCAATTTAGGGGAAGCCATGATTATTTTAACGGCAATTTTTACAGGTATGTCTTTACCTATTTTGCCGGTGCAATTACTTTGGATCAATATGGTTACCGCCATATTTCTTGGGCTTATGCTGGTTTTTGAACCAAAAGAGAAAGATATTATGCAGCGTTCCCCGCGTGATCCTAATCAGCCAATTATGACAGTTGAATTATCTCTACGCACGTTGCTAGTTTCATTCCTAATGCTTCTAGGGGCGTTTGGTATGTTTTGGCATGCAGAGCATGCGCATGATGCAAATTTAGCAGAGGCGCGCACGATGGTTGTTAATATTATTATCATGGTTGAAATTTTTTATCTTTTTAATTGTCGATCATTAACAAAATCTATATTTAGCATTGCCCCTTTCTCGAATCCTTGGGTCATTGGTGGCAGTATTACCATGATTTTAGTTCAATTGTTTTACACGTATTCACCCCTTATGAATCAGTTGTTCCATTCAGCTCCGATTAGTCTAGCTGCTTGGCTTCAGATCATTGTCGTTGCTGTAGCGGCATTTCTGATTGTTGAGTTAGAAAAAATCTTGCGCGTTAAAATGCATAAGAAAATAGTCGCAAAAGCATGAGTAATCAAATGTCTAATTATACTAAATAAGGAGGATGAAAATGGATGATGCATTGGCAAAAAAAGGGCGTAGCCTTGAAGAAGCATTCTTTATGCAGCGCGATGCACAATTGATTGAACAACATAAGAAGCTTGAGGAAATGAAAAAGACCAGAGAGTCTTTGGCGGAAATTTCCGGGATCCGTAATCCTAAGATCTTGGATAAATTGATTGAGTTAGAAGTATCACCAAGTATTTTGGCTTCTTTGACCATTCTTCCTTTGGTGGAAGTAGCCTGGGCAGATGGCGAGCTAAATCAAAAAGAAAGGAAAGCCATCCTTGACGCTTCCGTTAAGGGGGGTTTTGTGGAAGGTTCGATCGATTATAATTTATTGAATGCTTGGCTTAAAGCAAAACCATCGCCCAAGTTCCTCGAGGCATGGGTTCATTTTATCCAAGGACTCAAAGAGGTTTTAAATACAAAAGAATTGGATGATTTAAAATTCGAAGTGCTTGATAGGGCTAGAAAAGTAGCTGAGTCTGCGGGTGGGTTTCTTGGTGTGACGTCAAAGATCTCAATTGAAGAAAAAGCTGTCTTAATGAAAATGGAAGATGCTTTTTCGTGATAGAGAACACAAAGGGAGGCAAGTTATGGTAACAATAAGTCTTCACATCAATTTTAATGGAAACGCCAAAGAAGTGGACATATGAAAAAAAGCAATTATATTTATTTAGCAATAATAGCCTTGATGGGGATCGGCGCTATATTTTTGGGGTCCATTATGAGCAATGTAGAACAAGCAAAATATGTGGTTATAAAATCTGTAGGAAATCTTGAAATTCGTGATTATGAGCCGCAGATTGTTGCCGAGGTGCAAATCAATGGAGAAAGAGAGGAAGCAATTAACCAAGGCTTTAACTTACTAGCAGGTTATATTTTTGGTGATAATAAAGCAAACAAAAAGGTGCAGATGACAGCGCCAGTTACTCAGCAACAAAGTGAGAAGATTGCGATGACCGCACCGGTTACACAGCAAAGAGGTGATTCTGGAATATGGACCGTATGCTTTGTTATGCCGCGGGGGTATTCAATGGAAACTTTGCCTGTACCCAAAAATGATATGGTAAAGCTTAAAGAAGCTTCAACTAAACGCTTTGCGGTAATTCGTTTCTCCGGCACGGCCAATCAAAAACTCCTTGCTCAGCAGTTAAATAAACTTGAGCTGTTTGTTATGCAACATGATTTAAAGCCAATAGCAAATCCTACGTACGCCTTTTTTAATCCACCGTGGACGCTGCCTTTTCTTCGACGCAATGAGGTAATGATCGAGATAAGAAATCCGGGATAGACAGATATGTGATGGATGAAGTTCAGAAAGTTGGCGTCTCCTAGCTCATTCTAGAAAAAATATGTAGTAAAAAATAAAAAAATAAGTAATGTATTGAGAATGTCGATTAAAAAAGTTACCAAAAATATAGTCAATATTGGCCGTTTTCAAATTCCTTACCGGATTTTTGGAGAGGGATCAGAAGTTCTTGTTTGTGTAAATGGGATTCAGCAGTCCATGGCCATCTGGTTTGATTTTGTTCATCGATTCTCACCAAAGTATAGAATTTTGCTTTTTGATTTTCCTCATCAAGGGAAAGGCAAAGTCATCGCCGGCTCACCGGATGTTAGTCTTGCTGAGCAAGTAATGATTTTAAATGAATTGCTTATAGCTGTAGGGATTGAAGAAAAGTTGACAATATGTTCCGCCTCATGGGGTGGTGTAATTGCTGCAAGTTTTACCATTCATTACCCTGATCGGGTCAAAAAGCTTATTCTCTCTGGAATCGGTACAAAACCAAACCCTAGAATGATTGAAGTCATTTCTCAAGGATCGAAACTTCCAATGGAGAACCGATTGGAAATAGCTGAAACATTGATCAATGGTTTTGGCCAAGATTTGCCACTAAAAGTAAAGAACACCATCATTAGTCAGTTTGAACGAATGGATATAGACGCGTTAAGCTCATTTTATCAACATGGCGAGTTTATTCTCTCAAGCGATTCGTTAGAAAAAGTGATTGATCTCAAAAGCATTCATTGCAAGACCATTCTTTTGAGAGGTGAAAATGATACGATCATTGATCCCGAAGACCTCATCTTATTAGCTGCACAAATCCCTAATGCGAAAATAAGGACAATCAAAGGCGCGGGGCATTTTCTCCATTTGGAAAATGATAAACTTATGGATATTTACGAAGAGATACTTACTTCTTAAAGTGCGCTTATGAACATTTTTTATTTCATTATTAAAGATATTTTTAGAAAAAAATTCCGGGTGTTCTTAACCATCCTTGGCATCAGCATTGGTATTTCTGTATGTATCATTATGTTGGGGGTAGGAGAAAGCATAAAGAGTTCATTTCAGGATGCTTACAGTAAGCGTCAGATTGACCTGATCATTCAAGAAAAAGATCAATTAAGTATTTTGTTAAGTAGGGTCAACGCTCAAATTCCCCAGCAGGTTAGAAATAATGCAGCTATTGAAGATCTATCCGCAACGCTTCTTTATATCCATAAGCTCAAAAGTTCTGCTGTGCCGATTTTTGGTTGGGAACCAGACAGCTTTTTATTTGACGCTGTGGAAATCACTTCTGGCCGACGGCCGGTTCTTAACATGAAGGAAGCTATGGTGGGGCAGGCCCTGATGCGCAGCCTTACCAAAGAGAATGTGCAGCAAATAAAGATCAAGGGCGTGTCTTTTAATGTTGTTGGCGAGTACAAAAGCACGAGCCCATTTGAACAATATGCCGCCGTGATCCCGATGGCCGATTTGCAATCAGCTATCCATGAAGAGGGTAAGGCTAGTTTTATAAACATTAGACTTAAAGAGGCGTACCGTACAGATGCGGCCATTGAGAATATAGCAAAGGAAATAGAAAACAATATTCCATCTGTATCTGCCATGCGTGCAGATGTTTTCATCGCTGAGAAAACTAAATTTATAGTAGTGGGAGAGAAATTCTCGCTACTGATCAGCTTCATTACGATCATTGCTGTGGCATTAGGTCTGGCTAATACGATGGTGACATCCACAATTGAAAAAAGGAAGTTTTTGGCCATTTTATTGGCGTTGGGATGGCAGAAGTTCGAGATCGCCGCGCTCTTTGTGTGTGAATCTCTCGTCGTATCTGCGATTGGAGGAGCCATAGGGATTTTTCTAGGGTTTCAGGGGACGGCATATGTCTTTGGATTGACGAGTATTCAAGCCTTTGTGCCTGTCTTGGATGTCATTTTGATATCCAAGATCGTGGCGATGATTTTAGGCACCGCTGTTTTTGCCGCCATTGTTCCAACATGGATCACGTTAAATTCCAATCCTATCGAGGTGATTCGCGGTGAGTGAACCTTTTACCCAAGAAATTTTTCGTACGTCGCATTTGCGTAAGTTTTATCCCCAGACGCAAACATCGGCCTTGCAAGACATTAGTGTAACCGTTATGAAAGGCGAATTTGTTGGGATCAAGGGGCCCAGCGGCAGCGGCAAGAGCACCTTGCTTTATCACTTGGCAGGGCTGATCTCCCCGACTTCAGGCGAGATTTATTTTTATGACAAACCGTTTAGCAGTATAAAAAATATGGCGCTTTATCGACGAGAGAACTTAGGGTTCATATTCCAGGATTTTTATCTTTATCCGCATTTTACGGTTTTGGAGAATATCGTTCTCCCTTTCATGCGCCAGTTGATCATCCCTTCCGTCCTTATCAAGAAAGCTGAAAGGCATCTTGAATATTTGCACATAGGTGGGAAAAAGAATATGCCGGTTGAAGTGCTTTCCGCAGGAGAGCGTCAACGGGTCTGCATCGCGCGTGCTTTATTACATGATCCTCAATGTATTCTAGCAGATGAGCCCACAGGAAATTTGGACAGTAGCAACGCCCGCAACATCCTTGATTTGCTGCAGAAGATCAACAAAGATCTTGGGACCACCATTCTTATGGTGACTCATGATGATCAAGTGTCGCATTACGCTCACCGGTTGATTCACATTGTTGATGGAAAATTAAAAGAGTCAGCAGCATAGGATAAATGAGAAGTGGCCCTTGCATTTTAGTACTTGGAAACAAAAGCTTCGCTGATTTTCTTTCTTCTTAGTTTTCTAATCGTGATTTGGAATCCGCTTCCTGGAATGGTTTCTCCGCCGTTAAAAGGTTTAGTTGATTGCCGATGGCACCAGTCTGCAAGTTTCAAATCACCTTCTTTGGGAGTCCATTCAATACCTAAAGTTTTCGCAACAGCTGACATCTGTGCTGCGCCTCCAATAAGCCATTGATTGCCGTAGGGATGAATATGGTTGGGAAGCCGGTCAAATTCATCTTCGATTTCCCCAACTAATTCTTCAATAATATCCTCTTGAGTAATCATTCCAATAATTTCACCTTGAGAGTTTTGTATTAATCCAATGTGAAGTTTTTCGTGGATCATTTGTTCCAACACTTTTGAAATTGGTAAAGCACACACAAATTTCTTAAGTGGGCGGATAATTCCTTTTATTGTGGGTTCTTCGGGATTGATTTTAAGAGCAGCCATGATGTCTTTGAAGTTGATGTATCCTTGGATTGTCTGAGGGTCATTGCTATTTTCACAGACGGGAAATCGTGTATGCATATCTAAATGGGCTTGGACAAGGGCATCTGCCAGGGTGCTACTGAGTGGGATCATGCAAATTTCGGTTGCTGGAAGCATAATGTCCTTAATTGGCCTTAGTGATAACTGAGCTGCAGATAAAACGATTTTTTCTTGTTGTGCATTAATAAGTCGGGATGTTCTAGCGAGTGAAAGGGCGGCTGTTAACTCGTGCAGACTGCTTTGGGTGTCTGTCGTGGATGTGTTGTTCTGTGTTTTCTTGCTGATGAATTTGATAGCTGCTTTAACAATGTTCTCCATAGATGAAACAATTGGATATGCGATGATCGTAAAATATTTCATTATTCTCGATAACTTTAGAACAACCCACTCGCTATTTTTAAGCGCATATGTTTTAGGGATAAGCTCTGCGAATATGATTGTAAAGGCACTTAAGGGAATGATTAGCGTGACTAAACTTAAAAATTCTGCGATCTGATCTGATACGTTAAAATGTTCTTGGAAATAAGGATTAAGCAGCTCTGTAATGCTAGCGCCACCAATAGCTGCCGCAATGGCTCCCACTAATGTGATTCCTAATTGCACGACAGCTAAACTTGCTTCCATGCGGTCTTTCATGAACAATGCTTCGATTGAGCCTTTCTTTTTGGTTTGCACCAAATAGGAGAGTCTCGTTTGTGATATTGAGGCCAAGGCCATTTCGTAGGCGGCAAAAACGGCATTAAAGATGATCATTAGCAAAATGATCAGGGTTTCATTCAAAAACTGCATCAAAATCTCCTATGTTAAATTCATTGAAAACAGTATATCAGAGTATTTTTTGATTGATCTGCAATTCTTGTTTCAGTGATGTTTCTCTGGAATAAGGTTATGAATAGTTTTTTAAATAATTAGCCACTGTGAGCATTGCTTCACATGTTGAGGGGATGGTTACAGTTTTAGATCAAATGTCTGTTACTTCTAAATAATGTCGGTTAACCCGAATCATTGTTTATATATATGTTAGTGCCATTGAATCAGCGTATTCTTATGTCTATAATAACCACATGATTATAATTTTTACCGTCATAATATTTTGAGTGCCTAGTTAAAAGTTTTTCAAAAGGAGAAAACAAGGAGAGCAACATGAAGAAAGTATTTATTTTAGTATTGTTTTTATTCATGGTTGGTTTAAATGGATTGGCTATTGCAGATAAAGCGGATGACTTAAGGGTTTTGATGACGGATGCTAGGGGTGCTTTGGACGCGATGCAGGTTGAGGAATCAATTGAGTTCTGTGATAAAGCGATTGAGTTGGACCCAAACTTTGCCGAAGGTTATGCCAATCGTGCCATTGCTAAAGCAACGAAAGAAGATTTTGATGGTGCCTTGGTGGATGCGAAGAAAGCCATAGAACTCGATCCAGATTCTCCCAAAATTCATTTTGCCTACTATGTCCGAGCAGCCATTGCATTAGATCAAGCGGCAGAACCAGATAAAGCCTTGGAGTATATTAACAAAGCCATTGCTTTAAAAGATGATGACCCGTTTTCATATGAATTACGCGCAAGCATTTACGAAAAGTTGGGCAATACGGAATTAGCAGAAAAAGATTATGCCAAGAGCGAGAGTGTAGCGCAGCCTTAAAATGAGGATTTAGTTTGTCCTATTAATTTTGTGTTATACATTGGTATAAGGAGATAAGTCATGGAAAAGAAAATTCGAAGCGGAAGTAACAGCAAGTCTTCATCTCAGCGACAAGGTGCAAAAGCTTTGGGTGGGCGCATTAAACAGAGAAGCCGTTCGTCAGTAAAGAATAATGTGGCGACAAAGGTTTAAGGATTATCAAAAGAAGTTATGGTTAAGAAGTTAGCTTTCACAGATCGTTTTCTCACCTTATGGATTTTAATAGCCATGGGGATTGGGGTTGGGGTGGGATTTTTCAATCCCCGCATCGTTGGATTCTGGAATCAGTTTCAATCAGGGTCGACGAATATTCCCATTGCCATTGGCCTTATCCTAATGATGTATCCTCCTTTAGCGAAAGTAAGATATGAAGAGTTGGGAGATGTTTTTAAGGATTACAAGATCCTTAGTCTTTCGCTCATTCAAAATTGGCTGATCGGCCCTCTGTTGATGTTTGTTCTAGCCATTATTTTCTTACGCGGATATCCTGAGTACATGGTTGGTTTGATCTTGATTGGTTTGGCGCGTTGCATTGCGATGGTTATAGTATGGAATGATTTAGCCGACGGAGACAGAGAGTATTGCGCGGGTTTGGTGGCGTTTAATGCCATTTTTCAGGTATTATTTTTTTCATTTTACGCATGGCTGTTTATAACCATCATGCCCAATTGGTTTGGACTGCACGGTGTTGTGGTGCAAGTGACAATGAGCGCTATTGCTAAGAGCGTTCTCATTTATCTGGGCATCCCATTTATTGCGGGGATGTTATCTCGCTTTGTTTTAATTAGGCTCAAAGGAAAAGTTTGGTATGAGCAAGTATTTATCCCGCGCATTAGTCCTATCACGCTTGTCGCATTACTATTTACGATCTTTGTAATGTTCTCTATCAAGGGAGAATATATCGTCAAAATCCCCATGGATGTTGTGCGCATTGCTTTGCCTTTATTGATTTATTTTATTGTTATGTTTGTTCTATCATTTTGGATGAGTCGAAAATTGGGGGCGGATCATGGAAAGTCCGTGACATTGTCGTTTACAGCGGCGAGTAATAATTTTGAGCTATCCATCGCTGTGGCCATTGCTGTCTTTGGCATTCATTCTGGTGTTGCATTTGCTGCGGTCATTGGCCCATTGATTGAGGTGCCCGTGATGCTGGCGTTAGTACATCTCGCAACGTTTATTCAGAAGAAAGGTTAATATGAGAAAGCAAAACGTATTATTTGTATGTATTCATAATTCCGCGCGCAGCCAGATGGCAGAAGAATTGTTGCGTAAATTGGCGGGTGATCGATTTGATGTGGAAAGTGCTGGCATTGAACCTGGGAAGTTAAATCCCGTCGTGGTTGAAGTTTTAAATGAGATGGGGATAGATATTGCACATAAGAAAACTCGGGCTGCGATAGATTGTGTTACGAGTGGCAAGATCTACGACTATGTCATTACGGTCTGTGATGAAACCAGCGCGGAACGTTGCCCTGTTTTTCCAGGAAACGCCAAAAGATTGCACTGGGGTTTTACGGATCCTTCAAAGTTCGACGGTACATTAGAAGAAAAGACAAGAAAGACCAGAGCTGTTCGAGAAGAAATTAGAAGCAAGATTGAGGGTTGGTTAAGTTCTCAACCGCGCGCTTAGTCCTCGGCAATAACTTGTAGTGCCCGTGTTATGGTTAATTGGCTATCATCGAGGCATTTCTTTCGCCACTTAGGATCCGTCGGGCAAAAAAATTCCAGTAATGCTTTTTTAGCGGCGTCATGTTGGGGGCCCATATGTTGATGGAAGCGATTCTCGTGATAGAGGGCTTTAAAGCCTTGTAAGACAGAATGTGTGCCATATTCAGCGGCCATGTAGGTGTATTTTTTATGAGCGGCTGCAAAGTGGTGCGACATAAAATGGGCAAAAGATCCTTCAGGTTTGCCGCCGCCGATTAGTGTCGTATAGATAGCGTTGGGTCCCGTTGCAAATCTTCCTAATAACCAGAACGTTTGTTTGAATTCTTCTTCCCCGAATGTTAACAGATGGCAATACCCATATTTCCCAAGCCCTGTGTGATAATCAATATGAAAAATTTTGGGCGCTTGCCTTGTCCATGCATCGATGTGTTCACGGACAATTTGACCTGTTTCTTCTAGTTTATGCCCACCCCAAAAAAGACCATGGGGATAATCAAATTGACCTGATTGCAGGCAACCTTGAATATTTTTAAAGCCATAGCGTAAGATGGACCAAATGGAATATAGTTCAAATGAGAAGAATTTATTGGAAGGTGATGCTGGCTGTTGAAGCCATGGTATTTCTTGAAGCAAAGGATGCGATCCTTGATACGATTGATGGGACAGTAAGAAATTACGGTTAAGATCGACGTTGTTTTCATTTGTCCGTCGCTGCCATGCAAAGCCGTAAGGATTTAGCGCGTGCACTAAGACAACGGCAGACGTTCCTAAATCAATAGGATTGGCTTTGAAGTTTTCTAACCATTGACGTTGTACGGCTGATCCAAAGAAGCCTTCAACGCCGTGCAGTCCGGATGTTAGTAAGAGGGTTTGATTAGGATTTTTTGAGCCAAGGGTTGCAACATCAATATAAAGATCTTCACCGTTAACGCCGCGTGCAGAAACTTTATGTGAAATAATTTCAGCATTGACGTTTTGAGCGGCATTTATGAAATGTTGACGCGCTTGTGTGTAATGTTGACTGAACATGTCATATAATGTAACAAAAAAGAACGTGATGTCGTTAAAAATACTTATAAGTCTGTTATAATGCCTTTGTGCATAAAGAATATAAAATCTCAGATCAATTGCTTGCCTCCGTCGTGCGTTTCTCGGAAGATTCCATTATCATTACGACCAAAGATTTAGATTTACCTGGCCCTAAGATCATGTACGTTAATCCTGGGTTTACAAAAATGTTTGGATATGCTCCACAAGAAGTTATCGGCAAGACACCAAGGATTTTCCAAGGTCCTAAAACTGATCGAGGGGTTTTGCAACGCTTAAAGGCAACGTTAGAATCAGGTAACGTATTTTTTGGTCAGTCGATTAATTACCGCAAAGACGGAACGGAATTCTGGAACGAATGGCATATTGAGCCTATCAGAGATGATGCAGGCGCCATTGATTGTTATGTTGCGATTCAACGCGATATCACCAAGAGAAAAGAATCAGAGCAGGCTATTGAAAGTAAGAACATTGCCTTAAAAGAAATCATTGAGCAAGTTGAGATTGAAAAGAAGATCATTAAAGATGATGTTATTTTAAATGTCGAAGAAGTATTGTTGCCGGCATTAAAGAAAATGCGCAGAAAGGGAACGGCGCTTGATCGACAATACATTGATGTGCTTGAACAAAGTATCAAAAGCCTGACATCGTCCTTTGGCCGCAATGTTTCCCAGAAGCGGTTTAAATTATCACCCAGAGAAGTGGAAATAGCCAATTTGATCAAAGGCGGGGTTAGCAGCAAGGCCATAAGTGACATGTTAAGCATTTCCCTCAAGACCGTAGAGACCCATCGTAATAAGATCCGCAGTAAATTAGGCGTACTAAACAAAGACATAAACCTAACCACATATCTTCAAACACTTTAAGAATAATTTTAGTATTCTTTATACTGTGTATTTTTATATACACATTATATACATGTTAAAGAGGCGTTGATGGCTTCTACATTCCTGTTATCCTTACAGTAGGTGAAACAAGGAGGTAGGACATGATTCAAAAAATTTCGATCTTGCTGTTCATAATCTGCTTAAGCATTACGTTCAATGCATCTGCCACAGAAGTCGCAGGTGTTACATTTAATAAGACCTATATTGATCAAAACACCACGATGTCGCTTCAAGGTGCAGGCCTTAAGACCATGTTCCTCTTTAAAGCTTTTGCCGCAGGTTTTTATAAAGGCGAAGGGGATGACACGGATCTATTAGGGAACTATCCAAAAAGAATCGAAGCAGAATATTTTGTCAATATTCCAGGGGCTAAGCTCAATGATTTTACCATTGAGACCATGAAGAAAAATATTAGTGCATCTGATCTGGCATCATTAGAAGATGAAATCAAACAAATGTCGCAATATTTTGTAGATTTAAAACCAGGGGACAGATTTTCTTTAACGTATATTCCTGCCATTGGTACGCAATTTGCCTATAATGGACAATTAGTTGGCACAATCAAGGGTAACGATTTTGCCAAAGCCCTTTTTGCTGTATGGATCGGCAAGAAACCTTTTGATCGTCATTTAAAAGAACAGGTGCTTGGTTTAAACCGTGCTGTTTAAGTTTAGCAATGGAGTATTAATAAAGGATCATGATGAATAAATTATATGTGGGCTTGTTTGTTGTCATATCCGTTATGATCGCGCCAAAATCGGTCATGGCAGCAAATATGCACGATGATTTAACCAAAGTCCTATCGACCTATGTCCGTGATGGGGCTACTAACTTTCAAGGGCTCTGTAAGGATAATCAGTTAAAACAATATATCAAACGCGTACAATTTATTGATCCCGACGCTATTAATGAAAATAACGATCGTTTTGCATTTTGGCTGAATGTGTATAGCGCATATTCCTTGGATGCGATTTGTCAAAAGTATCCGATTCGTAGTGTGAATGATTTAAATTCTGGCGGTTTGGTTTTATCGGTTGTCTTAAAAAAGTCGGTCTGGGATAGGCCGTTTGTTATTGTCAATCAAAGGGCATATAACTTAAGACAGGTTGATCATGAAATACTTCGTCCAAGGTTTAAAGATCCACGCATTCAATTTGCCATTGCCTGTGGAGCGATTGGTTGTGGGGCTTTTCGCAGTGAAGCGTATGAAGGCGCTATCATTGACCAACAGATGGATGATCAAACGCGAACCTTTATTAATGACGTCCGATTGAATACGTTTGATCCGATGACAAAAACAGCCACGCTATCGCCATTATTTAATTGGTCGTCTAAGGATTTTGGAAAGGATCAAGGAGAGGTATTGCTTTTTATATCCAAATATTTGCCTCAAGCCGTTGCACAGAGCATCCGTGAGAATCCTAAGACTTGGAAAATTAAATATAACCAATATGATTTAACACTTAATAAACAAAAGGGTTAAAAATGTTTAAGAACAAAGAAGAAGAAATTAAGTTTGTCGTCGAAGAGCAGAATCGTCAGATACCTGATAAACTTTTTGAATTAGCGATGCAGTGTTCCTTTGATGCGTTTATGATCACAACAGCAGAAAAAGGATTTCCCATTGTTTATATCAATCAGGCATTCACACGCATTACAGGTTATGCCCAGCATGAATGTGTGGGGCGAAGCCCTTCGTTCTTGCAAGGTCCCAAGACGGATCAGGCTGTACTGAAACGTTTAAGTGAAAATATCCGCAGTGGAACGCCGTTTCATGGACAAGCGATCAATTATCGCAAGGATGGGACAGAGTTTATGATGGAATGGAAGGTTATTGGTTATTCCAATGAATCAGGTAATGTCAGTCACTACATTGCTATTCAAAAAGATGTCACCGCAAACTTTAAGTAAACGCACTCATCCCTGTGATAGCACGACCAACGACCAAGCTATTAATTTGCTTTGTTCCTTCATAAGAATATAAGGCTTCAGCATCTGCCAAGAAGCGGGCTACATTTTGAGACAGCAAGATGCCATTTCCACCCATGAGTTCTCTGGACATGCTTGTGACTTGTCGGCAATTGACAGTGCAAAATATTTTTGCAAGCGACGCTTGTTCGTCGGTGAGTCTACCAAGGTCCTGCAATTGGCTCAAACGTGCAACCATGCATTGCATGGCGGTGATTTGAGAGAGCATGTGCGCCAACATGTCTTGGGTTAACTGAAAACCTGCAATGGGGCGTCCAAATTGTTCACGTTTAAGGGTATACGCCAATGTGTTTTCATAGGCGCCTCGAGCGCAACCGACTGCTTGCCATGCCACGCCGGCGCGGGTTTTCTTTAAAACAGCGGCGGTATCTTTAAATGTGTTTGCTTTTTGTAGACGACGTTCTTCTTTGACCTTGCAGTCTTTCAGTGTGATCAGCGCATTTTGAACAGTGCGTAGGGATAATTTGTGTTCGATCTTTTCCGTCGTTAATCCTTCAGTTTGACGGTCAACAATGAAGCCTTTGACATGATTGTCGTCGACATCTTTGGCCCAAATGATGATATAGTCCGCAAATGTTGCATTGCCGATCCATTTCTTTTGTCCATTAATGGTCCATGTGTCGCCATTGCGTTTGGCGGTTGTTTTAAGTCCCATGGAAGCTGCTGAACCTACATCAGGTTCTGTTAAACCAAAGGCACCAATCTTATCTAGCGTTATCATCGACGGTAAAAATTGTTTACGTTGTTCATCGGATCCACACATGTCGATCGAATTCATGGCCAATCCACTATGAACCCCAAAGAAAGTACAAACGGATGTGTCAACCCGAGCGATTTCTTGCCCGATCATGCCTTCCAACAAATAAGAACGTTCTTGGCCACCAACAGATTTATCCATGGTTAAACCAATGATATTTAGCTTTTTAAGATCAGCGATGATATGAAATGGGAACTCAGCTTTTGCCCAATATTCATTTGCGATTGGATCAATCTTTTTAACCATGAATTCACGCACTTCACCAAGGAGTTTTCGATCATCGTCGGTTAGTAACGCTTGAACGTCATAAAAGTCACCATTGATGGGAGGGAATTTTGGATTCTTGCGTTTCTGGATCTTTCGCGCTTGATCTAAAAGCAACATGAGCTCTTCGGTGTTTGCTTCTTTTAGGAAATTCAACAGATGGGGAAGGCTTGCGAGTTTGACAAGATCGCCTTTGATGTTATTCCAAAGATTTTCCAATGTGATCTCCTTGGGCGTTATAGATTAGTTGATAAATCTTATTAGTTTCTAGTGTAAAGTCGGTTATCACTAGACGCAAGTGTTACTTGAGCTTTATCAAGCCGCAAATAAACTTCTAAAACGACCACAAGAAAGATATTGATACCTCTCGAGGCTTCTTGTCAGGCAATGCTAAATTCCATTCCCCAGGAACAAAGCCGTCGGAATAATTGTCGATTGACACATCGATGGGATATTTATTTTCAATGTTCTTTTGTTTAGGCATTAATTTTTTGGATCCTGTCCACATGATGTGCATGTGTTTACGTTTTTTAGCAAGGTCTTCTTTAGGTGCTTCTTGCGGTTTTTGGCGATTCATTAAAAATACGAACATAAAGGCTTGTTTTTTTCGGGTATTGTTAACTTTGACTAAGGCGATTTTTTTCTCTGGTTTACGTTCCTCTAAAGATGCGTAGGCAAGAAAATCTCCATATTCAGTATTCTTTATTCGAGGTGCTAATGCTGGCGTTTGTATTTCTTTTAAAGCAACAGGTTTAATGACAATGGGTTTGAGTTGCTCGACTGGCTGCATCTGTTGTGCTTGTGTTGGCAACATCGTTTGTACTGGCAATGTGTTTGATGGATCGGCAAAGCAGGTGCTCATAGGGAATGTTATAATGACGAAGAAAGACAGAAATTGTTTAAACATATTTGCCCCTCTCTTTAGATGGTTAAGAACGCCGCACTTAACATCTAATTAAAGTATAACATATTTGAATTTTGTGCTAAGATTGTAACCTATTAGAAATAATGAATTTACAGGTGTTTTAATATAAGAGGTGGATATGGTTCTAAAAAAGGTAATGGTGTTGGTTGTGTCGTTATTTATGATGGGTTGTGCGAGTTCAATGCCTAAACTTAAAACGGTTGATCATGTTGATCTTGATCGTTATATGGGGCCTTGGTATGTGATTGCATGCATCCCAACATTCATTGAAACCAAGGCGTTTAATGCGATCGAAGAATATCAGCGTTTGCCGGATGGTAGCATTAATACGATTTTTACATTTAATCAGGGTGGTTTTGATGGGCCTTTAAAGCGATATAACCCTCGAGGATTTGTTATTGATAAGGTTAATAATTCAACGTGGGGCATGCAATTTATTTGGCCGTTTAAAGCAGAGTTCTTGATTACGTATCTTAAAGAAGATTATAGTCAGACGGTGATTGCGCGTAATAAGCGAGATTTCTTTTGGATACAAGCACGAACACCACAAATTCCAGAAGAGGAGTATCAAGCATTATTGCGCATGCTAGCTGATCAAGGATACGACATCTCAAAGGTACGTAAAGTTCCCCAGAGCCCTGGTCGCTAACCGCTCATGGCCACCACGATGACTAAGATTTGTATGCTAATGATCCTTAGGATCATGACAAAAGGATAAATCGTCGAGTAAGCAACAGATTGAGCATTGCTTTGTCCTAAATTGTTCGCGAAGACCAAGGCCGGTGGATCAGTTAAGCTGCCTGCTAAAAGTCCGCAAACAGTTAGATAATTTAAGTTCATTTTCCACAACGCATAAGCCCCTACGATCATGAGCGGTATGATGGTAATGGCGCATCCCCATAAGAACCAAATCAGACCTTGTGTGGTCATAACTGTTTCAACGAAATGGGCTCCTGATTTTAAGCCAACGCACGCGAGGAAAAGTGAGATGCCGAACTTGCGCATGACGAGGTTAGCACTTGTCGGTAAATACCACACCACATGCCCAAAGCGGCCTAAACGGCTAGCAAGGATTGCCACGATCAATGGACCGCCAGCTAAACCAATCTTGATGGGCGATGGTAATCCTGGTAAATAGATCGGGATCTGTCCGACGATAATACCTAAGAACATGCCTACAAACATGGGCAAAATAAAAGGGTGATTTAAAGCTGTTTGTGAATCACCGATATATTTAGAGAATTTATCTAAATCTTCGTGTTCTCCAACCACCCAAATGGAATCACCATAATAGAGAATGGTGTTATTGGTAGCTGGTATTTCAAAGTTATCATGACTGATGCGCGTTGCGGTTACTCTAAAAGATTGACGCAAGTTAAGTTCTTGTACTGTTTTGCCGACTGCTTTTTGGTTTGTGATAACCATCCTTCGTCCTGTAATATCACTATCAATCTGTTCTAAGGCGATATTGGATGTTGAACCTATAAATATGCAGAGTTTCTCAATGCTGTTTTTAGGGCCAACTGCACGAATGATATCGCCTAAATGCAAAACAGTATTATGATGGGGTAACACAATCTCATTTTTATGCATCAAGCGCGAGAAAATGATCGAGCTATCATTGGATTCAATGATTTGTTTTAATTGAAGACCATTAATATTTTTATTTTCGACAAGGATATTCATGCCGATTAGGTGGGTTGAATTATCTTTGGCATAATGGTGAATTTCTTTTGAGATATCAATTTTCTTAAAAAACTTAAAAACCAGCATGGTGATGATGATGCCAAAAATACCCATCGGGTAGGCAATGGCATAGGCGATCGTAGATAAATTAACAGCTTCGGCATTGTTTTGACTTAAGATTTGTTGCGCTGCACCTAAACTAGGGGTATTGGTTGTAGCGCCAGATAATACGCCCACAACAGCGCCAATGGGTAATTTTCCAAAGTAATAGGCTAAAAAGGCAATACCTACGCTTAAGGAAACAATGACAAATGCTAAAATGTTTAATTGGATCCCATTTTGTTTGAAATTATTGAAAAATCTAGGGCCAACGTGAACCCCAATCGTGTAGACAAAGATAATCAGGCCAAATTCTCGGATGAAATCGAGTATTTCAGGAGATGCTTTTAAGCCAAAATGAGAAAGGAAGATCCCCGAGAATAAGACGCCTGCAACGCCGATCGAAATTTGCCCAAAGCGTAAACGGCCAATGGTAAGTCCTAAAGCGATTGTCAAAGCAATGGCAATTAAATTGATTGCAGTCTGGGTTAAATGGAGTGTTTCGAATAAACTTTCAATGGATAACATAGGATCCTTCTAGCAGGTAGATGTTGTTTTGAGAAAACATAATTATAAGAAATAATGACGAGGAAACAATAGGTGAAAATACGTATCAGTACTACTACGGTCTTTTCTAGTGTAATTCTGTATTTATTCTATAATATATAACAATTACAGTAATGATCATTACTTATGGTATTTTTTTAATTTTAGGAAAGAATGGCCTATGTCAAAAAATCTTTATATCACCGCAACAGAAAGTTCCAGTGGCAAATCCATTGTGGCCTTAGGCATCATGGAAATGCTTTGCCGCAATATTGCCCGCGTAGGTTTTTTTCGCCCCATTATCAATCAGGTAGCTCCGGGTGAAAAAGACAAAGACATCGAATTGATTGCAACCCAATTTAAGCTTAAAGCGTCTTATGAGGAGATGAGCTGTTTTACCTTTGAGCAAGTTCAAGATCTGGTGTCTAAAGGCAAAAAAGCTTTTGTTGTTGAGAAGGTCATTGAGAAATACAACAACATGAAAGATCAGTATGATTTTATTTTGTTAGAAGGCACCGATTACAATACCTCGACGGCGGCATATGAATTTGATATCAATGCTGAGATCAGCAAGAACCTAGGTTGTCCTGTTTTACTTGTTTCCAATGCTTATCAGAAAAATGTTGAACAAATTATTTCTTCGACGCAATTAGCCATGGGGTCGCTTAATCTTAAAGGTTGTGAAACCATTTGCACGGTGATCAATCGCATTGACCCTGCTCAACAATCACAAATCATGGCGCAATTAGAACAAACCTCTTTAGCTCAAGGGCAGATCATTTGCACGATTCCGGAAGAGCCATATTTAGGTTGGCCGACGGTGCAACAAGTGGCAGATCAGTTGCATGCCAAGGTGTTGCTCAATGATCATATGATGGGTCGCCACGTCAGTCATTTTACCGTTGCTGCGATGCAACTGCGTAATTTCTTATTGCGGGTTAAGAACCGTGCGTTGGTCATCACCCCAGGTGATCGGGCCGATGTGATTGTGGCCTGTTGTGCGTCGGTGGCATCACGCAACACAGAAAATATTGCGGGCTTATTATTAACCGGTGGCTTAGAACCCGAAGATTCTGTATGGGATTTGATCAAAGGTTTCCCTGAGATGGTGCCGGTTTTAAGTGTGAAGGAAGATACGTTTGCGATTGCCGCGGCGGTTAATGCCATTCGCGCCAATATTGATCCCAATGATTCAAAGAAGATCAATCATGTCTTATCATTATTTGAAAAGAGCGTTCCTGTAAATCAGTTGCGGGAGAAAATCATTGCTGTAAAAACAGAAATTGTCACACCCAAGAAGTTTGAATACGAATTGATTCAAAAAGCGCGTTCACAAAAACGTCATATTGTACTCGCCGAAGGTGAAGAAGAGCGCATTCTAACAGCGACGGAATTGTTGTTACAGCGCGATGTGGCAGATTTGACTTTATTGGGTGATGAGAGGGTTATTTATGATAAGGCTAGCAAGTTGGGTCTAGATATTAAGAAAGCCAAGATCATTAATCCATTAGTTTCTCCATTGTTTAATGAGTTTGTTGAAACATATTATGAGTTAAAGAAACATAAGGGCATGACCAAGGAACGGGCTTTGGATGCGCTTAATGACCCCAGCTATTTTGGGACCATGATGGTGTATAAAGGATTGGCTGATGGTATGGTTTCCGGCGCTATTCATAGCACAGCCAATACCGTTCGCCCAGCTTTAGAAATCATTAAGACGGTTCCTAATTGTTCGATTGTCTCAAGTGTGTTTTTCATGTGTTTTCATGATCATGTTCTGGTCTATGGTGATTGTGCTGTTAATCCAGATCCCAATGCCCAACAATTAGCTGAAATTGCCATCAGTTCCGCGCAAACCGCAAAAGCGTTTGGCATCGAACCAAGGGTAGCCATGTTGTCCTACTCTTCGGGTGATTCAGGTAAAGGGGTGGATGTTGATAAGGTGCGTGTTGCCACAGGATTAGCCAAGGAATTGGCAGCAGCTAGTGGTCTTGATATCATGATCGACGGGCCCATGCAATATGACACCGCCGTTGATGCGTTTACAGCAAAGACGAAGATGCCAAATAGTCAAGTTGCTGGTAGAGCCACCGTCTTTGTTTTTCCAGATTTAAATACAGGTAATAATACTTATAAGGCCGTGCAGCGTTCAGCAGGTATTGTCGCCATTGGTCCGGTCTTACAAGGTTTAAAGAAACCTGTTAATGATTTAAGCCGTGGGTGTACGGTTGAAGATATTTTTACGACGGTGGCCATCACCGCTATTCAAGCTCAAACAGTAGAAGCGTTGGAATTGCATGAAAATATTAGTCATTAATTCAGGTAGCTCATCAATTAAGTATGAATTATTTGAAATGAGCAATGAGTCTGTGATAGCCAGCGGTAAGGTTGAGCGCATTGGTGAAGCACAAGGCTTTAAAGATCATGCGGCCGCATTTGCGCATATTGCAGAATTATTGAAAGATGTCAAAGATATTGCGGCTGTCGGTCATCGGGTGGTCCATGGCGGTGAGCGTTTTAAAACACCGGTGTTAATTGATGCGTCGGTCATTAAGGCGATCAAAGAAAATGCTCCCTTGGCACCATTACACAATCCCGCGAATTTAAAAGGCATTGAAGTGGCGCAAGATATTCTACCAAACGCCAAACAAGTGGCTGTTTTTGACACTGCTTTTCATCAATCAATCCCTCGACGAGCATTCCTGTATGCTATACCGCTGGATTTATATAAGAATCATAAGATTCGTCGCTACGGTTTTCATGGCACTTCACATGCGTTTGTCGCTAAGCAAGCTGCTCAATTTTTAAACAAGCCGTTGCAAGAGCTTAATTTGATTAGTGTTCATCTGGGCAATGGCTGTAGCATGGCTGCAATCAGTCAAGGGCAATGCATTGACACTTCGATGGGCATGACACCCCTTGAGGGTTTGGTTATGGGGACGCGCAGTGGTGATATTGATCCTGCCATTCCCTTCTATTTGGCAGAAAATCTTAAGTTAACTTTGAAAGAAATTGATCATATCTTAAACAAACAAAGTGGTTTAAAGGGATTTTGTGGGGAAAATGATTTTAGAGAAATTATCAAGAAGCACGATTCAAATGACGAAGGCGCCCGCATTGCATTTGAAGTTTATACGTACCGTATCAAGAAATATATTGGCTCTTATTTGGCTGTTTTGGGGCGGTGTCACGCGATTATCTTTACCGCAGGCATTGGCGAGAATATGCCATTGATCCGTCAGATGGTTTTAGGCGGCATGGAACATTTAGGGATTATCATTGACGATAAACGTAATAATGTCAGTGGCAAAGGTGTTCGTGAAATCAGCCTTGAGGGAAGCCCAGTTAAAGTTTTAGTCATCCCAACCAACGAAGAATTAGAAATTGCACGTGAAGTATTAAAATTATCGTAATTAAAAACCTAAAATTTCTTATTTCTCTTTGTTGTTATTCTGTATAATTTCTCCATGAATCAAAGTCAAGTTATGAAGAAAAAACCGCAGTGGTATCTTGTATATTTTGCGTTAGCGGCATTTGATGTTGTCACCATCCTCTTAAGCCTATATCTAAACCATGCCATTGTTGAGAATTTCACGCGTTCTGTACAAGTTAATCAAGAATGGATGATAAGGCTTGATAAGTTTGCCAGATTATCGGTGCTTGCTGGGAAAGTAAATGCGCCAGGTAATGATGTTTTTGATTCTAAGGATGCATCTGCAGAATTATTGCGCATGGAGCTGGCAAAAAGTAATTTTTATGCGAATTTAGAACAATTAACACATGAAATTCGAACCAGTGTTAATCCAACCGAAGCGGCCCCAATCCTAGCACAACTTAATGAAGTCAATTTGGCCATGAAGGGCATGACCGATGAGGCTGATCAGATTTTTACATTTTTTAGAGATCAAAAGCCAGAAAGCGCTGGTGAGCGCATGGCAACCATGGATCGTAAGTTTGCTAATCTAAATGAAAAGATTGCAAGTTTAAATAGTCAGATCCGACGCATACAAAGTTATCACTTAGCTCAACAAGAGCAGTTATCGAAGAATTTAGTTTATTATGAATACTTTATCGTCATCGCGGTTATATTTATCGTCATTGCCGTCGCTGTTTATGGTCGAAAACTTGCCATGACAATGTTGAAGACACAAGAGGATTTGATGAAAGCTAATCAAGAAGTCATGGTAGCATCAAAAGCCAAAGAAAATTTCTTAGCGAACATGAGCCATGAGATTCGCACGCCGATGAATGCCATTTTGGGGTTTACAGATTTGTTATCTCAGACAAAACTTGATGAGAAACAACAGGAATATATTAAGACCATTAAGTCCAGCGGCGATCTATTAATTAGCATTATCAATGACATCCTTGATTTCTCTAAGTTAGAAGCAGGTAAAGTTAAGTTAGAAGCGGTGAATTTTAATTTGGAATATTTAGTTTCAGATGTTTTTAAGATGATTTCCTCAAGGTTGGTTGATAAGAAAATTCATACGTTCATCGATCTTGATCCACGCATCCCTGTATTTCTAATTGGCGATCCAACCCGCATGCGACAGATCTTAATCAATTTGTTGGGCAATGCCATTAAATTCACAGAGCAAGGTGAGATTGGCATCATCATCCGTCAAGACATTGAAAAGAGTACCCCAGAAGAGCCCATGCTTCATTTTATTGTGCGTGACACAGGGATTGGTATATCACCAGAAGGGATTACCAAATTATTTCAAGCGTTTAGTCAAGCAGATGATTCAACGACACGAAAGTTTGGGGGTACGGGCTTGGGGTTGACGATTAGTAAGAATTTAGTTGGGTTGATGGGTGGCAATATGTGGGTTGATTCAGTGGAAGGCAAGGGCAGTGACTTTGTTTTTAATCTGAAGTTTAAGAAAGGGCAAGCATTAGAAGAGCAACAAATTAATCCGTTAAGTTTAAGTGCTTTAAAGCAAAAACGCGTGATGATCATTGACGATAATGCCCATGCCAATGAGCTCTTAAAACGATATTGCAAAGCTTTGGAAATGAACGTGGTCGCTGTTTTATCAAACCCTCAAGAAGCATTACAAACACTTAAGAAGCTTGCTGAAGGTGGACAAATGCCAGAGGTTATTCTGTCTGACATCATGATGCCACAAATGGATGGTTATGATTTAGCGCAACTTATTCGCAAGAATCAACAGTATGACGCCATAAAGATAGTAGCTGTTTCGTCGGATATTCGTATGGGGATCATGGACAAATTGAAGCAAAGCGGGTTTAATGGTTTCTTGCCAAAGCCAATCACTAGGGATGAATTAGCGAAAGTCATCGCGACGGTGTTTGGGGATCAGCGCACTCAGGGGCCAATTGTTAATCGGCACATGGCAGAAGAATTTAGTGTTAAAGGTGTTAAAGTGCTTTTGGTTGAAGATGTGAAAGCAAATCAAGATTTGATGAAAGCTTTCTTTAATATTATGGGTTGCGTTGGTGATTATGCCAGCAATGGCCAAGAGGCCATTGATAAAGTTAAGAGTAATGTTTATGATTTATGCCTGATGGATGTGCAAATGCCCGTGATGGGTGGCATTGAAGCAACGAAGATCATACGTGCTGATATTAATAAAGATATACCTATCATTGCGCTTACGGCGAACGTCATGGCAGAAGATCAGAAGAAGTGTTTTGATGCGGGCATGAATGATTATTTACCAAAGCCCATTGATATCAAAAAGTTAAAAGAGAAAATTAAGCAGTATTCTGTGAAAGTGTAGGCATGAGAGTAACAGTTATTATATGTATTTTTAGCATGGTTTTTGGACAATTGTCTATGGCCATGGCGGGCACATTATCGACGATTGAGATTGAACGTGTTAAGGTTGTTCAAGATGCGTTAGTTGATGTGGAACATAAATCATTGTCGACAATGGTCAAAGATCTTGAGAAATCAGCGCACCCTCAAACGTATTTGGTGATCAAAGAAGCCATGGCTAAAACCTATGCACATATGATCAAAGAGCAAGAGGTGCAAGGTCAGCAGAAGCGTGCATGGCTTTATAGCATGATTAATTTGAACATGGCATATCTACAATTTGTTGGCACCAGGCATAAAGCGGCAGCGGATACACCGCTTAATATGCTCATTCGTAACAAGCTAAGAGAATATCTTCCAGCAGACATAGATCGCCAACCAGGATTTCTTCAGTCGGTTGACTAAATTTTGTGCTATAATATCTTTGTATAAACACACCTTATAAGAAAGAGGCGTTATGCAAAATCCACTTCAAATTACCTACCATGATTTAGATAACAGTTCAGAGATTGATGCACTTATTAAAGAGAAATTTGAAAAAGTCCTGACGATGAATCCAGAATTAACAAAGTGTCATGTGACCCTCGAGAAATTAAGCAAACATCATCAAAAGTCTGATATGGCCAGTGTCACGTTAGATCTAAAAATTGCTCATTTCGATGACATCGTCATTGAGGAAAAATGCATGGCAACCAAAGATTCTTTAAAGACAACTATCTTAAAAGTCTTCAAGCTGGGATTAGACCTTTCCCATAAATATAAGCAAAAACGCATGGATCAGAAACGAAATCCATTGGGTGATTTGCAAACAGTCGAATCCGTCGAGTAATACCTTAGTAGCATAGATTTTTCTTTCCGGTGATTTTAATATAAACGTTAACAGATCGTTTGTATTAAAGGAGAAGAAAAACTATGTCACATCATCTCAAAAGCATTGCTGACCAAATTAAAGCAAAAGGCAGCGCGTCTGCACCGTTTCATTATAAGCAAAAGTCTTACTCTATTCGCAAAGCAATCGTTGAATCAAAGAGTGTAACCAAGATAGCTCCTATAACTAAGGATGAAGCAGCAGATATTTCTAGGTTAATTAATGAAGGTGATCCAAATACGTAGTTTTACGCTGTAATTAAATCCATTAGTCATTTTTGGCTTTTTAGATATAATGTCTCGGCAATAAGGGACATAAATGGATAAAAAATTACAAGCTAAATATACAATCGAAGAAATTACGCATTGCCTTTCGGTGCTTGAGGGTATTGTGGCTAATAGTGAAGAATTAGCCCTCTTGCCGGTTGAGCAACGCATTGCGTTGATCAAAGCGGCAGGGCTCCTGTCTCGACCAGACCGTGAAGAAGTACGCAAGCGTAAAAAGGATCGTGAGCAATTATGGCGTCAGCGTCGCTCAGAACATGAGCGTAAGATACGTGCGGCTACAGGGATTCGTAGCGCCCGTCAAGCGGCGGTCTTTAGTGCCCCATTGCAAATTACCGATAATCGTCCTGAATCAGAAAAGTTCCGTGAATTAATTAGGCCGCAAGCGTGTTATGTTTGCAAAGCCGAATACACCAAGGTGCATTTCTTTTATGATTCGATGTGCCCTAAGTGTGCGGAATTAAATTATGCCAAGCGTTTTCAAACAGCGCCGCTCAATGGCCAAATTGCCTTGATCACAGGGTCACGTTTGAAAATTGGTTATCAAGCATCTTTACAGATGTTGCGTGCTGGGGCTTTGGTTATTGCCACAACGCGTTTTCCCGTCGATTCTGCCTTGCGGTATGCACGTGAAGAAGATTTTCATTTGTGGAAGGACCGCCTGCATATTTATGGTTTGGATCTGCGACATACCCCAAGCGTTGAACTCTTTTGTGATTATGTTGAAGCCAATTATCCGCGTTTAGATTTATTGATCAACAATGCCGCGCAAACCGTGCGTCGACCTCCAGGGTTTTATAGCCATTTGATGGCCAATGAATTGACCGATTTTGAAATCTTGTCCGACGATGTAAAGCAATTGCTGCGTCCGTTTGCCGCCGTTAAAGCCAAGCTTGATCGCATGACATCTCAAAGCAATGGGCTTGTGCCAACTTTGGGGTGGAACGGGACCATGACAGGCATTGGGCTTACAGCATCGGCAAAATTATCTCAAATTCCTTACACGCATGATCAAAATATCCCTGCAGAAAAAGTTTTTCCCAAAGGACAGTTGGATGCAGATTTACAACAAGTGGATTTGCGGGAGAACAATAGCTGGCGCCTGCGTTTAGGTGAAATTCAAACAGCTGAAATGATTGAGTTGCAATTGGTCAATGCGGTCGCCCCGTTTGTTTTGTGCAATCGTTTATCGACGATGATGAAGCGGGAGAATACCGGGTGTAAGCACATTGTCAATGTCTCGGCGATGGAAGGGAAGTTTCATCGCTATACCAAGACCGACCGACATCCCCATACAAATATGGCCAAGGCTGCGCTGAACATGCTAACACACACATCTGCCAGTGATTTGGCAAAGTATGGTATATTCATGAATGCGGTTGATACTGGGTGGGTGACGGATGAAGATCCGATCAATTTATCATTGCGCAAGCAAGCCATGCATGATTTTCAGCCGCCCTTAGATATTGTTGATGGCGCCGCACGGGTGTGCGACCCATTTTTTCATGGTATAAACACAGGAATTCATTGGTCGGGAAAGTTTCTTAAAGATTATTTTCCAGTCGATTGGTAAAAACATATGAGCAAGCCCGAATTATTAATGCCCGCCGGTGATATGGACAAAATGAAGTTTGCTTTTGCCTTTGGGGCTGATGCTGTCTATTTAGGCATACCAAGGTTTTCATTACGCGCGCGTGAGAATGGGTTTAAGAGTTTGCATGACGTGTCCGCGGCCATTGATTATGCGCATAAGTTAGGCAAAAAAGTCTATGTCACGGCCAATATATTTCCTCACAACAGTAAGTTGCCGTCGTTTCCAAAATATATCAAAGAATTATTAGATGAATGCCAACCTGACGGGTGGATCATGTCTGACCCAGGGCTTATCATGATCATGATGGAGAATTTTCCTGAACAAATCGTACATATATCCGTTCAGTCAAACACCATCAATTATGCGTCGGTGAAATTTTGGCAAAAGCTAGGTGCTAAGCGTATCATTGTTTCTCGTGAGATTAGTATTAAAGAAATGCGAGAAATTAAAGATGCTTGCCCTGACATGGAACTAGAATCCTTTGTGCATGGCGCGATTTGCATGGCCTATTCTGGTCGCTGTTTGATTTCAAATTATTTAAGCAATCGCGACGGGAACCAAGGGGCTTGCACCAATTCTTGTCGTTGGGAATATAAAGTTTATAAGACCGACGATAAACAGGACGACACCTATGTGCCGCTCAAGGATCAATATTACGTCAAAGAATCAGAACGTCCCAATGAATTATTTGAATTAGACGAGGATGAGAATGGTAGTTATCTGATGAATTCTAAAGATCTTTGTGCCATTCATTCGCTTAAAGAATTGGCAGATGCAGGGGTATGTTCGTTTAAAGTCGAAGGACGTTCTAAGTCGATTTATTATGTTGCTATGATTACCCGTGCGTATCGACGGGCCATTGATGATGCAGTTGCAGGTAAGCCATTTAATCCCGAACATATGCGCGATATTTTTGCGACAGCGAATCGTGGTTTCATCGAAGGGTTTTTATATGGTAACCCAGGCGCACAAGGCCAAGAGTATTTAAATAGCAATTCCAATTATACCGCCTATCGTTATAGTGCATTGATCAAACGTTATGATGAAACAAAGAAACAGCTTAATGTTGAAGTGCGTAATCCGATTAAGGTAGGACAATCATATGAAATTTGTTTGCCGGATCGTAACATCCCCATTGTGATCGACGCACTATTTACTGATAAAGGTGAAAGCATCCAAGAAGTGCATGGCGGTGTTAATTCCTGTTGGATCCCATATCCACAAGACATTGGCCCATTTGCCGTGATCCGTGAAGCGGTTCATGATTTTGAACCTGATAAAGTTGTCTTCGCAAATCCTAAGTAAGACCATCCTCGACGTATACCTCAGTACAATTGCCTCATGATGTGACACGCCTTATAGTTCTCTTATCTAGGGTTTATATCCAAGATTTTATTAACAGTTTCAAAAAGGAGAAACATCATGGAAGAACCAACAATAATCAAGAAGCAAGAGAATAAACCAATTCAGTCCAACAAGCCTTCGTTTGAAGATAAACCTTGGCAAGCCCCTCAGTATGGCTTGAAAGAAGAATCAAAGAATAAACAAAGCGGCAATAATCCAGATAAAACTAAAGCAGAGCCAGAACATATGGCAAAAGCAGACGTTAACGCAAATTCAACAGGGAGATCACTATGAACGATCAAGACAAGAATAAAAATTATACCCAATCCGCTTTTAATCAAGGCGAGGATCGGATCAAAGATGCATTGTCTCAAGCCGAAGACAAAATGAAGCAAGGCCAAGAGCAAGTAACACGATGGGCAACCGATATGGACAAGAAAACACGCGAAAATCCGTGGCCATTGGTCGCTGGTGTTGCTGTCGGTGGTCTTTTGTTAGGTTTAATCTTAGGTAAATCTAAGAATTAAGTTTTACCTCCCTAAGGCTGCGATGTCTTAGGGAGGATGTATTTGAAAGTTTAAGGAAAATATTATGAAAAGAAATATCATGGCTTTGTTGTTCTTCTTTCTAACGCGTGCGGCACAAAAACTTACCGTCAATCAAGCCGCATTCAAGGATATGACACAGTTAAAAATGCAGTTGTTATATTTGCGAATGGTTAAAACCACACGCATGTTGTTCCTGACAACCTTTGGGATGGGGATATGCATGGTTTTTGTCTTTGCGAGTTTGGTGCTCTTTCATGCAACGTTCTTTTTATATGCTCCTTTGACCATAACAGCCAAAATGTGGATCGGTTTTACGTGTTCAGCCATATACGCACTTATCGCCGTACAAATTTTTGCATCGATTTTTGCAGAAGAAAAGTGGCTCAAGATTTTCAATGAACAAGAGAAAAAATCTTAACTGCTTTTTTGCACATTCTGTCATTTACCCCTCCAACTAAATAGTTCGAGGGGTTTTTGCCTTTATAGGGTATAATGACTGACTTCACACGAGAGGATGTGTTTCTAATGATTCAAGAAATGCCTAAAAGAAGTTACTTATTGGCTCCATTACGTTTCAAACGCTATTTTGAATCAAAGAATAAACGGATTAGAATTTTTGGTCCATGTGAAGTGACAGGGAAGAATTTTGAAATCTTTGTTCCCGTCGAGGGATTCTTTATTTACATGCAAGGTTTTAAAAGTTTAGTGGATGCTTTTTCAAGTTCTACAGCAGAAGAGCGAGAATTTATTCTAAACGGAGTCTCGCCCGAAGGGCATAAAATACAGGAGCAAAGCATATGAGCATAGAACACGAAGTAGATAGCTTGATTCAAAAAAGTGGCGGCGGATACCGTGAATGGTATGTGGGCATCGATTTAAACCCACGCAAACGTTTGTTTGAAGGTCATAATGTCGATGAAAAAAGCGGCATTTGGACGTTTAAAGATGCTGGTTCTGAAATTGATGCTAGAGAAATGATGGCCTTATTTTTAAAGAAGGGCTGTAAAGGCGGCACATCAAAGAAAGATAGTTCTCGTCATGTGTATTTTTATAAAATGACGCGCACGACACACGGGTAAATTTAATTATCATGTCCGATGCGTCTTTTGCCTCACTTGGCCTTTCCAAAGATCTTATCGAAGCGGTTCGCAATGCTGGTTATGACCAACCAACCCCGATACAAATTCAATCCATCCCGTTGATCCTAAAAGGCAATGACATCATTGCCCAAGCAAAGACGGGGACGGGCAAGACCGCAAGTTTCACCTTACCTATTTTACAATTACTGCAAGATGGTCCCAAAGAAGAACGCCAAACCATCAAAGCCTTGATCTTGGCCCCAACACGTGAAATTGCGGTGCAGGTCAATGGGCAGATAAAGATTTATGGTCGCAATTTGACCAAGCCGTTGCGTCGAGTATTATTAGTTGGGGGGCTTAATATTGACGTGCAAATGCGCACTTTAATCCATGGTACAGACATTGTCGTGGCCACCCCTGGGCGATTATTAGATGTGGTCATCAAGCAGAAGGTGGACTTTACAAATTTAAAATTTCTGGTCATCGACGAAGCAGACAAGATGTTTGATCTGGGTTTTGCCAAAGAATTACAAGCTGTGCTTAATTTGTTGCCAGCGAAACGACAAAATTTATTGTTTTCAGCAACGGTTGATGGAAATCTTAAAGATTTAGCATCCGTATTTATGCCTAATGCTGTATCTTTAAAAGTGGAAGCAGACACACAGACCGTTGAGCATGTTGATCAGCAAGTGATAGAAGTTAATCGGAATAATCGCGGGCCGTTATTGCGTCATTTGATTCAAACGCAACAATGGGCGCAAGTTTTAGTGTTTGTAGCCAGTGTGCGTGATGCCGATATTTTGGCCGCTAAATTATTGAAAGCCAATATTGAGGCCAATGCTTTTCATGGTGGCTTAACCCAAGCCCAGCGCACCGCTATCTTAGGTGATTTTAAAGCCAAGAAGTTTAAGGTTTTGGTTGCAACAGACCTAGCCGCACGGGGGATTGATATTCACAATTTGCCCGTCGTGGTCAACTATGATTTGCCACGTTCTCCAGAAGATTATATTCACCGCATTGGTCGCACGGCGCGCGCAGGACAAACAGGTACAGCAGTCACATTGATTGGGCATGAAGATCAGGCCCATTTTTCCTTGATAGAAAAAAGGGTACGTCTGAGATTGCCCCGCACATCGATCAAAGGTTTTGAATTAACCGGTGCCCCATTACCAGCTATGGCTGGCGGCGCACCTATTAAAGGCAAGCGCATGAGCAAAAAAGATAAAGCCCGCGCCGCTGCAAAGAAAGAGGGATTCCGTGGTTGACGCATCCAAAGATTTTAAGAGTGTTGGTTTAAGCCAACCCATTTTAGATAATTTAAAGTCATTGGGTTATTTAACCATGACGCCGATTCAGGAAAAAGGTCTGCCATTTATTTTAAGCAAGCGTGATTTTATTGGGCAGGCGAATACCGGCAGTGGTAAGACAGCGGCTTTTGCTTTGGGGATATTAACCAAGCTTGATTTAAAAAGCCAGATGCCTCAAGCATTGGTTTTGGTTCCGACGAGAGAATTAGCCGAACAAGTGGCCAATGAGATCAGACGCCTTGCGCGTTTTGCAAGTAATATCAAAGTTTTAACCATTTCAGGCGGGGCGGATGAACATCACAAAGTAAAATCCTTAAAACAAGGGGCGCATGTTGTGGTTGGCACCCCTGGGCGCATCACCAAATTACTTGAAACGGGAATCTTAAATTGTGTGGAGCTTAAAGTGTTGGTGTTAGATGAAGCGGATCGTTTGCTTGAGATGGGCACGATTAAAGAAATCAATCACATTGCCTCATTTACACCTGTTGACCGTCAAACCATGTTATTCTCGGCGACGTTTCCAAATGGCATTAAGACATTAAGTGCTAGCTTGCAAGAAGACGCGGCTCAAGTCACCATTGATTCGCAACATCAAACAACCACGATCAAGCAGTTGTTTTTCAAAGTGGAAGAAGATAAAAATGAAGCCTTGTTGCGCCTGTTGAGTCATTATCGTCCAGATTCTTGCATTATTTTTTGTAATAGCCGTGAAGGTTGCAATAAAGTGGCGGGATTGTTGCGCACCAAGAAAATTGATTCTCTGCAAATCCATTCAGATTTGGAACAGCCAGATCGCACCATGATTTTAATTAAGTTTGATAATAAAAGCTGCCGCATCCTCGTTGCCACAGATTTGGCATCGCGTGGGCTTGATGTCAAAGATGTGAGCGTCATCATCAACTATGATTTACCCTCAGACCATGAGCTCTATGTGCATCGAATTGGACGTACGGGTCGCGCCGGTCAAGAAGGGTTGGCCTTAAGCCTGTTTACTCATAAAGAACGTCATATTTTAAGAACCATTGCGGAATATTTAAAGTGTGAATGCCCGGTGATGGAATTAAATGCATTAGACAAACTAAAACCCGTTGTCATGCGCCCATTCATGTCGACGATATACTTAAGTGGCGGTAGAAAAGATAATTTACGTCCGGGAGATATTGTTGGTGCGTTGACCAAAGATGCAGGCCTTAAAGTAGATGAGATTGGCAAGATACATATCCTTGAAGTGAATAGTTATGTTGCAATCAGCAACGATAAAAGAGATCATGCCATTGAACATTTAGGCAAGAGCAAAATCAAAGGCAAAAAGTTTAAAGTCGGAAAAGCTGCATAAGCCCCGCTGTTGTTATACCCCAGTACAATTGATTCAAATCCCATAATCAATAGAATGCCTCTATGTCGTTAACACGCATGTCTGATGCACGTCAGATTTGTCAAAGGAGAGCAAAATGAATAAAAACTTTGGAGTTGTGCCAATGAGTGTTTTTATATTGTTGGTGGTTGTTTTATTGGTTTGGGCTGTGTCTGGTGGACGGCCAATGTTTCGCAATTCAAGCAGTGATTTAAAAACCAGTGTCCAGAATGTTGGTGATGATGTAAAAGCCGCAGGTCGTGATGTGGCATCATCAATCCGTCGCACTGTTGAATAGAAAAAAATACATGACTGTTTTATGAAAAGAAGCAATAACGCTTTATATTTTATATAATGCGCTGATAATAAATAGCGTATGTTAAGCCTTCAGAATTTACATAAAAGCACAATGCACTCCTTGAACAATCGTTGGTTGGTGGCTGTGCTTTTATGTGTGATTGGTATATTGAATTTTAGCAATGCCCTGCATAATCCCTTCTTGATGGATGACCGCACGTTTTTCTTTAGTGACATGAAAATGTCCACGCCAAAAAAGGTATTAAATTATTTTATCCCTGATATGAGAAAAACATTGGGGATGGATAAAGTATCGACAGACGCGACATATTATCGTCCATTGGCGTATATTACGCCGGCGTTCGCGTACATGGCATTTAAAGATAATGTTTTTGCCCATCATGTTTTCAATCTGTTGTTATTTATTGGTGTATGTTTCACGCTATATCAATTCATTGTGCTTATCACAAATGAAGCGCTGATTGCGTTTATCACCAGTGTCTTGTTTTTGGTGCACCCAATCAACGGGCTCATGGTCAATTACATCACGGCTCAGGTATTTTCTATCCAATTAATCTTGATGTTATTGTGCGCGATATTCTTTTGGAAAGGCAAGAGTTACATAAGCTTAGCATGCTTTGTGGCGTCGTTGTTGTGTCATGAGACCGCCATGGTCATGCCGTTTTATTTAATGCTCCTGCAAGCGTATAGATTCAAGAACATTAAAGTCACGTACCAAAAACTGGCTCCATTTTTTGCCATGCTCTTAGCGTATGGGGTGTTTCGTGTATTTTTCTCAAGCTTAAAAGTTGGTATCATCGATAAGTATGCCAAATTTGACTTTACGGTGTTGGATTATGTGTCGTCGCTTATGCACATTTTGGCATGGTATGTGTCAAAACTAGTCTTTTTAAAGGGCATTGTGCTCACGTGGGTCATGCGTCCTGATAATGCCGCCATTGGAACGCAAGCAGTCATTGTGCTGGCATGGGTGACCGCGGGGATCTTCTTAATAAAATATTTTTATGATAAAGATAAACGTATTTTGGGAGGGTTGCTTTGGTTTGGATTTGGCTTTGTGCCTGTAGCATTTGCCTGTTTGCTGAAACCTAAATATGGCATGATGTTTGAGCCGCATTGGATGTTTTTTGCATCGATTGGTTTCTTCTTTTGTATTGCGTCCATGCTGACCAACGTCTTTAAACGTCATGTTTTGATCGCTGTGACATGCTTGGTTGCTGCATATATGGTGGTGAGTCATAGCTACAATCAGCTATGGTCGAATGAAAAAGCTTATTGTGAGTACTGGTTAAGTCATGCGCCTGATGCGCCATTTGCTAAGTTTGTTCTAGCAGATACGTATGCACGTGAGGGTAAATATGAACAATCAAAGCGGCTGTATGAAAGTTATGGCCATGATTGGGCGACGCTCAACAATTTAGGATTATTAGAATTAAAACAAGGACATGAAGCAAAAGCACAAAAATATTTCATGGAAGCCTTAAAAGAAAACCCGAATGCGGCGTTGGTTTATACGAATCTTGCTAGCATGCAAATACCCATCAAGCAATATCATCAAGCCGAGGTGTATTTGCAAAAAGCTTTTCAATTAAACCAATACCAATTACCGACGCGAAGCCTTTTGATTAAAACATATATTTTACAAAGTAAGTTCAACCAAGCGATAGCACTATCGCGGGATACCATGGCAATTTTTCCAGATGATCTTCGAGGAAAATTTGTTTATATATTATTGTGTATTCAGACAGGGCGGAAGTCTGATGCTCATGACATGGCTTTAACATTAGTTAATCGGACACGAGACCAAAAGTTGCTCAATGATTTAGCAGCTATAGCGAGGCAGTTTGGATTTAAGGATGTTGAGTTAAAGGCGATGTTAAAAATGAGGGGTGGGTCATGAGGTTTTATATTTTGATGGCATTAATGTTATTGTCATGGAATGTCTATGCAGATATGGTTGTTGAGCCACCCGAGTTAAAAGACATGATTAAACGCATTGAGCAACGTCAGTTATTAACGGGTAGGCTCCCCAAAGAACCTGCCAAAATTGTGTATAACGAAAATAGTGCTATATTTCTGCAGTCGTCTGGAGAAGATGTGGCAATCACGTTTAACATCAAAGCGTCAACGATCGAGAAGCATTTTCGATTAAAGAAATCCCAAGATGGGTATGCCTTTGTGATGACATTGCAAAATAGTGGAGCGCCTTATGAATATCAGGTTAAACAAATTCATGGGATGGATGCATTGTTTTGTTTTGGTCGGACAGAAAATTTTGTTTATACCCAAGAACAAGATGATCGTGGTCTGATCGAACTTAAAGAATGGATTTATGCAAAGGCACCAAACGCAAAAGATGGCAGCCAATGGGCATGGCAATTTAAGTCAGAACCATGGCAATGGCCGATCTCGCTTGAAATGGGGGCTGATGGGGTAAGCACCGTTAACCGCAACATGCCCTTTGCCGGTATTCCCATTGAGGGAAAAGCGCGTTCGCAGTTTATGCTCAATATGATGGTGCAGTTTAAAGCCGATCAACCCGTTAAAAAATATTTTCCATATTCAGAAAAAGTGGTGAATATGCCGCCCGCGCAATATATCACCAAAGAAGGTGTTAGTCATGCCGCAGATGTGCAGGTTCATAATATGACCATTGACGATAAATCTAAACCAAGGCAAAAAGTTGGTTTGGACTTTAACCGTTGGGATGATCATTGGACAAGTATTTATACGATGCGCGTTACTGCCAAGCCCGAATCCTATCCGCTGTTAATCGAATAATACAACATTACATTAGATTGTACCTAGGTATAATTGTGTCTTTGTTGATTTATCTTAGAATACCTCAATGAATACAATCAGTTGACTGAAATCGCTCACAAGAGTACTATTCAAGCAGGAATCAACAGTAGTCCTTTTTAAGGAAGCTTATTTTTAAGACCCGAAGTAACTTAGGTAAAAAAGTTAAACTGCAGGAAGCGCAGTTACATATCCGAGCCAAGGCCATGGAAGCAACCGCCGACGGCATTTTCATCATTGACGCATTAAAACCTGATTTTCCTGTGACCTACGTTAATCAAGCTTTTCAGACCATGAGTGGTTATGTAAAGCATGAGATTTTAGGTCGTAATTATTTTCTATTGTATGGGGATGGTGCGGACCAGCGAGTTGTCGCTGAGATCAAAGATACCATCACGCAAGGCAAACCCTTTCATGGCGAGATGCTTAATTTCCAAAAAGATGGGATGAAATATTGGAATTTGTTGCGCATTGCCCCAGTGCGGGATACAAAGGGTCTTGTCACCCATTTTATGGGCATACAAACTGACATTACATTAATGCGTCAGCGCGATTTAGAGATTAAAGAACAGCGGGAAGAATTGTTGCATGTGACGCGCGTCGGAAAACTTGCTGAGTTTGTTTCTTCGCTTGCCCATGAGATTAGTCAACCATTAACAGCCATTCTGGCGTATGCACAAGCTGCGCAACGCATGTTCCCAGATAAAGACCCGCAATTAAATGAAATTTTTCAATACATCATCAATGATGACCAGCGCGCAGCAGAAGTTATTCGGCGTCTACGTGCATTATTAAAGAAGATCGAACCTGAGATGAAGCATTTGGACATGAATGCGCTCATTAAAGAGACAGCCATTTTGATTACAACAGATGTTACGGTGCGCAACAATACGCTGAAACTTGAATTAGATAATACTTTGCCGTTAATTTACGGAGACCGCATTCAACTGCAGCAGGTGTTATTGAATTTGATTAGCAATAGTTTTGATGCCATGGAGGGCAGTAAAGAGGCGCGTGACATGGTGATTCGTACATCTATCAAAGACAAAGATATGATCTTAGTTGATGTCAAAGATGCTGGTTGTGGGATACCAGAGGAAAATATGAAGAAGCTTTTTATGAATTTCTTTACCAGCAAACCCGACGGACTAGGCATGGGGCTCTCGATAAGTCGCTCCATTGTTGAGGGACATGGTGGGCACATGAACGTGACCAATAATCCAGACCGAGGGGTAACGTTTAGTTTTTCCATACCCATTAATGGCAAAGAGGGCATATGACCAATAGCGGATCAATGATATATGTCGTTGATGATGACACATCTATTTGTAAGTCATTGTCACTGCTGTTGAAATCCCATGGATTTCGCGTAGAAACATTTACCGAAGCCAAAGATTTCTTAGCGTTTAAATATCCGAAAGTAGCATCATGTTTAGTCTTAGATGTTTTGTTACCTACCATCAATGGTTTTGCCCTGCAGGATATTATGGCAAAACAAGGGATTATCACGCCGATCGTTTTTATCACAGGGTACGGGAATATTCATATGAGCGTTAAGGCCATGAAGGCAGGAGCGATCGACTTTTTGGCAAAACCATTCACAGATAAAGAATTGCTTAACGCCATCACCATTGCCCTTTCCAAGATTAAGATTCAAAACAAGAATAATGTGGCTGTTGAAAAGATTAAACGTCGCATTAAAACATTGTCTCCAAAAGAGTTAGAGGTTTTTCATTTTGTTGCTCAAGGCCTGATGAATAAACAAATCGCCTCAAAAAGGGGAACCGCATTACAAACCATCAAGGTTCATCGTGGACGTGTCATGCAAAAAATGCAAGCAAAGACCGTCACAGAACTCATTGATTTTGCAAAAACTGCAGGCGTAGTCGTTTAAGTAAATACCTCTGTTATACCTCAGTACAATAGCGTCCTTCTGATATTACTTTAGAATGCTTTTATGCAAGCAATTTTAAATGAGATCAAGGAGCTAGACATCATGTCATTAGGAAAGAAACAAATTTTTATCGTAGATGACGACCCATCCGTTTGTCGCGCTCTTAAAATGCTTTTACTCAGTTACACGTTTGATGTCATCACATTTAATAGCGCTGAAGAATTTTTCAAGGAAGTTTCAAACAGCACAGAAGGTTGTTTGATTTTAGACATCCATATGCCTGGTTTGGATGGATGGTCAACGTTACAACGTCTTACAGCATCCGGCTCAAAACGACCTGTCATCATTATCTCCGCAGAGAAAAATGGCGGGTTAAAAGATAAGGCGTTAAAGATTGGGGCTGTTGGATTTTTTTCAAAACCTGTAAATGACCTAGATTTGGTTAGTTTGATCAATCAGTCATTTGCTAAATAAAGGAGTAGTACATGAGAACAAATTTTTTACTATTACTTACCGTCGTATTTTTTTCAACAATGTTGGTCGGATGCAATATGTTTAGAGGTGCGGGAAAAGATATAGAAAACGCAGGACATAGCGTTCAGAAGACGGTGAATCATAATGATTAAATCACCTAAATTCTTTTTTATTTTATTGTCCGTCATGATTATTGCTGGTTTTCCTATTCTTTTGCTTCGAGCAGATGAAGTGGAATATGTGAAGCATGTATCTGGAGAGATTACATGGATTGATTTGAAGCTTGGGCAATTACAATTAGAACGTGATCAAACCCCAAGCACTGGAGAAATTACAGAATATCGCATTTCTGAGCATGAAACACGGGTGACAAATCCAACCGATGAGAAGTTTTTATCAGTTGTTGATTTACAGCCTGGTCAACATGTCATTGTTGATGTTGTAGAAGGTAAGGAAGCAGAAGTTGTTTCAAAAATCACAGCAGATCCAAGGCCAGAATCAGAGTTTCAACAAGCCTTTGGAGAAGTTGAATCCATTGATGGTGCAGCCGGAACCTTGGTTGTGGCAGTCAAACATGCAATGGGCACACAGCAAGAAAATACCATGGCATATTTTGTGTTCGAGCCAAGCACCATTGTTGTTATGCAAAGCCCTAATAAACAATCTGTGACGCTGATCTTAAAACAAGGGGATGTTGTTAAGGTTGATTACGTTTTATTAAATGGTAAGAAACAAGCGCGTTACATAACATCCTATGCGCCACGTGTTTCAAGTACAACCACCACAACAACGACTATAATTACACGTTAAGAAAGGAGTACATCATGTTAAATTGGGCCATTTCGTTTTTTGTTATCGCAATCATCGCCGCTGTATTGGGATTCACCAGTATTGCCGGTTCAGCTATAGATATCGCTAAGATCTTATTTTTTGTGTTCTTAGTTTTAGCTGTGGTTTCTTTTATTTTCGGTAGAAGAGTAAATTCGTAGTTTAATCCATGTCTTACTAGTGAAGGGAAGTGTTCCATGAAGGTCAATTATTCCAAAGTGTTTGTCGCGGCCATCGCCGCTGTTATTGTATCAAGCGTATCCGTGCGTGCTGCAGAGACAGATAACCGCATTGAAGAATCCGCTAAGAAGTCATATGTTTTCAAGACGTATTTGAAGAATGATGCTATTCACACCTATTCAAGGGATGGTCGCGTAACCTTAACAGGAAGCGTCAATGAAGAATCACATAAGGCCTTGGCACAAGAAACTGTTGCAAGTTTGCCTGGTGTTAAGAGTGTTGATAATCAGTTAGTGTATAAAGGCGAAATGCCAGCTCAAAATTCCGATGGTTGGCTTAGCATGAAAGTCAAAAGTTCATTGTTATTCAACCGTAATGTAAGCGCTGTTAAGACTCAAGTTTTTGTTGAAAATGGCGTTGTGACGTTAAAAGGAGAAGCAGAAACACAAGCACAAAAAGATTTAACGGGTGAATATGCCAAGGATGTTGAAGGCATTAAAGACGTTAGAAATGAAATGACCATTGCTGCTGTGTCTAATAAACCACAACAAAATATGGGTGACAAGATCGATGATGCATCCATCACAGCACAAGTGAAGATGGCATTTTTAAGCCACCATTCAACCAGTGCTTTTAAGACGGGTGTAGAAACAAAAGAAGGCATTGTTACCTTAAGTGGTGATGTTGGTACAGGTGCTGCCAAAGACATGGCAACCAAGGTTGCAAATGATGTCAATGGTGTGACCAGCGTCGTTAATAACATGAAGGTTGTTGACTCATTATCAAAGAATTAGGAGAACATATGAATCATAAATTACTCTATGGATTACGTCTTTTTGTTTGTGCTGCAGTAACCGTACAATTAACTGGTTGCGGGACATTGATGTATCCTGAACGTAAGGGTCAAAAAGATGGCCGCATCGACAGTGGTGTTGCTATTTTAGACGGTCTTGGTTTATTGGTATTCTTAATCCCAGGGATCATTGCATTTGTGGTTGATTTTAATAATGGAACGATTTACTTACCCGGCGGAAAAGTTAGTTCGCTGCAATCCGACAATATCAAAATGGTTAAGTTTGATGCAAAGCATAGCACAACGCAAAGCATTGCTAAGCTTATCAAGGAACAAACAGGCCAAGATGTGGCACTCGATCAACAAGGCATAAAGATTGCCTCATTAAAATCCACAGATGAAGTGCGTGGACACGTCGCCCTATTAAAGAAGGATTAATCATGGAATCTAAAGATAAACAATCGCAACAAACTGTGCAACAAGCCATTAAAGATGATCAAGGTTTAACACCAGATACATCTAACATTAAAGTATCAGTTGAAAATGGTGCCGTGACCTTAGATGGTCAAGTGTCATCTGAAAAACAATTGAATCTGGCAACCAATACAGCAACCGCTGTTGCAGGTGTTGAGACGGTTGATAATAATTTACTGGTCAAACATAAGACAGACTCTTCACAGTGGCACTGAGTACGTAGTTATACAGATTGTCGTCTGTAAATTTCCTCATATCATTTTAGTTGATTTTGTGAGATATTAATTCTTCCTACGAAATTAATTAAAATGAATGAGGAGTTTTTATGATCTGGTCAGTCATCATTGCTTTGTTAGTTTTTACAGGTTGCCAACAGCAAATTCAAGAACGTCATTTTACAGAGACAGTGCCTCAAAAGCCTCCTGTGGTCATGAATATGGAAAATCCACACGGGGGCATGAATATGGATGATCCGCATGCAGGTATGAATATGGCGGACCCTCATGCAGGGATGGATATGTCTGCAATGGGCGCAGATACAACAATTCCTTCACAAAGTATTTTGGATTGGGATGTGCCACAAGGTTGGGAAATTGTGGGCGGTCATCCTATGCGTTTAGCCACATTTAGATTAAAGAATGATCCTAAGGCGTTCGAATGTTCTATCATCATGCTTGGTGGTGAAGCTGGCGGTGTTGATTCAAACCTCAAACGCTGGCTTGGGCAAGTTGGCGTAGAACCGAGTGAAGCAAATTTAGATAAATTGCTTAAAGGTGTTACTGCGCTTAAGACCAAAGACGGTCAAGAAGCAAAAGTGTATGATATAACAGCTTTGCAAGATGGGGCAGCAGGCACAACTAAAAGTTTGGTTGTCGGTATGTTTACGTTGAATGGTTCTACGATCTTTGTAAAGTTATCAGGAAGCGTTGCTTCACTAAAGAAAGAACGCGATCATTTGATAGGTTTAGTTCAATCGTTGCGTCGAAAATAATACCATGTTAAAACGTTTAAGTTCTTCTGTGATCACGGTGACATGTTTGACGTTGTTGCTGATCTTGACATTTTGGGGCACGATCGCTCAAGTGCAACAAGGTTTGTATGCGTCACAGGAACGTTTCTTTAATTCCTTCTTCTTTTTGGCCGGCGGATTTCTCCCATTCCCAGGTGCTCAATCAGTGTTATGGGTTTTGTTTGTCAACTTGCTTGCCATGACGCTGCTTTCATTAAAGAGATATAGTCAGTGGGTGAATGCGGGTTTATTAATCACCCATGTCGGGTTGTTATTTTATTTTGTGGCCGCTTTTATGGTTTTTCATGTCTCAGAAGAATCTGCCATACATTTAGCCGAGGGGCAATCAACCAATGTATCGGTTTCATATCAAGCATGGGAACTGGCGTATTGGACTGGAGAGCAACAAGATCGTGCCATCACGGCCTTAGATGTAGAACACTTCAAATCAAATACAACATTGCCATTCGTAAATAAGAATGCCCGCCTTGTGGTGAAAGAGTTTCATTTAAACAACGTTGAGAATAATGCCAGCGGTGTTTTTGAGCTTTGGGTCAATGATAAGCCACTCGAGTTTATGTTAGATGGTCAAATTGAACAGCCTGCAACAGCTTTGATCGACGGACAAAGGTATTATTTCATCTTGCGTCATAAAGTATTTCCTCTGCCATTTAAGATCACGCTCGATAGTTTTAAAGCCGAATTTCTCCCAGGGACTAGCATGGCTAAGAATTATGAAAGCCATGTGATGATTGATACCGGTTCTTTAAAGAGGCAGGCAAAGATCTTTATGAATAATCCATTAAAGTATAAGGACTATACAATTTATCAGGCTTCATATGACAAAGACCAGTTTGGTCGACAATATTCGACGCTGGCTGTGGTTAAGAATTTTGCCAGAGTCTTGCCATATGTGGCATGTTTGGTTGTCTTTTTTGGATTGGCCTTGCACTATTTAATACATGCATTTCGGACGAAAGAACATTGATGCAAATTAAAATATTTTTCTTAAGCATATTGTTTATTTGTGGAGCGCACAGTGCTTTTGCCTCAGGGGTTAAGGATTTGACGCAGTTTAAACACATCCCTGTGATCGAAAATGGCCGCGTTAAGCCGCTTGATACATTTGCCCGCAGTGTATTAACACAGTTCTCTGGAAAAGATCATTATCAAAAAGAAGAAGGCATTGCCTGGTTGGCGGATGTTTTATTTCTCGAAGAGAAAACCATGAGTGATCGTGTGTTCTTAATTAATAATCCTGACATCGCAGCAGCGTTAGAGATTCCCGTAGATTCACATCGGCGTTATACACCTGCGCAGTTAAAAGGTTCTTATAGAAAACTCGCTGAGCTTCAATCGCAAGCTAGAAATATCTCAGAGAAAGAACGTTCATTAGTAGAGCGAGAAATCCTGCGTATTTTTGACAACATCAATATCTATGCCGATCTGTCGCGTTCTTATGCGAATATGCATTTGGTCGTCGACCAGACCGAGGAAATGACAGCTTATTGGCGTGCAATGTCAGCAAGTTACCGTCTTGGAAATCAGGCAGATTTTGATGCGGCAGTTGTGGGGTATATCAACGTCGTGGGGGGTAAGCTTTCAAAATCAGAGCAGGCCAATGTCCGTAAGTTCCCATTAGAATTGTTGTATCACAAAAGCAGCCCATTTACGTGGGCCATTGTTTTTTATATTTTGGCGTTTCTATTATTTGTTGCCTCGTTGGCTTCTTCAAAGAAGCTGGGGTATGTTTTAGGGCTAGGGGCTGTCATCTGTGGATTTATCCCTCATGCGTTAGGTTTGATTGCACGCACGATTATTATGGATCGTCCACCTGTAACAAATTTATATGAAACATTTGTTTTTGTAGGGTTAATGGGGGTGATCTTAGGATTATTTATCGAGCGTAATAATCGCCAATGGCTTGGGGTTATTACAGCGGCGATTTGTGGTGCCGTCATGTTGTTTATTGCCAATCGCTATAGTGCTGACGGGGACACCTTAACCATGATGGTTGCTGTCTTGGATTCTAATTTTTGGCTGGCAACGCATGTGACCACCATCACCATGGGCTATGGCGCAACATGTGTCGCCGGTGTGTTGGGGCATGTGTGGTTAATTCAAGCGGCACTTGGGAAACCTCAAGCCATGTTGGATAAAACCTATAAGACAACCATGGGCATCTTGGGATTCTCATTGACGTTAACATTCTTAGGAACAAATCTCGGCGGTGTTTGGGCGGATCAAAGCTGGGGTCGTTTTTGGGGATGGGATCCTAAAGAAAATGGGGCCTTAATGATTGTGCTGTGGATTGCCATCATTTTGCATGCGCGTGTGGCAAAAATGATTGATGCGCTAGGCGTTGCTGTTGGTTGTGTGATTGGCTTACTCATTGTCATGTGGGCATGGTTTGGAGTTAATCTTTTAAGCGTTGGTCTGCATTCATACGGATTTACCTCGGGTGTTGCCACAACACTCATTATTTATGCCATTGTTGAGCTGCTTTTCCTTGTCTTTACCGTTGGGATGATTAATCAAAAAACCAGATCAGTATAAATACGCATTTATTTCTAATTAGAAATTAGTCATAGTACTTCATTATTTATTTATACCATATATGGTGTACATCAAATGAGGAGGGTACTATGGCAAGTGCTTTATTCACGAAGATTGTCAAACGCAATGGCAGGGCAGAAGATTTTGATCCTCACAAGATAACAACGGCGATCGCCAAAGCAGGTCAAGTCACCGGCGAGTTTGAGATGGATATGGCGCAGAAGTTAACCATGCGTGTCGTGAATATTGCCCAACAGATTTATGCAGATAGCCCAACCGTTGAAGCCATACAAGATATCGTCGAAGATGTCTTACTCTCATCACCATACCGTAAAACCGCCAAAGCCTACATCATTTACCGTCAACAACACGCAGAAATTCGCGAGATTGCGTCTCAATTCAACACCGATTTGGTTGATAAATATTTAGATCAACATGATTGGCGGGTAAATGAGAATAGCAATATGGCTTATTCCTTGCAAGGGTTGAATCATTATCTGTCGTCAGAGGTCAGCAAAGTTTATTGGCTTAATCGCATTTATCCAACGGTGATCAAGGAAGCGCATCAACGCGGGGATTTTCATATCCATGATTTGGGATTGTTAAGTGTGTATTGTGTTGGTTGGGACTTGCAAGATTTACTGACGGTGGGATTTAAAGGTGTGACAGGAAAAATGGAGAGTAAGCCGCCCAAGCATTTTCGCAGCGCCTTAGGGCAAATTGTTAATTTCTTTTATACGCTGCAAGGAGAGGCAGCTGGAGCTCAAGCATTCTCGAATTTTGATACCTTGTTAGCCCCGTTTATCCGTTATGATAAGTTAACTTACGACGAGGTTAAGCAAGCCCTACAAGAGTTTATCTTTAATGTCAACGTGCCAACCCGTGTTGGTTTTCAAACACCATTTACCAATATCACCATGGATTTAACAGTGCCAAGTTACTATAAAGATCAAGGGGTGATCATCGGCGGGGTTGTTCAAAAAGAAACATATGGTGAGTTTACAACAGAATTGGATATGTTTAATAAGGCTTTCCTTGAAGTGATGTTAGCTGGGGATGCGAAGGGGCGCGTATTCACGTTTCCAATACCGACGTATAACATGACCAAAGATTTTAATTGGGAAAATCCAAATTTAGAGCTGTTGTGGAAGATGACAGCAAAATATGGCATTCCGTATTTTTCAAATTTTATCAATTCAGACATGAATCCGGAAGACGCGCGCAGCATGTGCTGTCGCTTACGTCTTGATAATCGCGAGTTAAGAAGTCGAGGCGGGGGCTTATTTGGCGCCTCACCCTTGACGGGATCAATCGGTGTTGTGACCATCAACTTGCCTCGCATAGCATACACAACATCCAGTGAGTCAGAATTTCTTTTGCAATTGCAACAAATCATGGATTTGGCCAAAGAAAGTTTAGAAATCAAACGTAAGATTTTAGAAAAGCTTACCGACGATAATCTTTATCCTTATATTAAATTCTATCTACGGCATATTAAGGAACGTTTTAATCAATATTGGAAAAATCATTTCTCAACCATTGGCGTGTTGGGGATGAATGAAGCGTGTCTTAATTTGTTGGGTGAAGATATTGCCTCAGAAAAAGGTAAGGCCTTTGCGATTAGGGTTCTGGAGTATATCCGTGCAGCCCTGATGCAATACCAAACAGAAACCGGCAATATTTTCAATCTGGAAGCAACGCCAGCGGAAGGCACGTCGTATAGTTTAGCTAAATTAGATAAAGCCAAGTTCGCGGACATCATTTGCGCCAATGAAGCTGATTATCAACATGGGCATGAGCCGTTTTATTCTAATTCAACACATTTGCCGGTGCAGCATACGGCAGATATCTTTGAGGCGTTGGACCATCAAGATGATTTGCAGACATTGTATACCGGAGGCACAGTGCTACATGGTTTTATTGGGGAACGCATTGATAATGCCGAAGGATTAAAACAATTGATTCGTACCATTTGCACGCAATATCGGTTGCCATATTTTACAATTACCCCGACGTTTAGTGTTTGTCCTAGTTGTGGATATTTAGCAGGGGAGCATCCAAAATGCACACGATGTGATTGCGAATGTGAAGTATATTCTCGGGTAGTTGGATACTTGCGGCCGGTCAAACAGTGGAATAAGGGTAAAAAAGAAGAATTCATCGATAGAAAAACGTATCAGTTATGCGTATAGGCGGTGTTCAACGCTTAACGTTGGTCGATTTTCCTGGAAAAGTCGCAGCGATTGTTTTCACCCAAGGGTGCAACTTTCGCTGTGGCTTTTGCCATAATCCGCATTTGGTTTTACCCGAGCAATTTCAAACCTCGTTATCCCCACAAGAAGTTCTAAATTATTTTGAACGACGTCGTCATCAACTGCAAGGGATAGTGATTAGTGGCGGAGAGCCAACCCTGCAAAAAGACTTAGTTGATTTCATCGTCAAACTAAAACATATTGGGTTTGCTGTTAAGTTAGATACGAATGGGAGTAATCCTGAAGTTTTAGCACCGCTCATTGATTTAAAGCTTATCGATTATATAGCGATGGATATAAAAACTTCTATGTCTAGGTATCATGAAGCTGCTGGCATATCGGTTGAAATAAAAAAAATAGAGCAAAGCATAGATTTGATCATTCATAGTGGATTGCCCCATCAATTTCGCACAACGTTGGTAAAGTCTTTGTGTTTGTCAGATGATCTTAAAGCCATACAACAACGGCTAGAGCATGCGGCTCATTATGTGATCCAACCGTTTATTCCCTCCCCACAAATACTTACCGTGGATTTACTAAGAGAAGAGCAGTACACCAATCAGGAAATCCTTAAAGTTAGACAAGAATTTGAAAAGTAAGTTTAACTCCTTTCTAAAATGAGGACAAAATGCTAGAATTCACATACCAATATGCGAATTAATCTATGAATCAAGCAATTAAAAATAACACCTTAGAAAAATCCCTCAAAGAACTTGCCGACATTAAGTTTGCGCTAGATGCCTCATCGATCGTGGCCATTACTGATCAAAAAGGCAAGATCATCTATGTAAACGATAAATTTTGTCAGATATCCAAGTATTCTCAAAAAGATTTATTGGGGCAGGATCATCGGATCATTAACTCGGGGCATCATTCTAAAGAGTTTTTCAAAGATCTATGGCGCACCATTGCCAACGGCAAGGTGTGGAAGGGTGAGTTGTGTAATCGTGCAAAAGATGGGAGTTTGTATTGGGTTGATACAACCATCGTCCCGTTTTTAAATGAAAAAAATAAGCCATATCAATATGTTGCCATTCGTACTGAGATCACACAGCGTAAATTAATGGAAGAACAGATCAAGGCTTTACCTAAGCGTATCATTCAAGCTCAAGAAGGTGAATGCAATCGCATTGCGCGCGATATTCATGATGATTTAGGGCAATCATTGGCAACGTTAAAGATGATGATTCAGTCGTCATTGTTAGATCAGGGGGACCGTCAACAATGTAAGGTTGATGACAAGCGGATTGTAAATTATTTGAGCGGTATCATTGAACGGTCACGCAATTTAGCAACACGCTTGCGTCCGTCGTCGCTGGAAGTTCTTGGTTTGGGCGCGGCATTAAAGTTGTTGATCAACGACATTAATCATCAAAAGAATTTTAAAGTGCATTTTTATCCTGTTAAGACTGAAAATCTGATTTTTCAGGGGGATGCTATCAACGTATTTCGGATTGTACAAGAAGCATTGACTAACAGCATTAAACATGCCAAGGCAACCGTCGTCAAAGTCCGCATGACACGATTGAAGGATAATTTGAAGATAACCATCATTGATAATGGCCGTGGCTTTCAAACCAATGGTAAGACTTTTGGGCTGGGTCTTGCCACCATGCAAGAACGCGCGCATTTGTTAGGTGGTCGGGTTATCATTAAATCTCACGTTAACCAAGGGGCAACGATCACATTGGAAGTTCCTGTATCGTTAAAGAAAATATGAAAACAATCCGCGTTATTTTAGCTGATGATCATGAAATGTTTCGTTCAGGTTTAAAGGGTTTATTAGAGAAAGAGCCTGACTTTAAAGTTGTGGCCCAAGCTGAAGATGGAGAGAAGTTATTGGAGAAGTTAAGAAAAGTTACGGTTGATTGTGTGGTCATGGATCTTTCCATGCCAAACTTAGACGGCTTGGCCACCTTAAAAGAGATACAAAAGGAATTTCCTAAAACAAAGTGCCTTGTTTTAACCATGCAAAAAGATGAAGAACATTTTAAACGCGCCATGGCCAATGGGGCGAAAGGCTACATCCTTAAGGATAGAGCGTTTGATTCCTTGGTCATTGCGATAAAGATGGTCATGAAAGGTAAGTCCTATGTTTCATCAGCCATTTCAGAGATCATTACCAATCAATATTTAAGTTCTGTGAGAGAAGGCGACAGCCCATCATTAGAAATATTAACCTCGCGTGAAAAAGAGATTCTAAAATTGATTGCTCAAGGTCATGCCAATAAAAACATTGCTACAAAACTCAAAATTAGCATCCGCACCGTCGAGACGCATCGTAGTCATCTTATCCATAAGCTTGGCCTTAAAACTACCGCAGCTTTGGTCAAATATGCCATTGCCAAGGGGATTATCTAGCCTTTCTGCGTGATACTACGTAGATGATTCGGTAGTTTAGCGCATGTATTTATCCAGCCTGTAATTTTATAATCTTTCTCAAGTTATTAATTTTTTTTCACGGGGGATTATGTCAACCATCTTGATCGTGGAAGATCATAAAGAATTTCGCCAAGAAGTTAAACGTTTCTTAGAAATTAGCCACATTAAAGCAGCAATGGTTGAAGCAGCATCTGGTGAGGAAGGCATTGTTAAAGCAAAAGCAGTAAGACCGGAAATTATTTTAATGGATTTCTGGTTAGGTGGTATCAACGGGATTGATGCCGCAACGCAGATCAAAGCCATACTCCCAAGTTGTTCGATCATCATGTTAACCATGTTTGATATTAAAACCATCGAACGACTCAATAGTAAGCATCTGATTAAGACTTTTATTAGTAAAAGTCATTTGGTTGAACAATTGGTGCCAAATGTAAACAAGATTTTAAACACACTTCATTAATACACCTTTCAAGGAGAGGCATGAAGATATTAGCTTTAGGGATCAATCATAAAACATCCCCCATCGCCATGCGTGAGAAGTTTTGTTTAACCACCGTAGAAAAAGAGCTTTTGATTGCTCAATTAAAGAATGAACCTTCCGTTATATCTGCCATCATTTTATCTACCTGTAATCGTTGTGAAATTTATGTCAATGTGGTTGATGATTGTCACGAATCGGTCGTATTGAATCATTTATTTAATATCAAGCATCTCTCACAAGATGCTAATTTGCTAAACATGTTTTATTGTAAAGAAGGAACAGATGCCGTCGATCATTTCTTACAAGTCGCGTGTGGCCTTGATTCTCTGATCTTAGGTGAGAAGCAAATCTTAGGACAAATCAAGGATGCTGTGAATCTTTCCCGTGAAAAAGGCATGATGGATCGTGTGTTAAATATTTTAACGAACTTTGTATTAGAGACTGGCAAGAAAGCGCGCCAAGATACGCAGATTGATTTTGGTGGCGTTTCAGTCAGTGCGGCTGCTGTCAGCACCGCTCAGAAACTATTAGGTTCATTGGAAGACAAAAGCATTTTGGTGGTTGGTTCTGGAAAAATGGGTTGCATGGCGCTCAATTATTTACATCAACGCAAAGCCAAACACATTTATCTGATGAATCGCACGCCCGAAAAAGCCGCAGCTGTGGCTGCAGAAGTTAAAGCAGAGTTTGTGCCTTTCTGGAATATGAAGGAAGTGCTCACACAAGTGGACGTGTGCATCTGTTCTTCGGGTGCGCCGCATTATGTGATCACCAAAGATCTCGTTGCAAATGTCGTTTCAGAACGTAAGAATCCTCTCATGTTAATTGATATTTCCATGCCACGCAATATAGAGCCAACCGTTGCTGATGTTGATGGTGTTACGCTGATCAGTTTAGATGATTTGGACAAAATGATAGAGAAAACTATCCAAAAACGTCAAGACGCGGTTGCTGATGTTGAAGCTTTAGTAATACGCAAGCGAGAAGAATTTTATAAAGCCATCTTAAAAGGGGGAAGTTATGAAAGAACAACAAGTAAAGTTTAATGGTTTAGTTATCGTTGGTGCAGTTTTATTTATCTTAAATGGTATTATTCCAGCGCATGCTGATCTTAAAGAAATCAAGAAATATAAGGAAGCATTTCCAGAAGCAAAACCAAAATGCATCGAATGCCATGTTCAAGAAAAGCCAAAGAAGGACGATGGCCAGCATGAATTAAATGAATACGGTAATGCCGTTAAAGCAAAAGCAGAAGAAATAACTGCAGAGACGTATAAAGCAGTTGGCAAGATTGAAGATTTTAAACCCGAGGCGAAGTAAACAGGGATTGGGGGGAGTATGAAGATAAAACATTTATTATTTATTGTTTTAAGTTTATTTCTGGTTTTTTGTAAACCAGCCTATGCGTTAGATGATAAAGCACGAGAGTTGTATAAGACGGCGACATATGTTGGCACAGAAACATGTGCAACGTGTCACGATAAAGAATTCAAACAATTTACTTTGTCGACGCACTCACGTATTTCAAATGATAAGAATGAAGGAACCGCACAGGGTTGTGAAATGTGCCATGGGCCAGGTAGCATACATGCCGATGCGTCTGGTGGTAAGGATAACATCATCAATCCCAAAAAGAATCCGGATGTTTGTTTCACATGCCATACCGAGAAGAAAGCCGAATTCAAATTACCATATCGCCATCCTGTATTAGAAGGAAAAATGACATGTACTGATTGTCATAGTGCTCATGGTGAAGAAGCCAAGCCTTGGAGTGCAACGTCATTTAATGATGTCAATCAAGCGTGTTTTAAATGCCATAAAGAGCAAGAAGGTCCTTTTGTCTGGGAGCATGAAGCTGCGCGTGATGGTTGTACAACATGCCACAAGGTGCATGGTTCCGTTAACGATAAGATGCTCATCGCAAAGGATTCAAACTTGTGTTTAAGGTGCCATACACAAATTCTATATCCAACGATTGGTAAGTCAAATCATGCAAGTCGTTTGGCTCAAGGGAGTTGTTTTAGTGGCGGATGTCACACGGCAGTTCATGGATCGAATTTTGATGACCATTTACGGTATTAAGGCTAAAGGAGAGCGGTATGAAAATCGCTAAAAATAAAATTACAAAGAGTGTTGTATCAAGTGTCATGATAGCGAGTTTAAGCGCTTTTAATGTGCATGCGCAGGAAGTACCAAATCCTGTGATTGTCAACATCATGCCGTTTCAATTTGCAACGGTAAAAGGAGATGCGCAGAAGTTTAGAGCCATGCAATGGATGAATGATGGCACATCGTATGGTTTAAAAGAATTAATTGTTGATAAGACGGTGAATAAAGATACACATGTGTCCTTAGAAGGACATTCTTTGCCTAATGATTATGACAATGCTGTTGAGTTGAAATTAAGCAAAGACAGTTTAGGGTATTTAAAAACAGACTACACTTCATTTCGTAAGTATTACGACGGAACAGGCGGTGTATATTATCCATTTACCAACATGCGTGTTACGACTTTAGGCGATGATTTAAAAATGGATATGCAGCATTTTTTAGTTGAGGTCGGGACAAAGACGCCAGATGAACCAGGTGTTGGCTTAGCTTTTGAACGCCATACCAAAGATGGGCGCAAATCCCGTCTCGCGTGGACTGCTGTTAAAGCAGGGGCAACAACGCGTGATATAGGACCATCATGGCAAGATGTGCAAGAAGTGACTGATTCTGTTGCACTAAAGTCCAATGGAGAAGTGGCTGGCATTCATGTATCTGGTGAGCAAAAGTTTGAATTTTTTCATGCCCAAAGTTTACGTGAAGAAAAGAGCATATCTTCTGCCGGTGGTTTAACATCAGACACAAAAATGCGTCGACAATGGCAAGAACCTCAGTCAGATTTATTTACAACGACATTTAAAGGGGATCGCTGGTTTCTAGATGATAAGAATTATGTATCTTTAGGGTATCGCTTTAGCAATATGGATGCCAGTGAGCTTGAGAATATTACCGAATATAAAGCGGACGGCACGCCATTTAATTACTCTAACCCAAAGAGTGCGGTTAATGCATCTGCGAATAATAAATATAAGGCACATACAACGGTAGCAAGTTTTATGTCATCGTTAACCAGTACTTTAAGTTTCATTTCTAAGTTTAAATCTGAAGTCATTGGTCGACGTGGCGTTTCAACGTATCCACATGACACAACAGCCAATACGCCAGATGGGATTATCAATACAACGGATGTTAGCAATACTGAAAATAAAATCTACCGTTTTGGCGAGAACTTCTCCTTGCGTTACAACGGACTTCCTAAAACTAGTTTGTATAGTGAAGTTGAATTAGAACAAACAAGGAATTGGTTGGCAGAAGAACGCAACAGCATTGCAGGTCAATCATCTGCAGAGGCTGGAGAACAATTAGGCCGGGAGACACGGACAAATATTCAAAACACTGTCTTTACAGCTGGGGCTCGTATTGTTCCAACAAAGTCGGTCAATATTACAACCCAAGTGCGTCATAAATTAAGTGTTAATGATTATGACGATATCATGGAAACCACGTATAGTTCTGGTTCGAAATCAGCATTCATGGATGCTTTGAAGACCAAGGGTGATGAAGCTTCGGCCAAGATTGCATGGAAGCCTATTTCCAGAGTGGAAGGTGTGGTTCGTTATAAATTAATCAGCAATCGCTACATGCCACGGGTTGAGAATGAACCAGAAACAAAGTCTCGAGGATTAAGTAATATCTTTACCTATGATCTTAATCTTCAACCCATTGACCCATTGTTTGTGACGTTATCGTTTTCTCAGGATTTTTCAGATGTTAAAACACGTGCGGGTTCCGTAAGCTCAACACAGATCCCGTCATTTGAATCTAATTCTAATAGCTGGCTTGCATCTGCCAGTTATGTGATTAATGAGAAATTGAGTTTAAATAGTTCTTATCAATATACAATCATTGATAACTTTAATGATGTAACAACCTCATCACTTCAACCTTATGGGGCTGATAATAAAAGTTATGATATGACCATGGGTTTAGCATGGAATGTCAATAAGAGTTTCTCTTTAGAACCACACTATAGTTATTATTCATATCGTACAAATCAAGATGCAGATAACGGTAGTTATAGTGCGCATGTGGTTTGGCTGGATGCAAAATTATTATGGTAAATTAATTATTTATGACGCAGCATCATCCTAAACCGAAGAAACAACGTTTTTCCGACGATTTCTACAATGTGATAACCTACGCAGGTGTAGCGTTATCCATTGTAGTTCTCGTTTGTGAAACAATTTTGTTTTGGGTGGATTTCTTAGCACCTACACATAATGATTATTTAGGCATCATAACCTACCTTATTTTGCCCCCGTTTTTAATCCTTGGTTTAATTTTGATTCCAGTAGGCGCGCGTTGGAAACATCGACGGGTCCTCAAGGGGCTTGCTGATAGTAAGCCACGGGCGATTCATATTGATCTTTCAATCCCTGAACATCAAAACGCATTTATCATATTTGTGATTGTGACGGTCGTTGTGATGTTGATGACGGCTATTGGCTCCTATAAGGCGTATCATTATACGGAATCAAATCATTTTTGTGGGGCTACATGTCATCAGATCATGGAGCCAGAATTTATTGTGCATGGGCAATCACCTCACGCACGTGTTAATTGTGTGCAGTGTCATATAGGATCAGGGGCAGGTTCTTATGTGCATTATAAGATGGCGGGTGTGCGCATGTTTGCAAAGACCATAAAAGGCGATTATGCTAAACCAATCCCTGCTCCCGTGACAAGCATGCGTCCATCAAGGGAAATTTGTGAACAATGTCATTGGCCAGGCAAATCTTTTAATGCCATTGAAGTTAAAAAGACCTATTTTGCTGATGACCCATCAAAGACGTCGAAGTGGTCTATTAAGATGTTGATGCATGTTAGTGGTAAAGGGGATACACAGTCGGGAATACATGCACACATGTATAATAATAACGACATTTATTATGTGGCAGATGATGATAAACGTCAGAAAATTTCTTGGGTTAAAAGCATTAGTAAGGTTGGACAAGAAACTATTTACACATCACCAGATTCTCCATATAAAGACAAAGAACCAGATTCTTCTAAGATAAGAAAGATGGATTGTATGGATTGTCATAATCGTCCAGCCCATCATTATCAAGCGCCAGTTGTGTTAATCAATCAAGCTTTAGAAGAAGGTAAACTTAAATCATCGATTCCCATGATTAAGGGTAAAGCAGTTGAAGTGCTATCTAAGGAATATCTAGACGAGAAAGAAGCAATGGATAAAATAGATTCAAGTTTGGTTAAGTATTATGCCAAAAGCCAAACAGAGTTTTATAATTCAAATCAAAAGACAATTCAAGAAGCCGTTGATGTGGTTAAGTCCATTTACAAACAAAATTTTTTCCCAGCAATGAAGGCGCGTTGGGATGTGTATCCTGACAATACAGGTCATATGATATCAAATGGATGTTTCCGTTGTCATGATGAAGAACATAAGAGTAAAAGTGGTGGTGTTATTTCGCGTGATTGTAAGATTTGCCACACCATAACACAACAAGGTTCGGATGAAAACATTCAGAAAAATGCTGATGGCCTTGACTTTTTGCATCCATTCGAAGATGATGATTCTTGGAAGACGATGAATTGCATCGATTGTCACACAGGTGGCGGCTAATCTAGAAAGGTCAAAGCAATGATTGAATGGAATGAAGCTTACTCAACTGGAAATGAAGCCATTGATCGGCAACATAAATTGCTTTTTGACTTCTTTAACGATTTTGAGATCATTATTCAAGAAGGCAAAGGTGCGCATTATTTAGAAAAGAGTTTTGGCATGTTGGAGTCATACGCCAAAGCCCATTTTCGTTTTGAAGAAGGCTGTATGCACGCTAGTAAATGCCCTGTTGAACAGAAAAATAAAATGTCCCATCAAATGTTCTTGGTTAAAGTCGAAGAGTATAAGAAGGTCTTTGAATCAGGGAAGTTTGAAAAAGATTTCTTTATGGACATGCATCACTTTATCGAGCAATGGATTACAAATCACATCATTGGCATTGATACCCATCTAAAAGAATGCATGAGCAAGTAGTGATCTTCTTAGCGGTGATGGCGGTTTTTGTTGCCCTGCAGATGGCCATCATTCATTCCTACAAACAACGCGTAAACCTCCAATTAAAGCCTTGGCAGAATCTAAAACCTGATGCGTCGTTTAGAGTTTTATTTGCAGGAGACAGTACCGCGGTTGGTACAGGATTAACAGATAATCGGTTTAGTACGTCTGGATTGTTTAGCCAAGATTACCCAGATGTTCACGTCGAGAATCATAGCGTTAATGGCATGCCGCTCAAAGATTTGATTGAGGTTTTACAATCCTTGCAAGGTCAGAAATTTAATCTGGCAGTTTTTCACATTGGCGGCAACGATATTTTGTATTTCACACCATGGTCTAGGGTTCGCCTTGAACATCAGCGTGTTTTAGCTTTGGCTAAAAACATCGCCACACATATTGTGATCTTGCATAGCGGAGACATTGGCGATTCTAAAATGTTCTTGTGGCCTTTGTCATTTATATTCACACAGCGCACGTTAACATTGCGTGATATTTATATGAAGGCACAGGATGATCGCGTGGCTTATATTGATATCATCACCAACAATAAGCGTGCGGATTTAACGGATGTGTATGCCGACGATCAAATCCATTTGAATCAAAAAGGGTATGCCTTATGATATGGCTATATCAAGAGTACGCTGCAGAAAAAGCACTGGTTGCCTTAATTACCCTAAAGTCACAAATAAGCGTATAATCATTATATGAATGATAAAAAATATTCCATCTACATTGCTATTTTAAGTGTTGTCGGTATTTGTGTCTATTTACTGATGCACTATGGTTTCAAAATACCGGTGCTAATAGCCAATTGGCCTCTGTGGATCACATTGTGTTTTGGTGGGACGCCATTGGTTTTGGATTTAATTAAAAAAGCTTTAAACCGGCAATTTGGGTCTGATTTGCTTGCAGGCATTTCCATTGTTGTTTCAGTTTTGCTTGGCGAATATTTAGCTGGTAGTTTGGTTGTGTTGATGTTGTCGGGTGGCGAGGCTTTGGAAAGTTTTGCGATCCGCCGTGCTTCGTCGGTGCTAGCGGCTTTGGCCAAGCGCATGCCAAATAAAGCGCATCGTAAGAGCGCAGATGGTGTTGTGGATGTTGCGATTGACCAGATTAATATTGGCGATGAGCTAGTTGTGTTCCCGCATGAGATTTGTCCTGTCGATGCTTTGGTTGTCGAAGGGCATGGGGCCATGGATGAATCATATTTAACCGGTGAACCTTTTATCATTTCAAAAGTGGTTGGTTCATCTGTTATGTCGGGGGCGATTAATGGGGAAGCATCCCTAACAATAAAAGCTGTTAAGCGTGCGATTGATTCGCGGTATGCCAAGATCATGGAAGTCATGCGCGCTGCAGAGGAGAAACGTCCGAATATTCAACGCCTCGGCGATCAGCTGGGTGCGATTTATACACCGCTTGCTTTATTGATCGCTATTGTTGCGTGGGTGGCGACACAAGATCCTATGCGCTTCTTAAGTGTCTTGGTCATTGCAACCCCCTGTCCCTTATTAATTGCCATTCCTGTTGCCGTGATTGGTTCCATTTCGCTGAGTGCTCGTCGAGGTATCATCATTAAAAATCCAGCTATTTTAGAAAAAATAGATCAATGTCATACCATTATCTTAGATAAGACGGGTACGTTGACCTATGGCAGGCCGGTTGTGACAGAGGTGAATTGTTATAACGGGTTTGATAAAAAACAAGTGCTAACCTATGCGGCTAGTTTAGAACAATATTCCAAACATCCTTTAGCGCATGCCATTGTTGAAGCTGCTAAGAAAGAAGGGGCTGGTTTTATAGATGTCAAGGAAATCAATGAAGCCCCAGGGCAAGGGTTGCGAGGGGTTGTTGAGGGGCATGTGGTTTTGATTACAAGTCGAGCTTTATTAATCAAAGAAGGCAAAGCCGCATGGTTTAATGGCATTGAACAATCCGGTGGGCTAGAATGTGTTTTTGTCATCGATGATAAGTTTGCCGCACATTTTCGTTTTCATGATGAGCCTCGTGTGGAAGGTAAGTCTTTTATTAACCATCTAAATCCACGTCATCAAATTGATCGGGTCATGATTGTGTCTGGGGATCGAGAAAGTGAAGTGAAATATTTAGCGCAAAAAGTTGGCATAAATATTGTTTATGCAGAAAAGAGTCCGGAAGAGAAGATTGATATCGTTCGCGCTGAAACGCTCAAAGGCCCAACCATGTACTTAGGCGATGGTATTAATGATGCCCCCGCCTTAACCGCTGCGACGGTTGGCATAGCTTTTGGTCAAAATAGTGACATCACCTCGGAAGCCGCAGGGGCTGTGATCTTAGATAGTTCTTTAGCCAAAGTCGATGAGCTCATGCACATTAGCCGACGTATGCGTGCAATTGCCCTACAAAGCGCTGTTGGTGGCATGATTGTATCGGTCTTAGGCATGCTATTGGCTGCCACAGGTCATCTAACGCCAGTTGCAGGTGCCATCGGTCAAGAAATCATCGATGTGGTCGCTGTCCTAAACGCCTTACGCGCTGCATTTCCTCCCAAAGATCTCACCGATTTTAATTTAGACACTAAGACTTCTTGACGAATAAAATATTTACCATTACATTGAAGAAAAAATCTGGGAGAAAATATGCTCAAAAAAATTCTGATGACAGTAGCACTTGTGGTGGGTGTTTTGATTTATATGATTTCGTTACGTCCAGACAATTTTCATTATGAGCGTTCAATCACAATCACAGCTCCTGTGGATGTTGTTTTTGCACAGGTAAATGATTTTCACAATTGGGCGAACTGGTCACCTTGGGCTAAGTTGGATCCTAATGCCAAAAATACTTTTGAAGGTCCATCGTCGGGCGCAGGTGCTATTTTTAAGTGGTCAGGCAATGATCAGGTTGGCGAAGGCATTGAAACGATCACTGAGAGCCGCCTCAATGAACGCATTGACTTAAGGCTAGAATTTCTAAAACCTTTTAAAGCCACCAATGGTGCAGCTTTTGAATTTAAAACTCAAGGCAATCAAACCATTGTCACCTGGAGTATGTTTGGAAAGAACGACTTTGTTGGCAAGGCCATGGGCTTTGTTTTTAATTGCGATAAGATGATCGGTGAACAATTTGAAAAAGGTTTAGAGCAACTTAAGAGCGTTGCCGAGGGAAAAGTACAGTGAGTCAGATTCAATATGAAATGAAATCACCTGTTGGTCCGCTTTATCTGGTAGCTAACGATACAGGATTGCAGGGCATATTCTTTGATAAGCAATCTCTGTCTTTGAAACGCACGTTACAATTGGGAACCGCTAGTGATAAAATATTGATTAAGACTATCGCGCAATTGGAAGAATATTTCGCAGGCAAGAGAAAGCAGTTTGATATCAACCTATCATTTTCTGGCACACCGTTTCAACAACACGTTTGGCATCAGTTAACTAAAATACCTTTTGGTCAAACGGTATCCTATAAAGACATCGCCAAGCGTATTAAAAATCCTAAAGCGGTGCGTGCTGTTGGAACAGCGAATGGTAAAAATCCTTTTTGTATCATTGTGCCATGCCATCGGGTGATTGCTGCAGATGGTACCATTGGTGGATACGGTGGGGGTATTGCCAACAAGCGCAAACTCTTGGAACTAGAACAAAATAAATCAATTCTTTAATCGATAACCCGTCTTAAACATCCATTTAACGACCACGATACACAAAGCCAAGAAGACAAAAATCATCACCAGGCTAAATGTTAAGTTCACATCCGCAGCCTCATAAAAACTAAAACGAAATCCACTAATCAAATAGACAATTGGGTTTAGCATGGAAACTTTTTGCCAGAAGGCTGGCAGCATTTTAATGGAATAGAAACTGCCACCGAGAAAGGTGAGCGGTGTCATGATGAGCGTTGGGATGATTTGTAATTTCTCAAATCCATCTGCCCAGATGCCGATGATAAATCCAAAGAGGCTAAAGGTTACGGATGTAAGGACTAAAAAGAAAAACATGAGGAAAGGATGTTTGATTTCCAGTGGCACAAATAATCCCGCCGTGGCTAAGATTAAAAGTCCAAGTAAAATAGATTTTGAGGCAGCAGCCCCGACGTAACCCATCAATATTTCAATATAATCAATGGGGGCAGATAATATTTCATATATGGTGCCAGTAAAACGGGGGAAGTAAAAGCCAAATGAGGCATTTGAGATGCTTTCGGTCACAACCGCTAACATGATTAAGCCGGGGACGATGAATGAGCCATAGGAAATGCCGTCGATGGCGCCGATGTGTGAGCCGATGGCGGAACCAAAGACAATAAAGTAGAGGCTGGTCGAGATAACAGGCGCGGCAATGCTTTGTCCGATGGTGCGAAACCAGCGGGACATTTCGAAATAGTAGATGGCAGCTATAGCATGGGTGTTCATGATGTCTTGACCAATTCAATAAAAATTTCTTCTAGTGAACTTTGTTTTGTATGAATGTCTTTATAGGTAATACCAGCTGATGCAATATCTGATAAGAGGGCCGCAACACGGCTATCTTGATCGGTTGTGTAATGATAAATCAAATGTGCTCCTTGAAGCTGTAATTGCCATGCAGATAGCGACGATGGAATAGCGGTCAGCGGCTTTTCTAAATCAAGCACCAATGTCTTTTGTCCTAATTTTTTCATCAGATCTATTTTGTTATCGGTGATGATGATTTCACCTTTGTTAATAACTCCAATGCGATCAGCCATTTCTTCGGCTTCTTCGAGGTAGTGGGTGGTTAGAATGATTGTCACGCCCATCTTTTGCAATTTGCGCACTTGTTCCCACATGTCTTTACGCAAACTCACATCAACACCTGCGGTGGGTTCGTCTAAGAAAAGGATTTGAGGTTCATGCGATAAGGCTTTGGCAATCATGACGCGGCGTTTCATCCCACCAGATAATGTCATGATCTTGCTATCTTTTTTATCCCACAATGACAATGTTTTCAAAATTTCTTCAACAAAGGCATGATTGGCAGGTTTCCCAAAGAGTCCACGGCTAAAATTCACCGTATGCCACACGGTTTCAAAAGCATCCGTCGCTAATTCTTGGGGAACGAGACCAATTAAAGAACGCGTGGCACGAAAATCGACAATATTATCAAAGCCATTCACTGTTATCTTACCGCTGGTTGGTTTAACGATGCCACAGATGGTATTGATGAGCGTCGTTTTGCCTGCCCCATTGGGTCCCAGGAGCGCAAAAATTTCGCCTTTGTTGATATTAAGGTGAATATCTTTAAGCGCCACAAAACCGCTGGCATAAATTTTATTTAATTGTTCAATAGAAAGAATAACGCTCATATTTAAAATGCAGTATACTATCTGCCAATGACAATCCTACTTTTATTTTCGTTTTTAGCAGGTTTTATCACAATTTTAGCCCCATGCATATGGCCGTTGTTGCCGATTGTTTTATCAGCGTCAGCAGGACAAGGTCGTCGACGACCGCTTGGCATCACCCTTGGGGTTATGACGAGCTTCACCATCTTTACGCTGTCGATTTCTTACCTTGAGAAAATCTTTCATTTTGATGCCAATGTGTTTCGCTTGATTGCGGTGATTGTCATCGGGCTTTTAGGTGTTGCCATGATCATCCCGGCTCTTGGTACAGCTTTTGAGAACTTTATAAATCGTATTCTAAGCCCATTCCAGAATAAGTTACAGAAAAAAGGTTCTGGCTTTGGGGCGGGGTATACAACGGGATTTTCTATTGGCTTAGTATGGGCACCGTGTGCGGGGCCAATCTTAGCGACGATCGCGACGTTGGCGGCGACCCAAGCTGTAGACACGCGCGTTGTTTTAGTCACTTTGGCGTATGTGTTTGGTTTGGGGATTCCATTATTTATCTTGTCCTTGGCAGGATCAAAGTTATTTGGACGCGTTCGCCAGTTCACCAAATATACCGGCATCATTCAACAAGTATTTGGTGGCATCATGATCATTGCTGCCGTATTGATTTATACGAATTATGATAAGGTCATTCAAATAAAAATCCTTGAGGCGTTTCCTTCCTATGGTCAGTTTTTAAATAAATTCGAGCATAACGACGTGGTGACGGAACAGTTAGATGAGTTGCGCGGAAAACAGTACAAAAAACAAGCCGTCGCTCCAGAGTTTGCGGGCATTGTTCAATGGTTAAATAGCGATCCTTTAACCGTGCAAGGATTGCGTGGTAAAGTGGTGCTCATTGATTTTTGGACATATAGTTGTATCAATTGTGTCAGGACATTGCCGCATGTGACAGGGTGGTATGAGAAGTATAAAAATAATAATTTTGTCATCGTTGGTGTGCATACACCGGAGTTTGCTTTTGAAAAAGATGTGAATAATGTAAGGCAAGCCTTGAGGCAATTTAACATCAAGTACCCTGTTGCTTTGGATAATGATTATGGCACATGGAAGGCTTTTCAGAATCGTTATTGGCCGGCAAAGTATTTGATCGATGCCAATGGCACAATTCGTCGTACACATTTTGGCGAAGGGCAATATGATGAAATGGAAGAAGCTATCCGCGCCTTATTAAAAGAAGAGGGTCAGGTGCTTACCGCGGATACTGGCACAAACACGGATGCAACGCCTAAGTATGAGCGCACCCCAGAAACATATTTAGGCAGCAAGCGTGCCAATGGGCTTGTTGCTTATGACGGAGTTTGGGAGACGGGTGAAGAATCTGTCACAGCACAAAAGAATGCTGGGTTAGAAATATATTTCAAAGCGGCTAAAGTGTTCTTAGTGATTAGTCCCAAACAAAAAGGTGATCAAATAAAAGTTTTCTTAGACGATAAGGCCGTTGATAGCACTAATGCTGGTCAAGATGTGGCAGATGGTGTTGTGACGTTGAGTGAAGAACGTTTGTATCATTTGATTGATTTAAAAGGTCAGGTAGAAGATCATGTCTTGCGACTAGAATTCCAACAAGAAGGGATAAAGGCATATGCGTTTACATTTGGTTAAAGGGATATTGATGTTGATGGTCGTGTGTTTTGGTGTGCAATATGTTCATGCTGATGCTTATCGAGAGGGGGATACCGTGAAAAAGACTGATGCAGAATGGAAGGCACAGTTAACACCGTTGCAATACAAAGTTACACGACAACAAGGGACGGAACGCCCATTTACCGGTGCATATCATGATAATCACAAGCGAGGCATTTACCGTTGCATAGGCTGTGACCTGGATTTATATAACTCAATAGATAAATTTGATTCAGGTACTGGTTGGCCAAGTTTTACCAAGCCCATTGATTCGGCTAATAATGCGTATACCAAAGATACGAGTGCTTATATGGAACGCACCGAGGTGCATTGCCCACGTTGTGGTGCACATTTAGGACATGTATTTGATGACGGACCACAACCGACGGGTAAACGTTATTGTATCAATTCAGCATCATTAAAATTTATATCTGACAAAGAGTAAAATATTAGGAGTATAATGCTTGGATGCAAAACACATTCAAACATATCTTATTCCAAAGTTTTCTTATTGTAAGTCTTCTGGGTCCTGTACATGCCGCGCAAATTGCGGGTGTAACATTCGGGGATCACTATCACGCTGATTATATTATTATGCCGCTACAAGGTACAGGCATTAAGAATGTAATGTTCTTTAAGGCTTTTGTGGCAGGTTATTACACCGACATCAAGAGTCAGCCCGATGACCTTGGAGAATTCCCCAAGCGCATTGAAGTGGAGTATTTTGTTAACATCCCCGGCAGTAAACTCAATAATTATACGATTGATCGCATGAAATATAATGTGTCGTCGCAAGAATTAGCAGAGCTTAAACCAGAGATTGAGTTGATGGGAAAGTATTTTGTGGATCTAAAGCCAGGGGATCGATTTGCGCTTACATATCTTCCAGGTATTGGAACGCAATTTGAATATCGAGGTAATATTACAGGAACGATTGAGGGAAGTCGTTTTGCTAAAGCCTTATTTTCTGTGTGGATTGGGGAAAAGCCATTTGATGAATCATTAAAACTGGCCATCATGGGAGCGGCGAAAGGTCAGGAGCCTGATAATAATTTAAGCGGCATTACCCCTGGGTATGCATCAAGCGTTATTGCCTTTGGCCCCAAAGAAACGCTGATGAACGGCTCAATCAAATATTCTGTGATTGGCCGATACAATGCCCATTTTAATGCCTTTACAGGTAACATTGCTGTCGATGAGGCCTCGAATAATATTCAATCTGTTTCTTTAGAAATAGACGCAGCTAGCATTCAATCTAGCTGTGCATGGTGTGATAAGATTGTTCGGTCCCCTCAGGTTTTAAATACGAAAGTCTATCCCAAGATTACTTTTAAAAGCAATGAGATCATTCGGGATGATAAAAAATATTCCGTAAAGGGTATACTCGAGATGCATGGCAAATCTAAAGAAGTTGTCTTTCCGTTTATTTTTAATATGAACAAAGATGCTAGTACAGGTCAAACAATGTTAGAGGTTAGTGGAAAATGGGATATCAACCGTAAAGATTTTGATATTATTTGGAATAAATTCCTAGACCATGGTGGTGTTTTGGTTGGCGATTATATTTATGTCGAATGGGGTATTAAGGTTAAGGTTCAGTAAGGAGATGGCATGAAAAAAATAATGATGCTTTGCTTGATGTTGACCTTGGTTCCAATAGTTGCTCATGCAGATCAAGCGCCAGCACATAAATTTTTACGCGGTGTATTTAATGTGGCCACAGCGCCGATTGAAGTTCCAAAACAAGCACGTGCATATTGGATTAAAGGGGCTCAAAAGACGCCTCACATCATTGCATGGATTGGCTGTGGTGTCGCATGGGGATTTGTGCAAACTGTTAAACGTTTAGGTTCAGGCGTTTGGGATGTGGTGAGCTTTCCTTTTGCAAAACCAGCGGATTATGAGCCATTACTAAAACCTGATTATGTATTTCAAGAATGGCCTATTAACCCGAATAGTGGTCGCTGATCATGTCACAAAAGAAAATCATTGTCTTAGGGGCAACGGGTTACGTCGGTGGCAGGCTTGTGGCTAAGCTCCTCGATGAGGGGTATCACGTTGCAGCTAGCGGACGCTCAATTGAAAAATTAAAAAGTCGTTTTTGGGCAAATCACCCAAACGTTGAACTAGTTGCTGTTGATATCAATGATCAAGAATCACTTCGAAAAGCCCTCAAGCATAAAGACATTGCGTATTATCTAGTCCATTCCATGAATCCGCAAACAGCAGACTTTGAAGCTGCGGATCGTTTGGGCGCGCATAACATGGTGCGCATTGCCTATGAGTGTGGGATCAAGCGCATCATTTATTTGGGGGGACTCGGCATTGAAGATGAGCGTTTAAGCAAGCATCTAAAATCTCGTCATGAAGTTGCAGAAATATTAAAAGCCGGTCCTGTTCCCGTCACAGTATTTCGTGCGGCCATGATCATTGGATCGGGCAGTGTTTCATTTGAAATTTTGCGATATCTGGTTGATCGCTTGCCCATCATGATCACACCACGCTGGGTCACAACACCAAATCAACCCATTGCTATCCGTAATGTCATTGAATATTTATTTCGATGTATTGAAATCGATGAAACCATGGGGCAGACCTATGACATTGGCGGTAAAGAAGTATTGTCTTATTTGCAGTTGATGCAAATTTACGCAGAAGTGGCGGGTTTACGAAAACGCATTTTTATTCCTGTGCCAGTTTTAACACCGAGACTTAGTTCGATTTGGATACATGTGGTTACCCCAATCCCAAGTTATATTGCAAGGCCACTTGCGGAAGGGCTTAAGAATCCCGTGGTGTGCAAAGATAATCGCATCGTTGCCATTATCCCGCAAGATTTATTAGATTGTCGGGAAGCTATCAGGCGCGCGCTAGATTTAGTCCATCACAATGATGTAAAAACCTATTGGGCTGATGCCGGTAAAATTCCACAATATGCAATAGCTCAAGCGGGAGATCCGCATTGGGCAGGTGGCACAATCCTCGAGGATAAACGCACACGAAGAGTCAATGCGTCCAAAGAAAAAGTATGGGCTGTTATCTCGCATATCGGCGGTGAAACAGGGTGGTATCATGGCACATGGCTGTGGTTATTGCGTGGCTTTATCGATCGTTTGGTTGGTGGTGTTGGTTCCTCGCGTGGACGACGTAACGCTGTTGAAATTTGTAACGGCGACGTATTAGATTTTTGGCGGGTTGTTAATGTAAAAGTAAATGAAGATTTATGTCTCGCTGCTGAAATGAAAATCCCAGGGGTGGCGACGCTGGATTTTAAAATTCAAGAAATTGATAAGAATACCTGCGGCATTATACAACATGCCCGATTTGCCCCGCATGGTTTGGGCGGATTATTGTATTGGTATTTTTTAATTCCGCTTCATGAATACATTTTTGGCGGCATGATCAAGAAGATCGCCCGCTTGGCTGAACAATCGTCATAAACCCCTGCCTAATAAGAAACGTTGTGCTTATCTCCTCGAAGGTGTATAGTACATTCTCTTCATTGTAGTTGTGTCTCCCAAGGAGGTTTCATGTCACGCGGTCGCATCAAAGAATATCATGCCAGTCAGGGTTATGGCAGCATCATTGATACCCAAAGTGGACGCACACTTTCAGTCTATGCGAATTATGTAAAGTTACAAGACGGCCAAGTGCTTACCATTGGTCAAGAAGTTGAGTATGACATTGAATGTCAACGTAATGAGAATTGGGCCATTAACGTTAAGTTCTTTACTGAAAAATAAATGATGCATAGGATTCCTCCTCCCAAAGGTAAGATACGAGGTATTATTCGAAAGTAGCATCTGCATGTCTAAGGAAGAAGCAATTGAAGTTGAAGGGTTTATACAAAAAGCTTTGTCGCACGCACAATTTACAGTTGAAATAGCCAATGGTCACACCATCACCGCGTATCCCGCGGGAAAAATGCGAAGATTTTTTATTAAGATCTTACCAGGGGATAAAGTCACGGTTCTTTTATCGCCATATGATTTAAAAAGAGGTAGAATAACATTCAGGCATAAGGCCTAAGGTGGTTTTTATAGCTAAGAAAGTCAATACGTCAAAAAAAGGGCGAAAATGTAAATATTATGGATGTAAGCACATCCTAAGTATTTATAATCATGCAACGTATTGTAATCAGCATGCCCAAGAGACGACGAAATCAGCATCGAGCGAATTGGTGAGGAAGAAATAAATGAACGTTGGCGATTTAGCGCAGTTGGTGCAAGGCACCGTTGATGGCGATGCAAAGATAGATATAACAGGTTTAAGTGGAACGCAAGCGGCAACGTCTAAAGACTTAACATTTGCCCTTAATGAAGCAAGGCTTGTCGCGGCAGAACAAAGTCACAGTGATTGTATCTTAACAACAGATACAATTCGAAAATCCTCCAAAACGCTGATCCGTGTTGCAAATCCCAAATTAGCATTTTTAGTTTTATACCAAGCATTATATAAGCCAGCGCCTAAAGCTGCATTTACACATCCAACGGCTGTTGTTTCACCGACGGTAAAATTAGGAAAAAATGTGTGGATTGGGTCGCATGTGACGATCGAAGATCATGTGAGCATTGGTGACAATACGATCATTGAGAGTAATGTCGTAATCAAACAGCATAGTGTGATAGGTTTGGGGTGTTATTTGTATCCAGGCGTTGTGCTATATGCCAATACGATTATTAAAGACCATGTGATCCTTCACGGCGGAGTTGTTGTTGGTTCTGATGGTTTTGGATTTGTTCAAGAAAAAGGTAAGACCTATAAATTCCCACAATTGGGTAAAGTTATCATCGAAGAGCATGTTGAGATTGGGTCAAATAGCACGATTGATCGTGGTTCTTTAGAAGACACCATCATTGGCGCGCATAGCAAAATAGATAATTTGTGTCATATCGCCCATAATGTTAAGATAGGCAAACATATGATCATGGCAGCTCAAAGCGGTATTGCGGGCAGCACGGTCATTGGCAATCATGTGACGATCAGCGGTCAAGTGGCGATTACAGACAATATCACCGTTGGTGATTATGCGGTGATTGCGGGAAAAAGTACGGTCATCAATGATGTCAAAGCAAAGACTGTTGTCTGGGGCTTGCCGGCTCGGCCCATTGCTCAAACCAAACGGCAGATGGCTGTGGTTTCTTGGTTAACTAAGAATTTTACTTCGATTTCAAAAGTGGTTAAGCGTAAAAAAGAATAGTGTCTTCTCGATATGTTGCACCCATCCATTCAAATACGACGGTCTAAAGAACGCGGGCATGCCAATCACGGTTGGTTAGATTCTTATTTTTCCTTTTCATTTGCTGATTATTATGACCCAAAACACATGCATTTTCGTTCCTTACGGGTTATTAATGAAGATAAGGTTGCGCCTGCCATGGGTTTTGGGATGCATCCGCATGCTAACATGGAGATATTTACCTATATCGTCGATGGTGAGCTAAAACACGAAGACAGCATGGGGCATAAAAGCGTGATCAAGGCTGGCGATGTCCAAAAAATTTCTGCGGGCACGGGCATCACGCATAGTGAATTTAATGCGTCAAAAGATAAGCCTGTGCATTTGTTGCAAATTTGGATCATGCCGCAAGTGAAGGGCGTTGCGCCTTCATATCAAGAATACACATTAGCCAAAGCAGATTCAAAGCAACCGCTGTTGTTAATTGGTTCACCGCAAGGCGGCAATAATGTGGTGCCATTTTATCAAGACGTTTTTATTTATCGAGGGGTTTTAAGAGCTAATCAAGATTGCACGCATGCGATCAAGGATGGTCGTGGCGTTTGGCTACAATTGATTAAGGGAAAGCTAAGCATTGCCGACAATGTATTAGAAGCTGGTGATGCGATTTCTGTAGAGTCTATGAATGTTATGTCGATAAAGGCGTTAACAGACGCTGAGTTTTTACTATTTGATTTAGTTTGAAAGGATGCATATGCCCAGTCTATTTGATCCAATTAACGTTGGAGATTTTAATTTAAAGAATCGCATCATCATGGCGCCATTGACGCGTTGTCGCACCGAGGATGATCGACGTATTCCGAATGCCATGATGGCTGAGTATTATGCTCAGCGTGCCAGTGCAGGTCTTATCTTAACAGAAGCTACGGCGGTAACGCCCATGGGTGTTGGATATCCTAATACCCCTGGTATTTGGTCTGATGCTCAGGTTGAAGGTTGGAAATCCATCACTAAGGCAGTGCATGAACAAGGTGGAATCATCTTATTGCAACTGTGGCATGTTGGTCGCATCTCGGATCCATTTTATTTAAATGGGGCTTTGCCAGAAGCACCAAGTGCGATTGCAGCGACGGGAACAGTGAGCCTCATGCGCCCAAAGAAAAATTATGTAACCCCGCGTGCGCTTGGGATCGAAGAAATTCCTGCTATTGTTGAGGCGTATCGTCAAGGTGCTATCAATGCCAAAACAGCAGGTTTCGACGGTGTTGAAGTGCATGGTGCTAACGGATATTTATTAGATCAATTTTTGCAAGATGGTACAAATAAACGCACTGACCGCTATGGTGGTTCAGTTGAAAATAGGGCGCGATTGATGTTGGAAGTTGTGGATGCGGCGATCGACGTGTGGGGTAAGGGTAAGGTGGGTGTTCATATTGCTCCTCGAGGAGATAGCAACGGCATCTCTGATTCTAATCCATTACAAACATTTGGATATTTAGCCGAGAAGTTAAGAGAGCGCGGCATTGCCTTTATTTGTGCGAGAGAACATGCGGGCGAAGGGCGCATTGGCCCAGCGTTAAAGAAAATATTTGGCGGTGTTTATATTGCCAACGAAGGATTTGATTTGTCCTCAGCACAAGGCGTGCTTGAGCGCGGTGAAGCCGATGCGGTTGCTTTTGGTAGGTCTTTTATCGCAAATCCTGATTTGCCCAAACGATTTAAATTAAATGCGCCACTCAATGCGCCTGATGGTAATACGTTTTATGCAGCAGGACCTAAGGGGTATACAGATTACCCCGTTTTTAACAAAAGTTAAGGAGGTTGTATGTTTGTACTATGTAATACCCTAAGATCAATGATGATTTTAACCATGATGATTTTCTGTTCGTTGACGCTCTCTAAGGCGTTTGCAGAGGATGTTCCATCATTTAAGAAATTTACGGTATATCAAGATAAACCATCTAGAAATCATTACTACATCTCAGGTTATATGCCTGATGGTGAATGTGTGGATATGGATGATGCATGGCAACAAGGTTGTCAAGAAGGTCGTAGCTGTATTAAAGCATATTTTGGTCGTGAATGTGCCACCATGCATCAGGCATGGGCAGGTGTTTATTGGTTGCAACCTGCCAATAATTGGGGTGACACAAAAGGTGGTTTTAATTTAACCGGTGCCAAGCGGTTGGTGTTTTGGGCGCGCGGTGAAAAAGGTGGCGAAACAATCATTTTTAGCATGGGCGGTGTTGGCATGGGGCGTACGTATCCAGATACAGCGTCAGCAGCCACAGAACCCATTAAGCTAAGCAATGAATGGAAGGAATATTCAATAGATTTGAAAGACAAGGATTTGTCGCGCATCACCGGTGGTTTTGCGTGGGTTGGTAATGTGAAAGATAATTCTAAAAACTCGACCTTTTACATCGACAACATTTATTACGAATAGTTTTTTTGATTAAATAAGTTATTTTTTGAAGTAAAAAAATTCCTCGTTTATATGATTTTATAGACGAGGAATTTATTTTTTTATTGACATTATTTTTAAATTTGATATGTTTTAATTGTAACTAAGTTATTTAACGACGTATTTAAAAAGGATGGTGCTATGTTTATACGGCTGATGGTGGTGATGTTGATGTGCGGCTCAAATATTGCTTTTGCAGCTGAGCCCACGGTTATTAATCTTGTCATCAAAGAACATCGTTTTATCCCGCAAGAAGTCAAAGTCCCAGCAGGGCAGAAGATTAAGCTAGTCATTGATAATCAAGATCCAACCCCGGAAGAATTTGAAAGTTATGCCTTAAATCGGGAGAAGGTTATTTCAGGTGGGAAGCAGGGATTTGTTTTTTTAGGGCCGCTCAAAGCGGGTCGATATGATTTTATGGGAGAGTTTCATCAAGCAACCGCTCAAGGCGTGTTGATTGCAGAATAAGGAAGATTATGTTTTCGATCGCGTTGGTTCTATTTAGAGAAGTTTTTGAAATTGCCTTGATTGTTACTATTTTAATGGCCGCAACCAAGACCTTAAAACATCGCACCCCATGGATCATCATTGGTATTGCTTGGGGCATTGTGGGTTCAGCCATCATTGCCTTCTTCGCGGATGCTATATCTAATGCTGCTGAAGGTTTGGGTCAAGAAATCCTAAATGCGAGTATTTTGCTCATTGCGGCGGTGCTTATAGGTTGGACAACCATTTGGATGAACCGTCATGGTAAGACCATCTCACAAGAGTTTAAACAGATAGGTCAACAGGTCGCACAAGGACGTAAGCCCATGTACACCTTAGCTTTTGTGATTGCGCTCGCCACATTGCGTGAAGGTGCAGAAATTGTCATGTTTACCTATAGTGCTTTTTTAACAGGCACGAAGGTTTGGGATTTAGTCATGGGTGGGATGTTGGGTTTGTGTGCAGGTATTAGCATTGGTGTGGTTCTATATTACGGATTAATGAAAATTCCGACTAAGAAAATATTTACTTACACCAGTTGGTTATTAATTTTCTTAGTGGCTGGCATGTTGGTGCAAGCGTTGGGATATTTAACAGCAGCGGGTGTTGTGCCAGAGATTATTCCCATGGTCTGGGATAGTTCACGCATTATTTCAAGCGGCAGCGTTGTTGGCAAGATATTGCATGTGTTGGTTGGTTATACAGAAAGACCTACGGGCATACAGGTCATCGTCTACATATTAACGATTGGGGGTTTATCCATGGCATTAAAGTTGTTTGGTCAATTACCACAAGAAAAAATACAAAAGACCGTCGTGGTGGTTATTTTGGGAATTATGTGTTATTTTACAGCGCCTTCGACAGCGCATGCCACAAAAAAAGTTTATTCACCAATTGTAGAGAAAGGTGAGTTAGAATTCGAGGCCCGCGGCCAATATGATATTGATGAACGCGCTTCTAAAGATAATGCACAGAAACATAAATATGCAGTAGGTTATGGGGTCAGTGATCGTTGGTTTACGGAAGTCTATGGCGAAGTAGAGCGAACCAAGAATGACAACGATGAAGATTTAAATTTTAAGTTTACCGCATTATCGTGGGAGAATCGTTTTCAGTTAACAGAACAGGGCCAATTGCCCGTTGATATTGGACTTTATTTAGAATATGAAGCATCGTTTGAAGATAAACATTCCGATAAATTAGAAGCCAAACTTTTATTAGAGAAATCATTAATAAATTTTACGCACACATTAAATTTAGCTTTAGAACAACAGGTTGGGCGTCATCCAGGAGAAGACTTGGCGGGTGGTTTGGCATGGTCAAGCAAATACCGTCTGAAAGAGTGGTTTCAACCAGGGGTTGAGTGGCACAGTGATTTTGGCGAGATCAACCAAGTTGTTGCCTACAATGATCAAAAGCATCAAGCAGGGCCTGCTTTTTATGGTAAGATAGGTTCTGTAAAATATGATGTTGGTTATTTATTTGGTGCTTCCGATGCTGCGCCTAAAGGTGAAATCAAATGGATTTTGGAGTACGAAATGCGATTCTAAATGGCTCGATCTGGCAGGTGATGATCTTGGTGGTCATCGCTGGCGCCGCGCTTTCGTTGACATCATGCACCATTGCCCGTTTGCCATTTATGCTTGGGCATGTTCATGGATCGAAAAAATCATCACATCGTAGTTTGAAGCTTGCCATAGCATTCTCGCTTGGGATGATATTGAGCTATACGGTCATCGGCTTGCTGTTAGGGGTGATTAGTTCCTTTGCAAGAAAGCTAATTACTTTTAGCGAGCCAATATATTTGATCTTTGGGGTATTCTTACTCGTTTGTGGTGTCTTTTTTGCAGGTCTTTTCCCAAGCGCAGCTAAACGTCTGCATCAACATTGCTCAACAATGATGCAGCACGTAAATACCATTCCAGCAACATTTGTATTTGGTATGTTTTTTGCTTTCCTTGAAATGCCTGCATGTGCAGGGTGTGGGGTTGGCATGTTGTTAATTTCAAGTTTGGTTGCGATAAAAGGCTCGGTCTTATATTCCGCCGCTGTTTTCTTTAGTTTTGCCTTAGGTCAAAGCTTGCCCATATTAGCTCTTGGTGCGTCATCACACGTCGTACAGAAATTAGTTCCTGTTCTAGAAAAATTTGAAAATACAGTAAGTTATGTAGCTGGTAATATTTTGATTATTGTGGGTATCTTCTTAATCATGGTTGCTTAAATTATGTCGACACATCATCACGATCATTGTGATCACACGCATTGCCACGATCATGGGCCCACATTGGGGTATGGGCGTAAGCTTGCAATTAGTGTTTGTGTGGTTGTTGCGGCAATTATTTTATTAAGACCAATGATTGTAAATCAAATGTATCAGCGCGCATCATCGTATGCAATGTACAATATGCATGCGCATGTTGAACGCATGTGTAAAAAAATTTTACTGATCGATCCCAATCACATGCAAGCTTGGATGTCGCTTGGTGTTGTTTATGCCGATGAGAAAAAGTCTACACAAGCTCAAGCCGCTTTTTTGCGCGTCCTAGAAATAAATCCCCATGACCAAGGATTAGCGAGTTATATGTTAGGCTTTCTATCATTTCAAGCCAAAGATTATGCCAAGGCCATTTTATATTTTGAACGGGTTAGGCTGCAAGGGGATAAGGCAGACGCTGCACTAGATGTTGAAGTCTTGAAGTACCGCCATGGCCCATCATCCATGCGCAATTTACGTAACTATGCAAAGATGCTTGGCATGTTAGAGGTGGCTTACGCAAAGTTAGGAGATGGTGTGGCTTTAGAGAATGTCCGACGGGAAATTGAAGCGGTTAAGATAAAGCACAAGGGGCGTATTTTTTAAACTTGACTTTATTTTCTTTTTAACGTATAAATAGAAATCATTTCTATTTAAGATTATGACATTTATTGAAAAATTAAAATCTCAGAAGTTAAAGTTAACGCCCAAACGACAAGCCATCTTGGATTGTTTTGCGGCGCAGGGCAAATATTTGACCCCAGAGCAAGTGTGGGATAAGTTGAAGCGTCAGTTCAAACAATTGGGGTTGCCTAGCATTTATCGCAATCTAGAGACGTTTGAAGATTGTGGAATTTTGGTAAGAATTAAGCGTGATGACCGTCGTTTATATTATGCCATGTGTCACGATCACGACAGCCATCACCACCACCATCATATCGTCTGCGTGAAATGCGGCAAGGTTGATGAAGTTGATGGGTGTGCTTTGGCTAATATGGTTAAGGCAAGTGGGTATAAGGTGCTTAAGCATTTTGTTCAATTGGAGGGGCTTTGTCCTAAATGTATATAAAATATTTTTTTAGAGTATAAACAGAAACAGTTTCTATTTGAAAAGGAGATCCAGATGAGAAATGCATCACGTTTTATTGTTTTATTAGGAGTATTTTTAGTGGTATTGCAAAATAATGCTTTTGCTCAGAACGTCAAAGCTGTTGCATCATTTAGTATATTAGAAGATGTAGTGAAAAATGTTGGGGGTAGTTATGTTGATGTGTCTGTATTAGTTGGGGCTGATGGGGATGCGCATGAGTATGAACCAACACCGCAAGACACGATTCTTTTAAGTAAGGCAAATATTGTTTTTGAAAATGGCCTTAATTTCGAGCATTGGATGAATAAGTTATATGAAGCTAGCGGTTCAAAAGCAACGCGCATTGTTGTTTCAAAAGGGGTAACACCACGTAAATTAGAAGAGGAAGGGCATGATGAAGAGGAAGGTGTAGATCATGAAGATCATCATGATCATGGTGAAGTTGATCCCCATGCGTGGCAAGATGTGAATAACGTGATTGTTTATGTTGAGAATGTACGTGATGGGCTTATGGTTTTGGATCCTGTGCACAGTAAAGAGTATCAAGATAATGCAAATACATATATTGAAAAATTAAAGTCATTAGATCTTTGGATCAAAGAACAAACAGCAACGCTCAAACATAAAACAATTGTGACAAATCATGATGCGTTGGGCTATTTTGCAGATCGTTATGGTTTTAAAGTCGTGGGGGCTGTTATTCCTTCAGCAACAACAGAAGCTGCGGATCCCTCGGCGAAACAAACGGCAGCTTTATTAAATGTCATTAAGGCTAATGGTGTAAAGGTTGTTTTCGCGGAGAATGTTTCAAATACCAAATTAGCTAATAATTTAGCATCAAATGCGGGTGTTGTTGTTGCTCCAGGTATATATACTGATGCTTTAGGAATAGAAGGTAGTGGAGCGTCGACGTATGTTGATATGATGCGTTCTAATGTGAACGTATTTTTGAAGTATTTAAAATAATAATTTAAGGTATACTGTTCCCCAATGAAATTATCTTATTGTCAACATCGACATAGTAGCCCAAATCCAAAGGCGCCAGCCTTAGAGATTAAGGGATTAGATGTGACGTACCCCCGGTCAGATACATTGGCCATTGCGGGCCTGTCAACGCATGTTCACGTTGGTGATTCAGTGGCGTTGGTTGGTCCCAATGGGGCGGGGAAGTCGACGCTGTTTAAAGCTATTAGTGGTTTATTGCCAATTAAGAATGGCAGCATTAGAATTTTCGGGCATAGTCTAGGTGCTTGTCATCATCGTGTTGTATATTTGCCGCAGCGTAGTGATATTGATTGGGGTTTTCCAATAAGTGTCATGGATTTGGTAACAACTGGACGTTATGTTTATTTAGGTTGGTTTGCAACACTCAGGAAGAAAGATAAGCAGGCGGCACATGAAGCTTTGAAGCAGATGAGATTGCTTGACCTCAAAGACAGACAAATCAGTAAACTCTCAGGTGGGCAACAACAACGCGTCCTTATTGCGCGCGCTTTAGCTCAAGATGCAGATTTGTTACTTTTGGATGAACCATTAAATGCTGTCGATGCTGAGACTCGCCAGATTGTTGCAGAATTATTATTAAAAATAAAGTCAGAAGGAAAAACAGTGATTGTAGCAACTCATTATTATGATCAAGAAGAGGGGCGATATGATGGGGCAATATTTTTAAAAGATGGGACACAGGTTGACTCACAGATGAAGAAAGATGAGCGACATAAGGGGTGTGATCATCCATGATGCATTATTTAACAGATCCATTTCAATATGTGTTTATTCAAAGGGCGGCATTGGCAGGTATGCTCATTGGCGTTCTTTGTGCAGCATGGGGGTCATATATTGTTTTACGACGGATGGCGTTGGTTGGGCATGCGTTAAGTCATAGTGCTTTGCCAGGGCTTGTGATTGCATATTTACTGGGCGGTAATTTATTGCTTGGCGCTTTTATTGCGATTCTTGGGACAGCTTTATTAATTGGTTTTCTTTCGAAAGATAGCGCGGTTAATGAAGACACCTCAGGCGGGATTATTCCCAATGTGATGTTTGCTTTTGGGATATTGCTTATTAGCACAACTAAGTCTTTTCGCGATTTGTTTTCAATGTTGTTTGGTAATATATTGGCAGTAACATCTACTGATTTAACGGTGATTGTTATTATTACGGTTGTGGCATTATTTGTTTTGTTGTTATTTTATAAAGAGTTAAAATTATTTTGTGTAGATCCAAATTATGCCAAAGCCATCGGGATACCAGTTGATTTCCTACGGTATATGATTTTAGTATTTCTCTCATTGACCGTTGTTGTTGGGATTCAGGCTGTTGGAACAGTTCTGACAAATGCATTATTAGTAATCCCTGTAGCTGCAGCAAGATTATTAACAGATCGGCTGGGTTGGATGATGTTGTTGTCATCAATCTTTGCTATCATTGCGGCTTTAGGTGGTGTGTATGCATCCTATTATGGAGGATTTTCATCCGGGGCATCGATTGTCATGGTGTGTTTTATTATTTTTGGTATTGCATGGATCATTAATCGTATATTACGTCGTCAATAGCCAACATGCCATTTAAAAAGTTACTCTTTATTTTCCGTCGAGATCTGCGTCTTGAAGACAACACAGGTTTGATTGAAGCTTTACGGCAATCAAAATCTGTTATGCCGTGTTTTATTTTTGATCCCCGCCAGATGGAAGGTCAGCCATATTTTGGTCATCCTGCGTTTGATTTTATGACCACATCATTGCACGACCTAGAGGCACAATTAAAATCAAAAGGTGGGCGGTTGTATGTTTTTTATGGTCAGCCACATGAAGTGGTTACATCACTGATAAAGGCAGAGCATATTGATGCGGTGTATGTTAATCAAGATTACACGCCTTTTAGTCAAGCACGAGACTCACAAATAGCTAAAGCGTGTGACGCATCAAAGATTGCATTTCATCAATCGCATGATGCTCTATTAAATCCACCGCAGGCCATTCTCAAAGATGATGGTAAGCCTTACACGGTCTATACCCCCTATGCGAAGAAAGCGATGACAGTGCGCGTGCCTTTGACGCAAACCAATGCGCATACACATTATCATACAGCCCCATGCGCCATAGAAGATCGTCGGAAATTTGGCAAAAAGACTCAACATGGCGGGAGGTCGGAGGCATTGGCCATATTAAAGCAAATCAAAACATATCAAGCCTATGATAGTGAGCGTGATTTTCCGGCTTTAAATAAAACAACGCATTTGTCTGCGCATCATAAGTTTGGCACTTGCTCAGTGCGGGAGAGCTATCATGCCATTACAAAGGCGTTTGGCATGTCGCACACCTTGATCCGCGAGTTATATTGGCGAGATTTTTTCACACAAGTGGGTTTTCATTTTCCGCATGTATTAAAAGGCGCTTTTCATAAAAAGTACGACGGACTAACCTGGGAAAATAATGATGTGTATTTTAAAGCATGGTGTGAGGGTACAACAGGTTTCCCCATCGTTGATGCTGGGATGCGGGAGCTTAATGCCACCGGCTTTATGCACAACCGTGTGCGCATGATTGTGGCCTCATTTTTGATCAAGGATTTACACATTGATTGGCGACGGGGTGAGCAATATTTTGCACAACGTCTTGTTGATTATGACCCATTGGTTAACAACGGGAATTGGCAATGGGCTGCCTCAACGGGTTGTGATGCGGCGCCGTATTTTCGCATTTTTAATCCATGGTTACAGCAAAAGAAATTTGATCCTGATGCGGTTTATATCAAGCAATGGGTGCCAGAGTTACGTGCAGTTGCTTCAAAAGATATTCATGATATTGCCAGTAAAGGATTAAAGTTTGATAGATACCCCAATCCCATCGTCTGGCATGAAGAAGAGCGGGCCAAAACCTTGCGTTATTTTTCCCAATTACCTCTTGCATAAGGGCGTTCTAGCTTTAAAATAAACACTAATGGCTCGTCGGATATTCTTATATATTTCCCTTGTTGCGGTCACGCTTATTGCGATCATTTCGTCCATTTATCCCATACTCATATGGTCGATGTTGATCTTAGGTCCGATCATCCTTGTTGGCATTGTCGACATGTTTCAAGAACGTCATGCCATTCGCCGTAATTTTCCCATTATTGGTAATTTTCGTTATTTATTAGAATTCTTCCGTCCTGAGATCAATCAATACTTTGTTGAATCAAATACATCTGGCACACCGTTTAATCGACTGGATCGTTCGTTGGTATATCAACGCGCTAAGGGTGAGCTTGATACATTGCCTTTTGGTACACAGAAAAATGTCTATGAAGTCGGCTATGAATGGGTCACCCACTCAATGGTGCCTGCCCATGTTGAGCTAAAAGATTTGCGTGTTACCGTTGGGGCATCGCGTGCCAAGCCATACTCAGCCAGTGTATTTAATATAGGGGCCATGAGTTTTGGGTCGTTAAGTCCTAATGCGGTCATGGCCTTGAATGAAGGGGCTGCTATGGGTGGTTTTGCCCAGAATACCGGCGAGGGTGGATTAACACCATATCACTTAAAAGGTGGCGATCTTATTTGGCAAATAGGTACAGGGTATTTTGGTTGCCGTACCAAAGATGGTAAATTCTGCCCAAAAAGTTTTACAGAAAAAGCACAATTAGATGCTGTTAAAATGATCGAGATTAAAATTTCTCAAGGTGCAAAGCCAGGGCATGGGGGGATTTTACCGGCGGAGAAAGTCACGGCAGAAATTGCCAAGATCCGTGGTGTTGAGATGGGTAAAAGTGTCATCTCGCCCCCAGCACATAGTGCATTTACAACACCCATTGAACTCTTAGAGTTTGTTGAGAAGCTTCGCACGTTGTCGGGTGGTAAACCTGTTGGTTTTAAGATCTGTGTTGGCAAGCCCCGTGAATTTCTAGCGATCTGTAAAGCCATGGTCAAGACAGGCATTACCCCTGATTTTATTACCGTCGATGGGGGAGAAGGTGGTACAGGTGCGGCACCGCTCGAGTTTTCCAATTACGTTGGTTCGCCACTTAATGAAGGGTTGATCATTGTGCATAATGCCTTGGTTGGCTTTTCATTGCGCGATAAGATTAAAGTCATATCGTCAGGGAAGATCAATTCAGGGTTTGGTATATTAAAACATATGTTAATGGGTTCTGATTTGTGCTATTCTTCTCGAGGGATGATGTTAGCGCTTGGGTGTATTCAAGCATTGCAGTGTAATACGAATTTATGTCCTACGGGCGTTGCGACGCAAGACCCTAGTTTGGCTGTAGGTTTAGTGGTTGCTCAAAAGAACAAACGTGTCTATAATTTTCATAAAGCAACGGTTAAAAGCTTTGCTGATATTTTAGGCGCCACGGGTTGTGCTACACCTGCGCAATTAAACCCAAAATATTTAATGCGACGCATCTCGTTCTCACAAGTAAAAGATTATAGTCAGATTTATCATTTTTTAAGTGATGGAGAATTATTAAGAACCCCATCCCCTCCAGAATTTGAATTAGCCATGCAACACTCGTCTGCGGAAACATTCGCTCGCGTTTAATTTAAGGAGTAACTATGAAGTCGTCACGCATTTTGTTAACCATCGTTGGTATTTTTATGTTATCTGTGCCAGCATTTGCACATGAAGGCAAGGCTGTGATTAAAGGAACGACGCCAGATTCAATGGTGTCGGGTGAAGTTATTATTAAACATGAAGAAGGTGGTTTATCCGTGGTGGTTAATGTGAGCAATGTACCTCCTGGTAAGCACGGCATTCATTTTCATGAAAACGGCAGTTGCGAAGATATGGGCAAAGCTGCAGGTGGTCACTTTAATCCTGATAAGGTGATGCATGGATTTCTACCCAAAGATGGGTTGCAACACGCGCACGCGGGCGATATGGGTAATATCGACGTTAATAAAGATGGTATCGGTAGTTTAAAAGTTATCTTACCTGGTGTAAATTTAGAAGAAGGTAGTTATGCGTTAAACGGCAAAGCCATTATCTTGCATGAAAAAGAAGATGACATGGGTCAACCCACTGGTAATGCTGGTGGACGCATTGGCTGTGGTATTATAGAGGTAGTTCAATAGTGATGTTTGTAGGTAATTATGATTCCAAGAAGAAGTAATCCGCAAAGAAGAGAACAGCCGGTTAATCGGTACGTGCCGCCGCGTCATCAAGATGAGAATCAACGTCTATTTCTCGCAGGTGTTCCAATAGATCCTTCACCGCGTATTTATTTAGAAAAAGGTTCGAGTGAATTGACCATGCGTGCCATGGATTTGATTTGTCCGATTGGCATGGGGCAGCGTGGGCTTATTGTGGCGCCTCCAGGGTGCGGTAAAACGACATTTCTTAAACATTTATGCCAATCGATCACCAAGGGTTATCCTGAGATCAAGTTGCATTGTTTGTTGATCGACGAACGCCCAGAAGAGGTCACGGATTTTAAACGTTCCTGTGGTGTTGATGTGCGTAGTTCTTCGTCGGACATGAGCTATGAACATCATTTACAGACCGCAGATACCTTGATGGCCGATGCATTTAAAGAAACAGCCAATGGTGGCAATGTGATGGTGGTCATCGATTCATTGACACGTTTGGCCCGTGTTCACAATGCGCAGACGTCCTCACGTGGCAGTAAGACCATGTCAGGTGGTGTTGATTCAAGAGCTATGGAAGTGCCACGCCGCATTTTTGGATATGCCCGCAAGATAGAAGGTGCAGGTTCATTGACCATTTTAGCGACGATTTTAATTGAGACCGGCAGCCGCATGGATGAAGTGATTTTTGAAGAATTCAAAGGTACAGGTAATATGGAAGTTGTCTTATCACGTGATATCGCGCAACACCGCATTTTTCCTGCCATAGACATTTCCAAAAGTTCCACTCGCAAACAAGAGTTGATCATTGAGAAAACAGATTTTAATCAGATTGAGAACTTACGTCGAGCACTTGCAGGGATGAATAAAGTGGAAGCGGCCAAAGCTTTGGTTGATAAATTAAAAAGTTTTCCAACCAATAAAGAATTGATCCAGTCGCTTCCGTCATAGGAGGGATTCTATGTATTTTCATGATTTAACTGAGGCACAAGTTTTAGCTGTGGCGATTGCTGCTGAAGAAGAAGATGGTCGTATCTATTTAGATTTTGCTGCGAACCTCCGTAAAGATTTTCCTTCCACGGCTGAATTGTTTACCAAGATGGCCGAAGAAGAATCCCGTCATCGTCAATGTTTGATTGATTTATACCGTGAACGTTTTGGCGATCATATCCCATTAATTCGCCGCCAAGACGTGAAAGGTTTTGTGAAGCGTTCTCCTACGTGGTTCGTTGAAAATATAACACCAGAAAAAGCACGGGCAGAAGCTGCGTCCATGGAATTAGAAACACGTCGTTTTTATGAGGTTGCGGCTAGTCGGACCAGCAATGCAAAGATGCGCAAATTGTTGGGAGATTTAGCGGCTGAAGAAGGTCGGCATGAATCAGTCGCATCAACCATACACGCGGCACAAGTAGAAGCAGGAGAGGTTGTTGCTGAACAGCATGCGGCGCATCGTTTGTTTGTGTTACGTTTCGTTCAACCAGGATTAGCAGGATTAATGGATGGCTCTGTTTCAACCTTAGCACCTTTATTTGCCGCAGCTTTTGCAACGCACAATACGTTAGAAACATTAAAAGTTGGATTAGCCGCTTCGATAGGAGCTGGGATTAGCATGGGTTTTACAGAAGCATTGTCAGATGACGGAAAGCTAAGCGGCCGTGGTGCGCCGTGGATTCGTGGTGTTGTCTGTGGTCTAATGACGACGATCGGTGGCATCGGACATACCCTGCCATATTTCATTCCAGACTTTAACTTGGCAACAACCATCGCTGTTTTGGTTGTTATCATTGAGTTATTTGTCATTTCAATTATCCGATGGAAATATATGGATACGCCTTTTCTATCCGCAGCATTCCAAGTCATTGTCGGCGGGCTATTGGTTTTTGTGGCTGGTTGGTTGATTGGGGCCAGTTAGTTTTATATGCAGGAAAACCTTTCCATTACACTTAATCGCGCCATTAAAAAACGCGAGCCATTTTTTAAATACACCAATGCGGTGCGTTTGGTCAATGGCATTAGCGATGGGTTAAATGGTTTTGTCCTAGAGCAGTACAATCGTCATTTTGTCGTCCAGATTTACGATAAGTTTTGGTTAAATCATTTTGATGAGATCAATCGTTATTTCAAAGATGTTTATGCTGCTGATTATTTGATCATCAAAGATCGCACGTCGTCACCTGCGTCCAACCCTGATGCCTTTCATACCCATGTTTTAATTGATCAAACCTTGAGTGCCACGACCGTCGAAGAATTTGGCCTGAAGTTTGATGTTGACTTAAATGACGGCTTAAATAGTGGCTTATTCTTAGATATGCGTCAAAACCGTCATACCGTTGCTGCTCTTGCTAAAGGTAAAAAGGTTCTAAATTGCTTTGCGTACACATGTTCATTTGGCGTGCATTGTAAGGCCGCTGGAGCATTGAGTGTGAGCAATGTGGATATAAGTCAGAAGTGTTTACACCGAGGGCGCGCCAATTATGATTTAAATCGCTTACCAGTTGGTGAATATGAATTTGTACGTGCCGATGCCATGTATTATTTAGATCGCGCGGTGGTTAAAAATAACCATTTTGATTTGATCATCTTAGACCCACCATCATTTGCCCGTCATGAAAAACAGGTTTTTAGTGTTAAGAAGGACTTACCGAATTTAATTGCCATGTCTTTAAAGATGCTTAATCCAAATGGCTATATTTTTGTATCTACGAATTATAGCGCAATAAACACGGATCAATTAAGTGCGATGTTCCCCAAAACTGTTAAGAAGATTGAATGCTTTTCTCAAGACAAAGATTTTGTCGGCAGTGGACGTAGTGCAGAGAGTTATTTAGCAGCTGTGCTCGTGTCGGTATAAGTCTTAAGCAGTTAAGATTCTTTGAAGTTTCTGAAGATCTTCAGTACTTGCCAATACCTGCAACACATCACCTTCATGTAATACCGTCGATCCATTAGGGATAAAATACTGTTCATCACGGCAAATGAGCGCAATCAAACTGCCTTTGGGAACGCCCAGTTCAAATAGTCGCTTGCCAACGACTTTGGAATTATATGGCACAATCAAATCTTCAAGATTTGCGTTGATGGCTTGCGCATCACCCAATTCGATGGGGCGACCGCGTTTATTGGGTATCGGAGAATCAACGCGCAGCAATCGTGCAACGAGGGGCAATGCTGTGCCTTGGAATAAAACGGACGTGATGACAATAAAGAAGACGATGTTAAAAATCATGTTGGCTTTAGGAACGCCAGCCAATAAGGGAAATGTAGCTAAGATAATCGGTACAGCGCCGCGTAAACCCACCCAAGATACCAATCCTTTTTCATGCATTGGCATTTTTGAGAAGAAGAGGGCGACGTAGACGCTCAATGGCCGTGCAATGAAGATTAAAAATAATGATATTAATAATCCAGCGCCAATGATAGGTAAAATGTGCGATGGGAAAACAAGCAACCCTAGGGTTAAGAACATGACAATTTGCATAAGCCATGCGGTGCCATCACAGAAGTTTTTGATGGCTTTTTTATGGATTAAGTTGGCGTTGCCAATTTGTATGCCAGCAATATAAACCGCAAGGAACCCGTTACCTTTAAAAAAGGTTGTGGCTGCATAGATGAAGATGATGAGCGCAATCATGAGCGCAGGATAAAGTCCTTCTTGGGTCAGTCTTAGACGGTTAATCAAAAAAATTGATATATGACTTAAGACAAAAGCGGTCACCGCACCAATGCCCATATCCAAAAAGAAGTCAGGGATCAAATGAGTCGCGGACATTTGAGGATTTTTAAGCAAACTGATCAACCCAATGGTTAAGAAAACTGCCATGGGGTCGTTACTACCGGATTCGAATTCTAAGAGCGGTTTTAAACGACCTTTTAATCCAATCTTGCTTGAACGCAGCACATTAAAAACAGCTGCCGCGTCCGTCGAGGAAACAATGGCGCCCAGTAATAAGCCTTCCATGAGGGAGAAATTTAAGATGTAGGTCGCAAAAAGACCAACAGATAAAGCGGTTAACAATACACCAATCGTTGATAAGCTCAAACCGCTCCAGAAAACGTGACGCACATCTTCTTTGTCCGTGTCTAGTCCACCTGAAAACAGAATAAATGCTAAGGCGATTGTTCCCAACGTTTTGGTAAGCCATGGGTCATTGTAATAAATACCGCCAAATCCTTCGGAACCAGCTAACATGCCAATGCTTAAGAAGAGGATAAGGACAGGAACACCAAAGCGATCAGAAATCTTACTTGCAATGACGCTAAGCAATAAAAGACCAGCAATGATAAGGAGGATTACTTCGATTGAAATCATGGTTTGATTCTAACAAAATTATCTTATAAAGAAACAATAACCTTAAAAACACGCAAAAATAAAGAGCGCTAGCTATGGACGGCAGATTGTAGTACACTTCTGTCTCTTATGGCACTGATTAGCATACAAGAAATCACATTAGCTTTTGGCGGCCCCAGCATTTTTGAGGGCTTAAGCTTGCAATTAGAACCCGGTGAACGCGTGGCTTTGCTTGGACGTAATGGTGTTGGCAAGACGACACTCATGAAAACCATGGCAGGCCAAGTCGAGATTGACCGCGGTGAGATCATTTATCAAAAAGGCATTAAAGTAACCCATTTGCCTCAAGAGGTTCCCAAAGATATTACCGGTACGGTCTTTGATCTGGTTTTTTCAGGTTTAGGTGAACGTGCGAAAGTTTTAAGTGACTATCACCACGTAACCCATCGTTTGCATACCGAGCATACCCCTGAACTCATGCGAGAATTAGATCGCTTGCAAGAACAATTAAATAACACCGGCGGGTGGGATTTGGATGCCGAAGTTGAATATGTCTTAACCCAAATGAAATTAGACGGTGAAGCAGAATTCGAGACACTCTCTGGCGGACAAAAACGCCGTGCTTTATTGGCCAAGGCCTTGGTCATCAAACCAGAAATCTTATTATTAGACGAGCCAACCAACCATTTGGACATCGATACAATCAATTGGCTGGAAGGTTTCTTAAAAAATTATCCAGGTACATTATTTTTCGTTACCCATGACCGCATGTTCATGACACATTTAGCGACGCGCATTGTAGAGCTCGATCGTGGCAAGATATTTAGCTGGTCGTGTGATTATCAAACATTTTTAGAACGTAAGCGCATGGCACTCGAGATGGAAACCGCTGAGCGAGCAGTTTTTGACAAACGTTTGGCTGAAGAAGAAGTTTGGATACGTAAAGGGGTCAAAGCCCGTCGGACTCGTAATGAAGGTCGAGTGAAAGCCTTAGAGCGCATGCGTGAAGCAAAGAAAGCCCAGCGTCAACAAGTCGGTCAAGCGCGCATTGTGGCGCAAGAATCAGAATCCTCTGGGCACTTGGTCATCAAGGCCGCACATTTAGGTTTTAGTTATGGCGATAATTGCATCATCAAGGATTTTTCGACGCAGATCATGCGTGGCGATAAGATTGGTGTCATTGGCGCCAATGGTTCAGGTAAGACAACCTTATTGCAAATCTTACTTGGGAAATTAGAACCTCAAAAAGGTAAGGTGCGTTTAGGGACGAATTTAGAAGTTGCGTATTCTGATCAATTGCGTGAACAATTAGATGAAGAAAAAACCGTGATTGAAAATGTGGCCATGGGTTCAGACACGGTGACGATCAATGGTCGCCCACGTCACATCATTGGTTATTTGGAAGATTTCTTATTTACGCCGGATCGTGCACGCACCCCAGTTAAGGTTTTATCAGGCGGGGAACGCAACCGTCTATTTTTAGCGCGGTTATTTACCAAGCCGTCAAATTTCTTAATCATGGACGAGCCAACCAATGATCTGGACATTGAAACCCAAGAGCTATTAGAAGAATTATTGATGGAATATTCTGGCACACTAATTTTGGTGAGCCATGACCGTGCATTTTTAAATAATGTGGTCACATCGACGATCGTTTTAGAAGGCAAAGGCGAGATTTATGAGTTTCCAGGTGGTTATGATGATTGGCTAGAGCAACGCAAAGTCATAACTCAGTCGGTGTTGGCGAAAACAAAAGAAAACAAGATCGCAACAAAATTAGATAAGCCCATTGCCACCCGAAAACTCTCTTTTAAAGAACAAGCCGAGTTAGAAAAATTGCCGCTTGAGATAGAAAATCTAGAAACTGAACAAGAAAAACTATTTACCACATTAGCCGACGTTGCTTTTTATCAAAAAGACCCTAAAGAAGTCGCTAAAACACAAAGTCGCGCCGAAGAGGTTTCCAACCAACTGCTCAAAGCCTACGAGCGATGGGAATATCTAGAAGCATCGAAGCCCGAAGAAGAACTACCGAAATAATACAAAACAAATGATGGCCCCAGCGAAGGACATGAATAATCCAAAGACCAAGAGTTGGCGGAATAATTTATCTTTGTCTTCGTGAAGGGCGCTAGCCACACATAAAGCACCTAGCGACGACAAGGGGCTAATGTCAACCAAGTGTGCCCCGACATTGATTGAAGAAATCACCCCAACAAGATTGTTGCTGCCAATTTTTTCAAGAAATTCAGGCACCAAGGGTATAAATGTTGGCATAACAACACCTGAAGAGCTTGAAAACGCCGAAATAATACCTGTGATAAATGCTGTGACAGCGGTTACGTTCGTGGGATTTGACACCCGTGCAAGCAAGTCGCTTAGAAGGCTTAATCCACCGACGTTTTCTAAGATACCGATGAGGGTATTGACTCCGCAGACCATGAGGATGGTGTTCCACGGGATCATCTTGATGGCTTCTTTGCTTTCACCTAGATTAAACAAAGCCAATAAGCTTGCTAAGATGAGCGATAAAAATCCAATATCAATTTTAAATACAATGCTGCCAATAAACAAGCTGACAATGGCACCCAATGTGATAATTTGAGCATTATTCCACGTCGGAGTTAGTGGTAGATTTAAACCTTCAGCTGGGTGTGCGTGCTTACGATGATTCTTAATGCGCCAATAGAAAAATGCATAGCACAACAAGGCCAAGAAACTTTGTGCGATTAAATTTGGTAAGTATACCGCTGACCAAGGATCGAGGTTAAGACCAATCTTTTTGATCAAGCCATTTGCAATGACACCCGTTAAAGCCATGGGTGAGAAGGTGCCTGCATTCGCACCGCAAATTAAAATGATCGTCATAAAGAAACCGCCAATGCCTGTTTCCCAAGCAATGGCCATGGCAATGGGGGCAAGTAAGGCAACGGTTGCAATATTACCAGCCCCAATGGTCGACAGGATTAAAGCAAGTAAAAAGACCATGAGCGGTAGTTGCATGGGGCGTTGTCTAAAGAAATGTAAAGACATGTGGGTTAGTTTTTCTAATGTGCCATTATGCTTAGCCATGGCAAACAGGTAGGTCACGCCAACGAGCATGATTAACAAATACGTCGGGAATCCGCCAATGATCTGGCTTAGTGGCATATGTGCGCCCCAAGTGCCTAGCATCCACGCCAAGCCAATGGCAAACAACCCAGGGTTAATCTTTGTGAAACAACTTAAGGCGATGACAGCCATTAATGCAGCTAATGATAGGATTTCCATGTCTTTATTTTACGATAAAAAAATGCTTTTGGCTAAAAAGAGTTATTTGTGTTAAATTACCTTTCAAATTTATTAATCACCACAACACTTAGAAGGAAACACACATGAAAAAAGTCATCGTTATGATTGTTATGTTGCTTTGTATACCCGTCGCTGCGCATGCTCAGTTTGGGAATATTTTAAGCAGCTTAAAGAATAATCCAGCCGTAGCTCAATTACAGGGATCAATCACTAGAGCGCAGAAAATTGCAGCCATTTTTGCTCAAATGCCTTTAACCCAAGGCAAGCTTCAATTTGTTGAAGCAGCGCTTCCTTTATTGAGCCAAGCTTTAGTTGTGAGCAATGATCCTGCTGCAGCAGGGAAGGTGACGGGGATTTTAGATAAGATTAAAGGCCTAACCGCCCAAAAATGGAGTACAGCAGCAATTGATCCCAATCAAATGCCACAAGCGAAGACAAAGATTGAAGAGTTTGGAAATGTCTTAAAGAATCTTATTCAAAATGAAAGCAATTCCATGAAAGCAGCATTGTCACAGACCGTCACGAAATAATATGAAAAAGAACTTTGGCGTAATATTAACGCTGTTTTGCATGTTTTGTTTGACGACAGTCATCCATGCAGAGCCATCGGTAGGCGCCGCGAAACAAGTTCTTAAAAGGCGTGATGTTGCCTATGAGGTTGTCGCCTTTAGTCGCTTATTTTTTCATTATAAGCCGCCCATGGATGTTGAATTACCAGATGGAAACATTCTTAAAGGGGCAAAAACCCCTATGCCCATACCAGCCGATATCAAGTTGCTCGATGGTAAGAAGGTTTCAATCAAGGGGTATGTGATTCCTTTAGAGTTAGATGGCAATACTGTAAAAACGTTCTTATTTGCTGATGAGTTAGTTTCTTGTTTATTTTGTCAAATGTTGGGCTTTGATCAGTGGGTTCTTGCAACCTCAAATGATCCTAAAGGCTTCACATTAAAAGACGAACAGTTCGAAGAACCGGTGACCATCTATGGCACATTTGAGGTAAAAGAAGAGTATACGGAAGGTCGCTTAACAAGCTTATTTCGCATTAAAGTCGACGGGTTAGAGTCTGTGCGTCATAAGTTGTTTGGAATTATATAATCTTTGTTGACAAACACAATAAAATAGTACATACTCTTAGTTAGAAGTAACGGGATTCAAAGTGATCTTAAACCGCAATGGACAAGATGCTTGCCCAAGGCGGTTTTTTAATGTCGATCACAACCTTACTTTAAGTTAAGTATTAATTTTTAAAGGAGAGTGTTTCATGGTTAAAGGTAAAGTAAAGTGGTTCAATGATCAAAAAGGTTTTGGTTTCATCACCCCAGAAAACGGAAAAGATGTCTTCGTTCATCACAGCGTGATTCAAGGTGACGGTTACAGATCCTTGAAAGAAGGCCAAGACGTCCAATTTGAGATCGTACAAGGTCCAAAAGGCGAACAAGCCCAAAACGTTGTTAAATTATAAGTCGTATTAGTACGTCTGTTTTTTAACTCTACAAAGCCCTCCAAGATTAATTTCTTGGAGGGTTTTTGTTTGTATCTAGGCAGATTTAAGCTATACTATGGCGGTATTTTTAACGAAAGGGATAAATTTTGGATAGACGCGCAACTACACTCAATTGCATGGATGGTCGTGTTCAGTTACCAGTGTTGGATTGGATTAAGAAGCATGCCGCCATTGATTTTGTCGATGTGATCACAGAAGCAGGGATGGATGGCGTTTTGGCAAAACAAGAAAATATTGATGAGATTATCCGCAGTATCAATGTTTCGGTAAATTTAAATAAATCAACAAAGCTATTTATTGTAGGCCATTATGATTGCCGTGGTAATCCTGTGAATGAAGCAACGCATAAGGAAGAAATTGTCGATGCGGTAAAGCGTCTTAAGGTGCAATGGACACAATTAGAAATTTCAGGGCTTTGGGTGAATAATCAATGGCAAGTTGATCTGGTGTGTTGATTTAAAAAGCAGGGGGAGGTTATTGATGGGATTACAACGTGCTTTTAAGTATTTTGGTGTTATATGTTTGGTAGCTTTAAGTTTGACCATTATAAATACGCCGGCATTTGCGAAGAAAATTGTGGTCGGGGTTTCTTTGCCGACACAGCGCGACGAACGTTGGGTGCGCGATGCGCAAACCATGAAAGATTATGCTGCTGCTCATGATATTGATTTGAAGTTGCAAATTTCCGACAATGATGCGGCGCGTCAAATGTCTCAATGTGAAAACCTTTTAGCCCAAGGCATTGATATTTTGTTAATCGCACCTCATGATGCGGCTAGTGCGTCGGGGATTGTTGATTCAGCGCATCAAGCAGGGATTAAGGTTATCTCATATGATCGCTTAGTTTTGGGAACCGCTGTTGATTTGTACATTTCATTTGATAACTATGGTGTCGGAGTATTGCAGGGTAAGTATTTGACGCAAGCGATGCCAAAAGGAAACTATGCAATCTTTGCTGGTGCACCGACGGATAATAATGCAAAGTTATTTCGTGAAGGTGCAATGAGTGTGATTAAACCTTTGGTCGACCGTGGGGATGTTCAAATTGTCGCTGACCAATGGATTGCCGATTGGCAGCCAGCGGCCGCAATGAATTTAATGCAAAATGCCCTTACAGCGACGAATAATAAAATCGACGCCGTTTTAGCTCCTAATGACAATACGGCAGGCGGCATCATCACGGCGCTGGAACAAGCAGGGCTTGGTGGTAAGGTTCCTGTCACGGGTCAAGATGCTGAGGTGACGGGTGCTAAACGTATCATGAAGGGTACACAAAGCATGACCATTTTTAAAGACACCCGTGCATTGGCGGCAGCAGCATTAGATGCGGCAGTTTTGATGGTTAAAGGTGAAGATCCTAAGGCAACATCTACGGTTAATAATAAGAGTATGGATGTGCCATCTATTTTGTTAACACCTATTGTCGTCGATAAAAATAATCTAACATCCACCTTGATTGATAGCGGGTATTTGAAAAAACAAGATGTCCAATGACCTCTTTTCTTGCGACTATGTCCTACAAATGCAGGAGATTGTCAAAGATTTTGCTGGCATCAAAGCTCTAGATGGCGTTTCATGTGATATATTTCCCGCTGAGATTCATGCTTTAGTTGGTGAAAATGGAGCGGGTAAGTCGACGCTCATGAAAATCTTAAGCGGTGTTTATCCTACCGGAACTTTTCAAGGAAAAATCCTCATTGATGGTAAACCTGTTGTATTTAATAATCCGAAATCTTCGGAAGATGCGGGCATTGCCATTATTTATCAAGAATTGATCCTAGCAAAGAATTTAAGTGTGCTTGAGAATATATGTTTGGGGCGAGAAGCAGCCTCCTATGGGGTTATTAATTGGGCGGAAAATATTAGAACAGCTCGACGTGTGTTAGCTCAAGTTGGACTTGATGTAGATTTGAATACGAAGGTGGGGGATTTGGGGGTTGGTCAGCAGCAAATGGTGGTCATTGCTCGTGCTTTATTTAAAAAAGCGCGCATTTTAATCTTAGACGAACCAACCGCGGCTTTATCTAGCAAAGAAGCGGATATGCTTCTAAATATCTTAAAAGAATTAAAAGCCCAAGGGGTTACTTGCATTTACATATCGCACCGTTTAAAAGAAATCTTTGAAATTGCGGATCGCATCACGGTCTTGCGCGACGGAAAAACTGTTGCCGTTAAAAATAAAGCAGATTTAAATGAGGAAGGCTTGATTGCCTTGATGGTTGGTCGATCATTAGCAAATTTATACCCAAAAGAAAATCGCACACCCCAAGAAGTCATTTGGGATGTCCGTGATTGGACGCTTTATGATCAAACAACCAACAAGCACATTGATCATGTCAATTTTCAATTACGTCGCGGCGAGGTTTTAGGATTAGCGGGTTTGGTTGGATGTGGCCGCACAGAACTTGTCATGAGCTTCTTTGGTCTTTGGGGAAAATGGATCAAGGGATCGATGGACTTAAATGGTAAGTCTGTCGAGGTTACAAATGCCGCTGCAACCATCAAAGCTGGCATTAGTTTAGCGTCGGAAGATCGAAAACGTTATGGACTTGTCTTAGAACAGCATATTCAAAGCAATGTTTCTTTAGCGAGTTTAGCGAGCATTGCTAAGTATAGTGTTGTGGATGAAGCGTCAGAAATTGTTGCTGCAGGGCAATACACCAAAGAATTACGCATCAAGTCATCGTCGATCTTACAAAAAACAATTCAATTAAGCGGCGGCAATCAGCAAAAGGTGGTCTTGGCCAAATGGCTGATGACCAAGCCTAAGGTATTGATTCTAGATGAGCCAACGCGCGGCATTGATGTGGGTGCTAAAATTGAGATTTATCAGATCATCAATCAATTGGTAGCCCAAGGGGTTGGAGTTTTAGTGATATCATCGGAAATGAATGAATTGTTGGGGGTGTGTGACCGCATCATGGTAATGAACCAAGGAAAGATTACCGGTGATCTATTGATTAAAGATGCGACACAAGAGAAAATCATGGCATACGCGGTAGGACATTCATAAAGGAGCAATATGCGGCAATGGCGTCAATATACAATGTTTGCGGCGTTACTCATCATCTGGGGCATTTTTGCGTGGTTGACGCAAGGTGTGTTTTTATCCCCGCGCAACTTGTCTAATTTATTCTTACAAACGGCGACCGTGGGTATTTTAGCCATTGGCATGTCGCTCATTATCATCACACGCAATATTGATTTATCCGTTGGATCAGGGGTGGCCTTAACAGGGGCGGTGGCGGCCTACATGCAAGTGACAGGGCATACTGGCGTCGCTGGAGCAATTGCGGCCGCGTTAGCTGCAGGTTTGTTGATTGGGGTATGGCAAGGTTTTTGGATTGCGTATCAGGGAGTCCCAGCATTTATTGTGACCTTGGCTGGTATGATGGTATTTCGAGGGTTGGTGTTAGGCATCACCCAGGGTGCTACAATTGCGCCATTGATCAATGATTTTAAAGTCATTGGCCAAGGTTACATGTCGTCGCCGTTTAGCATTGGCATTGGGATTTTAGTTGCTATTGTTTTTATCGTAAATTTCTTTCTAAAAAGAACACAACAGGTTAAACATGGTTTTGTAGTAAAGCCTTTGGTGGTTGATGGGGCGATTCATTTAGGGATCCTCGCCGTGTTATTAGCATTTTTTGGCGTTATGATCATGCACCGTGGTTTGCCCTATGCGGTATTCTTATTATTCTTATTGGCCATCTTATTTCATTTTGTAGCGACGAAGACTATATTTGGCCGCCATTTATTTGCGTTAGGTGGAAATCCTGATGCGGCGGCGTTGTCTGGCATTAATATTAAGCAGCGTGTTTTTCTTTTGTATGCGTTGTATGGTGTGTTAACTGGTTTGGCAGGTGTGGTCATGACCGCTCGTCTTAATGCTGCTACAACGTCCGCAGGTCAAGGCATGGAGCTCGACGTGATTGCGGCATGTGTTATTGGCGGTACTAGCTTACTTGGCGGCGAAGGAACAATTGCCGGAGCTGTCGTTGGTGCTTTAATCATGGCTAGTTTAGACAATGGCATGAGTTTGATGGATACAAATATCACCTATCAATACATCATCAAAGGGATGATCTTATTGTTGGCGGTGTGGATGGATATGCAAAGCAGAAAGAGCCGTTAATGAAAAAGTTAATGCTTACGATATTGTTCTTTTTGATGGCTGTTACGGGGCATACGCAAGAAGTTTCGCGTGGGCTATTTGTTTGGGCTTTAGAAAAAGAGCCGGTCATTGCAAGCCAAGGTCAGATTGAACGCATGATTGCATTTGCAAAGAAAGAGCAGATCGACACCATCTTTGTGCAAATGTATCGGGCTAATAAATCATGGTTCCCATCTAAAATTGCCGACGATGAACCCTATCGTCATGCACGCAAACAAGTTGGCCAAGATCCAGTTAAATTATTAATCAAAGCGGCGCATGCACAAGGGATTCAAGTGCACGCATGGATGAATATGCTGTCGTTAAGTGCGAATGTTGATGCGCCCTTATTGAAAAAATATGGCACAAGCATCTTAACGCGTAATAAAGAACGTAAGCATAAGTTGTCCGACTATAAAATCGACAATCAATATTTCTTAGAGCCATCCAATCGTTTTGTCAGGCGTGCGAGTTTAGATGTGGTTGAGGAAATTATTACCGCTTATCCGGAATTAGACGGCATACAATTTGATTATATCCGATACCCCGACGTGCATCCGTTTTATGGGTACTCATCAGATAATATCGTGCGCTACAAACGAGACAAAAATAAGTTAAAAGTCGTCGAGGCTGATCCAGACTGGAAACAATGGAAGCGTGATCAAGTCACCGAACTATTGTCATTTTTGGTTAAGAAAGCGCGAAGCATTAATCCAAAAATCCAAGTGTCAGCAACGGGTTGTTTATCATATGCACGCGCCATGCATGAAGCTATGCAAGATTGGCCCTCATGGATTAATAAGGGTTTGGTTGATTTTGTAACCGTCATGAATTATCCTCAAGATACTGCGACTTATATTAAGAATATTGAGGGTATCAAGTCGCACGTGAATGACTTTAAAAAAGTTAATATGGCTGTCGGGTTATATAAAAACATCCAAAAACCACAAGTCTTCAAAGAGCATTACCAAGCTTGCGTTGTTTCAAACCCAAAGAGTTGCGTATTCTTTCATTACAATAATTTCTTAGAGAATTCTAAGATAGAATTGTAATACATTAGGTTTTAGTAGTGGCGTCGCGAAGCTTGACAAAAGAATTTTATTTGCTATAATTTTAGCAGACAAGCATACGGAGTGCTAAATTTTATGGTCAGCAAAAATTCGGAAATACAAGCGCGGAAAGATAGGATCCTGGCGATCGTGATTGGTCAGTATATCAAGACGACCTCACCGGTGGGTTCTCAAGTTATTACCGAGAAATATCGTTTAGATGTTTCGCCAGCGACCGTGCGTAATATTTTAGCGGACTTAGAGGAAGAAGGCTATTTAACGCACCCACATACATCTGCGGGGCGTGTGCCAACAGCTCAAGGGTATCGCTATTACGTTGACCATTTGATGCGCGAGATACAATTGTTAGAAGAAGAAAAGACGCACATTGAACATGAATGCCGTCAATACCGTCATAAGTTAGAGCAATTGATTGATCGGACATCCCAAGCTTTATCCGATTTAACGCAATATACAGCGATTGTTACCGTCGATGGTTGGGATAGTAAATTTATTTTAAAGGGTACGAATTATGTTGTTGGGTATCCGCAGGAAGTTGATATTTTAAAGATCCAAGCGATCTTGCGAATTTTAGAAGAAAAAGAAAAGTTATTGGCGCTCATTAACCGTGATTTAGAAAAGCGCATTGAAATTTATATTGGCCATGAATTGGCGTTGAAAGAAATGGAAAATTGTTCTTTGGCTGTTAGCCGTTTTGAAAAAGATGGTGTGACAGGCCGCATTGCGGTTTTAGGCCCCACGCGCATGCAATACGACCGTGTGGTTTCCGCCTTGGATTATATTTCCAGTATACTAAGCAAATAACGTAAAGGATCGCAAGGGTTTATGGAAGAACCAATTTCAGAGCCAGCAGCAGAAATTTTGTCAACAAAAACAGATGTCAACGAAGTTGAAACGTTAAAAAATTTGTTGGCGGTTGAACATGATAAATATGTGCGTTTGATGGCCGAGTTTGACAATATGCGCAAGCGCCATGAACGTGAACGTGTTGAACTTATCAAGTACGCGCATGAAGAAGTGATTGTGGAGAGTTTAAAGATTTATGATGATTTAGAACGTTCCTTAGCGGCGTTTAAAGCCAAAGAAGGCACGGATGCAAATTTGATCAAAGGTTTGCAAATGGTGTATGACTCTTTAAAAGAACTCATGAACAAGTACGATGTAAAGCCAATTGAAGTTGTTGGCAAAGTGTTTGATCCTAATGCGCATGAAGCATTGATGATTGTTGAGGGCGCAGACCATCCAGATAATACGGTGGTTGAAGAATTTCAAAAAGGTTACACCTTAAGTGGGCGCGTTGTACGTACGTCCAAAGTTAAGGTTCAAAAGAATAATAGTTGAGATTTGATATTTAGATATTAGAAATTAGATTTATTAATAGATAAACCAGGAGGCAGTTATGGCAAGGGTCATTGGAATCGATTTAGGTACATCAAATTCTGCAGCAGCAGTTATGGAAGGCGGACGTCCCGTCATTATCCCATCCGCTGAAGGCGCGGGCGTGGCATCCGGTAAAGCGTTCCCATCATTTGTGGCGTTTACCAAAGATGGTCAATTGCTCGTCGGTGAACCAGCAAGACGTCAAGCACCGGTTAATTCCGAAGGGACTGTCTATGCGGCAAAACGCAAGATGGGCACCGATCATAAATTCAAAGTGTTTGGCAAAGAATATACCGCCCAACAAATCTCTGCGTTTATTTTGCAAAAGATTAAGTCTGACGCCGAGAAATTCTTAGGCGACAAAGTTGAAGATGTGGTCATCACCGTTCCTGCATATTTTAATGATAATCAACGCCAAGCTACTAAAGATGCTGGTGAAATCGCTGGTCTTAAGGTGTTGCGTATCATCAACGAACCAACCGCAGCATGTTTGGCCTATGGTTTGGATAAAGCAGGCAAAGAACAAAAGATCATGGTCTTCGATCTTGGTGGTGGTACGCTCGACGTTACCATTTTGGAAATGGGCTGGGATGAAGCTAATAAAGCGGCGACATTCGAAGTCTTGTCAACCTCTGGGGACAATCAACTCGGCGGCACCGACATGGACAATGCCTTGATCAATTACATCATTGAAGAATTCAAGAAAGAATCCGGCGTTGATTTGCGCAATGACAAGATGTCGTTCCAACGTTTGCGTGAAGCTGCTGAAAAAGCAAAAGTTGAACTTTCAAGTACGATTGCAACGGAAGTTAATCTTCCTTATATTACCGCCGATGCATCTGGTCCAAAGCATTTGAATATCAAAATCGAACGTTCGAAATTGGAAAGCTTAATTGCGCCATTGATCGACCGTTGCCGTGGGCCAGTACGTCAAGCTATCAAAGATGCGGCAGCAAAAATGGGTGTAGATGTGAAGGTTGACCGTGTTGTCTTAGTTGGTGGACCAACCCGTATGCCCATTGTTCAATCCTTCTTGGAAAATGAAGTTGGCCAAAAGATTGAACGCGGCATTGATCCCATGGAATGTGTGGCCTTAGGTGCTGCTGTCCAAGGTGCTATCATTACCGGTGACGCTAAAGATGTTCTGTTACTTGACGTTACACCATTGTCTTTAGGTATCGAAACCATGGGCGGTGTGTTTACAAAGTTGATCGATCGCAACACCACGATCCCGGCAAAGAAGAGTCAAGTCTTTTCAACCGCGGAAGAAAATCAAACGGCCGTGACCATTCGCGTTTTACAAGGCGAACGTCAAATGGCTAATGATAATACTGAGCTTGGCCGCTTTGATTTAGTGGGTATTCCACCAGCACCACGTGGTATTCCACAAATTGAAGTCACGTTTGACATTGATGCCAACGGGATTGTGCATGTTGGTGCTAAGGATAAGGCAACAGGTAAAGAACAAAAGATTCAAATCACCGCTAAGACCAAGTTGTCCGACGCTGAGATTGAAAAGATGGTCAAGGAAGCTGAAAAGTTTGCGGCGGAAGATACCAAACGCAAAGAAGAGGCAGAATTGCTCAATCAAGCCAACACCATGGTCTATACGACGGAAAAGTCGCTCAAAGATTATGGTGATAAGGTTTCCGCTGCGGATAAGGAAGCAGCAGAAAAAGAATTAGCATTGCTTAAAACTGCGATTACCGAAAAGAATCATGACGCCATTAAAGCGGCGATGGAAAGCTTACAAAAAGCTAGCCATAAGTTAGCCGAAGAAGCATATAAAGCAACCGCTGCGCAAGGTCAACCAGGCGCTGGTGCTCAGGGTGAGCAACCACAAGGGCCAGAACAACCACAAGGTGGTCCTGCTGGTGGTGAATCACAGGGCGGTAAAAAAGATGATGTCATTGATGCAGACTTTAAGGCATCATCGGATAAATAAGTATGTCGAAGAAAGACTATTACGAAATCCTAGGTGTTCCAAAGTCAGCGACGATCGCTGATATTAAAAAAGCGTATCGTTCGCTGGCTTTGAAATACCATCCAGACCGCGTGCAAGAGTCAGAGAAGAAAGTTGCTGAGGAAAAGTTTAAAGAAATTTCTGAAGCCTATGGTGTTCTTTCTGACGCTCAAAAGAAACAAACCTATGACCAGTATGGTCATCAAGGCATTGATCAAAACTACACCTCCGAAGATATTTTCCGAGGGGCTGATTTCTCCAGTGTCTTTGGGGATGCGGGTCTCGGTGATATTTTAGGACGTATGTTTGGCGATCAATTTGGCGGCGGTGGCGGTCATGCCCGTGCGCGTGGTCGAGATATTCAATATGAAACAGAAATCACGCTTGAAGAAGCATACAGTGGCGTGAAAAAAGAAATTCATTTTCCTCGCCTAGATCATTGCAAGAAATGCGATGGCACCGGTGCTAAAGAAGGCAAAGCTTTAAAGACGTGTGCGCAGTGCAAAGGCCAAGGCCAAGTGGTGATGTCGTCGGGATTTTTCCGCATGGCACAAACATGTCCGCAATGCCGTGGCACAGGAAAGATGATTACGGAAAAATGTTCTGACTGTTTAGGGCAGGGCATGGTGCGCGTCAACCGTAAGGTAGAAGTGAAAATCCCCGCCGGTGTTGACAATGATTCTCAATTGCGCATTCGCGGCGAAGGTGAAGCGGGTGCTGCGGGTAGTGGTGATTTATATTTGTTTATTCGTGTGAAAGAACATGAACGTTTCGCGCGTCGCAACAATGACCTGACAACGGATTTAAACGTGCCATTTTATAAAGCTGCCTTGGGCGGTGAAGTGACGATTGATAGTTTGAAAGAAAAAGTCGTCATGAAGATTCCCGTCGGGACACAAAGCGGTAAAGTCTTTCGCATGCGCGGCCATGGCATGCCAGATGTGCATGCCCAAGAACAAGGTGATCTGTATGTGCGCGTGATGTTGGGTGTTCCAGAGCAATTAACCGGTCGACAAAAAGAGTTGATCGAAGAATTTGCCAAGGAAGCTGGCGAAGCAACGAATAAGACATTTAAAGAACGCATCAAGAAAGCTTTTAAATAAAAGGAAGATCCTATGCCTAATTATGATTATGAATGTTCTGCGTGTGGCCATGTGTTTGAAGAATTTCAAAGCATGACCGATGCTAAATTAACCAAGTGTCCCAAATGCGGTAAAAATAAATTATCGCGTTTGATTGGTGGCGGTTCAGGCATGATTTTTAAGGGCACAGGCTTTTATCAAACCGATTATAAGAACAAACCCGCACCCAGCGAGGCTCCAAAACCAGCCGCAAACCCTGCTTCAGGCTCTTGTGGCGGCGGTTGTGCGTGCCATCCAAGCTAAAACCCAAAAGTGGCATTTATAATATCTATATGCTATTCTATACATAATTCCGTATGTATAGAAAATCCCTTATTTACATCTTAATTGTCGCATTTACGGCAACGTCTATAATTCTTCCTCAAAAGTCTTATGCCGCGCCTTTATTGGGTTTGCCAGAGCCAGGAAAGATGGTTTCTCTAAGCACCCCGTTTGCACCAGCCATGATCAAGGGTTTGACGGTCTCAAAGACAAATCCATTCCAATTTGATTTTATTGTAGATGTTGGCCAAGACCGACTCCAAGGCGAGGCCTTAAAAGCCGAAGGGGATAAGTTAATCAAATACTTCCTCGCAAGTTTAGCCATCCCAGAAAAAGATTGGTGGGTCAACTTATCGCCATATGAAAAAGACAAGACCGCACCCGAAGCCTTAAGCCAAACCGATATGGGCCGCGACCTTTTAGCCCAAGACTACATTTTAAAACAAATCACCGCCTCGCTCATTTATCCTGAAAAAGAACTCGGAAAAACATTCTGGGATCGCGTCTATGCCAAGTCTCAAGAACTATATGGCAACACTCAAATCCCTGTTAACACCTTTAATAAAGTCTGGATCACCGCCGACCAAGCCGAAGTCTTCGAACACCATCAAACCGCCTTCGTGACCAAAGCCCACTTGAAGGTCATGTTAGAAGAAGATTATTTGGCGTCCCAAAAACATAACGTAGAGACGCGATTTATCGCGTCTCAAACAACAAATAAAACAACCCAAAACATTATCCGTGAAATTATCATCCCAGAGTTAGAAAAAGAAGTTAATGAAGGTAAAAACTTTGCGAATCTGCGTCAAATTTTTAACGCGTTAATCCTAGCCAGCTGGTATAAAAACAATCTTAAAACCGCCTTGTTAACCCAAGTCTATGCCGACAAGTCAACCGTCAAAGGCATAGATCTAGATGATAAAACTATTAAAGAACAAATCTATAACCGTTATTTGCAAGCCTACAAAAAAGGTGTTTTCAATTTTGTTAAGGAAGACACTCAAAATAATCAAATCACACCAAGAAAATACTTCTCCGGCGGTGTCAACCCAGGTATGGCTGCGAATCCTGACATGACAAGTGATGTGCGACAATTTAATGAGGCAATGTCAGCGTCAAAAGATCGTTTGGTGAATATAAATGCCGCGATGAATTCAAATAATCTAAAGCAAATGGAAGAACGCATAGCTGAACTAACAAAAGCATTGGATTCTTTTTTAGATGAAAACACATTGAGTCAAGTATCGCAGGAACGAAAAGAAAGAATTATTAAAGAGAGATCAGATTTGATTCAGCAATTAGAGGCATTCAAGAGAACAAAAAACGATGCAGCGATGATTTCTAAACAATTAACTGATGAGAACAAAAGTGTGTCTTTTGAGTTAGCTGATAAAAGGTCTGAGTTTAAGTTATTATTAGGAAAATTAACTTCTCGCATTGAATTTGAATGGGGGCATTACAGGATTAATGGTGGTGAATGGGTTAAATATTCAGAAGATAATCCTAGGTTATTTCCAAGGAAGAATGTTGCATTTAAGTTGGAGAATCGAGATGGAAAATATGTCGTAATATTTGATTACGTAAATCCATTTACTGACGAATATGATCCAGTTGAGATAACACGGGTGGCTGGATTTGTTGTCTTGCGCATGTCGTCGAATGATAGAGCAATGGCTAATAAAACTAACCCGATAAGTGGTCCTTTAAAGACATTTGAAGAGATTGTGGCCGAATTGCGTGTGCAAGCGGAGCCATTTTTAAATGATGAATATGTTAAGAATAATTATAAGTTCTGGGATGCCAAAGCGTATGCAGATTTAAAGGGAAGAGTTATTAAGACGGTAGAACGAAGAAATTCAAATATTTCTGTTAAGTGGGTATATAAAAACGATCTATATCGACCATCGCTAGAATCTGTATATGCAGATTATGATGGTTTACCAGAACAAAAGGAAAGATTCCAAGATCTTGCCGTCAAAGAAACATATTTTAAGCAAATATTGATTAACGGAAAGTTTATTTTATCAGCAGATGAAAAAGATAAAGAACGAACAAACTACATGCTTTATTTAGCAGTTGAATTAGGTTTGATAAGCGTTCCAACTGATGATGCCATGACGACCCCACAAACGAACTATGTGGAAACTACAGATGAGATTAAAGAAGTTTTAAAAAATTGGCAGACAGCAGTTAGGGTTTTTAATACAAATAATTATTTAGATCGACATAAAGACGTTCCCGACGGGGATATTGTTTTATTTTATGCTGGAGATAAAAACAATCCGCAAGGTATATTGTTAGCAACATGGATTTCAGATAAGCAGCGTTGGAATATTGACATTGTAGAGGCCAATAAAGGTGATCGTAGCAATGTGGGAAGATTGTTAGTCGAGGGTTTTGTTAATGAGTATGGTCAAGATTTGATCGGCATTCAACCGATACGTATGGATGGGGGAAAAGTTGAAGTATGGATTAGAGTTTTAAGAAGTTTGGGTTTTAGAGGAAGTGGATTTGATTTTATGCATTACCCTGATAAAGCAATGAACGCTGCTAGTTCAAGGGGTGTTGAACAGCGTGAATTTAGCCGTTCAAATCTTCAGGGCTTGCGAACTTCAGTGAATAGATTAGATGATCGCGTTTTCAGGCTTAGTCTTGAAATTGAATATTTAGAGAAGTTGAGAAATAGTTATCGCAGGGCATTTCTATTGTTAACACAGGTCGAAGATCCTAAAGATCGATCTTATGAATTTGAGAAATTAGTTGAGGGGCCGGCGGTTGTTTTGGAAGCAGGTGGCGAATACCATTTGGCTAGAAAAGGTCCATTGCATATGGGTGATGAAACAAAGAAGTTGATGAAAGCGGTTAGTAGAAGGGCTAAAAGGGAAAATGCCTATACAAATGAGGCATGGCAAAAAGCCATAAATGAAGTTAGCGCATCGTTGAACGCTGATTTGCAACATGCCATTGATGGTAAAAAAGTTGTTAAAGAAAGCATCGGGGGACGGTTGGAAGTTGAGCGAGGATTATTGGATAAGATCAATGGTGCTCGACGTAGCATCAATAATAAAGACAATGTTCGTGAAATCAAATACATGGAAGAGTTTTTAAGTAATTTAAATGTAATGTTTCAACGATTAGCGCCGATGTATAAAGATAAGAAAGATGCTAAGGTATTCTATTTAACCGATATCTTTACTTTAAGTAGTTTTAGGATCAAGAACATCAATACGAAGATCTTTGGAAATTATTTAGTGAATTTGGCTAATGAAATGAGTAAGAATGAAGCGATGCATGAAATCATGTTGGCCTTTAAAGATTTTTTAGCGACACAACAGACAACGTTAAGCATAGATAAGGGCTTGCTCTTAAATATTGAGGAAGCTAAGGAGTTAAAATCATTATTTGTGGGCTTTATCTTGCAGCGTTTAACAAGTGCTGTCGAGGGATATGAGAAGATATTAGCATCATTTAACAACGGGCATAGGCAATATGTGCTTGAGTCAATTGATTATGATATTGATTTGCTTAAACGAAATGTAACCATATTGTTAGAGGATAAGTATATTGAAGAAGGACAGAGAAATCAGCTTAAAACTTTATTATCAAGACTTGATGCGTTGACTTGGAATGCGCCAACTTTAAGAGGCATGGACTTGGCCATGAATACCACAGATCAATACGGTGGTATCGATTTAAAAGCTACGGCTGATAATACATTGGTTAAAAAAGATTTGGAAAATGGTGTACAAATGGATATTGATCCTGCTATGATTGAGCGCTTTAAGCGGGACGGGATTGAGTCTTTGACGCCGGTGATTTTTAATATCACACCTATTGCCAACATTTGGCAAACGATTGGCCTGACACCCCCATAAAACAAATATTGGTAGCAAGTTACGTAAACTGGTATTCCCATGGAAAGTATGGTATCCTTTGCGCATGTATAAGAAAATTTTATCTATTTTTGTAACCGTTGCGGTCTCTTTTTCGATTGTAGCGCCACAGCCAAATGCCTATGCAGCGCCTTTATTAGGCCTTCCTGAACCAGGCGCCATGGTTGGGTTAAGCGCCGCGTATAAACCATTGATGTTAAAGGGTTTAACGGTAAATCAGGATAATCCGTTCTTGTTTGATTTTATTGTGGATCCAGGTCAAGAAAATGCCTCAGAACCTGCGTTAAAGCAAGAGGGTGATAGGCTGATCCGCTACTTCTTAGCTGCCTTAACCGTGCCAGCAAGTTCCTTATGGGTTAATTTGTCACCCTACGAAAAAAATAGGACCGTTGATGAAGCTTTAGGCCAAACCGATATGGGCCGCGACCTTTTAGCCCAAGATTATATATTAAAGCAAATCACCGCTTCCTTAATATATCCTGAAAAAGACTTAGGTAAGACCTTCTGGAACGAAGTCTATGCCAAGACCAAGCAAAAGTTCGGCAATGCCCAAGTTCCTGTAAACACCTTTAATAAAGTTTGGATCATGGCTGATCAAGCCGAAGTCTACGAACACAATCAAACTGCGTTTGTCACCAAAGCGCATTTGAAGGTCATGTTGGAACAAGATTATTTAGCCACAGAAAAACACGCCGCGCCAGTAAACTCAAACGATACATCTGCCGCAGTATTAAGAGAAGTGATCATCCCGCAATTGGAAAAGGAAGTAAACGAAGGCAAGAATTTCGCCCCATTGCGCCAAATCTTCAACGCCATCATCTTAGCCGGCTGGTACAAAAATAATTTAAAGTCAAGTTTGCTCAATGAAGTCTACGCCAATAAATCAACCGTCAAGGGCATCGACATTCAAGACAAAACCATCAAACAACAAATCTTCGACCGCTATTTACAAGCCTATAAAAAAGGCGTGTTCAATTACGTGAAAGAAGACGAAGCCAAAACCCCTAGAAAATATTTTTCAGGTGGGGTTGATTTTGCGATGGCGGTTAATCCGGCGGTAGTTCAAAGCTTTACTGGTACAGGATTTTCAGATACGTTGGTCATGGTGGAAGCTGGGGTTGTTGAGGTTTCAGCGAATGCGCGTCAATACGGAGTTATGGTGCTTGGGGATCCAATCAAAACACAAGCAGATTTCAGATTTCAAACTAATGAAATGTTGAGATTAGCCACAGATAACCCTGAGGCAACAATTTCAAATGAATTAATTGAGAAGTTCATGAATGAAATGATCCTTTATCGTGGTAAGAGTGGGTCAGAAGTACGTAATAAGATCAGTGAATTTATGGCGCTTTTTTATAGTGTTCTAAGTAAGAGAAAAAGTTTTCTCATTAATAATAGGCATAAAATCCCCCGTGGCATAAGAGAAGACATAACCAAATTAGATGCTTTAAAAAGTATTGTTAAGCGCTTGTGGAGCAATAGAGAATTTCCAACTGGCGCCGGTGAATTAATGGATAGCGGATCAGGGGCATTATCAGCAACTGTTGATGCTAAAGAAAGTTCTGCTTCTTTAATAGACGAGGAAACGGCGGTAAGAAGGTTGAATATTGTGATCAATACCCAAAAAGACATTCATAGTGCTGTGGACGCATTTGCATATTTGATCAAACATAACCCGACAAAGATTTCTTTTGAAGCGTTGATGAAGTTCTTAAAGAGCGTCAATGAGAAGGCAACTTTAGAAGGAAAGGGTTCGATACAATTTGATGTGGATGGCATGATCTTGGATCTTTTAGATCAATTAAATATCCAGATCATCACCCTTCAAGAAGTTAAATCGGAACAATCATCAATTAATCGCGAGAAATTAATTCAATTAAAAACACAGATTGAAAGTTTTGATGATGTGATTTCTCTTAAATTGGCTAAAGCTGTTGAGGATTATTGTCGTCATGACCCTGCCATGGCTGTTACGGATGAGCAATTTAAAGTGATTAAAGAAGTGATTAGAGATTTCGTAAATGGTGTAGATTTTACAACCACGCCACGTGAATATCTTGCAAAGATTCAAGATGGCGGCGTGATGAATCTTGCTAGATTGTCCGACGTTGTTGCGTATTTTATTCAAATCAAGGATTTCTCAAATGTAGGCGATGTTGAAAATTTCTTAGGTCAGTATCGAGGCAGTGGTTTTAATATCACGGATGAGAATGGTATTCATCAAAATAGAACGTTTGCAATTTTGTTAGCGGCTGTAACTAGAGCTGCAGATGAATTAAGAAAAGAACAGGGCTTAGATCCTATTAAACGAGATAACATAAGCGGTGATGTTCATGTGTCAGATGATTCCATTCAAAAATTATTGGGCGATTTGCATGCGGATCCAGCAATACAACGATTAATGCAAGACATAGCTAAGATTGATATTTATGAGTACGATAACGGGGTTGAGTTACGCAATGGTAAAGTTTACGATTCTTTAATCGCCTTAAATGTTAGGGATATTTTTGCACAATTAGAGTTTAAATATAATTTCGATAAAGATAATTTCGATGAGACATTGCAGATGGCAATAGCTTACGTTGGTCAGTTTAACATCAAAGGTTCTGATGTAACATTGGGCAATGGCCTGAGTTTGGATCCAGAATTAAGTGGTTTGGTAGAAGGGTTTCAAAGCATTATAGATCGCGTTAAAGCTAAACCAGAAATACTTGCTTTTGGTGGCGCTTTTGATACAGTGCCGGCGGTTTTACAAGGCTCTCCTGATGCTGCCATGGGAATTATGGATGGGTTAAAGAAAATGTTGGGTAAGGAACAAGTCAAAGTTAAGACTAAAGCAGAACGTTATGAAGATGCGAAGGACATCCTTAGGCTTAAATTAACACATCGTATTAATAAACTTTCAGATGTAAAAGAGTTGCTTGATGCAACCAAGACGTTGGGAGAAATTGCTCCGAAGTATTTATCAAGAAACAATTTCGAACTATTAGATGCAGTGATCAGAAAACTAAAGCGTTTAAAAAATGGTCAATTAAATGGTTATGGGCAAGAAAACATTAATAGGGATTTGTTAGATTTGAAAGCATCGTTTAAGGCTGCTGATTTGAAAGCTCAGGTAGAAAAGAAATTAAGCGAACCTGATTCAACCCCAGGTTCTTTAACTGGAGCTGATCCAAATACTACTCAAGGCTTCGATGTTACGCATTTACATTTTGATGATAATGATAAAGGAATGGTCGCAGTAAATGTGGAATTTAAAAATGTTCTAAATGCTCGTGATGCATTAAGTCAGTTGGGTTTATTTAGTGAAGAAGGTTACGTGGAAGATGTTTTAAATATGCAAATCTTTGATGCATTAGGATGGCCATCGGATGTGAAAGTATTTGAAGAAGTTTTAAAACAATACCTAGATTTTACAGATAAGTTATTAGAGCTCAATACGGCACCATTAGGTAGAGTTGAAATAAGGATTTGGGCTAATTTGTTAAGTGAAACAAAGCGTGAGTTAAGAGCATTGTCAGGAATCTCAGGAGGGTCTGATCCTAGGTTTGATATCTTTGAAAAATATCGAAATAGAATTAAAAAGATTTTGTTAGAGAAATTTGAGATAGCTATTAAGAATGCCAAGAAAGCAAAGAAATCTATTGTTCCCATAATTCAAACAGGGCTAGAAGATGGTACGATTGATCCGGATTCTTTATGGGATAAATTAGCACCTGCAGGCGTGAGCCCCCAATGGAAAGAGCGTATTTTTGCTGGTTTGCCATCTGCTAAAGGGTTTTTTAATTCAGCCATGGTTACAAACGGTGGTATTGACTTGAAGAAGACGTTGGATAATACGGCTGTACGAAAAGATGGTCAAGGGGTGCAAATGCGGATTGATCCGGCGATGATTGAGCGGGTTCGCCGTGAGGGGATTGATTCTTTGACGCCTGTGATCTTTAAGGTTTCACCTGTTGTAAATATTTGGTCATTGTTAGGGTTAACGCCCCCAACATCTGCTGCAACAAAAATCGCTTTAAATTAACCCCTAGAAGTAATGATTTTGTAGCGAAGAAAATTTAATTTGCATCTTGTTTTAATGAGAGAGGTATTTTAATGGTTGTTGATTTTAAAATTTGTTATTTATTGAACATGTTTAAGAAATCACTGGTTTTCTTTTTAGTGGTGAGCTTGAGTGTGTCCATGGTTGCCGTTCCTCAGGCCCAAGCAGCCCCTCTGCTAAGTTTGCCAGAGCCTGGGAGTATGGTTGGTTTAAGCCATGCCTATCAACCAGCTATGATCAAGGGTATTACTGTTCATAAAGACAATCCTTTTCTTTTTGATTTCATTATGGATCCAGGGCAAGATGGTTTAAAAGATGATGCGTTACAACAAGAAGGCGCTGTGCAAATCAAATATTTCTTAGCGGCGTTGACTGTGCCTGCCAAAGAATTATGGGTTAATCTAAGCCCTTATGAAAAGGATAGGACGATTAACAATGCGTTAGGTCAGACAGACATGGGGCGGGATATGTTGGCCCAAGATTATATTTTAAAGCAACTCACGGCGTCATTAATTTATCCAGAGAAAGCATTAGGTAAAACATTTTGGGATAAGGTTTATGCGAAGACAAACAATGTACCTGTGAATACGTTTAATAAAGTCTGGATCATGGCCGATCAAGCAGAAGTTTATGAACATGGGCAGACAGCGTTTGTGACCAAAAGCCATTTAAAGGTCATGTTAGAAGAAGATTATTTAGCCACACAGAAGCATGGCATACAAACACACAAACAAAATCCTTCAGCTCAAGCTATACGTGATGTGATATTGCCAGAACTTGAACGTGAAGTCAATGAAGGTAAACATTTTGCGCCATTGCGCCAGATATTTAATGCCATCATCTTGGCAGGTTGGTATAAAAATAATTTAAAAGCCAGTATCCTGAATCAAGCTTATGCAGATAAATCAATGGTGAAGGGGATTGATCTTAAGGATAAGGATATAAAAGAAAAAATCTTTGATCGTTATGTCCAAGCATACAAAAAAGGTGTTTTTAATTATGTGAAAGAAGGCGCAGTTTCAGAAGTTCCAAAGAAGTATTTTTCTGGAGGAGTAAATGCAGCGATGGCAGCTACCCCAACGGTAGTTCGTGATTTTTATGGTCAATTACCAAATGGTTTAAAACAAATATCTGCAGGTTTAATTACGTCGAACAAAAATGCGGCGATGACTGCTATTAATGAAGCAGCTAAATCAGCGCGTTTTATAACCGGTATTGATGAGGGTGTTACCTTTGATAGTGGGGAGCTGAATAAGATTGAACGGCTCATTGCGTATGAATTAAATGGTGGAGAAGTTGAGATCTCAACGATAAGTTTATTGATGATCCAATCTATTCAACTAACACCCATTGACCCTCAAATGGAATATAGCATTTGGGAGGAGGTTTCACCTACAACCGTTCGCCTTAAGCCAGGAGCAGATATTTCAAAGGCACAAGTAGAAGATTATGTTGGTAAGGGTGATTTAGAAAAAGTTTGGGGCATCATTGATCGAGCGAAAGGTGTTCAACAACGACGACATGATCTAGAAACGGATGTTTTAAATGATGTAGAACGATCAAGGTTGGATGAGATTTTACAAGTCATCAATTTCATAATGCGTTTGTATGATTTTCGTACACAAGAACTCATTATAGAAGCACATGAGTATTATTTAAAATTGCAACAAGATGCGGTTATTCGAACACCTTTTGAGGATAAGTTAATTGTATTGTTAGATAAGTTGATGACAATTTCTGTTGAGGATTTAAGTGTGTATAAGTTAAGAAAAGAATCGTTTGGAAAAATGTTAGATATGCGTGCGCAAGCAAAGAAATTGATCAATGCTTTTACCGTCAAAGACCTTGTGGCAAAGATAAATCAATCGTTAAAAGAGGGTCAAGGGATAGATGAGAGATTTATCCATTTGAAGCAAAATGTGGGTCATTATCTAGATTTTATTGACATGTTGATTAAACAAGACCCAAAGAAAATGAGTAAAGCGGAAAGGATTGTGTGGCTGGCCTACTTAAAAGGTGCTCAGCTTAATTTGACGATATTAGTTAAGTTCTTCTCGAAGAAAATTGATAAACAAGATGGTGTGTATTGGCAAGATTTTGTAGGAAAGTTTGTTAATAGTGACATGAGAAAGCGTCTATCAGATTTGGATCTCCAGCATCCGAATGCACTTGTTCTAACTGATATTGTTAAAAGTAGTATTAGGGAAGAAGTTGCTGTTCCACCTTTGAGAAAGGAAACTTTGGTTGTGGCGCCTGCCCGAGATGTTTTTAATGATGAGAGCGTTAAAAGTGAGCCAATTAAGTTTCTAAAACACTTTACTCGAATTCTGCTTGAATATAATATTGCACAGTATTCAAAGAGGGAGTTGATTTTTGATGAAGAACAAGAGGCGCTATTGTTAAGTAAGTTTAAAGGCATTGTGGAAGAGCTATATAGTGGTGATTTACAGACTAAAGAAAAGCCTGATTCATTTTTTCCGGAACTGTTTGAAGATTTAACATTAAGCGGTAAGGATAAAATGCGTAAGATTTTAGCAACAAGTGAAGATGTGGACGCGCAGTTTTTAGCTGGTGTGTATCTCATTTTGGTTGATCCTTGGAATTCTCAGGATGCGTATTTAATTGGGGAGAAATTTGCAAGTCTAAAAAGCAATCAACAGGCTTTTATTAGTTGGATTTATGAACGAAAACAACATGCTAATCAAGCCATGGCTACGCATGGTGGTATCGATTTAATGAAGACTCAGGCTAACACGGCTATTCGTAAGGATGGCCAAGGGGTGCAAATGCGTCTTGATCCTGCGATGATTAAACGGGTTCGCCGTGAAGGGATTGATTCTTTGACGCCTGTGATCTTTAAGATTGCGCCTGTTGTAAATATATGGAACCTCTTAGGTTTAACCCCTCCAAAAACCCAAGAAGACCGGTTAGCAAGCACATAAAATTCCAGTTTCATTTTCCGCATCTTTCTGTTAATATTTAGTTTCAGATTTTTATTAATTTTAAAGATAAAGGAATGCTCATGTCAGCTCTTAAGCCATTTCAAGCGGTTTTCTACAATAAAGAAAAAGTAGAGAATTTATCTAGTGTCATTTGTCCTCCCTATGACGTTATTTCCAAAGAACAGCAAGAAGGTTATTATAAGCAACATCCCAATAACTTCATCCGTCTTGAATTAACCAAAGAAACCCCTAAAGATACAGCTAAAGATAACAAATACACCCGTGCTCAAAAAACCTACGAAGAATGGTTAAAGAAGGGCGTTTTGATTCAAGATAAGGTGCCTTGCGTGTATTTTTATAAACAAGATTATAAGTATTTGGGTCAACGCTATACCCGCACAGGGTTTTTGGCTTTGCTTAGCATGAATGATGATTCAGGCGTTAAGGTATTGCCACACGAACACACCCATGCGGCAGCAAAAACAGACCGTCATTTACTATGGAGCGCCTTAAAAAGTGATTTAAGTTCCATCTTTGTTGGCTATGCGGATAAGCACAATGTGGTTGAGAAGATTTTCTTAAAAGACTTAGCCAGCCAAAAACCATATTTAGAAGCAGTTGATCAAGATAAAGTTAAGCATATGATTTGGCGCTTAGAAGATCCAGCCAAGATTGCCTTGATAGCTGATGTATTAGATGGTCAAAATATTTTTATTTGCGACGGGCATCATCGCTTTGAGGTGGCTAATCAAATTAGAAAAGATCATTTAAAGAAGGTTAAGAATCCAACAGGCAAAGAACCATTTAATTATGTCATGGCCTATTACACCAACATGGATTCCAAAGATTTGCAAATTTTCCCAATTCACCGCATCGTCAAAAAGTTCCCCATCAGCGTGAATTTATTAGAACAATATTTCCGTATCGATAAGATTAAGAATAAAACTGATTTGATGGTTTTACTCGCCCGCGCCGGTCAAAACGAACATGCTTTTGGCTTGTGCTTAAAGAGCGGCTTATATTTATTGCGTTTAAAGAGCAAGACCTTGATTGATAAGGTTGTGTTGGAAGGATCAAAAGATTATAAATCTTTAGACGCTGCGATCTTAAAATCATTCATCTTTGATCAAGTCGGTGTGAAGTCAGAAGACATCACCTATTCTAAAGATCCAGATGAAGTCATTGCCTTTGTTAATGAAGATAAGGCAGATGCAGGGTTTATTTTAAATCCTGTTTTAGTGAAGCAATTAAAAGCGGTGGCCTTAAATGATGAACGCATGCCGCCTAAGACGACATATTTTTATCCGAAGGTTCTTTCGGGTTTAACCATTTATAAAATGGATTAACATGGCGCTTTTTGGGAAAAGTAATTACACCTTTATCAAGGTAAAGCGAAAAGAAATTCCAGTCGGGGTGTGGACCAAGTGCCCTGGATGTGAGTCGCCGGCTTATTCCAAAGAGCTTAAAAATAATTTAAACGTTTGTCCAAAATGTGGGTTTCATTTAGGGTTAACGGCCCGCGAGCGGGTCGAGCATATCATGGATGAAGGGTCATTTGTTGAGATGGATGCCAAGATGACCTCAGCAGATCCTTTAAATTTCAAAGGCCCTAAGACATATTTGGATAAAGTTAAAGCAGATCAAGAAGAAACAGGCATGGTCGATGCCATCATCACTGGCAAAGGCACGATCGAAGGCCATAAAGCTGTTTTATGCGTGACCGATTCACGTTTTATCATGGGATCCATGGGTTCTGTTGTTGGTGAACGCATCACCCGCGCGGTTGAATATGCCACGAAACAAAAGATCCCTGTGATTATTATCTCAGCATCTGGCGGCGGGGCACGCATGTATGAAGGCGCGATTGCACTCATGCAAATGGCCAAAACGTGTGCGGCATTATCTCGTCACGCACAAGCGGGATTATTATACGTTTCCGTGTTGACAAACCCGACCATGGGTGGCATTATGGCCTCATTTGCTGGTGTTGGTGATATTATCATCGCAGAGCCGAAAGCTTTGATTGGGTTTGCTGGTCCTCGTGTTGTGGAACAAACCATCCGTCAGAAATTACCAGCGGGATTTCAACGCTCAGAGTTTTTATTACAGCACGGCATGATCGATATGATCGTCGAGCGACAAGATTTAAAAGGTGTTTTAGCGCATAGCATAGATTACGCACAAAAATAATTTTAGAAGGGTACGACATGGCGCAAATTCGACTTGTTAATGTTTGTAAAACATATCCCAATGGTGGTAAAGCGGTAGACAATGTCAATTTAGAAATTGGTGACCGCGAATTCTTAGTGTTAGTTGGCCCCTCAGGTTGTGGTAAGTCAACGACGCTGCGCATGATTGCGGGTTTGGAAGATATTTCTTCTGGTGAAATCTGGATCAATGATAAGCTCGTCAATGATGTGCCTGCCAAAGACCGTAACATCGCCATGGTGTTCCAAAATTATGCGCTTTACCCACACATGTCTGTTTTTGAAAATATGGCTTTTGGTTTAAAATTACGTGGCTATCCAAAACCAGAAATTGTCAAACGTGTCCATGAAGCTGCAGAAATTTTAGGCATCAAACAATATTTAGAACGTAAGCCTAAAGATCTTTCCGGTGGTGAGCGTCAACGCGTGGCCTTAGGCCGTGCCATTGTCCGCAAACCCTTGGTGTTCTTGTTTGATGAACCTTTATCAAACCTCGACGCTAAGATGCGCGTGCAAATGCGCACCGAGATTCATAAATTGCGCATGAAATTACAAACGACTTTTATTTACGTTACCCATGACCAAACAGAAGCTATGACGATGGGGGATCGTATCGTTGTTATGAACAAAGGGATTGTCCAGCAATGTGCAGATCCTATGACCATCTATGATAAACCAGCCAATAAGTTCGTGGCCTCATTCATTGGTTCGCCACCAATTAATTTAATGACCGGTAAGATCACCCGTGAAGGTAAGAAATTTTTCTTTGAAGAAGAAAAATTTAAGGTCAAAGTCATCGAAGAGATGGCATCAAAGATTTCGAAGTATGAAGGTAAAGATGTTGTCATGGGCATACGTGCCGAAGATATTTACGACAAACTTTTTGCCTCGGAAGCGTCCCCTGAAAATACGGTGAAGGCTGTCTGTGAAGTTGTTGAGCCGTTGGGGTCTGAGGTGTATCTATACTTAAACTCGGGCAAACATAATTTTATTGCCCGCGTCGGGGCACATGACCGCCCGGAAGTAAATCGGGACATGGATCTGGTCTTCGACATGAGCAAGGTGCACTTCTTTGATTCTCAAACCCAAGCGACCATTATTTAGACTTTATTTTTTAGTCATCTTTAGTTTCCTCGTGCCTTTAGCGGCATTCTTTATTTACGCCACGAAACATCAAGTGGCGTTTTTCTTTATCACCTCCGCATTGTTGATCAACATTGGTTTGCTCATTGCATTTCATCGACGCCTGCAACGCAAACAAAACGTCATTGTCCTTCAAAAAGAAGATTACTTCGAACGTGCCAACTTGCTCAAAGCAGAAATTGATCAAGAGTGGAAGACGATCACCATCATCAAAAATAAAATTATCAATTACGGCAAGCTCAAAGATTTAACCGAGAGTTTGAGCATGTCATTAGGTATTGAAGAAACCTCAGCGACGTTGTGTGCCGAAGTAAATAAACTTTTTGGCCATAAAGACATCACGGTCATTCTCTATTTATTTCATTCGAGCACGGGTGAGCTTGGCATATCCTCGTCTCAAAAAGGCCAAATGCAGGTGAATTTAAAAGCCAAGCGTGGGGATATTTTTGATCAATGGGTGGTTAAGACACTTAACCCATTGTTGGTTGAAGATGCCAATGTTGATTTTCGTTTTGATGTCGAGAAGATCATGAATGAAGATGGGCGTAAGGTAAGGTCATTGATTAGCGCGCCCTTAGTCATTGGTGATAAAATCTTGGGAATCTTGCGCATCGATAGCCCCAGCGCCCATCATTTTGCAACCGATGATTTAAGATTCTTGCGAACCATCGCCGACATCACAAGCGTAGCCATCGAAAATGCACAGTTATATCAAAAGATTGAGGACTTAGCGATTAGAGATGGCCTGACAGGTTTGTATCTGCGTCGCTACATGTTGGAGCGTTTAACGCAAGAGGTAAATCGCGGTGTGTTAAAGCATAAAGAATTGTGTTTTTTGATGATTGACTTGGATTATTTTAAGAAATATAACGATAACTATGGGCATATCGCTGGGGATATTGTGTTGCGCACCGTCGCAGGGATGATCGCAGAACATTTTAATGAGCCTGGAGATCTCGTGTGTCGTTATGGTGGTGAAGAATTTTGTGTATTATTGCCAGATTGCTCCAAAGAAAAGGCTGTCGCATCTGCAAATGCCATATTAAAGAAAATTAGTGGCCGTGAGATTGTCTTACGTCGTCAGAAAACACATGTGACGGCCTCGATTGGTGTGGCGGCGTTTCCAACGGATGCGCAACTTAAGGAAGAATTGATTGTGAAGGCCGACGAAGCGCTTTATAAGGCCAAGGAAGCTGGCCGCAACAGGGTGTGTGAAGCATGATGCTCTACTTATGCATAATATTGGCAATCGTATTTATTGGCGTGGTGTTCTATTTAGCTCAAATGGTGGTCATGCAACTAGAACAAAAAGCCGATGAGGATGTTTTACGTTCCAAGGACTCCTATCAAAAAATCATCGAGCAAAAGACGAAAATATTAGCAGAGAAAAATAAATTGGAGCGTGAGGCTGCGCAGATTTTTACTCTTTATGAGATGACCAAAGAAATCACACGCCATTTTAAAGAAGATGAGGCGTTTGAAATCTTTAAACGCAAGTTGAAAGAAAATCTAAGCATCGACGATTGCCGCATGGTTGATCACGAACCACAGTCCGACGAAATTCCAGCAGGTTTTGCTGTCTTTGCATTAAAAAGCAAAGAAAAGAATTTAGGGTATTTGATTTATAAGGGTGTTTCTGAGAAGGATAAACCTAAGTTTGAAATCTTGGCACACCAATTTGCGTTGGCATATTTGCGCATCAAGTTATACACAGAAGTTGAAACCTTGGCCATCACCGATGCCTTAACAGGGGCTTACACCCGACGATATTTCTTAGAACGTTTTGAAGAAGAAATCAAACGTTCCCATTTACGTAAGACCAAGGTGGCATTTTTATTGGTTGATGCGGATTATTTCAAGAAGGTCAATGATCAGTACGGACATTTGACAGGTGATGAGGTGTTACGTCAAATTGCTTTAGTGCTTAAAGAAAGTGTTCGTGAGATTGATATTGTTGGTCGTTATGGTGGTGAAGAATTCTGTGTGGTTTTACCTGATACGGATGCGCAAGGTGCAGCCTTGGTTGCTGAACGTATTCGCAAAACCGTTGAAGGTAAAAAGATACGAGCCTATGATGCGACGCTACGCATCACGATTAGCATTGGTATATCTGCATATCCCTCCGACGGAAAGACTGCTGAAGAATTAATCGATAAAGCCGACTGGGCTTTGTATCGTGCAAAATCTGCAGGTCGTAATTGTATTATCACGTTTGGCGCATATAATAAGTCATCATGAGAATCTCAAACAAAATTATATTGTTAATTGTTTTACTGCTTGGCGCGTTGTCATTTGCTGCGTGGAGTGGTTTAAATCAAATGCGTGCCATACGTGCGGAATATTCTGCCATGGTCACGTTTGATGTGGCCTTGATGCGTGGCGTTAACAGTGTCTATCAAATTCAATTACAAAAGAATGTCCTATTACAACAGCTGATTAGCATCTCGGAAGAGTTGGGCTTTGAGAAAACCACGTTTGCCCGTAGTAGTTACCTGCAAGATCAACTCAAAGGAATTCGCACAACGTATGAACAATACGCCAAAGAAGCAGCAACGTGTGCACAAAAAGCCAAGGCCTTGTCGCTTGGGGCATCAAATTTTAATATCGTTGATGAGCAAAAGCCTGCCATGTTAGAAATTCGCGAAGGGATGACACGTTTAGAGGCCGTACGCGCTGATTATGATGCGAGCATTATGAAATTTTTACAAGAAGTCGAGGCAGGTGGGTTTAAGTTATCGATCGAAGATTTAGAAAGGTTTCAGAATGATGAAAATAAGCTCACCAAAGATGTGGCTAAATTATTAAAGACGGTTCAAGAGTCGTTAATGTCGTCGCTGGATCAGGCGAAGCAATGGGAAAAGTTCGCATTTCAGAAGTTTGTATATTTATTAGTTGGTGTGTTCTTGTTAGCTTTTGTTTTGGCATTTTGGATTGTTTCCTCAATTGTTCGACCCATCAAGCAACTAAGCAGGGCGGTTGAATCGGTTGGGGAGGGTAATTTTAACGTTCAAGTCATGGCCACATCCAATGATGAGGTCGCAAACTTAGCTAAAACATTCAATGAAATGAGCCGAAAGCTTGAAGAATACAAGGTGCGCATTGAAAAGCAGAATACTGATTTAAAAACAATGAATGATGAACTCGATAAATTCATCAATGTCATGGGTCATGATATTTTAAACCCCTTAACCATGATGATTGCCTATTGTTCTTACATTGAGCAACACGCCGGCCCTACTTTAGATGCCAAGAATTTAGAAAGTCTTCAAGGAATACGTAAAGCCGCCACCCGCATGCATAGCATGGTCAAAGAATTGCTCGAATTTACCAAGAGCAAGCGTTTAGCAGCTAAATAATCATTCTTTGTTGAATCCCGCAGCTAAATACAGTAAAATAACCCCGTTCAATCTATATAATTAAAATAAGGTTTATATGAGTATATATACTATTGGCGTTGATGTTGGGGGCACCAATATTAAGATTGGTTTGCTTAACGCGGCAGGAAAAGTAATTGCCCGAAATCATTTTGCCACAAAAGCTTTTGCGTCTACGAAGTTGAAATTAATTGATACTTTAGGTCTTCACATCCTGCAGATCATTGAAGAAGCAGGGTTAACCAAAAAGCAGATTAATGGTGTTGGCATTGGTTTACCTGGGCCGATTGATTTTAAAGCAGGTATCGTGCGCTTTTTACCAAATATCCCAGGCTGGAAGAATGTTCCTCTGAAGAAATTATTAGAAGTGCGTCTTAAGTTGCCGGTGTTCATTGATAATGATGTCAAATTAATCACGCTGGCAGAATGGCAAAAAGGTGCTGGTCGGGGATATAGGGATTTGGTGTGTTTAACTTTAGGAACTGGGGTTGGTAGTGGGTTAGTTCTTGGTAATAAGTTATATCGTGGGGCACATAATGCGGCGGGAGAGTTGGGGCATTTGCCGCTCAACGAGACGGGTCCACAATGTAATTGTGGAGGGTATGGATGTTTAGAAAGTTATATAGGAAATCAACGTCTTGTTAATAAAGCCACCGCTGTGATGGGTAAAAGCGTAACCCTTGAAGAAATGCATGCATTGGCTATGAAGGGCAACGCCAAAGCTTTAAAGTTTTGGAAAGAAACAGCCACGCATTTAGGTAATGGTTTAACAGGTATTGTTAATTTGCTGAATCCCAGTGTGATTGTCATTGGTGGGGGCGTTTCTAATAATCATCAATTTTTATTTAAGACAGCGCAAGATGTCATTGATTCACGGGCCATGTTGACACACCGAAAGCATGTCAAAATACTTAAAGCAAAATTTGGAAATGACGCAGGAATTATTGGAGCGCAGGTTTTAGTCAATCATGCAAAAGATCTATAAATACGTAATCATATCCGCATTATTATGCCTGCCACTGCCGGCTTTTGCTCAATGGGATGTTACAGATGTTAATTCTGGGCGAACAATCGATGATATAAAAGAAAAGAAGATATCGCTAGATCTTAAGAAGCCAACTGGACCTGTAGAGATGCAGGCGGATCAAGTTGAATATTTAAAAGATCAGAATGTGGCTAAAGCTAGTGGCAATGTTGTTGTCAAATCTGGCGATACTATGCTAAAAGCAGACGGTGCAAAGATTAATCGAGAGACAAAGATTGCACAAGCTACTGGCAATGTATATATAGATACACCTGAATTTCAAGTTGATGCAGATCAGGCGTCATATAATTTTAGCACTACGGCGGGCACCTTTGATAATGTGAGGTTATTTAATGAGCCATTTCAAATCAAAGGACAACAAATCATCAAAGATGCCGACGGTCATATTTTGATGAAAGATGGTTTCTTGACCACCTGTGACCTTGATCATCCTCATTATCGCATGAAAACACGCAAGTTGGATGTTTACCCTGGAGATAAGGCAATTGCTCGTGGGGTTACCATGTTCTTGGGTCCTGTGCCGATCATGTATTTTGCTAAGTTCACCCAAGATCTAAAAGATAAACCGTGGTTTACTTTTACCCCAGGGTATAAAAAAGATCTTGGGATGTATTTGTTGACGCGCTCGCGCATTAAAGTAAACGATAATTTTAAGACGTCGATCCGTGTCGATGGTTATGAGCGGATGGGTTTTGGTCTTGGGGCAGATAGTTCCTATAATACACCGTCGATGGGTGCTGGTATTGTGCGTTATTATTTTATCAATGAGCGCCAGATTGCGGCCAAACATCCTTGGCAAGCTAAGACAGCGCCGACGGTTCAGAATGAACGTTACAAGTTGGAATGGCGTCATCGTTGGGATATGGATGAAAAGACGCAGGCTGTGTTTCAGTATTATAGGCTTAGTGACAGTGTGTTGTTGCAACGATATTTCTTAAGAGAATATCGAAAAGAAGCTAATCCACAAACATTTTTCTATATCAACCGTGCTTTACCAGCAGGTAGCTTAAGCATTCGGGTTGATCATCGGGTGAATCGTTTTATCCAAGCCATAGACCGCACGCCGGAAATTACATATTCTTTAGCAGGCCAACCGATTGGGAGTAGTGGTTTCTATTTAAAGACCAATGATACGTTTTCAAATTTAGTCAATCGTCAAGCGTCTCCAACAGAAGATCGTCGAAAAACAATGCGGTTTGATTCTAACAACGAAGTCTCTTATCCAACCCATTTAGGTTTTGTGCAATTTACGCCCATGGTGGGTGGTCAGACAACATATTATAGTCGCACCATCGATGACCGCAGGCCAACGAATGTTACCCGTCAAATGTTTAAGACTGGAGCGGATTTCTCAACGCGTTTTATGAAAGTCATGGAACTTGACCGTGGTTTGTTTGGAAGTGACATCACACGCTTGCGCCATATCATTGCGCCAAGTGTTGCCTATCGCTATCAACATACACCAACATTTGCTGCATCACGTTTAAATCAGTTTGATGCAGCGATCGACGGCCTATCCCAAGATCACCGCATCACATTCTCGCTTGAAAATAAGTTGCAAACAAAACGTAAGGGTAAGATTGTTGATTTGGTGCGTGATTTAGCGACGGTGGATTATTTGATTAAACAAACAGGTAGACCGGGCCAACTAAGTCCTGTGAAAAATTTACTTGAGATCACGCCGACAGACTGGTTACGATTTGTAAGTGATACAACGATCGATCATAAACATAACCGTATCTCCGAAGGCAATTTAGATTTTTACATCACAAAGAGTGGAAAGTATGGGTTTAATATTGGCGAACGTTTTGCCCGTGGCCAAGATCATCAACTGATCACACAGTTTGCGTATATCATTAATCCAAAGTGGCGATTTAAGGTTTATGATCGTTTTGATCTTGGTAAGGGAACGTTGAAGGAAGAGAATTTTATGGTTACCCGTGATTTGCATGAGTGGGAAATGAATATGATTTATGGTCAGACCCGTGGCAACGGCATTGAATTCTTATTAACATTTAAGTTAAAGGCTTTCCCCGATCAGCCTTTGGATTTGTTTAGTTCAACATTCCATCAACGCAAAGCGGGTTCGCAATCATCGACGGATTTATAATAAACATTAGGTAGAATAGGAGCGCATCAGGGTATGAATATTGCAATCATTGGTTCAGGATATGTGGGTTTAGTGACAGGTGTTTGTTTGGCGCATATCGGCCATCATGTTATCAGTGTTGATAATAATCCTGAGAAGATCAAGAAGTTAAAAAAAGGCGAGATCCCCATTTATGAGCCAGGCTTACAAGAGCTCATGAAAGAATGTGTGAAGAAAAAACGTTTATCCTTCACCGGTTCTATCAAAGATGCCACAGCTAAATCAACCGTGATCTTTTTAGCCGTGCCAACTCCGTCGAAACCTAATGGTGATGCGGATTTAACGTACATTGAAAATGTCGCACGTGAAATTGCCCGCAGCATGGATTCCTATAAATTGATCGTCGAGAAATCAACTGTTCCTGCTGAGACAGGAAATAAGATTAGACGCACCATTCAATTAAACTTGCCGCAAAAGTTCAAAAAAGGACATAAGATCTTGCTAGATTTTGATGTGGCTTCTAATCCAGAATTTCTAAAAGAAGGTAGTGCGGTTAGTGATTTCATGAACCCTGATCGTGTGGTTTTGGGGGTCGAGTCTAAGAAAGCCGAAGGCTTATTGCGTGAGATTTATAAGCCGCTTAAGACAAAAATTTTAGTCACCAATACCGCGTCCGCTGAAATGATTAAGCATGCGTCTAATTCATTTCTGGCAACCAAGATTTCTTTTATCAATGCCGTGGCTCAAGTGTGTGACCGCGTCGGCGCAGATGTCTTGATGGTGTCCGAAGGCATGGGTTTAGACAAGCGCATTGGCCGTCAATTTTTAGATGCAGGTATTGGTTATGGTGGCAGCTGCTTTCCAAAAGACGTCGATGCCTTCATCCGTTTGAGTGAAAAGAGTGGTTATGATTTCTCATTACTCAAAAGCGTGCGTTTGATCAATGATGAACAACGCCGCTTGTTTGTGCGTTTTATCGAGGAGAAATTGTGGAATATCAAGGATAAGACAATTGGCGTGTGGGGCATTGCGTTTAAACCCAACACCGATGATATTCGTAATTCCGCAGCCATTGAAATCATCCGCATGCTGCAAGCCGAAGGCGCAAAGATCAAGGCCTATGATCCAAAAGCAGGCGAGAATGCACGCAAAGACTTAAAGGGTGTAAAAATTTGTGAAGACGCTTATGAGGCTGCCGAGGATTGTGATTGCTTGATCCTTTTAACCGAATGGGCTGAATTTCGTGATATCAATTTCCGTCAGGTACAAGTGGCCATGCGTCAGCCAGTTATCTTCGACGGAAGAAATTTCTTAGATCCTAAAGTTTTAGAAGAATCAGGTTTTGAATATTTTGGCATTGGTAGGGGAAAATAATATGCCCGTGCGTGCTTTTGAAAAAAAGATTGCAGGACACCAGGCTGTGGTGGCGGTCATTGGCCTAGGGTATGTTGGCCTGCCGTTGGCGCTGTCTTTTGCACGTAAAGGTTTTAAGACGTTTGGTGTTGATACCAATGAGCATCGGGTGGATGCATTAAAGACGGGCAAGAGTTATATCACCGACATACACGCCCCTCAAATCCATGCCGTATTGCATAATCATCGCTTTACACCAACAACGGATGTTAGCATTTTGAAAACCGCTGATGTGATTCTAATCTGCGTACCAACGCCGATTAAACGGAAGTACACGCCGGATGTTTCATTTATTTTAAGTGCAGTCAGAACCACCGCCAAGTATTTAAAGAAAGGCGCGTTGGTAGTTTTAGAGAGCACGACTTATCCAGGCACGACGGAAGAATTGATCAAACCAGAGCTTGAGAAGAGTGGGCTTAAAGCCGGCAAAGATTTCTTTTTAGCATTTTCGCCAGAGCGCATTGATCCAGGCAACAAACATTTTGATGTGACGTCCATCCCTAAAGTCGTTGGTGGTTTAACGCCAGACTGTACAAAATTAACCGCCATGTTATATCGATCGATTATCAAACATGTGCACATCGTTGCATCGCCCAAAGCTGCGGAGATGACCAAGTTGTTAGAGAATTCATTTCGCATTGTCAATATCGGTTGGATCAATGAGATTGCTCAGACGTGCCATAAGTTGGGCATTGATGTGTGGGAAGTCATTGATGCGGCCAAGACCAAGCCATTTGGCTTTATGCCATTTTATCCAGGCTTAGGTGTTGGTGGTCATTGCATTCCAGAGGATCCATTGTATTTATATTGGAAGGCCAAACGTTATGGGTTTAATTCCAAATTCATTAAGTTAGCAGCTGATGTTAATGCGCACATGCCGTTATATGCCGTGCATCGCATCGAAGAAATGTTAAAGAAGCCACTTGAGAAGGCTAAGATCTTGATTTTAGGTGTTACCTATAAGAAAGATGTTAAAGATTTGCGCAAATCACCGTCGATCAAGTTGATTGATGTGTTGCGTCGTCGCACCACGGTTGATTTTCATGATCCGATGATCCCATATTTAAAAGTGGATGGTTTAGATATGCAGGGCATTGAATTAACCGCAGCGGCGATCAAGCGATATGACGTGGTGGTTGTTGCGGTCGATCATACAAAAATAGATTATGGCTTTGTCCAGACCCATGCCAAATTAATTTTTGATGTAAAAAATATTTATCATCATATTAAAGACAGAAAGATTATTAAGCTATGAAAAAAACAGTGGTGGTTACCGGTGGTGCAGGTTTTGTAGGAAGTCATTTGTGTGACTGGTTTATTAATCATGGTTTTAAAGTCATTGCCGTTGATAATTTGATCACAGGCAATCGTCGCAACGTTGCACATTTAGCGAAAAACAAAGATTTTAAATTTATCAATCAAGATGTTTCCAAAGCGCTAAAGATTTCAGGCCCCGTGCATTACATTTTACATTTTGCTTCCCCCGCATCTCCCGTTGATTATGTGAAGCATCAATTAGCGACGATGATGGTTGGTGCTCAAGGCACACAAAATTGTTTAGAGCTTGCGAAATTAAAGAAAGCAACATTCCTTTTAGCCTCAACCTCAGAAGTTTATGGTGATCCACTCGAACATCCACAAAAAGAATCGTATTGGGGTAATGTGAATCCCAATGGACCGCGCAGCATGTACGACGAAGCCAAACGTTACGCTGAGGCCATTACCATGGTCTATAACCGTTGCTATAAGGTTAATACCAAGATTGTACGTATCTTTAATACTTATGGTCCACGCATGCAAATTAAAGATGGACGTGTGGTGCCTAATTTTATTGATCAGATCTTAAGTAATAAGCCATTGACCGTTTACGGTACCGGCAAACAAACTCGATCATTTTGTTATGTAGATGATTTGGTCGACGGGATAACCAAGTTATTATTATCTAAAGAAGCGGGCCCTGTGAATTGTGGAAATCCGCGAGAATTCACCATCATGGAATTTGCGCAATTGATCCGTAAGTTTTATAACCCCAAAGCCAAAATTGTTTTTGAGCCTTTACCAAAAGATGATCCAAAGCAACGCAAACCAGATATCACCTTGGCACGTAAGGCATTAAAGTGGGAACCTAAGGTTCCACTTGAAGACGGCATTCAACGCACGATGAATTATTTTAAGGAAATATTATGAGTGGTTTAGCATTAGGGTATTTGTTTTGTTCATGCCTTTGTTTGGTGATGGCAGCCTTTGTTTTAGGCAGGCATGAGAAGTCATTGACCCGAGATGCTTTTTTGGTTCAGGTGTTCTGTGGATTTGTTTGGCAGATGGGTAGTTTTTTTGTGCTAACGGCACATGACGTGGTTGCGGCAACATTCTTTTCGCGCATTGCGTACATCGGTTGCGTTTTTTTATCCGTGGCTTCCTATCAATTGGTGGTTAGTTTTCTTCAGATAGAGGCACAACGTAAGTTTATTAAGATGGGATATTACGTCGGAGCAGTTCTTTTTATCCCGTTGTTAGCAACAAACTTGTTGGTTGATCAGGCGCGTGTATATCCTTGGGGTTTCTGGTTTAATGCAGGGGTATTGCATCCAATATTCTTAGTATACTTTGGTATTTTTGGTTTGATGGCACTTGTTAATTTGGTTGTGCATTTAGGTAGAGCGCAAGATCGTGTTGAGCGAAATAAAATACGGCTCATGTTATTGGGGTATGTGATTTGTTATTTAAGTGTCATTGATTTCTTGCCTGATTATGGCCACGCAGTTTTTCCATTAGGTTTCTTGTTTGTTTATGCATGGTTTTTTATCAATTGGTTTATCATTAAATTCTACGACTTCTTTTCGATGTGGAGAAGGATTGTCCAATGACCGACATGACACAGATTAATCAAGCGATTGTTAGCTGGCAAAAAATTTTAGGTGATGCTCGCGTCTTAATGAATCAAGAGGCTTTGGTTAAATACACTCAAGATACAACCGCATGTGCGCCGCGCCAAATTTTCTGTACGTTACAAGCAAAGACAACTGACGAGATTGTGGCCATCGTTAAAGTGGCATCGACATATCAAGTGCCGCTGTATCCAATAAGCAAGGGGAATAATTGGGGATATGGTTCAGCCAACCCAGTGACCAATGGCTGTGTTATCTTAGATCTTTCAGGGATGGATCGCATCGTAGAGTTTGATGCGGATCTCGGTACTGTTTCCGTTGAGCCTGGGGTAACGCAAGAATTGTTGTCTAAGTTCCTTAAAGAACATGATGATGCATATTTAACGCCCGTCACAGGTGCTGGTCCTCATGCAAGTATTTTAGGGAATGCCTTAGAACGCGGCTATGGATTAACGCCTATTTCAGATCATTTCTTATCGCTCATGAGTTTAGAGGCCGTGCTTCCCGATGGGAGCATCTATCATTCAGCCATCTATGAACAAGACTGCATTAATGTTGACCAGATATTTAAGTGGGGCATTGGCCCTTATTTAGATGGATTATTTACCCAAAGTAACTTTGGCATAGTCACCAAGATCACCATTCAATTAGCTGCGCGTCCGGAGTCGGTCGGGGCATTTATCTTTGAGATGCGTGATGAAAAGAACCTTGAGAAAGCCGTGGCTTTGGTGCGTGAGACATTGCGCGAGATTGGCGGGGTGACGGGATCTATCAATATTATGAATTCTTTGCGCCTTTTATCGATGAGCGCATATTATCCGTTTGAAGAAATTGATAAAGACCCAGCTAATTATGTCAACATCCTAAAGAAGATGGCAACAGATATGGATTTTGCACCATGGACATGTTTGGGATCATTTTATGGTAAGAAAGAAATGGTGGATGTTGCCAAGCGGGTGTTGCGCAATAAAGTTTATCCACACACCAAGCGATTGATTTTTCTTTCTCGAGGACAATTAAATTTCCTAGAGAAGATTTTATCATGTTTACCAGCGCAATGGACAAAGACATCATTAAACCGTATTCAAAAAATGAAATTATCTTTTGATATCTTAGAGGGAAGGCCCAATCAAATCGCCTTGCCGTTGTGTTATCGCAAGATGCCGTTGGGATTGCCTGATACTTCAGAACTTAATCCCGCACGAGATGGTTGTGGTTTGATATGGTATGCACCCTTAGTGCCCATGAAGCCAGAAACCGTGCGTACGTATGTTGATTTTGTGAATCAAGTTTGCGTGAAGCATCGCATAGAGCCGCTCATTACCTTGACGACGTTATCAGACCGATGTTTTGATAGCACGGTGCCGATTTTATTTAATCCACAAAATCCAACGGAAGTCGCTCAAGCCAAGGCGTGTTTTGCTGAGCTTTTAGAAGAGGGTCGTAAACTTGGGTTCTTTCCATATCGTGCCAATATTGACATGATGGGGGATTTGGTTAACGTGGATAAAACATTTTGGGCGATGCAAAAAACAATTAAAGATGCGATTGACCCTCAAGGGATCATTGCGCCTCGTCGCTATTCTGCCAATTGAACTCTCAACAGTTAAAATACATAACCCAACTGATACTAACCATCGCCATTTTGGTTGTGGTTCCTGGGAATTATGTTAAAGCGGTCGCTTTTTGTGTTCTGTGGCTGATCACATTTAATCCGCTAGTCTTTCAGGAGATCATCTTATTTTTTAGTGTTTGTTCAGTATTCTCTGTCTTAGATGTCATGGCGGTGAAACAAGGTGTGTTTTATTTTAAAAACCCAGACTTTCTTGGTATTCCTGTATGGGAATGTTTGATGTATGGTTTTTATGTATTACATGGATTGCGATTATTGGGTGGGCCACAACCTAAAACCAATAAAATAGTAGCTGGGATGTTTGCCGTGGGGTTTGCATTAAGTTTTTCATGCATTGCAGATCAATCATTATTGACGTATGTGACCTTTGCTTTAATGGGTTTAAGTCTAATTTTCTTTCATGAGCGATATGATTTAATCTATGTAGGATATTTTGTTTTGATGGGCGCTGTTATTGAATATGTCGGGGTTGGTTTTGGGATTTGGGGATACCCAGGAGTTCATGTCATAGGCTTGCCGTTATGGTTTATCACTATGTGGGGGAGTATTGGATTATTCTTAAGGAGACTAATATTGCCTATTTTGGCTTGACCAAAATAGTGACTTTGTTATACTAACCAACGTTTATGTTAACTAAAGAAGAAATCATTGCTTTTGAAAAAGATATTGCTGACGTTTTTGCAACAGGCGTTATCCGTGCACCTGTGCATTTGCGTTCTGGCCGTGAAGATGCGTTAATTCAAATATTCAAAGATTATGATATCAATGATGATGATTATATTTTTGGATTCTGGGATTCGCATGAATTAGCGTTACTTAAAGGTGTTCCTGCCAAAGATGTCAAAGATGCGATTCTTAGAGGTCGCAGCATTTCTTTATGTTTCCCTGAAAAGAAAGTTTTATGCTCAGGTATTGTCGGTTCCTTAATGGGTACGGCTACAGGGGTCGCATGGTCGCTTAAGAATCAAGGTAAAAAAGGTCGGGCTTTTCTTTTTTGTGGTGATATGTCAGCTGAAACAGGCATTTTCCATGAAGCGGTTAAATATGCTTGTAATTTTGATTTACCAGCGGTCTTTATCGTCGGAGATAATGGTGTGTCCGTCATGACCAATACCCGCGAAACATGGGGCTCACCTGATCCTTGGTTTAAGGGGACAAAATACGAAAAGAAGATCATATATTTCAAATACACCAACGGCTATCCACATTCAGGTTTGGGTAAGCTCATTAAGTTCTAATTATGGAAACATCCACACAACTCAAATATTTTGATGAATTAAAACGCACCATGGAGTGGCTTGCCACTCAAGATAAGGTGCAGTTTGTTGGTCAAACCGTTGCAGGGCCTGGCACATTCATGTTTCAAACCTTGAGGGATTGCCCTAAAGACCGCACGCTTGAAATGCCCATCAATGAAAGCTTTCAAATGCAGTTTACCTTAGGGATGGCATTGGCAGGATATATACCTGTTTCGGTTTATCCTAGACAAAACTTTTTGATGTTAGCGGCGGCGGATATGGCTAATATGATTGATAAGATGCCAGATGTCAGCGAAGGTAAATGGCCGATTAAAGTTATCATTAGAGTGGCAACAGGTCCTGATGCGCCAGTGCACCCAGGGCATCAACATATTGGGAATTACGCACAAGCATTTCGTGCATTATTTCATTGGATCGAAGTCATTGAACTTGATACAGCGGATCAAATTTTCCCAGCATATCAGAAAGCATTAACGCGCACCGACGGAAAGTCGACGCTCATCATTGAACACGGCAACTACTATAACGAAGAGTATTATGCCAAAGGTATGAAAACCAGCCAGTAATTGCATGCAGAAAAATTCACGCATTTTTATCGTCGGACATAAGGAAGCCATCGAAAATTCTTTGGTATCAGGTTTACGTTCGCGTGGGTTTGATCATGTGTATTCTAACAACTTTAATAAAATAGATGTCTTAGATGCGTCCAAGGTTGCAAAGTTCTTTAAAGCCGAGCAACCAGAATATGTATTTTTAGGTTCGATCCGTTCCGGCGGAATTGGTGCAAATCTAAAGATGCCTGCCGAATTCATCTATGAAAATTGCATGGCCCAAAGTCATGTCATGCATGCGGCCTATACTCATAAGGTTAAGAAATTATTATATTTCACAGGTTCTTGCGCGTATCCTGCCTTGGCTAAACAGCCGATTAAAGAAGAATCCTTGTTAACGGGATCGCTTGAATCAAGCAGCGCTCCTTATTCCGTCGCTAAAATTGCTGGCACCATAATGGCGCAAGCGTATCGTGCTCAATATGGATTTAATGCCATTGTTGCAGTTCCTGCAACGCTTTATGGCCCAGGTAGTGACGATGATTTAGCTAATGCGCATGTCATGGGCTCGTTGATGGCAAAGTTTACTCAAGCTGTTGAGAAAAATAGCCCAACCGTCGAAGTTTGGGGCACAGGCAAAGCCCGCCGTGAGTTTTTATATGTCGATGATTTTGTCGATGCCTGTATATTGCTCATGAATAAATATAACGATGCTCAATTAATCAACATGGGCAGCGGGGACGATATTAGCATCAAAGATTTAGCAAAAATGATCGCACAAATCGCTGGGTTTAAAGGTAAGATTGTTTTTGATACAACAAAGCCTGACGGAACTTTACGTAAATTGATGGATAATGAGCGTATAAAGAATTTGGGATGGTCGCCCAAAATCAATTTAGAGCAAGGTATTAGCCAAACAATTCAATGGTATAGAAAGGGTAGTATATGAAAATTTTAGTTACGGGTGCGGCAGGGTATATTGGGTCGGTTTTAACGCCAATTTTGTTAAACGAAGGGCACGAGGTCATTGCCTTAGATAACTTTATGTACAATCAATCTTCGCTGCTTGATTGCTGCCATCATCCAAAATTGACGATCATTCGTGGGGATACGCGCGATAAAGTCTTAATCACTAAACTGATGAAGAGCGTTGATGCGATCTTTCCACTGGCTTGTTTAACCGGCGCGCCATTATGTGCCAAAGATCCTGTGGGTGCGACGACCATCTTGTTAGATTCCATTAACATGATCATTGATTTGAAGTCTAAAGAGCAAATGATGATTTTCCCAACCACCAATAGCGGTTATGGGGTGGGTGAAAAGGGCAAGCATTGCACCGAGGAGACACCATTGCGTCCAATTTCTTTGTACGGAAAACTTAAAGTGGACGCTGAAAATGCTATCTTAGATGCAGGCGGCATCACGTTGCGTTTAGCCACTGCGTTTGGCGTTTCACCTCGCATGCGATTAGATTTGTTGGTTAATGATTTTACCTATCGTGCGGTGTATGATCGTTTTGTGGTTTTATTTGAAGCGCATTTTAACCGTAACTACATTCACGTGCGCGATATTTCCCGCGCTTTCGTTCATGGGTTGAATAATTTTGACAAGATGAAAAAGCAACCCTATAATGTTGGACTTAGTGATGCAAATTTAACAAAATTGCAGTTGTGCCAAGAGATTAAAAAGTTAGTTCCTGATTTTTATTTTGTGGAAGCAACCATCGGCGAAGATCCAGATAAGCGCGATTACATTGTCAGCAATGAAAAGATTGAAAAAACAGGCTTTAGAACAAGTGTAAGCTTGCAAGCTGGCATCGCTGAACTCATCAAAGGCTACCAAGTCATTAAACGCAACCAGTACGCGAATATCTAAATATGAGCCAACTCGATATCCTCTTTGTTCATCCCAACGCTTCACGCAAAATCTACCAAGATTTAGCGAAAGATTATTCGGCGATAGAGCCTCCTATTTGGGCGGGCATGTTGGCCAGTCATTGCCGTGTTAAAGGTTTCTCCGTCGATATTTTAGATGCGGAAGCCTTGCATTTAAGCGATGAGCAAGCTGCCAGTAAGATCAAAGAAGCTAACCCTAAGGTTGTTTGTTTTGTTGTTTACGGTCAACAACCATCAGCCAGTTCTCAAAATATGGCCGGCGCGATTGGTTTAGCTGAATTGGTTAAAGCTAATGCGTCATCGATTAAAATTGCATTTGTCGGTGGTCATATATCAGCATTATCGCGTGAAGTATTAGAAAATCATCCTGCCATTGATTTCGTTTGTCAAAACGAAGGGGTTTACACGTTATCAAATTTACTTAAAACCAATTTGAAAGATAAGTTGGATTTAGTCGATGGGTTAGGTTGGAGAAAAGATGGTCAAATTGTTTTAAATAAACCATCGCCCATTGTCGCAAAAGCAGATTTGCCGCGTGAAATGCCAGGCATTGCTTGGGATTTATTACCGATAAAGAATTATCGCACCGCATTGTGGCATTCGTATCCGAATAATTCACAGCGTCAACCGTTTGCCGCGTTATACACGTCGCTTGGTTGCCCGATGAAATGTTCTTTCTGTATGATTAATATCATCAATCGTCAAGAGAATGAATTCTCCGACGGTTCGGCAGTTTTCCGTTATTGGGATCCAGAGCATATCATTAAAGAATTTGATTTCTTTGCTTCTCAGGGCATTACGAATATTAAAATTGCCGACGAGCTTTTCGTTTTACGTGCGGATCACTTCATGCGCATTTGCGAAATGATCATTGAGCGCGGTTATAAATTTAATATCTGGTGTTATTCACGTGTCGATACCGTTAAAGACCAATATTTAGCCACATTAAAGAAGGCAGGGGTTAATTGGTTGGCTTTAGGGATTGAAAGCGGCAATACCCGTGTGCGTAAAGATGTGACCAAGGGTCGATTTGATGATGTGGATATTCATGCCGTCGTTAAGAAAATTCGCGATCATGGCATCAATGTCATTGGTAATTATATCTTTGGTCTTCCTGAAGATGATATTGACAGCATGAAGATGACGCTTGATTTGGCGATTGAAATGAATACCGAAGAAGCTAATTTTTATTCAGCCATGGCTTATCCAGGTAGCCCTTTGTATGGGATTGCCAAGAAAGAAGGTTGGAAACTCCCGTCGAGTTATGCAGGGTTTTCACAGCATTCCTATGAATGCCAACCTTTGCCGACAAAATATTTAAGTGCAAACCAAGTTTTGGCATTCCGTGATGAAGCATGGATGAAGTATCACACGAATCCTAAATTCTTAGATTTATTAAAGACAAAGTTCGGTCAAATTGCTGTCGATGAAACATTGAAGTCGACGCAAATTAAATTAAAACGCAAGATTTTGGAAACCTCTACTGTTTAATTATATCTTATGATTATTTCACGCACACCGTTTCGCATGTCTTTCTTTGGCGGCGGAACTGATTACAATGGTTGGTTTAATGAACATAAAGGCGCTGTCTTGGCCACCACCATTGATAAGTATTGTTATATCAGCTGCCGTTATTTGCCACCATTCTTTGAACATAAGAGCCGCATCATCTATTCCAAGATGGAACATGTGCACGGCATCAATGACATTGATCACCCTTCTGTTCGCGAAGTCTTACGTTACCTTAAAATTAAAGAAGGCGTTGAAATTCATCATGATGGGGATTTACCAGCGCGTACCGGTTTAGGCTCCAGTTCGTCATTTACCGTCGGATTGTTAAATTCGCTCTATGCGCTTAAAGGTCGCATGACAACCAAAGAACAATTGGCCAAAGAAGCGATTCACATTGAACAAGATATGATTAAAGAAAATGTCGGATGCCAAGATCAAATGTTGGCGGCATACGGTGGTTTTAATTACATTGAGTTTGGTGGGCAGAATCATTTGCGCGTTCAACCGGTGACGTTGCCCATTGAGAAATTAAATTTATTGCAAGATCATCTGATGTTGTTCTTTACCGGATTTTCGAGAACAGCGTCTCAAATCGCACAACATCAAATTAAGAACATTCCAAATAAAAAACAAGAGCTTGGCCGTATGTATGAAATGGCAGGCGAAGCGCTTGAGATCTTAAATGGTAAAAACATTTTAAAATTCGGCAAATTGTTAGATGAGAGTTGGAAATTAAAACGCACATTGTCAGATAAAATATCAACGGATAATATCGATGACATGTACGCCACAGCCATCCGCGCAGGAGCTATTGGCGGTAAACTTTTAGGTGCTGGCGGTGGTGGCTTTGTGCTGCTTTTCGTGCAACCACATAAACAAGATAAAGTGCGTAGTGCGTTAAAGAAATTATTAGAAGTCCCGATCAAGTTTGAGAATTTAGGCAGTCAAATTATTTTCTTCCAGCCAGATACAGGCGTTGTTAAATAATCATGTCGCGTTTATCTAATGTTGATATAGTCATTTTAGCCGGTGGTTTAGGCAAGCGATTAGCGTCAGTCACAGGGGGCCAGCAGAAAGTGTTGGTTCAAGTTGGTGATAAGCCCTTTATTTCTATTTTGATTGAATATTTGGCGTCCTTTGGTGGCCGCCGTTTTATTTTATGCACAGGCCATGGCGCAGAAGCTGTTGAGCGTCATTTGCAGGGAGCACATAAAAATTTAGAGTTGGTTTTTTCCCGAGAAGAGACGCCACTTGGTACCGGTGGTGCTATTAAGAAGGGATCTGGGTTAGTTAAAACAGACAAATTTCTGGCGATGAACGGTGACTGTTTTTGCGTGATCGATTATAATCAGCTTGTCATGTTTCATGATGACAATCATGCACAAGCAACGATTGCCGTTACACGTTTAGATGATGCGCGGGATTATGGTACGATCGAAGTAGACGGTAAAAGCAAGATCACCGCTTTTAAAGAAAAACAACCCGAGGTGAAATCTGCTTTGATTAATACAGGTACGTATTGTTTTAACCGCAATGTTTTTGATTTGGTTAAAACCCCTGAGAAGTTCTCAATTGAATATGACTTTTTCCCACACTTGGTAGAACAAGGATTTTATGGGTTTGAAGTTCAAAATAAGTTTATTGATATCGGCACCCCAGAACGTTATGCGTGGGCCCAAGAACACTTGAAGGAGCTTAAATGAAAACAGATTTTAATAAAGCAACCGCGATTTCCGACGGACAAGAAGCGAAGAAGGCCAATTATAAGGTTCCATTTGGAACAGTGTCGATCACTGAAAAAGCCAAGAAGTTAATCGATGTGGCCATTGCCGAAAAATGGTTAACCAAGGGTAAATATGTAAAAGAGTTTGAAGAAAGATTTGCCGCGACCTTTGGCGTGAAATATGGGATTGCTGTATCATCTGGAACAGATGCTGATGCTATTGCCTGTGCGGTCTTATATGATTTTGGCGCCAAGCGTGGTGATGAGATTATCATCCCTGCATTAACCTTTGTGGCAACAGGCAATGCGGTGTTGCAAGCAGGTTTCAAACCAGTGTTTGTCGACGTGAATCGCAATACGCTAAATATTGATCCCGATAAGATAGAAGCCGCGATCACCCCACGCACGCGCGCGATCATGCCCGTACATTTGATGGGAAAACCTGCGGCGATGGATCAAATCATGGCCATCGCTAAAAAACATAAATTGTATGTGATTGAAGATGCCGCCGAAGCACATGGTGCTGAATATAATGGCAAAAAAATTGGTGCCATCGGTGATATGGCATGTTTCTCATTATATGCTGCACACATTGTTACAACGATCGAAGGTGGCATGATCATCACCAACAATGAACAAATGGCGAAGGCAGCTGCTAGTTTGCGTAATCATGGCATCGACGGTAAATTCCGTTTTGAGCGTATTGGATTCTCTGCCAAGATGAATGAGATTGAAGCTGCGGTGGGTTTAGGTAATATTGAAATTTTTCATGACATCTTAGAAAAACGTCGTCGCAATATCTTATATTTGATCAAGCACTTTAAGCAATTTGAGAAATATTTTATCTATGTTCAAGAAGATGCCCATGAAAAATTAGGCCCTCATGCATTCTCCATGATCGTGCGCCCAGGGATGAAATTTACCAAAGATGAATTTGTCACCTATCTTGAGAAAGAAGGTGTTGATTCCCGTAATTTGTTCTATTCCATCCCCACACAAACCCCAAGCTATGCATTCATGGGTCATAAGTTAGGTGATTTCCCAGAAACAGAATTCTGTTCTGACAACGGAACCCACATCGGCTGCCATCAAGACATTGAAATTTCACAGATGGACCATGTGATCGACGTGGTTGGTAAATTCTTAAAAAGCAAAGGGTATTCAGTTTAAAGCGCATGCGCATTGTTGTTAACTGCCGATCGATTCTTTTAAGTAACCGTACGGGCATTGGACGCTATACGTACAATTTGATCGATCAATTAGGCAAGATGGACGCCAGCAATGATTACATGCTTTATGCGCAAAAGAAGCGTTTTGATTTTAAACGTAAGCTCCCACGTTTTAATTATCCCAATTTTCATCGTGTCATTCATCATTCTTCAAGGCCTCTGCCTTGGGGTGATTTGTATCACTTGCCCAGTCCTGCCGACATAGAAAGCTTCAACGGTAAAGTTGTGGTGACCATCCACGATATGATTTATCGGACATATCCGCAAAGTCATACTCAAGAAACCATAGATCTAACCGAAAAGTATATGCAGGGGATTGTGGCACGTGCTGATCGGATCATTTGCGTTTCAGAGAGTACACGCAGTGATCTGCATCGCTTCTTTGAATTTCCAAAAGAACGTTCTTGTGTTGTGCATAATGGTGTTGATCATGATATTTTTCATGCCCTTAAAGATTTATCTCAGGCAAAGAATTTCTTAAAGACAAAAAACATACAGGGTGACTTTTTATTATTTGTTGGCACTATTGAACCACGCAAGAATTTATTAGGATTGGTTCATGCTATGGCGGAGTCAAAAACTAAGGTGCCTTTGGTTGTAGTTGGGATGCAAGGATGGAAGAGTGACGATGTTGCGGCGAAAATTAAAGAGATGGGGCTCGAGTCTCAGGTGATCTTTACGGGATTTATCAGTGATCAAGAGCTTAATTTCCTTTATAATACCTGCACAGCATTTGTATTTCCGTCTTTTTATGAAGGGTTTGGTTTTCCGATTATAGAGGCATTTGCCGCAGGGGCATGTGTGGTGAGTTCTTCACTTTCGAGTTGTGGGGAGATTGCCAAAGATGCGGCATTATTAATTGATCCTAATGATCCATCGACTATAGCTAGCATGTTACAGCGTATTTTAGGAGATTCGGATTTGCGCGCCTCTTATAAATCAAAAGCTTTAAAAAGGGCTTTAGATTTTTCATTTGAGAAAACTGCACGAGAAACACATGAAGTTTATAAGAAAGTTGTTACGTAAGTTATGTTGAATAAACTGGGATGGTATTTTGAAAAGATTGTTAATCTTTTATGGGTTTTGATCAATTTGTTCTTTTATTTGATCGTTCATCCTAAGAAGATGAAGCAGTTTCTTTTTCCAATTTTCTCATCGGTAAATGAATTCTTTCAGTCATCGCATGGGGGATTGAAGAATTTTGAAGAAACGGATTTCTTTAAGAAATTAAGTAGCAAGACATTGTTTGCCAAAAGTAATTTATTTAATCAAGAAGCGCAAGTAACCCGTTCAATGGAGACTCATTTTTTGGCCACGATAGTCGACGGATATGCACCAAAAACAATTTTTGAGATTGGCACCTATAATGGTTTTACAACGCTTCACATGGCGGTCAATAGCCCGTCTGATTGTAAAATATATACATTAGATTTGCCACCAGGGTATGATTTAGCACAAGCCAAGGGGAATTCTTATGATGATATGTTGGTGATGCAGTTAAGTCAGGCAAATATAGCCAAGCGATTTTATAAAAATCATCCATTGTGTAATAAGATCGTTGAATTGTTTGGGGATTCATCCACGTTTGATTTTAGTCCGTATTATGGGAAGATCGACTTGGTTTTTATCGACGGAAATCATTCCCATGAATTTGTAAAGAAGGATTCGGAAAATGCCTTTAAGATGGTTTCCGAAAACGGCTTAATCGTCTGGCATGATTTTGATTACATTATCCATAAAGAAGTTTTTAATTACTTAAGGGATCTGTCTAAGCAGCACACAATTTATTCTGTCCCCAACACACGATTCGCGGTTTATGGTAAAAAACTTAATTAAGACGCCTCTAACACGCACAGACGCATGGATAGCCTGTTTTATTGTGTGTTTGATAACATTTCATCCGTATTTTTTACATCAACGTATAAATTTATTTGAGCTTGGTTTGTATTTACCCGGCATAAACGCCATCTTAGATGGTCAAATCCCGTATCGGGATTTCTTTTATCTACGCGCCCCAATGGATTTATATTTACCTGCCTTGTTAATGAAAGTATTTGGAACAAATGCGGCAGTGTTAAGCGCGTATTTCTACGTCGGAACAGTCATAACGTTATGTGCATGTGTTTTAATTGCGCGTGAAATCATCCCTTCACGATTGTTATTTTATACTTTTGTTCCCGTCTTAGTCACTCGAACATTTCCCAGAGTGGTTTTCACGTATTGGGGAGGCATGCGTTACGGGTGGGGTTTATTGGCCGTGTGGTGTTTAATTCGATTCTTAAAGTCTAAGCATCGCGGATGGTTGATCGCAATGACAGCATTAACCGTCATTGCAGGGTTAACCAGCATCGAGATTGGCGTCTGTTTAGGGGTTGCGATCACTGTGGTTTTAGCGTGGGCCAATCGTCGGGCATTGATGGTATTTTGGATCATGTTATTTGCGTTCTTATTGCCATATAATTATTACCTTGGCATGAATGGTGCATGGTTTGAATATATGAATACCCAGCTTGTTGTTGCCCGTGAAATGCTCCATACTTTTCCTCAGACTGAGCCTGTTCCTTCTAGTATAGGACAAGTTTTGCATGCGTTATTTGTACCGATTAATAAAAACTTTCGTCAGATGACGCCGGTATATTGTTATTTGATTTTTGTTGGGTATTTGATATGGCGTTGGCGTAAGAAACAATTAGATTGGGTAGATCAAGCTGCAGCCGCCGTTGCTGTGTATGGTTTTATGGTCTATGTGACAGGCTTTCGAAATTTGTGGGCAAGCGTCTTTGAAATGTCCTTACAGCCTCAGAAAGTTCTTCTATTTTATTTGTTGGCACGAGCGGTTGAATCGTTAATGATCTATCGTAAAAAGATTGCTGTGGTTTTTCTAGCGATCATTGTGATTTCTTCATTAATCTTTAGTGTAGAACGGATTAATAAAAGATTTTTATTCTTTAGAAAAAGCCCACTTAAAGGACAAGAAACGGTTGTCTTAGATATTCCCAGATTAAAGGGTTTAGTTGTTCCAAAAGATCAAGCGGAAGACATTCACGGGATTAATGATTTTGTAAATCAACATGTAGCGCCTCATGAACCAATGTTGATGTATCCTGAAATGGGAGCCATGCATTTTATTGTAAATCGCCCATGGGTGGGGCGTTTTGCGCTTGTAACATCGTCGTGGTTTAGCCCTGATTGGCACAATGGCTGGATGAAAGCTTTGAAGGAAAAGCCGCCACAATATACGGTTTGTTTAAAACAAGTGCCAGATTATTTTCATACAGTTCATTTTAAAGTTGAATCTAATCGGAAATATTATCAGGATGCCATGCAGTTTATCCAAGAACATTATCATGTGGTTGCGCAAACCCCGTCGTACAACATCATGAAGTTAAATGTTAATTGAGTTTTTTGGTGAGCAAATCGTGGATTTTTTCGGCAATGATGGTGTAACCTTGCGTGTTGGGATGAATCTTGTCAAAATATAAGTCTTGTTTGTCCTGTAAGGCATTATAGAGGTCTAAGGTTTCGACATTGGTGTTTTTGGCAATATCTATGATCATAGGGATGATCTGTTCTTTAATAATTGAGTCATTGATGCCATATGCTGATGTAAAAGCTGGGGGCGGTAAGCAAAGAAAGATGCGCGGATGAGAACGTAGGCGTTGGAACTTCTTGATCAATGCTATGTAATCATTTGTAAAGTCTGAATGATGTGCCCAATTTTCTGGTTTTGAATCATTGGTGCCAAGGCAAATAATTACAATGTGTGGTTTAAAACTTTTGGCTAATTTGAAAGCTCGTTTTTTTGTGTAGGGTTTTATTGCTTTAGAAAGAATACTTGTATCATTTGCTCCAAAGTTTTTTACATCCCAGTCTTTGCCAAGCATGCGTGCGAGCTGGGCAGGGTAACTATCTTGTGATCTATCCTGCGTTCCGGAACCCGATGTAATGCTGTCGCCAACGCATGCAACGCGTATTGGCGATGTTTGCTCAGGAGAAAGGTAAAATAATGTTATTAAGCTGATACATAACAATATGCATATAAAGATGATCTTTTTGCGTTGTAGCATGTGTGCATTATATTTTAAATATGATATTCAATTCCTTTAAATTTTTGGTTTTTTTCACAATCGTGTATGGGCTGTATTTGTTGCTCAAGCATCGCTGGCAGAATCGTTTGTTAATTGTTGCTAGCTGTTTCTTTTATGCGTCATGGAATTGGAAGTTTTTGGCTTTGATGTTGATTTCAATTAGCGTGGATTATTTTTGTGCTAAACGCATTGCGCTAAGCTCATTGTTAAAAGATAAGAAAAAGTATTTAATTATTAGCATCGTTGTCAATTTGTCGATTTTGGGCTTCTTTAAATATTTTAATTTCTTTATTGAGAATGTTACGCTTGTACTTGAAAGTTTGCATCTAGTCTCTCCGGCAAGTACCTTTGTTTTAAATATTATCCTTCCCGTAGGTATTTCTTTTTATACATTTGAGGCCATCAGTTACACCGTCGATGTTTACCGCGGTTTGATTAAACCAGCTAAAAAGTATGGCGATTACTTATTATTTGTCATTTACTTCCCACATTTGGTGGCGGGACCCATCATGCGTGCCAAGAGCTTCTTGCCCCAGATTGTCACCCCAAGGACAATTACAATAAACGGTGTCTATGAAGGATGTTTTCTTTTTTTTTGGGGATTGTTCGAGAAGATGTTTGTGGCTGATAATCTAGCTAAAATTGTTAATCCTGTATTTGCATCGCCTGGTCCTTATGAAGGGGGTGTTGTGATGGTGGCATTATATGCGTTTGCTTTTCAAATTTTTTGTGATTTTGATGGATATTCCAATATGGCGCGTGGTTTGGGTAAATGCATGGGTTTTGAGATCGCAATTAACTTTAATTTGCCTTATTTTGCCTCAAATCCAAAAGAATTCTGGAAACGTTGGCACATTAGTTTGTCGACGTGGTTAAGAGATTATGTATATATTCCTTTAGGTGGGAATCAAAACGGCAAGCGCACCATGTACATCGCTTTATTGTTGACCATGTTGCTCGGAGGTATTTGGCACGGTGCAGCGTGGACATTTGTTGCTTGGGGTGCGTATCAAGCATTGTTATTGATTGCGCACAGGTTTATAACCAAGGATAAAGCACAAGCGCACGGTGGATCATTTTTTAAGGTCATCATATTTTTTCATTTTGTGGTTTTAGGATGGTTATTGTTTAGAGCTCAATCCATGGGGCAAGTTATTGAGATGTTAAAGGCGATATTTTTTAATTTCAAGCTTAGTCAGCAAGGCGTCTTGTGGTTAAAGTTAATATCATTTATTGGGCCTTTGTTAATGGTTCAGATTTGGCAAGCTAAGACAAACGATTTAATGGTGATTTTTAAACAACACTGGGTGCTTAAGACGGTGATTTACGCAGGGATGACATATTTATTAATAGGCTGGGGAGTGATGAATGCCCAAGAGTTTATTTATTTTCAATTTTAGATTATGACAATACGATTAATCATAAGACCACTGCTATTTTTATTTTGCCTAGAGCTATTTTTACGTCTAGGTGGCGCAGCATCGATTTCTATTCAAGATTATCAGAATAAGGCGCATTTAAAAGACGCGCATGCTTATCGGATCATGTGTATTGGAGAGTCGACGACATTTGCTGGTGGCAAAGAATCGTATCCATCTCAGTTAGAGCGCATCTTAAATGATCGAGCAAAAGGAAAACGTTTTGAGGTGATTAATCGAGGCATACCTGGGAGTGATTCTGCAGATATTGTAGCAAATTTAAAGAAAGACATCGAACTCTACAAGCCGAATATGGTGATCGCTATGGTGGGCATTAATGATAGCGATAACACGGTTGCTTATACAGATTCTTCGTCGGATAAATTTAAAGTGGCGATAGGCGATATTCGTATTATTAGGGTTGGAAAATTTTTGTGGGCACACATCATGCAAGAATTGGGTCAAGATGCTAAACCGTTATCAGCAATAGATCGATTGAAAAAAGAAATTAAAATTCATCCCAAAGGTTCTGGGGCATATATCGAGTTAGGACAATATTATATTGAACAAAGAGAATTTAAGCTGGCCGAGGCATTGTTTAAGAAGGGCATTTCAATCAATCCAAAGAAAGATTGGGGCTACGAGCAGTTGGCAAAGGTTTATCTGTTACAAGGGCGAGTTGATGAAGTTGAAAAGCTATATTTATTGGCGGTGTCAAAGAACCCCAAGAAATCTTGGAGTTATGCACTCTTAAGCCGATTTTATGCTGACCAGAAAAAAGAGGTTTTGGCTGAGCGAGCATTAAAAGATGGCCTTGATAAAAATCCTGATGACATGGATATTTTTATAGAGCTTGGGTCTTTTTATACCAAACAAGCACGTTTTTCTGATGCAGAGGATTTATATGCAAAAGCAAAGCTTAAAGCACCGCAAAATTCAAAAATCTATGCACAACTAGGGTTTTGTTATGGGGCCCAAGGGCGATACGATGATATGGAAGCGATGATCGATACAGCAGCAGAGATTGATAGTAAAAATGTTCAAAAAGGTGATCGTCTGCATGTGATTTTAGATTTGGTTGATTGGTATATGAAACGCAATCAATTCTCAAGGGCAGAGGTGGTCTTAAAAAATGCGCTAGTCAAGTATCCCCAGAGTGTAGAAATTATTCGTGGTTTAGCTAATATTTATAATCAAACGGATATGAAAGATAAGGCTTTGGTTTATATTAATATGGCTGATGCTCTCAGTGAAAAGAAGCCATTAAATGCAACGATTTCTAATTATCGACAGATTATAAAGATCGTTCAAGGCCACCATATTGACATGGTGGTGTCCTCGTATGCGACGCGCCATACACATGGTCTAGAGAAAATGCTTGATGTTACTAAGGGGGTTTTATTTATTGATAATGGCATCATCTTTAAGCAAGCATTAACACAGGGAAAATATGAAACATATTTCACAGATGCGTTTGCTGGGGATTTTGGTCATTGCACGCCGAAAGGTGCGGGTATTTTGGCGGACAATATCGCACGACATATATTATTATCAAATCAGATTTGAGGTTATCGATGAATAAAAAATGGGAGAAGCGTGTATATAAGTTTCAAGGGTTTCTAAATTATGCGCAATCATTATTGTTGTTGCGTTATAGTGGCTTTCAATTTGGGATATTAAAGCGGCAATTGTCTTTGATTGGTTGTGACCGTTTGCAGATAGGTTGCGGCCATGTCATCTTAGATCATTGGATTAATGTGTTGTATGAACGCCGTCAGAAATATGGAAAACTTACACGTAAGCATAACGGGTGGTTCTTAAATTACAATTTACTAAAGCCATGGCCTGTGATGGACAACAGTTTATCGTTTGTCGCCGGAAGTCATGTCATAGAGCATTTGGATCTTAATTGTGGGTTACAACTTTTGAAATGTGCGCATAAAGCCTTGAAACCAGGCGGTGTTATTCGTTTAAGTTGCCCTGATTTAGAGAAATATGCTAAAGCTTATGTGAATAAAGATAAGGCATTTTTTAACAATCCATTAATTCGGGAATGGTGTGCGTTTAAGGCAGCACAAACTCCAGGGCAGATTTTCATTGCCAAAGCCTATGATAGCGGTGGAGCTCATAAGTGGTTTTATGATTTTGAATCCTTGGCTGATATACTCAAGCGGACGGGATTTGTGGATATTAAAAGGGTTTCACGTCTTGAAGGGCATACGCCAGACAAAGCATTATTGGAACCAGCTGGTCGTGAATTAGAAACAGTATATGTTGAGGCTAAGAAAGCATAATTCATTCAATGAAAATAAGCGGTTTTACCATTGTTCGCAATGCTATCAAGTTTAACTACCCTGTTAAGGCGGCCATAGAATCCATATTGCCCATTTGCGATGAATTTATTGTTAATGTCGGAAACAGCGACGATGACACTCTAGCATTAATCCAATCCATCAAAAGCTCTAAGCTGCGCATTATCCAAACAACGTGGAATATGGGGCAAGGCTCAACAGTTTTGTCTGAGCAGACCAATATTGCGTTAAAGGCGTGTAGTGGTGATTGGGCGTTTTACGTTCAGTCAGATGAAGTGATTCACGAGGCGGACTTGCCTAAGATCAAACAATGCATGCAGCAGCATTTAAATAACCCTTCGATTGATGCCCTGCGTTTTAAGTGGTTGCATTTTTATGGCTCATTTTGGCGTTATCGCATCGACAAAGGATGGTATCAAAAGCAAGACCGTATTGTGCGCAATAATGGTGAAATTATCTCTGTTGGAGATGCCTTTGGTTTTGCCCGCAAAGATGGCAAGCCCCTACAAAATGCGCCGACCCATTGTTATTTATATCATTATGGTTGGGTAAATTCGGCGGAAGACATTCAAAAACGATCTCAAAATGCTGCGGCCATTGGTTATGCGGATAGTTCAAAGGAAATCAGCGGTTTTGGGGATTTAAATCGCTTTGCGACCTATTTTGGCACACATCCGTCTGTCATGCAGTCAATGGTTGATGCGCACGTATTAAGTGGGCAAGATTGGCGGGACATTCAAAAGAAATATTGGTGGCATCCGGCACTTTGGTATAGAATACGTTATAAAACAGGCAAAAGGGTTAAAGAATCTATCCAATGACATTCAATCGTATTCTAATTATCAATCCTTTTGGTGTCGGTGATTGTTTATTTGCAGATCCTGTTATCGCCAACATCAAGAAAAAATATCCACTTGCGCGGATTTCCTACATCGCCAATGACCGCACCGCTGTTCTTATCAAATCAAATCCAAATGTAGACAATGTTATATCTTATGAACGCGACGAGTTTGTTAAAGCGCGGAAAAAGAATTTTTTTGCCTACGCAAAAAGATGGTTTGCTTTTATCGACGCCATACGGCAAGAACGTTGCGATGTTGCCGTTGATTTTTCCTTAAACCGTATGTTTGGTTGTTTAGCATGGATTGCAGGGATCAAGATGCGCATCGGCTATGATTTTAAGGGTCGAGGGATCATGTTAACCCATAAAATAGAGCTTAAAGGCTATGAAAATAAACATGTTGTTGAATATTACCTTGATTTATTAAAGTTTATTGACGTGCCTGCTGTTGTTAAGGCAATGCGTCTGAATGTGGGTAAAGATGAGGAAATTTGGGCAGGGCAATGGTTGGTTAACAATGACATAAGCCAAGTTTCTAAGTTGGTTGCGGTTGTGCCAGGTGGCGGTGCTAGTTGGGGAGGTCGTGCAGAACGAAAACGTTGGCCTGCGGCAAAATATGCACAGTTAATTGATAAAATGATTGCGGATCTAGGTGTCACTGTTATACTATTCGGTGATGCCAAGGAACAAGGGTTAGCAACAGAGATCACCTCTCTGGCAGCCTCACCAGTTTATTCCGCGGTTGGTCAAACATCGATCTTGCAAATGGCAGCTTTATTGAAATATTGTAGTTTAGCTGTGCTTAACGATGGTGGCCCCTTACATGTGGCCGTTGCCAGCGGTGTCAAGACGATCAGTATTTTTGGTCCAGTTGATGAAAAAGTTTACGGCCCCTATCCGTCGGCTGGTCATGAGGTTGTTAAGAAAAATTTAGCATGTCAGCCGTGTTATAAGCGATTTTTTGTAGCTCAGTGTGAACACTTTAGTTGTTTAAAAGACTTGTCTGTAGAGGACGTATATAGAAAGGTGAGTTTCGTATATGAGCATTCCGTTCATTGATTTCAAAGAGCAAAATAAGTTGATCCAAGATGAAGTTGACGTGGGTTTCAAGAAGGTTTTTGAAAAAGGCGATTATATCTTAGGTGAACAGGCTCAGATTTTTGAAAAAGCTTTTGCCAATTATTGCGAAGCAAAATATGCCGTCGGTGTTAATTCTGGAACTGATGCATTGCATTTAGGTTTATCCACCTTAGAATTACAAGAAGGTGATGAGGTCATTGTTCCAACACATACCTTCATTGCAACGGCATTGTGTGTTTCTTTCTGCCGTGCGAAACCTGTTTTTGTAGATATTCAACCTGATACGTACAACATGGATCCAAAGGCGATTGAAAAGGCCATTACCAAGAAAACAAAGGCCATCATCGTCGTGCATTTGTATGGTCAGCCAGCGGACATGGATGAAATTCAAGCCATTGCTAAGAAGCATAATATTAAAGTTGTCGAAGATGCCGCTCAAGCCCATGGTGCTCGCTATCATAGCCGCCGTGTTGGTTCATTGGGTGATTTAGCGTGTTTTTCGTTTTACCCAACAAAGAGTTTAGGTGCATGTGGCGACGCAGGTATGATTGTTACCAATAATAAAGATATCTATGAAAAAGCGTTGATGTTGCGTGATTATGGTCGTCAAGGACGCTATGAACATAAAATCAAAGGGACAAATTCCCGTCTAGATACCATCCAAGCGGTGGTGCTCAATGCAAAGTTAAAGCATTTGGATCAATGGAATGCGATGCGCGCACAAGCTGCAGCGCATTATGGAGCATTGTTAAAGGATCTTAAAGGTGTGACAGCGCCGTTTGTTAAATCTGATCGTACACATGTGTATCAAACATTTGCAGTGACGGTGCCGAATCGCGATAAAGTCATGGAATCCATGAAAGCCAAGGGCATCGGTGTTTTGATTCATTATCCAATTCCTTTGCATATGCAAGAAGCATATGCTGAATTAGGTTATAAGCAAGGTGATTTTCCCGTTGCTGAGAAAGTTGCAAGTCAGATCATGAGCTTGCCCATGTTCCCACATATGACCAAGGAACAGGTTCAAACAGTTGTCCAAGCGCTAAAGGAATCCTTATAGTTATGGCTAAAATACCACTTTCGGTTGTCATTATCACAAAAAATGAAGAGCGCAACATGCACGATTGCTTAAAAAGCGTTGTGGACTTCGCCGATGAAATCGTCATTGTCGACGATGAGAGCACCGATAAGACGGTTGAGATCTCCAAAGGTTATGGGGCTAAAATTTTTCATCGCAAGATGGATAATGAGGGTATTCACCGCAATTGGGCGTATGCACAAGCTAAGAATGAATGGGTTTTAAGTTTAGACGCTGATGAGATGGTCAGCAGTGATTTAGCCGCAGAGATTGTTGCCACAATTCCAAATACAACATTTAATGCCTTTGATATGCCGATGCGCAATTACATTGGTAAATATTGGGTGCAGCATTCTGGTTGGTATCCAGCTGGAAAGTTGCGCATGTTTCAAAAGAGCCGTTTTAAATATGAAGAAGTGGGCGTTCATCCACGCGTTTTCCTCGACGGTAAAACAGGGCATTTGACCAAGGATTTAATCCACAAGGGATACCCTGATTTTGAACATTTCTTGCAAAGTTTAAATCGTCAAACCACCTTGGAAGCTGAAAAGTGGATTCAGACGGGCCGTAAGATGCCCTTGCATATTGCTGTATGGCGCACCGTGGATCGTTTTTTCCGCAGTTTTATCGTCAAACAAGGTTACCGTGATGGGTTTGTTGGTTTTATGATTGCCTATTACGCTTCATTATACCAAGTCATTTCTTACGCCAAGTATTGGGAACGTAAGAATGGGGTTAGAGAGTGAATGTAGTTTTTCTTGACCGTGATGGGGTGATCAACCAATTCCCCGGACATGGCGATTACGTCACGCGGGTCAAAGATTTTCATTTCATACCTGGCTCATTACAAGCCATTGCAGATTTAACCCAACATCAATATAAAGTCTTTGTTATCTCTAACCAAGCTGGGGTTGGCCGTGGTCGTTTTACCCAAGCAAAACTCAACCAAATTGACGCACATTTGCATCGTGGTGTTGTAAAAGCGGGCGGACGTATCCATAAAAGCTTTTATTGCACACATCACCCCGACGACAAATGTGCTTGTCGTAAACCAGGGATTGCCAATGTGCAAAAAGCCGCGGCAAGTTTGGGGAAACGCCTTTTAGATTTAAAGGGGAGTTTCTTTATTGGAGATTCACCCATTGATATTAAAACAGGACAGGCATCTGGATTTCGGACCATCTTGGTTTTATCAGGGAAGGGCACCAAAGCGCTCGCTTTGAAGGAAGGTGCAAAACCTGATTATGTGGTTGCCAATTTGCACGATGCCGTTAGAATAGTTTTAGATGAAAATCCTCGTCATACACGCCACAGCCGGAGCAGGTCATAAGAAAGCCGCAGAAGCCGTTTATCAAGGTTTAATTGCTGACGGACATAATGCGAAGCTCGTCGATGCGCTTGATTATACCAATCCGTTTTTCAAAGTCACCTACCCAGAAACTTATGCGCTCATGGTCACCAAGTTTCCATTTTTGTGGGCATTCTTTTTTGGGGTGTTGAATATTGCTTGGTTACAACCTGCGGTTCGGGTGGTGCGTCGCATTTATAATGGTTTAAACGCTCAAGCGTTACAAAAGTTTCTTATCGACGAGAAATTTGATTGCATCATCACCACTCAGTTTTTATCTGCCGAGGTCAGCGCCTATTTAAAACGTACGGGGCAGATCAAATCTAAGGTTGTTTGTGTGGTTACTGATTTTGATGTGCATCGTATTTGGGTTAATCAAGGCATTGATATTTATACAGGGGCTTCGTTATTCACCAAAGATAAATTGATTGCCCTAGGCGTTCATCCAGATCGTGCTTTTGTGACGGGCATTCCAACATTATCACAATTTTCTAAAGATGTGGATGTAGCACAATTAAAAGCGCAATTTAAACTGTATCCGCCAGCCATCAATGTGTTGATTGCAACAGGATCATTTGGGATGGGGCCAATCGAAGAGTTGATTGATGGTCTTAAAGGGTATCATGTCTTGGTTGTCTGTGGTCATAACAAGGCTTTATACGAAAAGCTTTTACCAAAGGCGAGTGCTTATGTGCATATTTTTGGGCTTGTCAATAACATGGATGAGTTGATGTCCGTCGCTGATGTGATGGTCACAAAGCCAGGTGGATTATCCATTGCTGAGGCCTTGGTTAAACGATTACCGATGTTATTCTTCTCTGCGATACCAGGCCAAGAGATGCAAAATATTTTTGTTTTAAAGAAGTATGGTGTGGCTCAAGATCAAATGACCGTGCCTCAAATCATTTCAACCATCGATGATTTAAATGCCTCCCCAGGAAATCTAGAGAAATTACGTACTGCGATTGCTGTCTTGGCCAAACCAACGGCGGTGAAAGACATTATTAGCCTCATATGATTGCGAAAGTCGTTGTTGATCTTCCCCTAGAAGAACCGTTTGATTATTTAATCCCACCGGCATTAGAAAATAAAGTGGTTAGAGGCGTGCGTGTCAGGGTTTCTTTTGGCGCGCGCATAGTGACAGGTTTTGTTGTGGCTTTAAATAATGAAAGCAGCATTGAAAAAATAAAGCCGATCAAGTCCTTGATTGACCAAACCCCGATTTTTGATCAGCGTGATCTAAATTTCGCGAAGATATTTGCGGGATACTATGGTTGCAGCGTCGGAGAAGCGTTGGCTGTCATGATGCGTCATCGTAAACAACCGCCATTTGCCTTGAAACCGAATCCAAACCCAAGAACAAGTTTGTTTCACTGTGTGGATGGGTATTTTCAAGAAGCTTTGAAGGCGGCTTGTGCAACAGGGGGGCATTATTTTGTTTTGGTTGCAGATATGCACAGGGCAAAAATGCTAGGCAAAGAACATCCCCATGGGATGCGTTCTTCCATGTTTGAGGCTTTTGCACAAAAATCACGGATCATTGTCATCGATGAGGATGATGATTCGTTTAAGCAAGAGCAATCGCCCATGTATGAAACACGCCACGTGGTTTTAATGGCACAACGCGTTTATGGTTTTGATGTGGTGTTTATCAGCCAAACGCCGTCGGTTGAACTCATGCAGTTGGTTAACACCAAAGCCATTGAATACACGCGCCAAGGTCATATGGACGTTTCCCCGACAGTGATCGATACAACTAATTATAAATATTTAGATAAAGGCATTTTATCTGTGCCTGTGCGCAATGCCTTAGAGGCAAACATCAAAGCTCAAAAACCAACGTTGCTGCTATTTAATCGTCGAGGAACATTTAGCGTGACTCGATGCGCCACGTGTCATTATGTTTTAAAATGCCCGCGTTGTGCGAGTGCCATGGCTTATAGTGCGGCCAAACATGTTTTTAACTGCCATCAATGCTTGCATCAGATGAAGGATGCAGGGCAATGCCCCACGTGTAAGGTAGCATCATGGAAATCATTTGGCATGGGTTTAGAAAAAGCTCAAAAAGAAATAGCGAATCTTTTTCCGACGGCGCACGTGTCAACCTATGAGACGGCCTCTGAGCGCATTACTGCAAAATGGGATGTCATGATTGCAACGGTTGCTATTTTAAATTTTCAGCAGGAAATATCTGTAGAAACAGTGGCCGTTATTGAAATTGACACGGCGCTAAATCGTTTAGAAATGCAGTCGTCCTTTAAAGTGTGGCGCATGTTGCGACGGCTTCAAACCATGGGAAAAAAGATTTTAGTACAGACCCGTAATTTGGATCACCCGATGCTAAAAGCGTTTACGTCCAACGACGAGGATCGCTTTTATCGAGAAGAATTATCAATGCGGCAAGAATTAAATTTTGCACCGTTTTATCACTGGGTGGCGTTGGTGATGCGTTCCAAGAAGGAAAAAAATGCCTTAAGGATGGCGCAAGATGTGTATAATTGTTTAAAGCAATCCCAAGGAGCTCTGTTAAAGATCACCGAGGTGATGCCCGATACACCGGCTAAGCTAAGGGATCAATACCGTTTTCGCTTGATGGTAGGAGGGCAACACGTTCCTGATATTATCAAGCATATTAAAACAAGCATGCAAACCGTCAAACGTATCTCCGGCGTAATTTGTACGCTTAATATCGACCCATGAAAATTGTATTCTTTGGCAGCGATGATTTTGCTGCAACACATTTAAAGTTTTTGCTCGATGCCAAGCATCAGGTGGTGGCGTGTGTGACCCAGCCAGATACACGTCAAGGCAGGGGCATGAACATTGTCATGTCACCCATTAAGACCATGGCCGATGTTCATGGGCTTTTATGTTTACAGCCAGCGACATTAAAAGATCCGTTGATTGTTGAACAGTTAAAATCTTTGGGGGCAGATATCTTTGTTGTTGTGGCCTATGGAAAATTGTTACCCCAAGAGGTTTTAGATATTCCTAGAATATTTTGTATCAATGTGCACGGCTCACTCTTGCCTAAATACCGTGGGGCAGCGCCAATCAATTGGGCCATTCTAAATGGGGATAAAAAAACAGGTGTCACCATTCAGAAAATGGCCTTGGCATTGGATGCGGGCGATATCATTTCTCAAGAACACATGAGTATCACAGACGATACCAATGCTCAGGTCTTACGCAATGATATGGCAGAGGTAGGAGCAAAGCTTTTGGTTCAGACGCTTAATGATATTACCGCAAATAAACACTCTTTAACGCCGCAAGTTGAATCACAAAGTAGTTATGCTTCTAAACTAACGAAAAGCATGGGTAAGATTGACTGGTCGAATGATGCCTGTTTCATTTTCAATCAAGTGCGGGGCCTTCAACCATGGCCAGGGGCATATACTTCATTTAATGGTAAAACCTTAAAGATTTTAAAAGCTGTTATTCTAGAAGATCTGACTTCTGGTAGACCAGGTGAAGTATTGCAAATTGATAAGAATGGATTTACTGTTGCATGTGGCAAAGGCGCATTATTAATTAAACAAGTCCATCTAGAAGCATCAAAAATCATGTCTGCGGTAAGTTTTGTAGCGGGGCATCACTTGAGAGTCAAAGATATACTTAATCGTTGATCATTTCTCTTTTCTTAGATCGATCAGTATAACTGTTTCTGGCAATTGTATCCTTGGAGGCGCATCGGAAATGACAACATCTAAACTTACTGTAAAGTTCTTTTTGGGGTCTTTGATATCTTGAAATACAATTTTTTCCGCACTATTTTGCTCGTTAAAATCCATATATACCCATTTTAATCCTTCTTTTGAAGCAATGTCATAGAGAATGGCGTTAACAAATACAACCATGTCTGCATAATAATTTGATGTTAATCCAACAAATTCGTCGTGAGGTGTAGATTGTGATGATGCGCTTGGAATAATCACGTATATGCTTTTCATTTTTCCAAGCGAATCTTTGATGGCATTCCTTACGGTCATGTATTCTTGATGGCTTGGGATAACGCGTGCGTGGGCAATATTATTGTAACTTTGCCAAAGTCCCCATGCACAAGCAACGCAGAGTATGACCGAAAAGAAATGTGATTGGGCTATGGGGGGGATAAAACGCAAATATTGTTTTAAGCTAGATATCAAAATAAAGACGAACAATGTCGTTAAGCCGATTTGGCAACGGTACACATTAATATTTAATGCGGATAAAAAGTTAGGTAAGTAGGATAAGAATAAAAATAATATGATAATCGCAGGACGAGTCCAAGAGCGATGTTGAATTAACCACATTGTACCCGCTCCCATGATCAGGATGCCAAGAATCAAAGGAATAAAGTTGTCTCCTTTGATATTCCATAAATTGAGTACTTGGGGAAGAATGGTCGATAGAAACCAGGAGAATTTTGAAAAAACATCTGTCGTCATGTTCTGAGGTTGATAATGAGATACAAATTTATAATGTAAGAAACTACCAACAATTTTAAAAGTTATTGCATACATCATGATTCCCATGATGCCAGGCAGAAGAATTTCACGTAGTTTTTTACTAAAATCCTTTGGTTCTACTTCTCTGAAAAGGATGAATGTAGCCATGGCCCAATAGAATGTCGCGGCGGGTGGGTAAATCAAATGAGACATGAACATTAAAAGAGAAGCTATGTAGAAATTTTTTGGGGCAACATAGAGAGCGCCAATTGCACACAAGATAGCATAGGGTACATAGCATAATATTGTGAGGCAACTTATTGCTTGAAAAGCAGGGAGAGAGAAAATGATCAACGCCACGAGGGTGGCATTGAGAGGTTTCTTAAAATAGTCCAAGAGAATTTTATAACTACATAAAGCACAGGTGATGATCAATGCAATGCTTATGAGATGTATTCTATTTAAATCAGCAGGTGTATCAACCAGGAAAAAGTTTAAGTATAGTATGAGTGCGCCTAGATAACGGCCTAAATAGATGATGTAATGACAAATGTTAGGGAAATAGTCATGTGTGGGAGGGGATAGCCAGAATTGTACATCGTCATGGTAAATATAAATCATTGTTAGGGCAGGCGAGAATGATAGGATCAGCGCAACAATGATAATGAAATATTCAAGCAAATGGGGTTTATTTAACCAAAAACGCATTGAATTAATGTTAACAGAACTTGTATAATTAAGAAGCCTTTGATATAATTTTTAAATGCCTCAATTACGCAAAGATCCAATCGTTAGTCGATGGGTCATCATTGCCACAGAACGTGCTCGTCGTCCAGCGGCGTTTGTTGATCCATCACCAGCAGTTACTCAAAAAGAAGGGTGCCCATTTTGTCACGACACCCAATCCACACTATTATTAGCACATGAAAATGTGCGCGTTGTCAAAAGCGGTACGCCTATCTTTTCTGAGACTCAATCAGTAACAGTAAGACAGGATGGTTTATATCAATCATGTCATTCGCATGGCAGCCACGAGGTGGTCATTGAGACTCCTGAGCATATTGCCAATTTAGCAGATTTACCCGTCGAACAAATTCGTGCTGTTTTTAAGACGTATGCGCTACGCATGTGGCATCATCATCAAGATAAATCAATTAAGTATGTCTTAGCGTATAAGAATTATGGCGTTGCTGCAGGAAGTCGCAACATTGGACATGCTCGTTCTCAAATCATGGCCATTCCTGTCTTGCCCATGCGTGTGCAAGATAAGATCAATGGCGCTAAATTGTACTTTAACTTTCATGAGCGCTCACTTTTTTATGACTTAGTTCGTCAGGAGCTTAAAGAAAAAGAGCGCATTGTTTTAGAGACGGAGAATTTCATTGCCTTTTGTCCTTTTGCCGCACGCTTTCCTTTTGAAGTATGGATCATGCCTAAAGAAAAGCGTCAATATTACGATTATGTCCATGGGATAGAAGGGTTGGAGACGGAATTAGCGATCGTGATGAAAAATTTATTCTTAAAATATAAAATCGGTTTGAATGACCCGGCATATAACTATGTCATTCAAAGTGCGCCATTTGATTTAGATATGCCTGAGTGTTATTCATGGCATATTGAATTATTGCCCCGCTTAACCCGCACTGCAGGTTTTGAGCGAGGCACAGGTTTTTATATTAATCCTATCCCTCCAGAAATGACAGCAAAGTTCTTACGGGAGGTAAACATTTAATGGCTGAATTACGTCGAGATCCTATTGTCGGCCGTTGGGTCATCATTGATAGCGACCATCAAAAAGGTCCAGGGGATTTTATTAAGGAAACCAATAATCTCCCAGGTCATAAGAACACCTGTCAATTTTGCCCAGGTAAAGAACATTTTACGCCACCAGAAGTAGATGCCTTGCGTCCGAAAGCAAGTGAACCTAATTCTTCGGGTTGGTTGGTGCGCACGGTGCCAAATAAATTTCCAGCGCTTACAACAGAAGGTGATGTTGATAAGGAAGCTTATGGCATGTTTGATGTCATGGGGGGTGTTGGCGCGCATGAGGTCGTCATTGAGACAGCTGATCATCAAAAGAATTTAGCAGATTTAAGCGTCGAGGAAATGGGTTTTGTGTTGCAACAATTCTTAAGCCGCAGCAAAGCCTTGTCTCTTGATGAGCGTGTGCAATATGTGAGTGTCTTTAAAAATTTTGGGGCGTCTGCTGGTGCGACCGTCGAGCATGCGCATAGCCAAATCATTGCGCTGCCCATGGTGCCAAAAGCTGTTAATGAAGAATTGCGCGGCAGTCATCAATATTATGAAGCTAATCAACGTTGCGTCTTTTGTGATGTCTTAGAACAAGAATATAAGGACCGCGAGCGCATTGTGGCCGAGAACAATTCATATTTAGCTTTTTGTCCGTATGCACCACGGTATGCTTTTGAAACGTGGATTGTGCCCAAATCCCATATGGCATCATTTGCTGATATGCAAGTTGAGATGTTAGGAGATTTATCGGCGCATTTGTTGGATGTATTAAAGCGCATGCGCAAAGCATTATCGAACCCGTCGTATAATTTCTTTATCCATACGGCGCCGGTCAAGTATTCCAAGCCAAAATGTTATCATTGGCATATTGAAATTATCCCCAAATTAACCCGCAGCATTGGTTTTGAATGGGGAACAGGGTTACATATAACCCCAACGTACCCGCACACCTCAGCGAAATTTTTAAGGGAAGCGTAGAGACGCCATTAATGGCGTCTAAAAACGTCTAAAAACATCATCTATTGACAAAACGCTGTTGATGGATATCATTGTAGGATTACTTTTTAACGCAAGAAAGGAACAGGCATATGGCAGTTAAAGTTGGTATTAATGGTTTTGGCCGCATTGGCCGCATGGTTTTTCAAGCAATTTGTGATCAAGGTTTATTAGGTAAAGAAATCGATGTTGTGGCTGTTGTTGACGTGTCTACAGACGCTGATTATTTCGCCTATCAAATACGCTATGACTCCGTTCATGGTCATTTCAAGCACAAGGTCACCACGGAAAAAAGCGATGCTTCTAAAGAAGAAGCAGATATCATTGTGGTCAATGGTCACAAGATCAAATGTGTTCCAGCGACAAAGAGCCCAGCTGACCTTCCATGGAAAGCTTTAGGCGTTGATTTAGTTATTGAATCAACAGGTTTATTTACCGAAAGCGAAAAGGCTCAAGGACATATCACCGCTGGTGCAAAGAAAGTTATCATTTCTGCGCCTGCGAAGGGTGATGTGAAGACCATTGTCATGGGTGTTAACGAACATGAATACGATGCTGCGAAACACAACATCATTTCCAATGCATCTTGTACCACCAACTGCTTAGCACCACTCGTCCATGTCTTATTAAAAGAAGGCATTGGCATTGAAACAGGTTTAATGACAACAATCCATGCTTACACAGCCACGCAAAAAACAGTCGATGGCCCTTCCAAAAAAGATTGGCGCGGCGGTCGTGCAGCAGCTATCAACACAATTCCTTCAACAACCGGTGCTGCCAAGGCTGTCGGTGAAGTTTTGCCAGCAACTAAGGGTAAATTAACCGGCATGGCATTTCGCGTGCCAACAGCCGACGTTTCCGTCGTTGATTTGACATTCCGTTCTTTGAAAGACACATCGATTGAAGAGATTGATGCGTTACTCAAGAAAGCATCTGAAACATATTTAAAGGGTTTCTTAGGTTACGCAAATGAAGAATTGGTCTCAACCGATTTCATCCACGATAGCCGTTCTTCTATCTATGATTCACTCGCGACAACACAAAACAACCTCAAAGGTGAAAAACGCTTCTTTAAGATCGTATCATGGTACGACAACGAATGGGGCTATTCCAACCGCGTGGTTGATTTAGTACGTTATATCACTAAGAAGTAATCGTTCGTAAATAGTTCTTCAGAAAGCCAGTTATCGCAAGATAACTGGCTTTTTTGTTGACAAATGTAACCATTTAGGTTACACTATCATTGTGATACAAAGTTTTAAGAATAGCGCAGCAGAATCTGTATATGACGGCATTCGAACTAAAGTTGCCTTGAAATGTTTGCCTGTTTCTTTATGGAGGGTTGCGTACAGAAAATTTTATGCGTTAGATCATGCTGTTACTCTAAATGATTTAAGATCGCCGCCAAACAACAAGTTGGAAGCTCTTAAGGGGGATCGAAAAGGACAACATAGTATTCGAATCAATGATCAATATAGGATTTGTTTCTATTGGACAGATTTGGGGCCAAGCGAAGTCGAAATCATTGATTATCATTGAAAGGAAGAATAATGAAAACTAATTTAAGAAATACCATCCGATTACCAAAGAATAGAGCTCCAATACATCCTGGAGAAATATTAGTAGAGGAGTTTATGTTGCCATATAACATCACTCAACAAGATATGGCTTCTCATCTAAAGATTTCTCGGAAGCATCTTATTGATATCGTGCACACCCGCAAACCACTGTCCCTAGAAATAGCTCAGCGATTAGGCAGGCTTTTTGAAACTTCTGTTGAGTTTTGGATACAAGGACAAGTAGCCTATGACCTTTGGCATGCACATAAGAATCCTAGTAAAGAACTTAAGACGATCAAACCTTTAAAGTTAAGCATGAATTAATTATGGTCGCTAAGAAAGTCAACTATGTTTGGCATAAACAGTCGATGGATCCTCATTGTGAGACCATCGACTGTTCTATTTATGATCCGATTAAGGATTTCCGTCGGGATAGAACAGGGTTTTATGTGTTGATTCGACCTGATTATGCGCATAAGACAATCGAAGTTGCTATCTGCGATAAGCGTCACGTGATTGTAAAAGTGTTTCGGGGTAAGCGGTCGGTTGATATTTTCGAAGAAATCTTTCGTTATGAGAAGCGGCATCGCAAGTTATGGTTTTCTGATAAAGCGCATGCGGCATATCTTGGGAAAGAGCTTAAAAAGGTCGATGTTGCTATGGCTTCTGGCAAACAGGACTATATTCAAGAATAATTAGCGGTTGACATATTTATGTTGGCAATTAGAATAACCTCATGTTTGCAATCCTCTTAGTTATCATTGGAATTTTTTCGCGCGTCATCGTGCATACACCGCAATTTACGGCGACGCTGGCAATCGCTTTATTTGCCGGCATGTATTTAAAAGGCCGCATGGCATATATGGTTCCAGTCGGTATGATGCTTGTCACTGACTTAATCTTAGGCTTCCATGACACCATGGTTTTTACTTATGGCAGCATGATTGCCATTAGCGCGATTGGTTCATTTCTAAAGTCACGTAAGAGTTGGGCTAATGTCTTAGGCGGCAGCATTTTGGGCGCTGTCATATTTTTTATCGTCACAAATTTTGGTGCTTTTCTAACGCTTTACCCGCGCACGTGGGCGGGTTTAACTGATTGTTATATTTTAGCCATTCCATTTTTTAGAAGTACATTGCTAAGTACTGTTGCCTACAGCATGGTGTTGTATGCAGGGTATGAAGCGTTGTTGAAGTATCAGATGGGGAAATCCTGTGCAACTCAGGAGCAGTCCCGCTACGGTAAGTCCCTCTAGGGAACAAGTCCGAATGCCCGCTGATGCAGTCGTTTTAATTAACCCTACGAGAGATGGGAGTTTACATGCCTGTACTATGCCTTTTTTTGTTGTTGTTTGCCACCCCCGTTTTTGCAGAAACCATTGATTTACAAAAAATTGTTTTAACTGCTAGTCGTTACGATCAAGATGTTGCTCATTTACCATCGTCAGTAACGGTCATTTCTAGTCAAGATATTGCCCAAAGCCACGCGCAAAGTGTGGGGGATGTGTTAAAAGGTCAGTTGGGTATTGCAATTGTAGATAACAGTTCTCCAAAGACGGTTGTCGCAGATATGAGAGGCTTTGGTGATACCGCAACGCGTAATGTCTTGCTTCTAGTTAATCATCGACGCATCAATCCTGTTGACAATTCTGGTCCTGATTTTCTGCAAATTCCCATCGACTCTATTGAACGCATTGAAATCATTCGCGGCGGGGCTTCTGTTTTATATGGAGACAATGCCGTTGGCGGGGTCATTAATATCATCACCAAGAAGGGCAAGGCAGGGCATCATGCGGTTTTATCCTCAACCTATGGTAGTTATGACACCTTAAAAACATCTCAGGAATTTTCAGGCGCGCAATCGAAGGTGGATTATTATTTTAGCGCACAGCAGTTTGATACCGACGGATATAGGGCAAACAGCCAATTGCGTAGCCGCGATTATGTGGGCCGTCTTGGTATAAACCCTATTGAACCCATTAAGATTGATTTTAAATTAAATTGGCATGAAGATAAATATGGTTTAACCGGTGGTTTAAAAGATGGGCCTTTGGCAACGCTTGGACCTAAAGGTACCGCCAATCCTGAGGACTATGCCATGACCAAGGATCGGATGTTTGCGATCACGACCGATTTTAATCCGTGGGCTGATGAAGATTTAGGTCATTTTATCGTCGATGCATCATTTCGTAATCGAGATAGTTACGCGGTGTTTTATTCCTTTGGCGAATATGCCACCAAGCGCAACATTAATAGTTGGGGCATCAATGGTCGCTATGTCCTGGAACGTTTGATCGACGGTAAGCTGTTGAATTTAGCAACAGGTGTTGATTATTATACCGATGACAATTGGATATATGGCAGTGCTGGCAACAGTGATGATTTGACGATAACCAAAAATGAGATTGGGGTTTATACCAATGGCAGTTATGAAGTTGTCGATAATCTATTTCTGGAGGCAGGTACGCGTTTTGATAAGGCCTACTATACGTTCAATCAAGTCAGCGGCACAAAGACGTATCAACAACAAAACCCCGATAAACATATCGCCAGTGGCGGAATGAGATATGAATATGCTCCACAAAGCAATATATTTGCCAACGTCAGCCAAACGTTTCGTTTTTTAACAACGGATGATTGGTTTGATACGTTCAATGGTTTAAATACCAGTTTAAACCAACAAAAAGGCGTGCAATATCAAGCTGGGGTCAAACATCGTTTCAATGATGTCTTGAAAGTTAGTCTAACGCCGTATGTCATGGACAATCGCAATGAAATCTTCTTAGATCCCGCTGGCGGTGGTGGCTTTGGTGCGACGAGTAATTATGATCGAACCCGCCGCATTGGGGTAGAGTATGAACAAGAGGTGGATCTAAAAGCCATGCTTAAAGCGCAGCAGATAAAAAAATTATTATGGAAAACAAATTATACATATCAGCATGCTACGTTTAGTAACGGTGTTTATAAAGGTAATAAAGTCCCCATGGCCCCACAATTTCAGGGGGCAATGAGTTTAGCGGTGGGGTTAACCGATCATTTGGATTGGATGCTCCAAGGTCGTTATGTTGGCAATCAATTCGCTATCAATGATATCGGCAATGCATTGCCGCAAACCGACCCATATTTTGTTTTGGATTCGCGAATAAGTTACAGCAAAGACACATGGGAAGTTTTTGGGGAAGTAGATAATATCCTAGATGAACATTATGACATCTACGTTAGCAAAGCCGTTACATCCAACATCAAGTCGCATTTTCCAGCCCAAGGCAGGTCGTATAACGCTGGTGTGAAACTTAAATTTTAAGCTTACTTAGAACTTCTTGCGTCGGGGAAACTTTGTTTAGCGTGTAGAAGTGTAATCCAGGTGCACCATGATCAAGAAGATCTTGGCATTGTTCAACTGCAAATTTGATACCGGCCTCAAGCGTGGCAACTGGATTATCAGCTAGGGGTTTAAAGATAGCGTGCACGTTCTGGGGGATGGTGGCGCCGCAAAGAGCACAAAAACGAACCAGCGCGTTATAGTCGGTGATTGGTAATATTCCTGGGATCACGCGTGCAGTTACGCCCAAGTGTTTTAAGCGTGCGATGTAATCGTAATATTCTTGATTGTTGAAAAATAATTGGGTGATGATGAAGTCCGCGCCATGATCGATCTTGCTTTTTAGGATGCCCGCATCAAAAATTTTGTTGGGTGCTAAGATATGCCCTTCCGGAAATCCTGCGGCAGCAATCGTCGCTGTCTCACCAAGATAATTGCGGATAAATTTAATCAAGTCAGAAGAGTAAGCAAAGTTTTCTTTTTCTAATTGGTAATTAGGATTATCTTTTGGTGGATCACCACGCAAGGCCAAGATATTGTTGATGTGGCGCTGTTTCATATCCTCGAGAATATTCTTAATGTCATCCTTGGTATGCATGACACATGTCAAATGCGCCATGGCCGCGATCTTATATTTATCTTGGATGTGGCTGACAATTTCTAAAGTTTTTCCACGGCTTGACCCACCCGCACCATAGGTGCACGAGAAGAAATCAGGTTTGAGACAACCAAGTTTTTCAATGGTGGTAAAGAGTTTTGTTTCACCCTCAGGTGTTTTAGGGGGGAACAATTCAAATGAAATTGTGCGTTGCTTTGTTCTGAAAATGTTCTTAATGTTTGGCATGGCGGTTATTATACAAAATATTAGCCGTATATGCGATGGCAATTATAAATAAAGAGGCAATTGGCAAAGCATAACGTGTGACGATAAAAAAGAAGGCATATGTTCCTATCCACAAAAAAATGAGTAAGCCCATGAGGCGCACAACAGGTTCAGTAGTTTTTCTAAAGCTAAGTACCCAAACAAATCCAACAGCAAAGATGGTGACAAGCGCTACTACTAGACGCAACGCATCTTTAAACATCTCATTGTTATAAATGTGATTTAACCACGTCGGATAGTTCACAAAACCAATTTGTGTAGACTCCCAGAAGAACATCTTAGTTCCTTCTAAGCATGTAAGGAACGCATATTGCAGTGGATTAGATAGTGCCATGTGCGCGGCATCACGTACTAAGGCTTGATTGGTTGCATCGGCATCTTTGTTGAATTTTTGTAAGGCGCTGATCTTTGTCATGCCTATTTCATCAGACATGCGAAAAGACCAGAAATCACAGGTATCAGCGTCGATAAAACGTTTGCAAACGCCATCCCCAGGCACATAGGCCATGGCGCCTAATAAACGGGTGCCATTAAGCGGCTCCATCCGACGGGCTGTGTTGCCGTATAAAGCCCATGATGCACGATTTGTTAGGGCATATTGCCCGTTGTAATATTGATTCAAACTTTTGTAATGATGAATAAAGCCAATGAAAATAGAAAAACTGATCGCAGCACATATGCTAATCAAGCGTACTTTTGTTGGGTATGCACGCCATAGCAAAACATAAAGCGCGCTTAAGAATACAGGCGTGATGATTTCAAATGGGGCTTTGACCAATGTTAAATAATTAACCGCAACCCCAATGCCTAAAGCAGAGATCATGCTAGGGATTTTTGCATCGTTTCGGACGTTTTCATAGACGTAATACGTGATGAGTAAAAGGGGTAAGATAAAGGTGATGGCAGATATTTCTGAGTATAAACTTAATGCCGCATTATTGATCGACGGTGAGAAGCCTAGATATAGTAATGATAATGCTATAATCGAAGTGCGAATTTTTAAAATTTGCAGTAATCGTAAAAGACAGAGCTGATTAAGTCCCAAAATCACAATGCCAAACGTGATCATGATGTTTTCAAAGGGGATGCGGTACCAAAATGCCATTTTCATGGCAAAAGCAACCATCAAGGGGTAAATGGGTTCTCGATTGGGTCCTTGGACAAAGAAATTTGGGAAAAATCCTTGATCAGCGATATTGCGACCCAACGTTTCATATACAAGGGCATCTTGTGCCAAGACCATGTGGACATGTGTGCCTAAGTATATCCACCAGATCCAAGAGAGGGCAATGCTTAACCAAATCATGCGAGAAGAATCCTTCATTGCGGTAATTTTTAATTTGAAGTTATGGTGAATATAAATTAATATTGTACAGCTTATCAATATTGATGTGCCATGACAAGAACGGAATTAGAAAGAACTTTGGAAAATAGAAATAGAACGCTTAACGTTGCCAAAGGCATTGGCATATTTTTAGTTATTTATGGCCATTTGATCCAACGGCACATGGTAGCCTTGGGGCAAGATTTTTTCTTAAATCCAGTATTTAGAATCATTTACATGTTTCATATGCCACTGTTTGTGTTTATCAGTGGTTATTTGTTGGCAAGCAGCCTCTCTAGAAGTTCTAAATGGAAGGTCTTTCAATCTCGCGCTAGAGGTTTGATGATCCCATTTTTATGTTGGGGGATTTTAGGTGTTTTGATCACGATTGCGTTAGATGGTTTAGACCATCAGGCATGGGATTGGCGGACAATGCCTTGGGTTTTTTGGGATCAATTGATACTTAATCCAGCCATATGGTTTTTATGGACGCTTTTTGGGGTGGCAGCCCTTGCATTGGGCAATGTGTTTGCAGGTTTCTTCATCCTATTTTTTCCCATAAATCAATATGTTGGGCTATATTATATTCAATGGTTTTATGTGTTCTTTGCGTGTGGTTTCTTTGTGTATCGTCTAAAGATGAATTGGGAAGCACCATATGTGAAGTTTGGTTTTGTAGGATGCGTTATCTTGTTTGTGGTCTTGCAACAGTTTTGGAATACGACTGACTATATTTACGTCAATAAGATGATGTTTGCAAATTTTGGCGATGTTGTGCGTTTGTTGTACCGTTATTTGATGGGATTTCTAGGCATCGTCGTTGTGATGGGCATATCTTGGCAGCTTTCCAAGGCGAGTTCGTTGAATTTTTTAGAAAAAGTTGGCATGTATTCATTGGATATTTATTTAATCCAACGTTTCTTGCTCGAAGGTCTTTATGGGCGTTTGATCATCAAATGGCAGATCCCATTTAACTATTTTTATGTAACGATTATGGCAGTGCTTTTTATCGTTGGTTTGATGGCGCTTTCGAACGTGTTGATTCGAAAGAATAAAATATTAACAATGCTGCTTTTAGGATCAAGGAAATGACACGATGAGTTCTTGGAAAAAATATTATTTTGGTTTAAGGGATAAACAATATCGTTATTTTATTCCTGAGAATAAAAAAGTTTTGAACATAGGGCCTGATGGGGTTTTACCGAGCACAGCACAAAGTGTTAAATATGATTATATTGTGCTCGCTGGAACATTGGGTGGCCAATCTGATGTGCAACAATACTTACAACAATTGCGTCCGTTTTGTCATCGTGATACTCGCCTAATCGTTGAGTATTACAGTTATTTATGGCAATATATTTTAAAATTGGGAGAGAACTTAGGATTAAAAGCAAAGCAGAAAACCCAAAATTGGCTAACGTGGGCGGATATTAATAATTTCTTAAATTTAGCAGATTTTGATCCTATCCATCAAGAGCGGGCTATTCTATTTCCTGTTCAGATCTGGGGTTTGAGTTATCTCATCAATCGATATATAGCAAAGTTACCCATCTTTAATGCGTTAACCCTTAATCATTTTATTATCGCAAGACCCATCTTTAAAGAACCACAAGCGTTGTCTGTGACGATATTAGTACCTTGCCGTAATGAACGCGGTAATATTGAACAAGCCATCACCCGCACACCAAAATTTGGGACACATCAAGAATTTATTTTTGTCGAGGGACATTCAAAAGACGGCACCTATGAAGAAGTAGAGCGCGTCATGAAGGCTTATCCTGATCGGGATATCAAGTTATTTAAACAAGAGGGTGTGGGGAAAGGCGATGCGGTGAGAGCTGGTTTTAGTAGAGCCACCTGTGATGTTTTGATGATCTTAGATGCAGATTTAACAACCCCGCCGGAAGATATGCCAAAGTTTTATGAGGCCATTGTCAGTGGTAAGGGTGAATTTATTAATGGTTGCCGGTTGATTTACCCGATGGAAGATGAAGCCATGCGTTTCCTCAATTTATTGGCCAACAAATTCTTTGGGATTTTCTTTACGTGGTTATTAGGTCAACGTTTTAAAGACACCTTGTGCGGTACCAAGGTCATCTTGAAACATCATTATCAAGAGCTTGTTGCTAATCGTCATTATTTTGGTGATTTTGATCCATTCGGTGATTTTGACCTCATCTTTGGTGCGGTTAAATTGAATTTAAAAGTTGTTGAGGTGCCCATCCGTTATAAAAGTCGGATGTATGGCACCACGCAGATCCAACGTTTTCGTCATGGTTTATTGTTGTTTAAGATGTGTGGTTTTGCTATGAAGAAGATCAAGTTCATCTAATTTATGAAGAGATATTTCTTAGCATCTGTTGTGTTTTTCGTCATGCTTGCTGTGGGATTCATGCTGGCAGCACATAAACCCATGGCTAATGATGAGTATTTTTCTACAGTTTCTAGCATTGAAAATATTTCATATACTAAAATGTTTTCAGGCAAGATCCCCGAGGGGAATAATTCCCCATTATTTTATACCTTTCAGAAGATATTGATTGATATCACGCCTTATGATGTCCCTTCCTCATGGATTAACGGAAAATGGGATGATGTAGACTTGGCTAATCGCTTGGTATTGCGCATCAATCCTGTTTTGTTTATGTCATTGTCGATCGCACTGATCTTTCATTTCTTTTCAGCAAGATTTCATTGGGCAGTCGGACTTTTAAGCGTGTTTGTTTATGTGTCGACCTATATCCTTTGGCCATTTTGGGCTGAGGCAAGGCCGTATGCGATGTTGGTTTTCTTAACCACAGCTCAGTCGCTGTGTTTGGTTAAGGTCATTGAATCAAATGGTCAAGTGGGTTTAAAGCGATTGATTGCTACAAACATTTTCTTAAGCCTGACAGCAATTTTTAGTTTGGGGTTGATTGCTGCAACCACCGTGATCATGGGGTTGTATCGGGTGAAGCATTTTAAACAATATTGCATGGCGATGGTTTTGCCGGTCATTGCCATTTTGTATTATTATACGCAAGCCCCTCGGTATTCTTTTTATTTTGATTTAACCCCGGAACAACTCATCCGAGATAATATAGGCAGGGAGCGATTCTATATTTTCATCGCGTTTTTGGTTTGCTGGACTATATCTGTGTGGCAAAAAAAGCAAAGTGCCATCAAAGATGTGCTGCCATATTTTAAATATTTGTTAGGTGCTTTATTAATGACAGCAGCATTAATCACAATGTTTAAGATGGGCGCTAAGACCAAGGAAGGTTTTCCTGTAAGCAGTCGGTATTTTATTTATTTGATGCCCATTGGTGTGATAGCCAGTGTCTGGGCGTGTGTTACATTGCATCACTCTTTGTCCCGTTGGCGGTTTGCTCAGTATGCCTTATGGGTCTTTGTCGCTGCATTATTTATCCCGAGGTTCTTTAAGATTGTTCCCTCGGCAATCAGGTCTCATTTAGGTTAACGGTATGTCAAAAAACGTCATTGCCATTATTTGCGCCATCTTTATTTTTTTAGGGATTAGTTCTGCGTTTATGAAGCGCGCTCAAAGCTTACCTTTGGATAATGATGAATTTTATAGCCAAGTTTCAAGTGTACAAGGGATGACATGGCAAAAGATTTGGGCAGGGCATGTGGATGAAGGTAACAATGCGCCGTTGTTTTATAGTTTACAAAAAGTTTATCAAGATGTAATAGGCTATCAAACACCTGAAGCTTGGAAAAAAGGTCAGTGGTCGTATCAACATCCACCCTCAATGATGGTTCTGCGTATGTTGCCATTGCTGTGTATGGCCGCCGGTGTTGCGCTCATCTTTTTTTATGTCACGCTACGCCTTGGGTTCATCGCAGGGTTTTATGCGTTGCTTGTTAGTTTATCATCGTTTATGGTTTGGTCCTATGCCTGCACGGCAAGGCCATACGCGTTATGGTTCTTTTTAAGCGCCATGCAAATGGTCTTGTTATTTTTTTGGCTAGAAGCAAAACAAAAACGCCAAGCGCGTTTGATGTTGGGCTTAATCATCACACAAACCTTGTTATCTTTAAGTGTTTTCTTAAGCATCATCACCAATGTAGCGACGAGCATCATTCTCTGGAAACATGGCGCGCGTAAAATCAAAGATCATCTACTCTTATTAGTTATCCCGATGCTTATAAGTATTTTTTATTTCTGGCATGCGCCAAAGTATGCGTTCTTTATTAAGAATGGGATGATGAAGTTGTTTGGAGCTAATTTGGCGATCGATCGCATGGCATTGATAGTCATCGCGGGAATATTGATCATGGCAGCGAGAAGTAAAACATTAAAACGTTGGTTTCATCCAGTATCTACGCAACATCAGAAGCTGTTTGTCAACGTGATCACTTTTGGTGCGCTTATTTTAGCGGGTAGTGCTGCGATTTACATGAAATTAAAGACTGGGCAATCGTCAAATGGTGAGGGTTTTGAGGTGTCTAATCGCTATTTCATGCTCATCACACCCATTGGCATCATGATGACGTGTTTTGCGTCATATCTGATGGTTGTTCTAGCTAAACACAAGGTTCTAAAACAAGGGATTTTGATTTTCATAACGGCACTTTTAATTTTTAGAGTGCTTAAATTATGGGTATTGCTTCCACGGTAAGGAGAATATGAAATCACAACGTGTTATAACTTTCTTGTTAGTGTTATCTGCAATTGTTTTGCTTCTATTTTTCTTTATTGGTGGGAATATTCAAAGCGGCGATTATACCACGTCAATTGTTTGGCAGTTTGCCTTATTAAAGAAGCATTTGGCTAGTGAATTGTCTTTGCCATATATAACGCCAGCACGTTGTGGAGGCTGGTTATTTTTAGCAGATGCGCAAAGCATTGTCTTAAGCATTTATTCTCTTTTTGCATTTGTTATTCCTAATGCTGTCTGGGCATGTAAGGTTGGGAATCTTTTTATGACCATTCTTTTTGGTTTTGGTGTTTTTGTTTGGTTTAAACGGTTGGGAATAACAGACATCAATGCACGGATCATTGCAGGCGCTTTAACAGTCTTTTCCGGCTCATGGGCGTATCACATGAGCATGGGAGGATTATGGATGCAGGGCGTTGCCTATATTCCGTGGATCATGATCTTGACGGAGAAGATCTTAGAATTGCCTGTTAAGTACAATAAGTCTTATGGATTAACGTTGTTAGGGTTGATTGGTCTTTTCTTTTTAATCATCAATAGTGGTTATATCTGGATTCAAGTATTTTTGCCTGTCTTTGTTTTTCGGTTGATTGTCGAATGTATTTCTTCGTGGAAAACCCCCAATGCGTTGTTTGTAAAAATGAGTATTATCATAGGTTTGGGGGCGATTGCCATTCTTTTAAGTTTATTTCGATTAGGGGCTGTCTATGAATACCAGATGTTGAATTTTCCAAGAGCAGGGGGAGGTGTTGCCCCCCATTATCAGATCATAGGAAATACGCGGTATTTGATAGAGATGTTAGTGCAGTCATTTTTTAATGCCAATATTGTTGTGACCAAAGCTGGGCATGGCATGTTGGGTTTTATGCAAGATTATACGAACTTTATTGGATTAGCAGCGATTCCAGCACTATTGATAGGTATATTTAGATCAAAAGATTTATGGAAGAATAAAATATTTTTAGCTCTAGTGTTAGCAGCAATTGGCCATTTACTATTTATTCGCACTACGCATGTGGCTGATCTTGTGAGGATGATTTTCCCTGTCTTAAAATCCATCACATGGCATTGGCGGGGCAACATTGTTTTGGTTTTTGTTTTATGTGTTTTCATTGCTAAAGGCTACGAGTTTTTATTTAAGAGTAAACATCACTTCATTAAGGTCCTAGCGGTGTTACTAATGTTGACCAATATGTTTGAAATTGCATATGCTGGCCGCAATTATTTTACGTGGCCGTTATTTCCTGCAGTTAAAGAATTCACCCAAGAGTTGCCACAGCCGGCAACACCGCTTAAAGAGCATTATACGTCGTGCGCCCTTGGATGTATTTTTGGTTATGGCAATGAATATCCAAAGGAGATATCAATTAAGAGTTCTTGGACAGGCGGTGGCGATGTCTCACAAGAAGCAGCATTGGGATATTATAATATGCATGATGTGCGTAAAATGTTTGGGGCAGAAGGTAAAGGTGGATATTATTTGTCTAACTCTTGGCCCTTATGGCCAAAGACTGATGCACAGGAATTTGATCGGTATATCCATTTCAAACAAGTTGTGCCAGTTTCCATGAGACTGAAGGTGATGATCTTTATTTCTGCATTTGCTTGGCTGGCTTATTTATTGTGTTGGTTATGTTTATGGAACGATGCTTGGATCATGAAGAAGATAAGAACAACACATGCCATCAAGCCAAAGAAAGCAATAAAGTAGCTGCACCATGTGCGTAAGCCATTTGAAAATTCAAAACGCACATGATGATTTCCTGCGGGAACATGGATCGATTTAAAAGCTCCATAAGCCGCATTAACTTTAACTTCTCTATCGTCGACAAATGCTTTCCATCCATGATGATATGAATCCGCATACACCAGCATTGCATCATGCGTGCTTGGCACATTCACATCTAACTCAACCTTATTGCTATCAAAGTGATTGATAGTGATATGTTGATCTAAAGGTGGTTTAGGATTGGTCAGGCTTTGTGGGGCTGATGAAAAAGATAGGTCAGATAAAATCACGGCATTTGTTATATCGGTATTGGTTAAAGTTGCTAGCATATCGCCTAATTTTGGTGCGTAGATTACATTTGAAACTAAGCGCATCTTGGGAGCGCTGCAACCAAAAATGGCATAACCATTTTTCGGGTTAAATAGCTTTTTAATCGGTAAGATGTCAATCGTTCTATATGGTACAAAATCTTGGCGTGCACTTGATTCACAAGGTTCGTACCCAATAAAACTATAGGCAGAAGCATAGAAAATATATCCTGCTTCATCACCATGTTTCAATTTCCATGCATCTTTGGGGCGAGATTCTAAAGGAGCCATTAGCCGTTGTTCTTGGTATTTTAAAGGCGCAGCATTGAGGGTGTATGTGTAGGGGCTGCTTTTGGGTAATAAATAGCTTTGAGAATTTTGATAGATCGCATATTCAAATGAGGCAATGTCTAATAATACAACGGCAATCAAGATTGATTTAGCCAATGGTTCAATGCGCTTTGTCTTCTTAAAGACAAGTGTTGTTACAAGCAATAAACCCGCCGCATTGATGCACAGACGCATTAACGGTGAGGAGACATCAAATGTAAAGAGCGTTGATTTTAAAAGGGCTTTATTCGTCGATATTTCGGCAAGCCATTCTCTGGATATACCCAAGGCATCAGTCAAAATAATCAGAATGAAAGGTAAACACAAAAGCAGAAAGAATTTTTTGGAGTCATGATGTTTAAAGAAGTATTCCCATCCAAACCCAGCACAAATTAATAGGAGTGGTTTTAGCAAATCGTAAGACATGCCTAGGTGGCGATACAACGACATGCCAGGGAAGAAATAAAGGAACACGGCAACGATACCTGCGAATGTCAGACAAGCTATCACGACGGTGGCACTTAGGAAAACAAAGAATTTGCGAGAACGTTCTTTGATCAAGGCATAGATAAAAAATAAACAAGGAATCATGCCTATATAAAAACTCCAATTGTTTCCGAATATCGACCACGTAAGGAGTTTCTTTAAATCCAAATAATCTCCATAGGTTAAGAACATGCCAAGTGAATTGGAGGCTTTGCCATCGGCTCTAAAAGGCATTTGAGCAAAATGGGGCAATTCGCTGATGGTTAGATAAAAACAAGCAGCCATAAAAATGAACAAGGCACCTAAAGCAATATTATTTGCCTTTAATGACAATAAAGGTTTTAGAGGGTTTGTTGATTTAAGTGTAAAGCCGATGAATAAAACGGACAGTGCTACAATCCAAATAAATGGGAAATATAGGGTGTTGCCAATCGCGCCAAAGATAACCGTTAATCCACACAGCCAAAAAAATGTTGGGTTTTTCGTCGACATAAAACGCAGTAGGCAAAATGCGGCAAGGGGAAAAATGTAGAAAATTTGTATGCCGAAACACGATTGACCAATGATGGCATGTATTGAGGTTGCAGACAGGCAGACAAAGAGTCGGGTTGAATTAAGCAGAAATAATTCTTTAGCAAGTAAGTACATGCCATATACAAAAATGATGTTCTCTAAGAAAAATGATAGGTTAAATAAAAACAAGGCATTTGGTATTTTGAAAATAAAGCCCATGAGCATGCAAAAGTAGGCAGTCGGTGAGACGGCAAATATCTGCCAATATCCCGCGGGTAGCCCATAGGTATAATTGGGCATCCATTGAGCAATGTGCCCTGTTGTGTAGAACTGATTATAAAAGAAGTAAAACAAGTCAAAATTATGCAGTGTATCGTGGGCCGGGATATAGTTTCCCGTTAGAAAAGTCCATGAAAAACATAAGACTAGAAAACTTGCTAGAGCGAATATCATTGTTGACGTCCTTGCATCATCATGCCCCATTTAACATTGATGTAAACATTTAAGAATGGCCTATGTAAGGTCAGGATGTAATATTCATTATTATGCATAAAGCTAGTCTCTTTGGCTAATCCTTGTTGAAGAATAGCACACGGTGTGAAGTTTCCAAGAGGATATGAAAGTTTAGCGAACGAGGGGGTGTTGCCTAACATGTGCTCAATGCGTAGGTCTTTCCAATTATTCTTTTTGAGAATTATCCATAACGGATACTCAAATCGATCGTCTCCTAAGCCGTAACCAACATTGTGACATTGGTAATTTTGAATTTCTAAAGCAACATCAGCATATGATGCTGCTGCACTTTTTAAGTTTGCAAAGTATTGTTGGTTTCGCGGTGTTACAAAGATATTGTTTTTGCCAATTAGAGGGCGCGAGACATTAGAAATCAGCCATGGCAAAGCCGATGTCAATAAAATCAAGGCTATGGCAAATGACACATTACGTTTAAAGATTTCTGACAACGTGATCGCAATGATGGGGCTAAATAAGATGAATATGGGCAGTTGGACACGATTATGAAAAATAGACCATTTCATAAACCAAATAAAACATAGGAAAAGGCAAGCAACAGATAAGCAAAACGTTAACATCATGGGTGATCTTAGTCGACGAATAAAAAGACAAAGGCCAAATGAGATGATGATCAGTAGGGCGTGTAAGAAATTGCCTGCATTATCTTCGTGCAATGGGCTTTGCACATAGTGAAAATTATTTGGATTGGCTTTAGATGTCTCGATGCTTGTTCCCATCCATTGGTGAATTAAGGCGATCAGATTCTGGAAGACGGTATTTAATTCTTCCCAAGGTGTTTTTAGATGATTGCCAATATTAAGGATGATATTAGACAAAAGCGTCATGGGATGATGATCTTCTAAGATAAATGACTCTGTTGTCGATGATGTTGATAGAGGGTTTTCATAGAGCTGATAATTTCGCAACCAATGTGGACCATTGATTAAAAGCACGAGGACAACGATCCAAAATAGAGGTAGAAGGATCTTGCGGGGATGATCTTTAACACCTAAGACAAGGAACATTAAAAGTATAGGTAAGGCGTAAATGAAATTAATTTCTTTGGTCGCAAGGCTTAAACTTAAACTTGCAGCTATGCAGAGAGCATTTTTTAGGTTGGGCACTTTATGCCATGCCAAAATAAAGTAGGTAAAAGCAACCATCCAGAATGAAGCAACGAGGTCATTTTGTGTGCCGGATGCCTCTAGAATGCTCATAGGTATCGTCGCAGCAATCACAGCAGAAAAAATTTGTGTAAAACGATCTCCATTTAGTGTTTTTGTAATCAACGTGACACCAATGATGTTGCCTATGTAGCAAAACCATTGAACAAAGTTTGCACATCTATCACTATGGCATAGCATTTGTAAATGCAAGATGGCATATTCAGCAAACGTGCTTTTCCAAATCTGACGTTCGTCATACGTTGGGTAATAATCGACGGTGCGATTTTGTATCCAATGCATGACGCGCGGCATGTGATAGGTCATGGAATCCCACGTATTGGGCGGCGCAAAGAAGGCAATGATCCCAAGGATAAGCAAGAAGAGGCCAATGCCAGCTAACATGATCCATTCAAAAGTTTCTAGTGAGGGGAACTTAGGGAAGCTAAATAGCGATTTGCGAAATTGAAAAATTACGGCAACTAAAATACAAGCCCATAACAAAGTGATCCATAATGAGTTGATGGCGTGAAATAAGCTAAGCGCTTCTGTAGATAGGGTGATCAATACACCGACGATAAGAGATGTGAAAAGAAAGTTGTGTCGCATGATTATTTTCTTTGTAAAACAGTCACCCCATGATGGTCAGCCCAACCTGGCGCATCATTCCATTCACCTAATTGTGCAACCGGTGTAAAGTTTTGAAAAATGTATGATGCAATTAAAGGACAATAGGTGGCTCCTAATGTACCCCGATAGTGGTCATCGGTTTTGAAGAAGTTTGATAGAACAATATGGGTGATGGGATGTGATTCTAATTCTTGAATGATCTTGATTTCCTGTGCTTGAGGAATATAGGTATGTTCAAAAAATATCAACTGGCGTGTCGGGCTATTTTGATTGGTTAGGTAATAATATAATGGATCGTATGGGAGCGCAAAGAACATGTCTGATGGTTTCAGTGTTTTAGTTAAGAAATTTGTCGCTTGTTCAATCGAGCCGATCCAGTGAGACGTCATTTGTGTAGTATAAACTTGCCCACGCGGCAAAGAAATAAAATGTGACGGGGTTTTGTAAGCATTGATTTTTTTATGTTGATCATAGACATGAATGCATAACGTGATAGCGACGATGCCCCAGATAATCCAGTAGAAAATATTTCTTCGCATCTTGAAAGCATAATCAATGATAAAGAAAAGCAATAGGAATGAAATGGCTTGTCCCCATGCGATGCGATACCAAACTCCGCTTTTAATGAATTCGTGTAAATTTAGAATATAAAATGCAGCTAAGAGAACCAAGGTTGTAAGAAATTGTTTTTCTAAAATGTTTTGAGTGATGATAAGACGCGCCATAGCGATGATGGTCAAAATGCCTAGAACCATGGCTGTTGGGGTTTTGAGCAAATCGGTATAGGTATTTTCAATAAAGAGGCGCACAGCTTCAATGAGGCTGATATTATGCGGTTGATAATCGCCCCAATAGGGCATGCATTCTCGAATTTCTGAAATTGATAAGCCTCGTAAGAAAAACCAATAGGCAAATATCCATCCTAAGAATGTAGCAATGACGGGAATCCAAGATAATGATTTTTTACGAAAGAGCACAAGGGAGCAAAGAATTAAGTTTACAATCCCAAAATTAATCTTAACTAGGCCAATGATAAAAATGCAGATGAATATCCAGGTGATGTCTGATTTTTTGACTTGGTTTAGAAATCGACATAAGAAAAATAACATCAGGGCGATAAATAGAATGCCTAAGGTATGGTTATAGGTAAAGATAAAGTCTTGCCAGAACGCTAGACTCCAACAGGCACATAAAAGAGCTGCTAGAGGGGATATCATCATGCGGGCGATCAAATAAACAACAAATCCTGTTAACAGTTGTAAGATCATCTGGCCAATTAAAATGCTATGGATACTTACCCCAAGAATTTTATAGAATATTCCATAATAATATGGAGCAATAGGACCATAAACCCACCAAAAATCTTTATAAGGTAATTGACCTTCATATACGGCTTGGAAAGCGTATAGGTCCCGTCCGTGATCACCTTGGGCTAGTGCTTCTTGGTAGTTGTGATGAGGCCAGAGAATGAGAAGGCCTAAGCAAAATAGAAAGATTAGATTACGTTTGGGTGGCATATTTCACGTATAGTAACGTTTTATGTTGGATAATTCAATAGCTAGTCACATTTGCTTGACAGAGACAGATGTGGTTTTATAATCAAGTGTTCATTTAAACACAAGGATATAAAATTCATGAAATATTTGGTCACAGGAGGCTCGGGTTTTGTTGGGGGGCATTTGATAGATGCGCTGCGTAAAGAGGGCCATGAGATTGTAAGTGTAGGCACAACTGCGGTTAAGGAAAATATTCAGGGCGTTGATTTTAGGCAGCTTTCTCTAATAGATCAAAAAGCCTTAGAAGCTCTCATTATTGAAGTTAAGCCAGAACGCATCATTCATTTGGCTTCTGCAAGTTCGGTGGCTTTTAGTTGGCAAGAACCGGTCGAGTGTTTTATTAATAATACCAATATATTCTTAAATCTCGTCGAGGTTGTTCGTCGCCTGAAATTAAACTGCCGTATTTTATCTGTTGGTTCTTCTGAAGAATATGGGATTGTTAAAAAAGAAGATCTGCCTCTTTGCGAAACACATGTTTTAAGTCCATTGAGCCCATACGCTGTTGCCCGTGTTGCACAAGAACATTTATCCAAGGTTTATGCTGCAGGTTATGGGTTAGATATTGTATGCACCCGTTCGTTTAATCATTTGGGACCCGGTCAAAGCGATCGTTTTGTTATCAGTTCTTTTGTCCGTCAGGCTGTCGAGGTTAAACGTGGTAAATCAAAACACATTAGCTGTGGTAATGTTGATATTGTCCGTGACTTGATGGACGTGCGCGATGTGGTCCGTGCCTATTTGTGTATTCTAGATAAGGGTAAGCGCGCGGAAGTTTATAATGTGTGCAGCGGTAAAGGCATTGCACTTCGAGAGGTGTTAGCAAAAATCTGTCAAAAGACCAAGATTGGTAATAATTTTGTTCAAGATCCCAATTTAATGCGTCCAATCGACAGCCCTGTTATCGTTGGTAATAATGAAAAATTAAGAAATCTAGGATTTCAAATGTCCTATGATTTAGATCGTTCTTTGGAGGACTTGGTCGCATATTGGGAGCAAGTGCTTGATGCGTAAGATTTTTGTGATGTTTTTCTTAATCGTGGTGCTTCTTAATGTGCCACGATTATGGCTGGGAGAACATGGTCCAGTAAAACGCACCGATGTTGCTGATATGTATGTGCCAAAGTTTGATCAAGGGGCCAAGTTTTGGAAAAACCCCAGTGATAATCAGTGGGATGCCTCAATCCTGCGGGGCGCCCCAGCCCATGTTGGCAGTGTCCAGCCTCAGCATTTATGTTCCATCCTTTCAGTTTTTATGCCAGCCTCGTTGGCATTTACAATTTTCCAGATCTTAATTGAGTTCTTAATCCTCGCTGGAACGTATGTATTTTTCTTTAATTTTCTAGGTTACAGGCATCTGTCAGCGATTTACGGGAGTTTATTTCATTTATCCATGTTTTATTGGTTTAATGAGAACCCATTTGTTACTCAAACATTTCTAGTCGTGTTATTTATAGCTGCAACATCTATTGGTCGTCGACCAATAGGGGGCATAACTAGGTTTTTATTGTTATTGGTAAGCCTGTTTATTTCGTATCCGCCGTACACTGTACCTATGGCGCCAATGGTGCATTTGCTGGCTGTTGTCTTGCTTTCATCGAAAGAGCGACGTGGGATTAATATAATGTTTTGGTGTGGATTCTGGGCGGTGTATGCCTGTTTTTATTGGCCCAATCTCATTGGATATTTCTTTACATGGGGGCATTCAAATCGGACTATATGGGTTACGGCGGGTGGCGTGCTATCATGGCAAAATTTGTGGGATGGCATACGGCAAATGAATTTTTGGTTTCCCTGCCTTGCTGTTGTTGCATTATTTCAGTTTTATAAGATTCCCGTTGCCCGTTGGGTTTTATTTATATTTGTACTCATCCTTATTTTTATTTCACAAAGTGCTTACTTTAAAACAATCCCAATATTTAATATCACATCGTTTGCATGGTCGCGGTTGAGTTTTTATTCTTCTGTCTTAATGCTGTTTTTGATCATTTATTTAATTGAACATCATCCAATAAAGATCAGCAAAAAAATTGTAGCAGGTGTAGCCTGCTGGATAATCGTCGCTGTATTGGCATTAAAGAGCCAGTGGATTTCCCGCAGTGTTGGCATGATGTATGTGGTCTTTAGCTTGCTTAGCATAGGTTATGTTGCCTTTCATGTTCTTGAGAAGGCAAAAACACCGACGAAGATGTTGATTTTATGCCTTATATTCTTATTGCCCTGCAAGATTTATAGCGTCAAGCATTATGAGGATGTACCGTATGGCTATCTGTATCAAGATCAATTCAAATATGAGCACACGTTATATCCTTATCGTGTTGTCACACTCAGTGATGAATGTTGGCATCCAGCCTTTTATCCCGCCCAAGCACAAATGCGAGGGCAAGAGACTTTCGACGGTGTTAGCGTTTTTTACAACAAGGTCGATGCCGCCAATTGGAATGCGTATGTGATCAAAGATGCAGATTATTGTTCATTTAAAGGTTGGAATAATCGCGTCGAATTGGTGCGGGCCACGTGGGATCAGAATGTAGATGCGATTCTAGGGTGGCTTAGGTTAAATAATACAGCCTTTATCCGTTCTAGTGCGCCCATCACACATCCAAGCCTTATCTTGCAAGAGCAGGTGCGCGTTGATTTTCCTAAAGCGTCGAAATTTTTTAGCCCATATCTTTTAGAAACACCAGATCATTTTCTATACAGGATCAAAGATCCCGCATCACGCATTTTTGCCGTGGCGCAAGGTCAGGACATAAAACCAGAAACGTTTTTAGCGTTCGAACGCGTTGGCCTTGATGCGTATGCGCCAAGTCATATGTCATGGCAAGGGGATTTTGAGGGTAAAGATTTGATGGCTAGCATCAATTACCATCCAGATTGGAAGGTTAAGGTCGATGGTGTATTAAAGGAAGATGCGCTTAAGTCGGGTCCTTTTGGTATGATTCATATTAAGCCTGTTGCAGGGGTGCATCGCTATGATTTGGTCTTTTTGGGGAAGATTTATCGAAATATATGTTGCAGTATGTTTTTTGCAATTTTTGTGCTAATATTTTTGCTTCACACATTGCGTAAGAAAGAAGGGGCATTGCATGAAGCAGCGGTCTGATGTTTTAACTCAATTAAAAGCACATAAACAAGCCATTGGAAGCGATTATCTTGTCATTATTCCAACCTACAATGAGGTTGAGAATGTTACAGAATTGATTGATCGCATCACCACGCGTGTTTCGAATAAAATGCAGATTTTAGTGATTGATGATGGTTCTCCCGACGGCACTGCCGCGGCAGCCACAGCAAAGTCAACCAAGATCTCAGGCATCACTGTTTTTGAACGTGCTGGCAAGCAAGGTTTGGGTTCTGCGTATTTGGCCGGTTTTTCTTTGGCTTTAGAGGCTGGTTTTACCTTTGTGATCACCATGGACTCTGATTTATCTCATGATCCCATTGTGATCAATGACATGATAAAGAAGAGCGCGGTGAATGATTTGGTCATTGGATCGCGCTATTGCCCAGGTGGGGAAATCCCAAATTTTGAATTATGGCGTCGTTGGATGAGCAAGGGTGGTAATTTGCTGGCCAAGACATTGCTTGGCATTAAAGCCATGGACTGTACCTCAGGATTTCGTTGTTATCGAACAAATGTCTTAAAGAGTTTAGATGTTGAAAAGAATATCAAATCTAAACAATACATTTTCTTAGTCGAGCTTTTATTGTGGTTAACCATGAATAAGTGTCGCATCGATGAGGTTCCCATTATCTTTAATCAACGCACCATGGGGAAAACTAAGGTGTCTCCTAAAGAATTTCTACATGCCCTTGAGCGTATTTTTGTTTTGGCATATCAAGTTAGAATCTTAAAAAAGAAAATCATCATTTAGGTTTAAGTATGGATTATGTAACGGTTGATCATTGCCCGATGTGTCATTCAAAAAAAAGCAGCATTTACTATAAGGGCACTAGTACCGTTACTACTAAAGCTGTTGATGCTTCTGTCTATGCATGCACCTCCTCGGGCTATGGACGATTCCCTGATATTTTAAAATGCAGTGATTGTCATTTGATGTATTCCAGCCGACGCCCCACACCAAAAGCCTTACAAGATATTTATACCCAAGTTGAAGATAATCTATATTTGCAGGAAGAGGCTGGGCGCCTTAAAACCTTTGGCGTGGCCATCGATGACTTAAATCGATTTTGCCCAAAGAGAGGGAAGCTTTTTGAGATTGGCAGTTATACCGGTGTTTATTTAGAAATTGCAAAGAAAAAAGGTTGGGACGTTGAAGGTGCTGAATTCTCGGCGTGGGCAAGACAGATTGCTTTGCAAAAACGTGGTTTAAAATTGTTGGCATCCACTGACGAATTACCGAAAGAAAAAAATGGCACGTATGATGCAGTTGTGTTGTGGGATGTGATCGAGCATGTCAGCGACCCAAATGCTCTGATCAAAAAAGCTGCGGATTTACTTAAAAGTGGTGGGGTGATTGGGGTGAGTACCATGGTTTTAGATAGCGTGTCTGCGAAACTAATGCGCAAGAAATATCCTTTCTTGATGGAAATGCATTTGTTATATTTTACCCGCAAAACCTTGGAGGGAATTTTAAAGAATCATGGTTTTGAGATTTGTGCGTATCAACGTCATAAACGTTATGTGAGCTTGTCGTATTTGTTTGGTAAATTTCCAGGGTTATCGTTATTGATCAAACACCCTAAAATAAACAGCATGCTGCAACAACGTTTCATGCGTCTATCCGTTGGAGTTCGGGATGTTTATGCAAGGAAGAAAGCCATATGACCGTTGATCAATTAAAAGATGTTCCATGTGGCGTGTGTCAATCTACGGAGTATAAAGTACTATATCCAGAAACATTGAATGGCAGAACTCCAAATTTTGATTATAACTTTACTCCCAGTCATTCGTTAGGCTATCAAACGGTTCGTTGTCTTAGATGTACGCATGTGTATAGCACACCATTGCCAGTCAATATTTGGAAGAATTATGTTTCCGTCGAAGATCAAGCTTATTTGCGCCATCAAAAGTCTCGTCTTGCCACCTCAAAAAAGTTATGTGCAACATTAACAACGTTTGTGCCTAAGGGCAAGCTCTTGGACATTGGTTGTGCCACAGGTGATTTTATGACGGTGGCCAAAGAGTTTTATCAGCCAGAAGGTTTAGAACTTTCAACATGGTCTGCAGATTTAGCACGTTCAAAAGGTTTTACCGTGCATTCCAAGTTTCTTTCCCAATTTGATCAAGGCCCAACATATGATGTGATCACCTTGTGGGGGGTCATTGAACATTTTGAGAATCCTCGTTTGGAAGTGCGTGAAATGTTCCGGTTACTTAAACCAGGTGGTATTGTTGCGATGTGGACAGGGGATGTGGATGGTTTGTGTTCGAAAATTTTAGGTAAGAAATGGTGGAACATTCAAGGGCAGCACATCCAAGATTTTAGCAAACGATCGTTAACGAAGCTTTTTGTCGAGGCTGGTTATGAAAAAGCATGGATTGGTACTTATCCTGCTCAAATGTCTCGCGATGCCATCATGTTATCCATGGGGCGGTATCCAGCGGTTTGTAAGTTTACTTTTCCTATCATTAAAAAACTTTTTTCTCCTGATTTCTCGATGACACTGGCTTTGCCAGGCGAGTTGTTTGCCATTTATCGCAAACCATTGAATTAATGAAACTTCATAAAGTCCTCTTTTGTCTTATTGTTGTTGCCATTGCGCTTAATTTAGATCGATTGATTTTAGGCGAGGCAGCTTCTGTACGTTTAATTGATGTGGCAGATATCCTCATTGCAAAGTTTCAACATGGGGGAGAGTTTTGGCGGCATCCTTTTGATAATGCATGGAATGCCTCGATCATGCGAGGGTGGCCAGCATATTTAGAAACAGTTCATCCGCAGCATTTGTGTAGTTTATTGTCAGCATTCTTACCGGCGTCTTTATCTTATACGATTTTTCAAATCATTTTAGATGCGTTTATCCTGACGGGAACGTACATGTTTTGTTTTAATTTTCTTGGGTTTAGGCATCTAACCGCACTATATGGTAGTTTGATTAGCTTATCGTTGTTCTATTGGTTTAATGAGAACCCATTTGTCATCTTAGTACCACTATTGCCGTTGGTTGTGGCATTAACAACGCATGGGAAGCATCCCATCGACTGGAGAATTAGGATTAGTTTCTTAATGCTTGCGTTGTTGCTCATGTATCCTCCCTATACAGTCCCCATGTTGCCACTCATGCATGGCATCGTTGTTTTCTTTCTATCAGACAAGAACACTAGATTTAAGAATATTAGTTTCTCCATGATGTTTTGGGGTGTTTTTGCAGTCTTATATCTACCCAATCTTTTAGCTTTCGCTTCACAGTGGGCTCATTCTAACAGGGTATTATGGGAGGCGCTTCCGCCGGTATTTAGCTTTAAATCATTGATGGGTTATTTGAAACATGCGCAGATCATTGTGCCTTGTTTATGTATTATTATTTTATTTAACTTTTGGAAAAACATTAAAGCTCTCATTTTATTGGCTTTGATTGTATCGATTGCTGTGATTGTTTCGCAAAGTACGCTCTTATCAGGTATTCCATTTTTAAGTAAGTTCTCGTTTGCATGGGGCAGAGGGTATTATTTCATTAATTTCCTCTGGATGCTCTTGGCGGTCTATTTGATAGAGCGAGTTCCGCTAGATAATCGGCCTCTTAAGATTATGATTGGGGTGGTTAAAATCGTTGTTTGTGCGGTATTATCAGCTAGCCTATTATGGCCAGATCGACCATTGATCGACGGTAAATACTTGATTTTTTTAGGGATTTTTTCAAGTCTTTGTATTTTATTTGATTTTCTAAAGTACGCAACCAATGGCATAAAGTTGGTCTTGTTGGCGTTGATCTTCTTGGCACCTTTTAAAATTTTTTATTACATCTCAGAAACAGCACCTTATGGATATTTGCATTTAGATCCATTTACCTATGACCATCACGTTGTTCCATCTCGTGTTGTGACTGTTTCAGATAACTGTTTCCCATTACGCTTCTTTTCTGCTCAAGCTTCTATCAAGAATCAAGAGACGTTTGATGGCGTTTCTGTTTTTTATAATGGTAACGACGCAGCAAATTGGATTAAGTATGTCCTCACGGATAAAGATCCCTGCTCATTTAGGAGCTGGAATAATCGTATGGAGTTGACATATGAGATGGGGAGTCCAAATGTTATCAAGTGGTTGAAATTTAATAATGTTGAGTTCATTCGTTCCCAAACACCACTGCATTTAGATGATTTTATCCCTGTCGATGAGAAGCAAGTGAAGTATTCGGAAGAATTCAGCATTCTTCATAAGAAGGTTTTAACAAAAACGTGGTATCAGTATCGTTTGAAGAACACATCTTCTCGGGTGATGAGCATTCCAAGGGCAGCATTAAAGTATATTCAGCAACAGACCAATCCCGATCAAGTGTTGTTTGATGCATTAAATGATGTTCCCTTAAAGAATGTGATGCTTTCATCCTATGTGCCAAGTCGGTTAAAATGGGAGGGCAACTTTGAAGGACAAGAAATTTTAATAAGTTCGAATTATCATAAAGATTGGAGATTATACATAGATCATCAAGAAATAGGACAATCTGTAAAAGAAGGTCCATTTGGAATGCTTCAGGTTTCTCCGATGCAAGGGTGGCATCAATATGAGCTACGTTTTTCTGATAATATGTTGTTTTTGATGATATTTTTTTCTATTTTGGGTTTTGCTTTATTGTTTGTATTTGTCTTGCGTAGCTTTTAGCTTGGTATCTCAATGTTATTCTTGACAGGCGCCACAAACGATTTATAATCTATCGTTCAATAATTGAACACAAGCCCTTATGCCAAAAGATATCCTAAACGAGCGCGAGTTTGAATTAGTTAATATAGTTGGTGCCAAGTTGGCGCACAATCAGCGGGATTTATCGCATCAAATGGATATGTCGCTTGGGATGACCAATATGTTGATAAAGCGTTTGGTCACTAAGGGTTATATTCGTATTCAACAGCTCAATAAGCGTAAAATTCAGTATATCTTGACCCCCAAGGGCTTTGCGGAGAAGATGCGTAAGTCGGTCAATTATACGCTTAAAACCATCAACTCGATTTCACTCATCAAAGAAAACTTAAAAAGCATTTTATTGCCGCTCTACAACCAAGGAGAGCGGATTTTTTATGTTGTTGGAAAATCAGATTTGGCTTTTTTGATTGATGTGGTGTTCAAGGAAAATAGTTGCGTTGATGTTCAGGCGCATCACGTCGATGATTTTCCAAAGGGTGAGGTTCAAGGGACAATCTTGATTTGTAAAGAGATTAAGGAAAATGAATTGGATGTAAAAGGCCGTTATGTCCATTTGATCATGGAATTGGCCAAAAATGAAACAGGAGGATTAGATGTTAAACGGTAAAGTTATTTTAATCACCGGTGGAACTGGGTCCCTCGGGAAAATGTTAGTTAAGACCATCATTGCAAAGTACACACCCGAGAAGTTGATTATTTTTAGTCGTGATGAGTTAAAGCAATTTGAAATGCAGCAATATTGGAGCCAAGAAAAATATCCGTTCATGCGTTATTTCTTAGGGGATGTGCGGGATCGCGATCGTTTGAATCATGCTTTTAATGGGGTTGATTATGTCATTCACGCTGCGGCCTTAAAACAAATCCCTGCCGCAGAATATAATCCATATGAATGCATTAAAACCAATATCATGGGCGCTGTCAATGTCACCGAAGCGGCCATTGCCAATAATGTTAAAACCGTTGTGGCGCTTTCAACAGATAAAGCGGTTAATCCCATCAACTTATATGGGGCAACCAAGTTGTGTTCCGATAAGTTATTTGTAGCGGCGCATGTATACAGCGGCCAACATAAAACTAAATTCTCCGTCGTGCGTTATGGCAATGTGCTTGGTAGCCGTGGTTCCGTTATCCCTTTCTTCAAAGCTAAAGCGCAAGCTGGTGAAGTACCCATCACCCACATGAAAATGACTCGGTTTTGGATTACCATTGGTCGCGCTGTTGAATTTGTGTTGGCATCTTTAGAAAAAACACAAGGCGGCGAAATCTTTGTTCCTAAAATCCCATCCATGAAGATTACCGATTTAGCAACAGCCGTTGCGCCAGGTTGTAAACAAAAAGACATTGGTATTCGTCCAGGTGAAAAGATACACGAATGTTTGATTAGCGAAGATGAGGCCCGTAATATTGTGGAGTTTCGTGATTGTTTTATCGTGCAAGCTAATGAAGGGGCTCGCCAAGCATTGGTTAAAGCTGGCGGTAAACAATGTGCAGATTCATTCCGATATGATTCCGGTAATAATAAAGAATGGCTCACCGTCGAACAATTGCGCGTCCTAGCGGAGAAAGCTGGCGAGGATGATAAGGTTGAAAAAGAACCATGGTACATGGGGGATATTCCTTAAATTTTTATGTCTAAGAAAAAGCTGTTATTAACCGGTGCGAGTGGTCTATTAGGGAGTAATTTATTATTCTGCTTGCGTGATCGTTATGACATTGTTGGTATCACGTATTCAAAATCTGTCGTCGCTGTTGGGGTGCATATCTGTTCTTTGGATTTGGGTGACGCAAAAAATTTAAAGGCTTTGGTCGATGATGTAAAGCCTGACATTGTCATTCACGCGGCAGCAGAAGCCAATGTGGATAAATGTGAAGAAAATCCAGATATGGCGTATCAATCGAATGTGCAAATGACCACAAATGTGGTGGCAGCCTTGCACGGATTAAACACCAAACTCATTTATATTTCAACTGATTTGGTTTACGACGGAAAAAAAGGTAATTTTAGTGAAGCAGATGCGCCTAACCCCATTAATGTGTACGGTAAGACAAAACTTGCTGGCGAACGCGTGGCAATGGGTTTGCCAAGGGCCTTGGCGTTACGAACCAATTTTTTTGGTTGGAACACCATTGAGAAACGCAGTTTTGCAGAGTGGGGGATTGATCAATTAAAAGCAGGAAATCAAATAAAAGGATTCAAAGACGCAATTTTCTCGTCGATATATACCAAAGATATGGCTGATTTGATTGATCAAATGATCTTTAAAGATCTAAGTGGGGTATATAATTTTGGAAGCAGCACGTGCGTGTCAAAATATGAATTCCTAGTTAATCTTGCCAAAAAAATGAATTTAGATGCCACATTGATTACGCCCATTTTAGTTGATCAAATGCCGCTGCGTGCGCCACGGTGCAAGGACTTGTCATTAAATATGGCCAAGTTGGCAAAAGACTTGAATGTGTCTGTTGTTACTTTAGAAGATAGTGTTGCGCATTTTATCCGTGATTATAAAAGTAATGAGCGATTATCCATGATTAATATTTTAAGGAAGGATTAAGCATGAACAAATGGTTCCGTAAGACGTCGATCGATGGTTTTGGAGCAGGGCAAGACACAGAACATTGGGAACTGACCAATGCCCAAGGCAAAACACTACGTTCATACCCCGTGCATGTAGAAACCGGAAAGCATGCGGATATCTTTTCGTTTAAACCCGCAAAAGCGGTAGATTACATTGCATCTGTGAAGAAAATGCGCACCATGCGCGAGAAGTTTTTTGCAAAACCAAAACCACATATGGCTAACTGCCCGATTTGTCGTGAGTCGACAAAGAAAAGCAAATGGCAAGTAACCATTTACGGCGGTAAATATCATCAATGTGACACATGCGGTCATTGTTATATCATTAATCGTCCCTCCAAAGAAGAAGTGGAAGATTTCTACGCCCACAGCACAACCTACCACACGACATACACTAATAAACGTATTCTAAAAGAACGCATTAAGCAAATTGCGATCCCTAAAGTTAAATGGGTCGTCGAACAATATAAAAGAAAATATGGACGTGAACCGCGCTCTATCTTAGATATTGGGGCAGGGGCAGGGCATTTTGTGTATGCGTGTCGACAATTAGGCATTAAGAGCCAAGGCATTGAAGTGTCCGATGCGAGTCGCGGATTTTGTAAAGATATCTTTGGTTTCGAATTAGATAATTGTGATGTCAGCAAAGATTGGGCACGTTACCGTGACTTTGATATTGTCACATTTTGGGGTGTGATTGAACATGTCACCAGCCCTATTGAGTTATTAAGCTCAGCGTATAGGATTCTAAAAGGTAGGCAAGGATTGGTTGTATGTGAGGTTCCTCATTGGAATTGCATGAGCACAGTCCTGCAAAAAGCTTCTCCGCATATCGTCGTTAGGCATTTAGACCCTATGGGGCATATCAATGTCTTTACAGAGAATTCTTTGATCAGTACCTATGAACAAAGTGGGTTTAAACCTGTCAGCGCGTGGTATTACGGCATGGATTTTTATGAATCGATTAGTCATTTAATGTACAGGTTAAAAGATGATTGTGCGGTTAAATTGCTTAGTGGCATGATGAATGAGGCGCAATACATTTTTGATCGCGGCCGTTTATCGGACACCATTATCTTAGCTGCGGCGCCATTACCAAAACCTATCAAATAGGGATTTTATGGATATTAAGATTGGAACAAATACAATTGGAATAAATCATCCGCCATATTTTATTGCGGATATTGCTGCAAATCACGACGGTGATCTATCGCGGGCGTTGAAACTAATTGATTTGGCCAAAGCTTCTGGGGCGCATGCAGCAAAATTCCAGAATTTCCAAGCTGCTAAGATAGTCAGTCAAAAAGGATTTGAATCATTAGGCGGGCAATTTAGTCATCAGGCATCATGGAAAAAATCTGTGTTTGAAGTATATCAAGATGCGAGCCTGTCTTTTGATTGGACACTTAAGTTAAAACAACATTGTGATGCACTTGGCATCGAGTATATGACATCGCCTTATGATATGGAATCGGTCGACCATGTTGATCCTTATCTGCGTGCGTATAAGATTGGATCAGGGGACATCACGTGGCTTGATATCATCCGTCATATCGGTAAAAAAGGTAAACCAGTCATGATTGCAACAGGGGCAGCAACACTTGATGAAGTAGATCAAGCCATGGCAGCGTTACGTGAAGTTAACAATCAAATTGTCCTCATGCAATGCAATACCAATTACACTGCTGATCCTAAAAATTTTAAATACATAAATTTAAATGTCTTAAAGACGTACAGCCAACGTTACGGGAACGATGTTATCCTAGGCTTGTCCGATCATACACATGGTCCATCGACGGTGATTGCAGCCATTGCTTTAGGCGCTAGAGTATTTGAAAAACATTTTACCGATGACCGTGGGCGTGAAGGTCCTGATCATAAATTTTCAGTTATCCCATCAGAGTGGCAAGAAATGGTTAATCGTGCCAATGAAGCATTCGCGGCGTTAGGGGATGGGGTTAAAAAGATAGAAGACAATGAACAGCAGACGAGTGTTTTACAAAAACGCGCGTTGCGTTATGCACATGATTTAAAGAAAGGGACGATCATTGAGGCATCGCATGTCTTTCCTTTAAGGCCAATCCCACAAGGGGCATTGGCACCGTATGAAATAAATCTAATTGTTGGCAAAGCATTGCTTAAAGATGTTAAAGCGCAAGATTGTGTGAATAAGGGGGATGTTTAAGATGTTGGTGGGTAAGAAAGTCATTTTGACGGCGGTAGAACGCGCGGATATTGAAATATTACGCACGTGGCGAAATAATGAAAATTTGAAAAAACATTTTAGGGAATATCGGTATTTGACAGATCGCATGCAAGAACAATGGTTTGAAAAAGCTGTTAATAATGACGCAACGTCGATCATGTTTAGCATTAAGCGGGCGTCGGACAATTTATTATTAGGTTGTTGTGGTCTAGTGTATGCCCATTGGGTATATCGTCATGCAGACTTGTCGTTATATATTGGGCATAACGATGCCTACATTGATGACAAAGGGTACGCTAAAGAAAGTTGTGAGCTTCTATTTACCTATGCCTTTAAAGATTTAGGGTTAAATAAAATCTGGACGGAGATTTATTCCTTTGATGATAAAAAGAAAAAATTATACCAACGATTGGGCATGTCAATCGATGGCGTGCTGCGTCAAAACTATTTTTATGAAGGAAAATATTGGGATTCGAATGTTTTTTCTATCTTAGCGTCAGAATGGAGACCACATGGAAAATAAAATGACCTTGAAGACCAAGAAGGTCTTATTGCGTGCGTTGCAAAAGTCAGACTTGAATAAAGAATATGTTAAATGGCTCAATGACCGTGATGTCTCTAAATATTTGATAAGTACGGTTTTCCCGTCCAATATGGAGCAGTTGGTCGATTTTTATAAGAATATTTCTGTGTCCAAAAACGATGTGATGTTTGCGATCATACGTCAAGATACGAAAAAACATATTGGTAATATTAAATTGGGCAATATCAACTGGGTGCATCGTCATGGGTATATGGGGATATTGATTGGGGATAAGAATAGTTGGGGTAAAGGTTTTGCGCAAGAGGCGACAGGGTTGTTATTAAATTATGCTTTTAACCAGTTAAATTTGAATAAAGTATTGTTAGATGTTTATGCCAATCATGCAGCAGCGATCAAAGCATATGCCAATGTGGGTTTTAAGGAGGAAGGTCGTTTAAAGAACATGTTGTTTTCTAATGGTAAATTTGAAGATCAAATTATCATGGCTATCACCAAAGATGAATATAGAAAGTAAAACGATGCAATCTTTAATCGCTCAAGCAAATACGATGTTTAAAGACTTGTTTCCAATCTGCCGTAGTTTAACGGGAGATGGGGTGCGTCAGACGTATCAATATTTACAAAACATTGCTCCGTTTGACGTGAAAGAAGTGCCTTCGGGTACAGTTTGTTATGATTGGACAGTTCCAGATGAATGGAATATTAATGATGCGTATATTCAAGATGCTGCGGGTAAAAAAATAGTTTCATTCAAAGATAGCAATATTCACGTCGTCAATTACAGTGTGCCCGTTAATGCAACCATGCACTTTGATCAGTTAAAAGAGCATTTGCATTATTTACCAAATCTCCCTGACGCTATTCCTTATCGTACGAGCTATTACAAAAGGGATTGGGGTTTTTGTTTAACGCATCAGCAATTTAAAACCTTAGATACCAACGGCACCTATAAGGTGGTCATTGATGCGACGTTAAAACCAGGGTCATTGAGCTATGGGGAAAAAATTCTAAAGGGCAGTTCGAATAAAGAATATATCATTTCAACCTACAGTTGCCATCCGTCGCTCGCGAATGATAACTTATCAGGGCCCATCCTTTGGACATTGCTCCTTAAGGCAATAAGCCAACGCACGTTGCGTCATTCATATCGTTTCATTATCATTCCTGAAACCATTGGGGCAATCGTATATTTAAATAAAAATGAAGCAGCCATGAAGAATAGCGCTGGTGGATTTGTGATCACAACCGTGGCGGGTCCGGGTAAATTTGGTTATAAGCATTCATTTATGTCCGACCATCAAGTGGATCAAGTGGCGCATCAAGTATTAAAAGAATCAGGGGAAGCATATGTGACCTATCCATTTGATATTGCGGGTAGTGATGAACGCCAATTCTCAGCCCCATATTTTCGTATACCGACGGGTACGATAGCTAAAGATAAGTATTATGAGTATGATTATTATCATACCTCGAAAGATAATTTAGATTTTGTGTCAGGTGAGAATTTAGTTAAAACATTGCAGCTTTATTTATCAGCAATCGACATGCTTGAGATGGATGGGACATATACTTCACGACATCCTTTTTGCGAGCCAATGCTTGGCAAGCGGGGTTTGTATCCACAATTGGGTGGTAGTTTAAAACAAAAAGTTGCAGATGAGCCAGTCTTGGCTAATCAAGTCGATATGATGTTGTGGCTCATGTTTTATGCGGATGGAAAACATTCATTGCTTCAAATAGCCAAAGAAACTGGATTTAAAGTTAAAGATTTGTTTCAAGTCGCAAGTCTTTTACAACAGCACCAGTTATTAGAAAAGGTTTAAGATGTCTAAAATCATTGCCATAAGCGGAAATCATTATCGACATTTTCATGTTTTTAGTGAAGTTAATAAAGTGTTTCCTTTAGCAGGGCATATCATTGTGCAGCGAGAAAATATTATCCCTGTTCCGCCGGCAAATACATCCCCACGTGATGCTAAGAATTTTGAATTGCATTTTAAGAAAAGAGACATTGCTGAGAAGAAGTATTTTGGAGAAGTGTTGGCACCTAATTGTCCGTCAATTAAGGTTATTCCTGAAGCATTAAACGCTCAAGCTAGCATTGACTTTGTAAATAAAATTCAACCTGACATCGTTTTGATATTTGGCAGCGGCCTTGTCAAAGACCCGTTGTATTCCGTCTTGCCCAAACACACCGTCAATATGCATTTAGGTTTATCACCGCGGTATCGAGGGGCAGCCACATTATTTTGGCCATTCTATTATATGGACCCATTATCAGCAGGGGCAACATTTCATCGCATCGTATCAGAACCTGATGCCGGTGATGTCATACATCAAACCGTACCGGATTTGTTGATAGATGATGGCATTCATGATGTGGGTTGTAAGACCGTTCTGGCTGCGACACAAGATTTGATTCGATTGTTGCAAATTTTGAAAAATGATGGGGCGTGGCAGACTTTCCCACAAACATCGACGGGTAAGAATTTCTTGATCAGTGACTTTAAACCTCATCATTTGCGGGTGAATTATGAACTTTTTAATGATGATATGGTCAAACATGTATTGTCAGGTGATTTACCAAGTCAAAAACCAAAATTAATCCGGCAGTTTTAAGAGGCCATATGTCCACAAGACGTTCACTCCAATATCAAAGACAAGCAGCACAATTAATACCTGGGATGTCCCAATTATTATCAAAACGCCCCGATATGTTTTCGTTGGGTGTTTGGCCGGCCTATTATAAAAAAGCCGAAGGTGTTCATGTTTGGGATTTAGATGGTAATAAATATATCGACATGAGCATCGCAGGAATTGGCGCAAATGTTTTAGGGTATGCTGATCCTGATGTTAATCGTGCGGTCATAGCAGCTGTTAACAACGGGTCAAGTTCTTCATTGAATTGTGCCGAAGAAGTAGATCTTGCCCAAATGTTATGTGATATCCATCCATGGGCGAAGAAAGTGCGTTTTACGCGTTGCGGTGGAGAGGCTATGGCTGTGGCTGTACGCATTGCCCGTGCCTATACCAAGAAAGATAAAGTAGCCATATGCGGCTATCATGGATGGCATGATTGGTACTTGGCGGCAAATTTAGGTACCGCTAATGCGTTGGGTGAACATTTATTACCCGGACTAAGTCCCGTCGGTGTTCCTAAAGGCTTGCAAGGAACCGCATTGCCATTTGGTTACAATAAAATAGATGAATTAAAGCAGATCTTAATCAAAAATCGTGGTCAAGTAGCTGCGGTTGTTATGGAACCAATCCGTAATATTGCCCCATTGCCAGGATTCTTAGCAGCGGTCAAGAAGTTGGCCGCGGCACATGGCGCTGTGTTTATCTTTGATGAAGTTTCAAGTGGTTTTCGTTGTTACACTAGTGGCATGCATATGCATTATAAGGTCACACCGGATATGGCAGTATTTTCTAAAGCCATGGGCAATGGTTTTCCTATTGCAGCGATCATTGGCAAGGGCAATGTCATGGAAGCAGCAGAAGAATCGTTTATAAGCTCGACGATGTGGACCGAACGGGTTGGGTTTGTGGCGGCCTTAGCAACGATTAAGAAACATCGTCAGAAAAATGTCGGTGCGCATTTGGTACGTATGGGCCGCATGGTGCAAGATGGTTGGCAACAGGCTGCTAAAAAAGCAGGGTTATCTATTCATGTCGGTGGTATCGAGCCACTGAGTCATTTCACCTTTGACGGATCAATGCATTTGACCATGAAAGCATATTATGTTCAAGAGATGCTAAAAGCAGGTTTCTTAGCATCGAATATATTTTATCCGATGTATGCACATACACCGCAGCATGTGAAGGCATATTTAAAAGCAACGGAAATTATTTTTACACGCATGGCATTGTTAGCAAAAAAAGGCCAATTATCACGCGCCTTAAAAGGAAAGCCTTCGGCAGCTGGGTTTAAAAGAGTTACATAATATAATGACTGATCATCTTGTTCTTGGAACGGCACAATTAGGATTAGCTTATGGCATTAATAATGTCTTAGGAAAACCGTCTCAAGATGCAGTGGATGATATTATCCGTGCTGCATGGGTTAGTGGTATCAAAGATTTTGATACTGCTCAAGGTTATGGTGACAGCGAACAGGTTCTGGGTGATGCATTGATGCGATTGGGGTTGAGTGAGCGTGTTGATGTTATGACAAAGCTTGATCCTAAACTAGATATCAATGATCTATCTAATGTCACAGCGTCGGTCGATCGGTCTTTGATGGATCTTAATATATCATGCATTGATGGGCTCATGTTGCATGATGAAAACCTATTAAGCAGATGGCACGATGGCCTAGGGGCTGCTTTAAGAGGATTGGTAAATGATGGTAGGGTAAAAAGATTGGGAGTTTCTGTTTATGCACCGTCTAAAGCCATGGAGGCTTTAAATAATCCTGACATCGATTTTGTGCAATGTCCGTCTAATATTTTAGATCGTCGCTTTGAAGCAGTTGGTGTGTTTGCGTTAGCGAAACGTTTGAATAAGCGGGTGTATGTGCGCAGTATTTTCTTACAAGGTTTACTCCTCATGGAAATTGAAAAGATCCCCGTGCGTATTCCCATGGCACGTGAAATTGTTACGAAGCTTGAGCAATACGCCAATGAATCAGGACTTTCTAGAAAAGCGTTGTGTTTAGCGTATGTTCAATGGAAATGGCCAGAGGCTTATATTATTTTTGGAGCTGAGTCGAAACATCAGGTGATGGAGAATGTTGCATTGTGGCAACAGGCCCCGTCGAATATCAATATCTTTCACCGCATTGAAGCGGAGTTTGCATTCTTGAAAGAAGATTTGTTGAATGTTGCGTTGTGGCCAAAATAATTTTGGCAACGTAAGGAGGCATTATGGAATTAGAGTTTTTAAAGACGTCAGACCACAGTAAGGCAAAAGGCTTAACACCCGTCGTTGATTTAGGTGCCGCAGGGACCTGTTATTTAAACACAAGCGCAGCCACACACACCTTGAAATTATCCGATGGTCGTGTTGTTTATTTGTATGGCGATGTGTTTTATATCCGTCAAGGTGAGAAAGCATTGTTGTTAAGTGCTAATCCACAAGAGGCTTTAAAAAAGATTTTTACTAAAGCGCCATTGAAGGAAGTTATTGAAGTCTTAGAAGGACAATACATTGGGTTTGTGGTGCAGCAGGCAAAACAAAGCGTTGAGATTTTTACCGACGTATATTCGAGGGTAGATTCTTTTTATGCACATAGCGAGGATTTATTTTGCCTATCAACAAATCTAGATTTTATATTTTCGCATGTCAAACCTGTGCATGACCAATTGATGTTGTCCCATTTCTTTTCGGTGTATGGTTGGTATACGCCCAAAGGGACAACAATTTATAAAAATGTTTTGCAAATCAAAGTGGGCGAAATTTTAACACTATCAAGCAAAGGTTTAACATCCAAGGTTGCGCAGTTCAAGCCCAGAGAGATTAAGCAATACGACCAAAGTAATTTGGAAGATTATTACAAGATCTTGAAAGAATCTATCCATGCGCGAAGCCAGCATGTGAAAGGAAAGATATGGATTTCAAGTTCAAGTGGTTGGGATTCTTCTATTATATTGGGTTTACTTGTTGATATGTATGGTTCGAAGCGCATTGAAATGTCGACGGGGAGCATGTTATATTCAGAGAAAACAGGCAAAATTAATGCGTATGAAATTAATAAGGTTAAGAAAATCGGGGAGTTTTATGGCTTAAAGCCAACCATTGTGGATTGGAATTTAAAAAGCAAGGGTTCCATTGCGTATTGGAAAGCCGTTGCACCTAAGTTGCGCTCTAAACATATGTATAGCTTTACAGGTTTTAACTTTTCTAGATTGTCGGATGGTATCACCGAAGCATCAACACCAGGTCAATTGGTCTTTAATGGAGAGACGTCCGATTCATTTCATAATTTTGGATTTTCACAGTTTTGCACGTTCTTTCATTCGCAAAAATCTTTCACCGAGTATGGCGATAAGATGAATTGTTATTTGTATGGCCCTTCGTTTTATGAAAAGGTTAAACGTGGAGTTGAGGGGAAAGATAAGGTATATCAAATCTTTTTAAAGATGTTAGAAGGCGTTGCCTTTCAGGATAAATGGGGCAGTGACCAAGAACGGTTAGAAAGTTATTTACTGCCGTTGTTTTATGGTTCCCCACGGATTCCTTTTGCGAAGACCTTGGGCAATCCTGTCTTTACGTCATCGACTCAAGGAAAGTTGTCGCAGTATTTATTAAGAGACCTATATCCCAATTTATCCAAATCATTTAATGAAAAGACCATGTATGCATGGTTTTGTCATTTATATCATTCGATGCATTCACAAGGATCGACGGTAAATTTGATCAAGCATTGCTTGGAGTTTAATGGCCATCAATGGCGTTCGCCATTCCACGATCAACGTTTGGTTGATTTCTTGTCCCAAGCACCTGAAAGCTGGGGTCGTGGCTTAGATTTTAATCATGTAAAATATCCTTTAAAATGGGTCGCAGAAAACAAAATCAAATTCCCTTATAAGTTATTGCAAGAGGGGCCTCATTCGTATTTGTATGATACGATTGAAGGATTTTCTATTTTAGCTGAGATTACGTACCGCTCTGGAATTAGCGTTCATTTTAAAGAAGTTTTAAGCCAACGGGCTTACCGCAATATCTTAGCCCCGTCGCATTTTGATATAAAATATTTAGATCGTTTGGTAGATGATTATCTTGCTGGTAAAGAAGCCAAAGGGCGAGATTTTACAAACCTTTATTCATTAGCTACATTGTCAGCGACGGGCTGGTATTGATGATCATTGCCATCATTCAAGCTAGGATGAACGCAACACGATTGCCGGGTAAAGTGCTCTTGGATTTAGAAGGTGCAACGGTACTTGAGCGTGTGGTTGAGCGCGTTGCTCAAAGCCAGAAGGTTAACCGTGTGATTGTGGCGACAACACAGCAGGATGATGATGATGTCGTGCTTGAATTGTGCACAGCAAAAGGCATTGTATGCACGCGCGGCTCACAAACAGATGTGTTAGACCGTTATTATCAGACCGCGAAGCAATTTCGACCAACACACGTGGTTAGAATCACAGCAGATTGCCCTTTGATGGATGCATCGGTCATTGATCATGTGATTGAGGTGCATTTAAAGACAGAGTCAGACTACACATCAAATACTATAAAAGAAACATATCCTGATGGGGAAGATGTGGAAGTGATGACATTTGATGCGTTAGAAAAAGCATGGCAGAGCGCAACGCTTCCCTCTCAAAGGGAGCACGTGACGCCATATTTGAAACAGCACCCTGAGATTTTTAAATTGACCAGTGTGACAAGTGCTGTTGATTATGGGCAGCATCGTTGGACATTAGATAATGCCGAAGACTATGCGCTGATACAAGCGATATATAAGGCGCTATATAACAAGAACCATTTTTTTGGCATGAATGACATCTTAGCATTCTTAGAACAACAGCCTCAGTTAGGGCGTATCAATCAACATATTCGCCGCAATGAAGGGTATATCAAATCGCTTCAAGATGATAAGGAGAACCACCGTGGGTAAATTAAGCCAGCGTGCTAAAGAGCAGTATGAATATAATCAAAAGAATAATTTTTATACGGAGCATCCACCATTTCCACGCACCATGGAAGTGGAGGTAACCAATGCTTGTAATCACGCCTGTGTTTTTTGTACGAATCCGCACATGACACGACGGAAACGCGTGATTGACCCGTCATTTATCTTGAAAGTTATGAAGGAAGCAAGGGCGCTTGGGACCGATGAATTAGGTCTTTATACGACGGGAGAGTCGTTGATGTATAAAGAACTAGGGCTATTGATCAAAGAGGCAAAGGCCATGGGGTATCGGTATGTATATATTTCAAGCAATGGCGCCTTAGCAACTCCACAGAAAGTCAAAGAAATCTTGGATGCTGGGATTGATTCAATTAAGTTTTCGATCAATTCCGGTAGCCGTGAAACATATTTAGCAACACACCGCAAAGATGATTTCGAGTTAGTGCTTAAGAATTTAAAACATCTTTCAGAAGTGCGCAAAACTTTAGGTAGGCCATTATATTTATTTGTAACCTATGTGGTGACGGATCTTAATCGTCATGAGAAAGAATCTTTCAAGGCAATGATTGAATCTTGGGTTGATGAAGTGGTTTTCTTTGAGCAAGGCGACCAAGCGTCCTATATGAAAGCATTGAACCCTACCAAAGGTAAAAATCACGAGGGTATTTGTAATCTGCCCTTTAACCGTTTTTATGTCACGGCCGAAGGCTATATGACGTCGTGTTGCGTTGATTATCAGAATTATGTAGCGACTGCAGATTTAAATGTCACTGGCCTTAAAGAAGCGTGGAATTCTCATGCCGTTGCCCAGTTACGTAAAATGCATTTAACAGGAAAATTAGAAGGAACTTTGTGTGGCAATTGTTGGAAGAATAAGAACGATGCCATTGAACCACTCAATAAGGATTTGGCTGTAGTTTTTGATCCAAATAGTTTCCACCGCAAAATATGAGCCATGACCTTGTTATTTTTGAAGACATATCGTCGAGTAATTTTGCCATCTTTAAAAATTATGTAAAGCAGGGTGTTGTTCCGTCGGTTTTTGATTGGGACTTTCAAGTTAAGACTAAGAAACACCTGCGTGGTTTTGTAGATAGTGGACAATTAGAGCGTATTTTTATTGATGGCTTAAGCAAGGCCCAAGGGCAGGCCATTGATTTGGCGAATCGCTTGCTGCCTTACATTGAGGGCACTGCGGTTTATAAATCAACAGCAGCATTGTATGGCGTACCAGATGTTTCCTTTCTTTTTCGTCGAGGTCTGGCGGAAGACATCTTTAAATTCTGTTATATTGTCGATCATTTAACGCATCTCGCCAAGATTCATCCTCAATCCAAGATCGTGTTTTACAGTAATCGTTTTAGCTATTGGCATAAGTTCTTATATGACACGATTGCCCATGATGCTGCATTACCTAACAATATTGTTGTTCATGACGATCCATGGCTTAGTTTCAAAGAATTTATTCGTAAAGAAGGTTATAAGAACTTTGCCTTGGCTTTTGTAGGCTTACGATTTTTAGGGTGTTTTCTGGGTGCTGTGACGTTTAAGCCTAAGGTTTTAAAGACGTCATTCGATCATGCCGTCTTTATTGGTTCCCGTCTTGAAGTTGAGCGCAGTGGGGATAGAGGGTATGACTTTCTGATGGATGGGAAATGCTTTCATCCATCTAATACGGCCTTCATAGATCACAGCGGTTTATCAGACCAACTAATTGAACGTGAATCTAGTAAAGGGTATTTCTTCTATCGAATTAAAAAAGACCATGGTGTGGGTTCTTTAGCAAAAGCTCAATGGGACATGTCATTCTTTGGCGCAATTTTTAAGAGTCTTTTAGAAACATGTTTTTCATTTCAAGAGCCATCATCCATGTGGCGGGTATATTTTATTGCCATGCAGAAATTTTGTGACTGGAGACTGATATTACAGCGCATTAATTTTAAGAATTTGGTTTTTACTAATCAGGAAAATATTCAAGTTTCTGCTATATGTTTATTTTTGAGAACACAGCAAAAGACATCGTGGAATTATTCATGTTTTCTGGGGGGTACGTATTTCATTGCCAAAGATAACGATGTTCGTTCGGTGCGCAATGTTATTTGGTCATTCTTATCGTATGATCATTTTGTTGGATTTAATCAGGATGTCATTGCGTATTATAAGATGCATCATCAAAATGTCAGCAATTATCAAGCCATTGGTTCATTATATGGACAAATGATCATGGATAAGAAGTCGCAAGCGCTTGTGATCCGACAGGAATGCTTCCCTAAGATTTCAGATGTGGATCAACGCAAATTGATTGTTATTTTTGATACGACATTTATCAATGCGGATGCGTGTTGGACAAATTTCGACGACTGTTTAGCCTTTTATCAAGATATGTTGAGATTGATAGACGCATATCCTAAGCATATTTTTGTTTTTAAACCATCTAAGAGTCCAACTTTCTATTGTCATCCAGACCACCCAGCGGCGGCCCCGGAAAAAGGAGAGGCCATTTTAAGTTTGTGGAAGAAGATCAAGGATAATCCCAGGGTGTATTGGCCCATTAGCCAAGAGTTAACCGCAAAAAGCTTTGTTGATTTTTCTTTTAATAACCGCATCATTGCAGCTAGCGATGTGGTCATCACCCATTGCATGTCATCTCCGACGGCAGAAGCGTTAAGCGCCCGCAAAAAAGCTTTTTGGTATGAGTCGGGTCATAAGCATCAGGGCATTGATTATGATCAGATCCCAGGGCTTGTGGTGCATGGGTACGACGATCTGACGCGAAGGATTGATGCATTACTAGCAATGTCTGATCAAGCCTTTGATCAATATTTAGATACATATATAAAAGGCAAGGTTGATGCTTACTTAGACGGGCAGGCCATGTTGCGTTTTAAGGAGCAATTAGCCCATGGGTAAGTTATTTACACAGCAATTAAAAAGCTCATCGGCCTACACATTAGCCGTGGTATTTACAACGGCAGTGCCTGTGTTGACATTGCCCATTTTCGCTCGGGTTCTCACAAAAGAAGACTTTGGTATCTTGGCTTTGTCTGAAATTTATGCGGTCTTCGTGGCTGGCATAGCTTTCTTAGGCAGCAGCATTGCCTTTGACCGCAACTTTTTTGCGTACGCCAAAGATCAAGTGCGTTTATCACAATTGATTTATTCGATTCTGGCCTTTGTGTGTTTTAACTTCATCATCTTGCTGATGTGTACGATTTTCTGGGGAGAGGCCATTGCACAGTTTCTATTTCGAATCCCTGGGCAAACAAAGGTATTAACCCTTGATTTATGCGGCACTTTTTTTGCATCGGTGTTTGATTTATTCCTAGCATTTTATCGTAATAGCAAAAGACCAAGCGTGTATTTAAAGTTCTCGCTTATGAATTGCGGTTTATATTTAGGTTTGTCACTTCTATTTCTTTTGGGATTTCATTGGTCCGTGACGGGGATCTTATTGTCTAAATTTGTATCGCTGTTTATTTTAAGCATTGTTTTATTGATTCAAATTCATAGAGAATGTCCTTTTCATTTTAGTTGGGTAGCGCTTAAAGAAGCATGGGCGATCTCCTTGCCCTTAACCCCGCGCATTTTCTTAGGTGTATTTAGCACGCGCATTGACCGGTATTTGATTAATATCTTGGGATCGCTTGGAGGGGTAGGGATTTATAGCATCGGGCAAAAGATTGGGTATTTGGTTTTTGCCTTTGAGAATGCGCTAGAAAACGTCTTTCAACCGCATGCCTATCAGCAGATGTTTGATGACCCAAAGAAAGCCCAGAAGGAAATAGGGGAATACTTAGCACCATTTTTTTACGCAGCCACCGGCGGGGCATTGCTCTTGGTATTGTTTTGTCAGGAAATCATGGGAATTGTTTTACCAAAGAGTTACGCTGGGGTTAATTATGTGGTCATGATTTTTAGCGCCTATTATGTGGTGTTGTTTTTTTCAAAGATTGGCAGCATGCAGTTGATTTATTTGAAAAAAACATATATCACCTCGGGTTTATTGTTAGTAACGTATGGCGTTAATATTGTCATGAGCATTTTCTTTATCAAGCATTGGGCATCCTTGGGTGCGGCCTACGCAACACTTGTGACAGGGATTATCATGACCACTTTAACATGTTTGGTAGCCCAACATTTTTATCGTATTTTGTGGCCGCATTTGAAGATCGCGGCCATTTTCATGGCATTTATTATCGCAAGCATTGTGGCGTGGAACGTATCGGTCATGAACGTTCCATTGTTTATAAGTTTACTGATTAAAATAATTCTTATTTGTCTTTATGGGCTAATGGGATTAAAATTATCCCTTATTGCGCCGTTCTTAAATCTGGAGTTCTTGCAAAGAGGAAAAAAATGAATTCATCACTTAAAAGTAAATTAAAGAAAAAACAATTAGCCATCGGTTCATGGATCACGATAGGCCACCCAACCGTCGCTGAATTAATGGCCAAGTCAGGTTTTGATTGGCTTGCTATAGATATGGAGCATTCGCCGTTAAGTGTCAGCGAATGTGGGGAACTTATTCGAACCATTGATTTGTGTGGCGTGCCTGTTTTGGTGCGTGTGGGGGCTAATGATCCTTTGATCATCAAGCGCGCGATGGACTCAGGCGCGCATGGGGTGATTGTGCCGATGATCAATACCGCTAACCAAGCCCGTGATGCTGTTGCGGCCGTGCGTTATCCACCCAAAGGCACACGTGGGGTTGGTTTGGCGCGTGCTCAAGGCTATGGGAAAAATTTTAAGGAATATGTCGCATGGGCAACCAATAACCCTGTGATTGTCGTGCAAATCGAACACATTGAAGCCGTACGCAATATCGATGAAATATTAGCCGTCGAGGGCATTGATGCGATTATTATTGGGCCTTATGATTTATCGGGGTCGCTTAATAAGCCTGGGCAATTTAAAGACAAAGAAGTTGTTGAAGCCATGGCCAAGGTTAGAAAGACAACCGCTGCCAAAGGGATTCCTCCAGGCATTCATGTTGTCAGTGCTGATGAGAAATTATTAAAAGAACGCATCAAAGAAGGTTATACCTTCATTGCTTATGGCGTTGATTTTCTATTTATCCAAGAAGTCGCGTCGAATGGTTTGGCGTTTGCCCGTGGGAAAAGATGAGCCTAGACAAAATCTATAAAGTAGCGGTTGTTGGTTATGGCAAGATGGGGAAAATCCGAGCGGCTTGCGTTAAGGATGAGCCATCATTGCGTTTGGTTGCGGTCTTCGATCCGCAATACAAAGATACCGTCGATGGTTTGCCTGTTGTCACAGACTATAAAGATTTAATGACCTACAAGCCAGATATTGTCTTTGTTTGTGTTCCCAATAAATTTGTGGCCGAGGTTGTGTGTTTCTTCTTAAACCAAGGCGTGCATGTGTTTTCAGAGAAGCCGCCTGGACGTACCAAAGAAGAAGTTCTAGCCATGATTGCTGCAGAGCAGAAAAACCCCAAGCTAAAACTAAAATTTGGTTTTAACCATCGCTATCATCAAGCTGTGTTGGATGCCAAGGCTATTGTGACCAAAGGCCGTTTAGGAAATGTCTTATGGATGCGCGGTGTTTATGGCAAAGGCGGGGGCAGTCAATACGATAAGAATTGGCGCAATCAAAAAGATGTTTCCGGCGGCGGGATCTTAATTGACCAAGGCATACACATGGTTGATTTGTTTCGATATTTTTGTGGCGAGTTTGATGAAGTAAAATCATTTATCACAGAGCAGTATTGGCCAACCGGTGTTGAAGATAATGCCTTTATGATGATGCGTAACTCAAAAGGCCAAGTGGGGATGCTGCATTCATCTGCCACTCAATGGAAGTACATGTTCTCATTAGAAGTGTATTTGCAAAAAGGTTATATCACGATTTCAGGTATATTGTCATCGACGAGAAATTATGGTGTTGAGACCTTAAAGATTGCACGCTGCCTGTATGATGCCGCAGGGTATCCATTGCCTAATCCTGAAGAAAGCATCAACTATTACGATGAAGATCATTCATGGGATATGGAGCTTAAAGAATTCATTGATGCCATCGTGCATGATACGCCGATCAAAGTGGGCTCCAGTGAAGATGCCTATCAGACCATGCTGTTGATTGAGAAAATTTACGCAGCAGACACAAGCAAGGCGGAGGCTAAGAACGCGTAATGAAAACAGTTGTTATCCCAAATGATGGTGTGGTCCCAGGCAATGTCAATGATGCCTTGTACGAACAATATGTGCGCTTATTGTCTGTCGATATTACACAGATGTTATTAAAAGCCCCTTTGGTCAATGTGCCTTGCACAGGCTGTGGAAAGAAAGAAAACCGCGCCTTTACAGATTGCTTAGGCATGGCTTATCATCAATGTAGCGATTGTGAATCATGGTACGTGGCCTTTCGACCAACGCAAGATGCATTAGATCATTTTTATAAGGCATCTAAAGCGTGTCAATTCTGGCGTCATGAAATGGCCAGTTTACCCGACGAGCGTTTATATTATATTTATGGCCCACGGGTTGCGTGGATGATTGAATGGGCGGATGAATATTTACCGAATAATCCTTTATGGGTCGATGTTCATACCAAATATGCGTTTTTGATTAAACACATGCAGGCCCAGAATGTTTTTGGCAAGATTGCCATGTTAGAACCGCAATTATATGAAAATAGCAAAGCATTACCTGATAATATAGCGATTATAAGTGCTAACATATCAACACAAGTTGACATGGTGACGTGTTTTGAAGGTTTAGAACGCGTCGCAGATCCAAAAGCTTTGGTTCATGTTGCAAATGATCAGTTAAGAGAGGGTGGACTATTTTTCTTAACAACAGCGTCTTGTTCTGGTTTTGAATATCAGGTTTTAAAAGAACATGCACCAAATTTAAATCCCATAAATCGGATGAATCTGCTATCATTGGAAGCTATTGTGGCTTTATTAGAGAATGCTGGTTTTGAAGTTTTAGAATTAAGTACCCCAGGGCGTTTGGACGTTGATATTGTCAAAGGGGCTATGGCCAAGAAGGACATGCCAAATGTTGATCCATTTTGGAAGTACGTGTTCTTTCATCGTCATGGCAGGACATCCAATGCCTTGCAGCAGTTTTTGCAAGAAAGTCGTTTAAGCTCGCATGTGCGGGTGGTGGCGCGTAAAAAATAAAAGTTTTTTAGGGAGATAGATATGGTAGAAACGATCAAAGACCGTAAGCAAAAAAGCATGCAGGCATCATTTGTTGAGGTGCCGCCATTTCCGACGGAAATATTTTTAGATTTAACCTCGTTTTGCAATCACGCTTGTGTCTTTTGTTCCAACCCTTTGATTAAGAATAAGAAAACCATGGAACCAGAAATGGTCGCCCGTGTTTTGCAAGAAGCCTATGATTGTGGCGTACGTGACATTGGTTTATATGCGACAGGGGAATCATTCTTAGTTAAAAACTTAGGTCAATATGTGGCGTTGGCTAAAAAGATTGGGTTCAACTATTTATTTTTGACATCCAACGGTGCACTAGCAACACCCGAGCGTGCGAAAGAAGTTTTAGATGCAGGTTTAGACAGTATTAAATTCTCGATTAGTGCGGGTAAACGCGAAACATATAAGATTGTTCAAGGTAAGGATGATTTTGATAAGGTCATTGAGAATTTAAAATGGATTTCTAATTACCGCAAGACCTCAGGTTTAAAATATCGCATCTACGTGACCATGGTTTACACCAAGCACACGATCGATGAGGTGAATATTTTGCGCGACATCGTTTTACCCTACATTGATGAATGGGATCCACATCCACTTAATAATCAATGTGGTAATCTTTATGAGAATAACAAATTAGGCAACATTGAAGCCGGCAGCCCACGGGCACGTGGTAAGGTTGAGATTTGTTTCCAACCTTTCAAGGGTTTTACCATCACCCCGGAAGGTTATGTCAGTGCTTGTGTTTTGGATTATTCCAAGGATTTGGTCGTCGGAGATTTGCATAAGTCTTCACTTAAAGAAATCTGGAGCAATGATACGTACAAGGAATTTCGTCGCAAGCATTTATGCAAAGACCTTAAGGGGCTCATTTGCAATAATTGTATGTACAATCAAAACGAACCTGTCACGCCGTTGCTTCCAGAATACGCGACCCATTTCGAGAAAAAAGAACGGGCTTAAACAATGAAGGCGCGATTTAAGAAACATATCCAAGACATGGTGCGTTATCAAACGTCGCTCGGACGTGATTTGGTCAACGGCGTGCGTTTGGATCGCAATGAACGTGTTTCCAATTTTGAGCCTGCTGTTTTTGATGCCATTTTAAAGTCATTCCCGCCATATTTGATCAGCGCTTCACCCGAAGCAGCGACGATTTATAGCAAGATTGCCAAACATTTAAATATCGATGTAAAGAAAATCTATCTTTCCTGCGGGATCACCGAGGGCGTGCGTTTCATTTATGAAACCATGACAAATCCTGGTGAGAACATCATTGTCCTTGATCCCACGTATCCGATGTATAAGGTTTATGCAGAATTTTTCCAACTCAAATATAAGCCCTTAGGCGTCACCAAAGATTTAAAAGTGGATGTGCAAAGTCTATATGGTTTAATCGATGATAAAACAGCCATAGTGGCGATTGCTAATCCAAACTTGCCGATTGAAACGGCCATGACCAAGGCAGAAATCTTACCGATTTTAGAATATTGCCAGCAGCGCAATATCATTGTCATCATAGACGAGGCGTATCATTATTTTGGTGCTGAAACAGTGCTTGATCTGGTTGATCGTTTTGATAATTTGATTGTCATGCGCACATTTTCAAAAGCATTTGGTGGGGCAGGTTTGCGTTTAGGATTTATGGTGAGCCAACCACAAAATATAGAGTATTTCTCAAAAACACGTTCGATCGTTGAGTCCAATACGTTTTCCATGGGTGTTGGGGAATACTTGTTGGATCATACAGACATCATGCAAGCCCATGTCAAAGAAGTCAAAGAGGGGGCGCGTTTTATCCAAGAACAATTTAAGCGCATGGGTTTACGTTTCCATGGTGGGGATTATACCAACGGCATTTTAGTATTTTTAAAGACACCACAAGATTCAAAAGATGCGGTTGCATTTTTCCGCGAGAAGAAAATTTATATTCGTGGTTCCTTTGAAGCGCCATATGAATCATGCATTCGCATTAGCATTGGGCATCAACCGGCCATGAAGGCATTTATCGATGCCTTTGAGCCTTGGTACCGCCAACGTTCTTAGAGATAAAACATGCAAATCCGCGCCTTAACCAAAGAACTGCTCCCACAAGCATTAGATCTATTATCCCGTTCTGATTCTACCCCACGTACACAAGAAACTTGGGAAGGTAACCACCTCCAAGGTGTCTGTGCCTTTGAAGGCAATGACATGATTGGTTTAATTCCCTTAGAACCACGCGTATTTAAAATCAATATGGATGCCTATGTACCCGTCGTGTGGGTAACAGGTGCGCATGTTCAACCAGAATATCGTTCACAAGGCATTGGGGCGATGATGGATCGTCAGATCGCCCAATTCTACCCCGAAGCTGAGGCGGTTTTAGCATATCGTCAAGATGAAGGGACGCGTGCCTATCAGTGGTATATGAAAAATGGATACAAACCATTATGTCCGCTGGTATCTTTTAAAAAGTCCGTATCGCCATTTTCTATAGAAGTGGATTACAGCGTTCACTCATCTGTCGAGGGCATTAAAGCTTTGGAACCTGAGATGTTGGACTTCTTTGAGCGGCAAATGATTTCATGGGGTGGATTTCCTAAGCGTACGCCAAATTTTTGGAGCCATGTTTGCATGCATCATTATTACAAGCATGCCTACCAATATTTCTTAATCACGATTAAAGAAGAGGCCAAGATTGTGGCCTATGCTTTTACAGGTATCACGGCGTTACGTGATGGCATTCGTCGACTAGAAATGTTGGAATCGGTTTTTATTAAGAATGAAGCGGTCAAACAGCATTTGTTTGATGCGGCTTTCGATCTAGCCTATAAGAGCAATGCCCAAGAGGTGCGTGTGCAGGTAGCAGAGGGTGATACGCTCAAGTCTTGGTTAGAAGATTCTGGTTTTACACAGCGCTGGCAGACGAATATCATTGGCAAATCACTTAAAGAAGAAATCTTATTGTGCGCACAGCCAAAGCAGTGGAAATATTTTCAAATTGATTATATTTAACAAGGAGTCAAAGAGATGAAAGTTGCCTGTATTGTTCCTGCACGGATGGGGTCTTCACGTTATCCAGGAAAGCCAATTGCAAAAATTGCCGGATACCCCATGATCGAGCATGTTTACCGTCGATTAAAAACAAGCACCTATATTGATCAGGTCATCATCGCCACCTGCGATGAGGCCATTAAAAAGGTTGCGCAAGATTTTGGTGCAAAGGTTGCCATGACCTCACCTGACCATGTGCGCGGGACTGATCGTGTTGCTGAGGCTGCTGCTAATGTTGATGCTGATATCATCATCAATGTGCAAGGGGATGAGCCGTTGGTTGATCCAGTGGCTTTAGAACAAGCCATTGAGGTGATGAAGAAGTATCCGTCGCTATCATGTGTTAATTTAGTTGCGCCGATCTTAGACTGGGATATTTTTGCTTCCCGTGACGTGGTTAAAACCGTCATGGATATGAAACAACGGGTGTTATATTTTTCTCGTTTGCCCATCCCCATTCAATCCAAAGAAAATTTTGCCTATGCCTATAAACAAATTGGCATCTACTTATTTAAGAAAGATTTCTTATTAAAGTTTGCTGCCTTGACCCCGACACCGCTTGAGAAAATCGAAGGTGTGGACATGATGCGCATCCTAGAACATGGCTATAGCATTCAAGGTTTCTTGTCTAAGGATAGCATTAGCGTTGATACGCCTGCTGATTTGACTTTTGCCGAAGGCATCATCAAGCAAGATAAACTTTTTCAAAAGATTTTTACAAGCGCAATCCCTTCATGAACATAAATCTTGTTAAAAGCGCACCTACAGATGGTTCCTTGTGGGCAAATTATGGCTATCAAGAAGATGATGGCCATAAGGCGGGTTATATTGACATACGCGCCATTGTTCAAGCTAATGCCGACGCATGGCTTTCAGATTTAAGTCAAGCTCACGCACTTTTAAGCAAAGATTTAAGCGCTAAAAGTCGTTGGTGGTGGTTAACACCATTTTCTCGCCTTGATGTGAGGCCTTGGGGCGCTCAAGAAAAGTTTAAACCCTTATTTTTTGCGAGGGCTATTTTAGAATGGCAGCGTCAGCATCCTAATCAAAAGCTTAATATCATCAATGCACCGCAAGATTTGATCGGTTGCCTCGCTGATTTTCAAGGATCATCGTCGATAAATTTTGCAGTCTTATATTCTTGGCTCAAAGAAAAAACCATCTTCAAAATCAAATGGCTAAAGCAGATACTCGCGTTAAGTCAGCGTTCGTCTTTTACGTTAGCACTTGAAGGCAAAAAAACATGTGTCATTGCGGAACGTTTTGACCCAAAACATTCCAATGAAGACACGATCAAATATTTTTATGGCCATATGTTTGATGATGTGGATTCATCGAAGGTGGCTTTTGTTGTTTTGGATCAATTGCCCGTTGATGATAAATTTTTTATCATCAACGCATCATTGTCATGGGACATGATGATGTTTTTTGCTTCTTGGAAGCAGCGGCCATGCACCATTGGCGGCATCAATGCGCCGACTTTTTGGTCGCGGTTTTTGTTAACACAATACACAAAGAATTTAATTGTTAAAGAGTTGGCAGTGTATCAATCCGTTAAGAAATTATTATCATCGCAAGAAATCGATACCATTGTCTATCCGTACGAAGAAAAAGGTTATGAGCGCGCATTATTAATGGCTTGTGAGGGAAGCAATGTTAAGACAATTGGGTATACGCCGCACCCTCAGCATCATTTGGCCTTGTCCATGAAAGATGACGTAAAACCTGCGGCACCTAAACCTAGTCAATATGCTGTATGTGGTGGACGTTACGTGGATTTTTTTGAGAGCTGGGGAAAGAAACCACAAGGCAGTGTTCATGTGTGGGGCAGTCCTAAATCAGCTAACCATTCACAAGATCAAAAGGCTTTTGGATCGCCGCTTAAAATGTTGTTATTCTTAAGTCATCCGGATGAATTACGCGTTTTTTCGTCGTGGCTTCGGGCAGAACCTATGTTGTTAAAAGAAAAAATCTATATGGTGCGTGGATATAAGAGTGTACCAGACGCATTATTTGCAAAACAGCTTGATGATATCACCAAAGAATTTAGCGCGGTTATTAAAGACACGGGGGATTTTACAAAAGATTTAAATGCTTGTGATTTGGCCTTGTTTAATGCGACAAGCGCTGGATTAATGGCGATCAACGCAGGTAAATTAGCCATTCATGTATGTTTGGATGATCTTTTTCGTATAAATCCTTGTTTTAATCAGACAGATTTTGTGTTAAGTTGTGCATCTGCGCAAGAACTGGAAAAAAGGCTTAAAACCCTTAGTGACAGTGATGTCGCGGCGAAAACAGCGTTAGCGCGCAGGGAATACGAGTTTGTCGCCACTGTGTTTAGTCCTACTAACAAAGAAATGATACGTAAGGATATTGCGTGTTAAAGAAGAATCCCATTGTACAAGCGTTATTAAAGACGCCTTTTGGAAAAACATTGCGTGAATCCCATGGCGATTGGCGTTATCCATTTATTTGTTTGGGTTGGATGATATCTTCATGGCTTGTGCCTCGTCGCAGCGTCACTTGTGATGGTGTCACTTTAAATTTAAGCTGTATTAATTCGATCACCCATTTTCGCTGGTTTTTATATGCCACCAAAGAAGCAGAGGTCAGGCAATATATCAATGACTATGTTAAAGACGGTGACGTTTTCTTTGATGTGGGTGCCAACGTCGGTGTTTTTACGTTGTATTGCGCCAAACGCTACCAGCAGTCTAAGGTATTTAGCTTTGAACCAGAGCATTCTAATTTAGGTTTGCTCAAAGATAATGTCCTTGCCAATAATTTGGTGGGACAAGTTCAAATCACATCCGTGGCTGTTAGCGATACGCAGGGTTTAAGTTTCTTAAATATTCAAGACACCATGCCGGGAGCTGCAGCTCATACGGAAAATCCACAAGCCATTAAAATGACCGACGAGGGTTATCAGGTTGTGTGGCGTGAAGGTATCGCTTGTTTTACCTTAGATGCATTAGCGGCGCATTATGGTGTAATGCCCAATGCTTTAAAGATTGATACTGATGGTAATGAAGATAAGGTATTGCGTGGGGCTGCCAAGATTTTGGCGAATAAAGCTTTGCGCAGTTTAACGTTGGAAATGCCCATGGAAGACGCTAAATCCAAGTTTTGCAGCCAAACATTGCAAGCGGCGGGATTTGCTTTAAAATGGTCAAGACCGGATACGCGCAATCAAATTTGGGCTAGATAATGAACGATTCACAGATCTTTAATACTATCAATCAAAGCATCAAAGCATTATGTGCTTTTGAACGTTCCCAAGAACGCAAAGACTTTGGCGATTGGGAAGGCCGTTTCCTTAAGGAAATGGACCGTTTGATTGACCCTGATTTTAATGTCCGTCCGGATCATCTAAAGCATTTTCGTGGTCGTCAAATCTTCGTCGCTGATCGACCCAGCGCGCCCCTTAAAGGTTACTATAACCCAAGCCCAATTTATTATCAGTTTAAGCGCATGGTTAATGCCTTTTTAGGCACCCAACGCGGCGGTATTCGTGAAGCCTTGGATGCGTATGATGTGATTGTGGCGGAAGATTTTTTGCATTATTTAAAAAAATACCCAACGCCTGATATTGGGTCACCTTTAAAGATTGAGCATGACGGCTATTATTTCACTAATCGGTATATTCGACATATTTACCTGTTAGGCATGTTTAATCGTCACTTAGAATCTAAAGTACCTAAGTCTTCCGTTTGCATGGACATTGGCAGTAGTTATGGGATTTTTTCAAGCTTGATCAAGCAAGAATACCCGCAAACGCATCATGTTTTGGTTGATTTATCTGGTCAGTTGATTTTGGCGCATTATTATCTGGCCAAACTTTTTCCACAAGCCAAAATCGCTGGCTTTAAAGAGGTTATAGACGCTAAGGTGATTGACAAAGCGTGGATTGAGCAGTATGATTTCGTTCTGGTTCCAACATCGCTTTATAGCAAGCTATCACCTAAAGCGGTTGATTTGGTGACCAATTTTGTGTCGTTATCAGAAATGAGTCGGCATTGGTTTATGACCTATGTGCATTCGCCGGTGTTTGAAAGTGCACCATTTTTGTTTACAGTTAACCGTTATGATGCATACCCAACGTATGCCAATGATGTCACGGTTTTAGATTACCCGCTCAAAGAGTATGAGCAGATTTTTATGAGAACGTGCCCGTTCATTCAGCATTATTACGTGGCCGATAAGTTCTTCTGGTACAAACGCGTTAATTATCCGTCTCAGTTTTTTCAATTCATTGGTTATAAAGGAAATACGAGTGTCAAATAACAAGAGAAAAGGTTCGGTTGGGGAGAATATCGTCGCAAAAGAAGCATCATGGTCTTTTAGCGGGGAAGTGCCAAAGACTTTTTCCGACCATGTGAAGCGCTCTGTGCCATATTATGAATCAGGTCATGACTTGATTTGTAAAGTCAGTGATTTTTTTGTGCGTGATAATAGCACGAACTATGAATTGGGTGTATCGACGGGAGCGTTGATTGGCAAGATGGCGCGTCAGCATGCGCATCGCAAGGATACTCAATTTGTTGGGATTGATTGTGAAAAGAGCATGATTGCCCAAGCGAAGAAAGAAGTGGGTAAGCTTAAGAACGTCAAGCTTGAGGTGGGGGACATCATCACCTATCCATATAAAAAATCTAATTTCATCGTCTCATATTACACCATGCAATTTATTCCGCCACATGTGCGCCAGGAAGTATTTAATAAGATTTATAAGAGTTTAAATTGGGGCGGTGGCTTTGTGTTTTTTGAAAAAGTTCGTGCCTGTGATGCGCGTTTTCAAGATATGATGCAGACACTTTATGTGGATTATAAACTCGAACAAAATTATTCTTCCGATGAGATTGTCTATAAGGCTAAAAGCCTTAAAGGGGTGTTGGAGCCTTTTTCAACACAGGGCAATTTGGATTTGCTTAAACGCGCAGGCTTTGTTGACACCATGTCCATTTTTAAATATGTTTCTTTTGAAGGGTTCTTAGCGATTAAATAATATGGCACAAACAGTTGAAAATATTTTTAAAACCAAGACCAGCGACGCAGACTACTTTAAGAAGTATGGCGTGTATCTTGGTCAATTGATTGACGGGCTTGATCCTCAAGCGATCATGAAGGTCATTGAGGTTTTTGAGAAAGCAAGTCAAGAAGGCCGCACCATTTTCTTTGCAGGCAATGGCGGCAGTGCCGCAACCGCTTCGCATTTCGCTCAAGATATCGGCGAGATAGTCCGTAAAGTTGGTGGTAAACCTTTTCGCACATTTAGTTTAAACGATCACGCCGCGGCATTAACGGCGATCAGCAATGATTATGACTACAGCCAAGTCTTTACCTTGCAAATGGCCAATCATATTAATAAAGGTGATGTGTTGGTGGTGATCTCGGCCAGCGGCAATAGCCCTAATGTGGTCAAAGCCGTTGAAATGGCCAAACAACATGAAGCCACGACGGTTGCCTTGGTTGGTTTTGATGGCGGCCAACTAGCCAAGATCAGTGATATTGTTGTGATGGTTAAATCTGAAAAGGGCCAATATGGTCCTGTCGAAGACGTGCATATGGTCTTAGATCATATGATCACGATGTATATATCTCTTAAACGCCGCAACGCATCATAAGGCCCATGGCCAAATTAAAAGTTTTCATCTCCACGTCGAATTTTGCACAAAATGACCCTGCTCCTCTAAAAGCATTGGCCGATGCAGGCTTTGATGTCACGCTTAATCCCTACAAACGAAAATTAACCAAAAGTGAAGCCTTGCAATTGTACCCTCAATACGACGGTGTGATTGCAGGTTTGGAAACATTGGATGAGGAAGTCTTGATGGCCTCAACGCTTAAAGTCATTTCTCGTTGTGGCGCAGGGGTATCGAATGTTGATTTTAATGCAGCTAAGAAATTAAATATTGCCGTGTGTTCAACGCCAAACGCGCCAACAGTGGCTGTGGCGGAACTAACGGTCATGGCGATGTTGATGTTGTTGCGTTCGGTGGTGGTCATGAATCAGGATTTGCATGCAGGGCAATGGCAAAAAAAATTAGGGTTTCAACTTGAGGGTAAAACAGTTGTGATCGTCGGGTTTGGTCGCATTGGCCGCAAGGTTGCAAAGATGCTAGAACCATTTTCAGTTAAAATCATCCCCGTCGATGTCAATGACCGCTTAAGTGAGGCTTTGCCTAAGGCGGATATTGTAACAATTCATGTAAATGGTGAAGAAGAATTATTGGGTACTCAAGAATTTGCATTGATGAAGCAAGGCGTGCTCATCTTAAATCCTGCTCGAGGGGAAGTGATCAATGAAGCAGCGTTTATTGCCGCCCTTGAATCTGGAAAAGTTGCAGGGGCATGGTGTGATGTGTTTCATCAAGAACCATATCAAGGACCGCTTTTGAAGTTTTCGCAAGTTATCTTAACGCCGCATATCGCGTCTAATACAGAAGAATGTCGACGCCTGATGGAAATGCAAGCTGCAACAAATTTAATAGCGGCATTTGGTGCATATGGAAAAAAATGACCTCTCATTATTAGCGCTTGCCAAACAAGCAGCAAAAGCCGCAGGCGTTTTTTTGTCAACGAGCACGCAGGTGGACCGCAGGATTGAGCATGAGTTTGACCACGACATTAAAATCCATGCGGATAAACAATCTGAAAAGATCATCTTAGATATTTTATCTAAGGCAAGCCCGCTTGCCATTTTATCTGAAGAAGCGGGATTAAAAGGTGAGACCAGCGACCAGCCCTTCTGGGTTGTTGATCCCATTGACGGTACATTTAATTTCGAACGCGGCATGCCGATGTGTTGTGTGTCCATTGGCTTATGGCAACATGATCAACCCGTCCTCGGTGTGATCTATGATTTTAATCGCGATGAAATGTTTAGTGGGTTAGCGCAAGGAGGGGCGTGGTGCAATGATAAGCCCATCGCTGTCAGCCAAGTTGCCTCAACAGCTAAAGGTGTTTTATATACGGGATTCCCTGCAGGCATGGAGATGACCACTCTTAATCTTAATGCTTTTGTCACGTCGGTGCAGTCATATCGTAAAGCGCGATTGATTGGTTCTGCTGCATTATCTTTGGCCTATGTGGCATGCGGACGAGGTGATGCCTACATCGAACGCAATATCATGTTGTGGGACATCGCCGGTGGTTTGGCCATCCTAAAAGGTGCGGGTGGGGCATATGCAACAGAAAGCTGTAATAAACCATTTAGTTTTAATGTCACAGCGACGAATCAACATCTAATGAAAGCCAGTTCATGAGCAGTGTTCCTATCACGGTATTAATGACCGTTTATAATGGCGCAAAGTTCCTCCATAAAGCCATTGATTCTGTGTTAGCCCAAACGCATGCGGATTTTGAATTTTTGATTGTCGATGACAAGAGCACAGATAATTCTTTAGAGATCCTACGTTCATACACCGACCCACGCGTTCGGATCATTGCTAACCCTGCGAATATTGGTCAAACATGTTCGTTAAATGTTGGGTTGCATCAAGCAAGGGGCAAATACATTGCCCGTATGGATGCCGATGACATGGCATATCCGGATTGGTTAATGGTGCAAATGCGCGTGATGATGCAATATCCCACCTGTGCTGTGTTAAGCCCGCGCGCAGCCTTAATCGATGTTCACGACAAAGTTCACAAGACACTCAATACACCACTTAAAGAGCAAGATATCATGCTCAAATCTTTGTTTGCTTCGCCCATCAATCACGTTGGCTCTTTGATGAAGAAAGAGATTATCATCGATGCAGGTGGGTATGACGAGCGTTATAAGATCGTCGCGGATTATGCGTTATGGTGTAAGTTGTTGGCAGAGGGGATACGCATTGTCAACCATAAGCAAATCCTTGTAGCTGTACGTACGCATGCCAATTCGATTTCGGTGATGGAAGCCGATAATCGTGTCATGAAAGAAATGGTGGAAGTTTATCAGAGTAATATTGCTTTTTGGACAAAACGCGCATGGGATCCTGTTCAATTAATGGCGATATGGCGACTAGTTTATACACCAGATGTTTTGCCTTTGTATGACTTTCAAGAGGCGATGAAGCTTTTTAGAAGCATGTTTGTAGCGCTTGATTTGCCGTGCGTCCCATATTACCTAAAACAAGAAGAGACCATTTTTCTAAAACGTATTTGGAATTTTATTCTTAAACAAGATTTTGAGAATGTGCGGGCAACGGCCAATAGCTATATGCAAGTGCGTGGAATCAGCAATGTCTTTGTGCTCATTTGGGCTTTGTCATTTTGTGGGGCAGCATTATCGTTGTTATTGACGTGGTATAGGTATTGCTTAGGGTTATTAGCACATCGAAAGGCAGCTTAGGGTGGTTCGTGCTAAACAACAACTCATAACATTGGTGGATGTGGCGGGATTACTTGGCATTGCATTTTATTGCCTTGGTTCTGCTTTATTTTCCTCAGATTTTGCAGAGATTCATATTCAACCATCATGTCTGGATTTCCCAATCTTCTTAGGAGAGATTGTTGCGTTTATTTTATTCTTATTGTGCGTTACTAAAATTTTCCTAACAGGAGGGCTTAAGAAACATCATTACTATTGGGCAGGATACTTAGTTTTTATTCTAATTTATGCTTTCGTTGGCTATAAACAATGGGGCGCGTTGGCATTGCGCAATGCCGCATTATTTTACTACGCGGCGTTTGCTTTATTCGCTTATGAGTTCTATCATCGACGCTATTTGACGCATCGTGCGGTTGTTGTTGGGGCACTTGCACTGTTTATTGTTATGTTATTTTTTAGGTTCATTGGTAGTTTCTTTTGGTTTTCAGTATTGATGCTTACGGTTGTTATTATCTTAAAAGCTTTTCCAAGGCAATGGTGGTTGGTTATTCCTGTTGTCATCTTTTCCCACTTGGATGTGATGTTTGTCTCAATCCGCGCCCACATGGTTGCAATCTTTTCAGCGGTTTGTTTTCTATTATTTACAGGAATTAGTTTTTTTATTAAAGGTTCATTTGCGCAGCGGCTAGGTTTAATATCTGGATTGGTTATTTTATTGACGATCAGCGGCTTTATTTTTAGTGATCAAAATGCCGTCAAGTCCATGACCCGCTATGACAGGCTCTTAAAATCATTTCAGAAGTACGATGCCTATGTTGAGCAAAATCAAAGCAAGTATTATGATGGTGTTGTTCCATACAAGTTGTACCATGAAAATTCTAAGCCATCGTTGAAGCCAAATGAAGTTTTTGTGCCTGCAGGTTCTGTTGTGCAGCCTGAGATGATAGAGCAAGCTGTTGATCAAAAGAATCAAACATATTCAACATCTTCTAATGTCAAAAGTAATCAGATATCCAAAGAAGTAAAAAAGAAAAGAAATGAAAAAGATGATGTGCTTCAAAACACATTGATTAAGACAACAGAGTCAATGGTCATACAGGTGGAAAAGCCACCCCAGGTAGAAGAAAGAAATTTGGATGTAGCAACGAATAATATCCTCTTTCGAATATTTATCTGGCGAGACATGTGGGTAGAATTAACAAAGAAGAATTTTATCTTTGGGATAGGATTTGGACAGCCACAACGTTCGAAATCACTCGAGATTTTAGAATGGGGTGATATTGAGTGGTTGAGGGATGGTTGGGTTGCTCCACACAATTCTTTCTTTCACATGATTTATCGTGCAGGAATATTGGGCCTATTGATTGTTATTGTGAATTTTATGTTGATGATACGCCTGGTTGGAAAATTCATCAAAGCCAGAGATTTTTGTGGCATAATCCTTTTAAGTGTTTTAGTTTATTGGTCTATGGTAACCATGTTTTCAGTAACCCTTGAGTTGCCTTATAATGCTGTTTTTTATTGGTGTGTGTTCGGTTTTATTATGGCCTATGCAAATAAAAGTAAAGAGAAGCTAATATGAGAAAATATTTAATCACAGGAGCAGCAGGTTTTATTGCTAGTAATTTTGTGCATTATCTCTACAAGCATCATAAGGACATTGCTGTAACAGTCCTTGATAAGATGACCTATGCTGGTCATCCCTCGACAATCGAAGAGCTAAAACAATACCCTCATTTCACCTTTGTCAAAGGGGATATTTGTGATCCAGTGGTTGTAAAGTCGGTGATGAAAGATACGAATGTGGTCGTTAACTTTGCCGCTGAATCCGCGGTTGACCGTTCCATTTCAGATCCTGATTCATTCTTGAAAACCGATGTCTTAGGCGTATTTACACTCTTGCAAGAAGCGCGCTTGCAGAAAAATTTGCAACGCTTTATCCAGATATCAACCGACGAGGTTTATGGCCAGATCTTAGAGGGAAGCTTTAGTGAAACAGCAGAATTAAGACCACGCAATCCTTATGCGGCATCAAAGTTGGGTGGGGATCGTTTGGCGTATAGTTTTTTTGTGACCTATGATTTGCCTGTGATTGTGACCCGCGCATCCAATAATTATGGACCACGCGCTTTCTTAGAAAAAGTCATCCCGCTATTTATTTCCAATTTGCTTGATGGTAAACCTGTGCCTGTTTATGGTCAAGGTCAACAAGTCCGTGACTGGCTTTTTGTCGACGATCATTGTGGTGGTATTGATACTTTGATTGAGCAGGGCAAGAATGGTGAAGTTTATAACATTGGCGGTGAGCAAGAACTAACCAATATGGAATTAACACGCAAGTTGTTAAAGCTCATGGGGCGTGATGAGTCGTTTATCACCTATGTGCAAGATAGGCCAGGCCATGATTTTCGCTATAGCATTGATTGTAATAAGTTAAAGAAGATGGGATGGAAGCAACAGTATAATGTTGATGAGGGCTTAGAGCGAACGATCGCATGGTATAAAGCTAATCCAGAATGGATCACAAAAGCCAAAGAAAAAATGGATAGCCGTTATTACACGGGATTTTGGGGGGCAAAGAAATGAGAGGCGTCTTACTTGCCGGTGGGACAGGAACACGTTTAAAACCGTTGACCAATGTGACCAATAAACATTTGTTGCCGGTTTATAAGAAGCCCATGATTTATTATCCTCTGCAAACATTGATCGATGCTGGCATTAAAGATATTTTGATTGTAACTGGTGGTGAACACATCGGCGATTTCTTTCAATTGCTCGGTTCTGGCAAAAGCTGGGGCGCGCATTTTAGTTATGAGATCCAAGAGGGTAATGGAGGTACAGGTGCGGCATTATTGTTAGCAGAAGATTTTGTTCGCGATGAACCATTCATGGTTGTCTTAGGCGACAATGTGGTTAGCGAAAATGTGCGTGAATTTGTCGATGAATTTAAAAGCCATGTGGATGAATTTAAAGCAAAGATCCTGATTGCTAAAGTTGATGATCCAGAAAACTATGGCGTTGTTTCATTTAAGGGCAAACAGATCATTGATATCGTCGAGAAACCCAAAAAACCAAAATCAAATTATGTCAATACAGGCCTTTGGATGTTTTTGCCGGAAGTATTTACGCATTTGAAGCAATTAAAGAAAAGCCCACGTGGTGAATATGAAATCACCGATGTTTTATCCCTATACGCAAAGAAGTCACAATTAAGCCATTCGATCCTCAAATCCGCATGGACCGATGCAGGTTCGTTTGATTCATTATACAAAGCCACCGTGCTCATGCGCCAGTTGGAACAAGATTCATGAAGGTCTTTGTAACGGGTGGGCATGGTTTCATCGGGCGACACTGCTGTGCGGCATTAAAAACCAATGGCATTGACGTTGTTGTACCAACATCCCAAGCGTTAGATATTTCCAAGCCATTTAACATCAATGGGCATTTTGATGCTGTCATTCACTTAGCCGCGTATAACATCACATCCGTTGGTGATAAGAATGAAGCGGCATACCAATCGATCAACGTCCAAGGCACAGCGCATGTTTTAGATGGCATATCTTGTGATCATTTTATCCTTTTATCGACAGCAAAAATAGATGAACAGCAGCAAAGTGGTTATGTTCAAAGCAAGGCGGCGGCAGAAACGTTATGTCAAAAGCAATTTAAAGGCAAGACATTGACCATCATCCGCAGTGTCAATGTCTTAGGTCGAGGCCAAGCTCCCAAAGCGGTTTTGCCCGTGTTTATTGATTTAGCCAAAAACAACAAACCCTTAGTGCTGACGGTTAACCCACAAACACCTATTGCTTATATTGATGTACGTGACATGGTTGATTTGTTGGTCGCTGTTGTTAGAAGTCCAAAGCAAGGGATTTACCCTGCCGCTTTCCCATCGCTTGTAACTGTCAATGAATTGGCATTAAAAGTCGTTGCAGCCTGCCATTCTTCTTCTAAAATAAGTCAAACAGTACCTTCGGCCCCAACGTCTATGTTGCAACTTGATTGTCAGAAGACCTGGGAAAATTTTAATTTTAAGCCACGCTACAACATTGACCAGATATTAGAAAACATCATAAGCTCATCATGACGCAACAACGTAAAACAAAAATCTTAGTGTGTGGTATTTTACCTCCACCGAATTTCGGACACAGCATGATGTATAAGATGCTCATGGAAAGTGAATTCGTGAGCACCTTTGATATCACATTCTTAGAGTTAAAATTTTGGTCGTATGCGAAGCATAAGAAGGTGACATTCGACAAGATCTTTAAGATGATCAAGTATTGGTTTTCTTTGGTGTTCTTGATGATCGTCAAGCGTCCTCGCTATGTGCTCTTTAATATGAGTTTTGATAAGATGCCGTTCTTGAAAGATTATCTCTTTTGTGTAACGGCGAGTTTCTTAGGTGCACGCGTCGTGTTGCATGACATGGGGCAATATCTGCCAGAATTGAATAGCGGTGCGCCTCCTTGGATGCAGCGTTTGATTGCGCATTTGCTAGAAAAAACATATGCCATCATTGTCATGGGGGAGAAGGTAAAGACGGAGTATGCCCCATTCTTTGATCCAAGTCGCATTCTGGTTGTTCCAGGATGTGTGGAAGATACGGCCTTTTTACCGACAGGTGAAAGTAAACAAGAGGGTAAGACACAAATATTATATTTCTCCTATTTAAGTACAACCAAAGGGATCTGGACGGCGCTCAAAGCCATGCCACTAGTCATTGCGCAAGACCCTGATGTGTTTTTTACCTTTGCTGGCCCCATGGAATCCGAAACGCTTAAAGATGCAATTTATAAATACGTCAAAGAGCATCAACTAGAAGCGTATTTTTCATATGTTGGTTATGTTGAAGATGTGTTTAAACGCACCACCTATTTTCGAAGCTGTGATATCTTTATGTTCCCGACGTTACGTGATGTTTTTGGATTAGTCCTATTGCATGCCATGGCTGAAAGCAAGCCGGTTGTGGCGTCGATCGAAGGCACCATCCCTGAAATCATTACAGATGGGTTAAACGGGGCATTATTTGAGAAGGGCAATGAGTATCAACTAGCACAGAAAATTTTATCATTATCCAAAGATGATTTAAAACGTTATCACATGGGGCAAGCTAATCGCCAAAAGTATTTATCTCACTATGCACCGGAAGTCTACGGAAAGCGCATGATTGATGTCTTCAAAAAATTGGCTTAACCTATATTTTATCCTCATCACAATTGCGTATTGCCTATGGCGTGCTGTCGTGCACCTCAACAAAATCTAATCCCCTTAAGCCATTTACCGACGTGCATGCTTATCATCGGCACTGTGGTGTTTTGGTTTGAATTGTTTGTTGTTGGCTTGCCTGGTGGGCATACATCATGGTTTGCTTGGGGGTTATGGATTATCTTAAGTGGTATCGTCATAGCGCAAGCCAAAGTTCGATTGCTTCTTAAGCCTTCATGGTTGCTGTTAATACTTGGATCATTGGCTTTTTTATATTTATCGATAGCTTTTGTGGCCGCAGTTTTACCGCCGCATTTGGTTCAAGAATTTGATGTGATCAATTATCATTTAACCATCCCGCGCCAACATTTATTGACGCATGATTTTGCTCATATCCCCTGGTCTGTCGCAGATTTATTTCTATTGCCCTTAGATTATGCATTAAGTCCATTTTGGTTGTCGACAGTATTGCCCAATAAATTTCCGCAGTTCATTTTTCTTCTAGGCGTAATAACCCTGGTCTACCAAATTGTTTATGAATTAACTAGCCGTATTAATAAAGCAGCATTAGCTGCGGTGTCAGTCATGGCTTTGCATATGGTGGCCATACAAGCAGGGACAGCCATGATGGACATGGTGATGTTGTTCCTCGTTTTAGCAAGTATACATAGTCTAATTACCCGTCGCTATGCGTTGGCAGCGATTGAATGGGCCTTTTTCTTTTGGTCAAAATCTTTTATACCGCCCATGATGATAGCCATTATGATCGGATTAATCGTCATCTGCAGTGTGGCGAATCGTTGTCGATTTAGTTTTGAGCCTTTATATGAACCAATGTTTAGGGAATGGAAAAAGATTTTGACGGTTTTTGTACTAGCTACGCTGGTGATAGCTGTGCCACATTTGATCAAGTCTATGCATTATACCGGGGGGATGTTGTACCCATTTGGGCTTAATAAGCATTTAGCGGGTGTTGAATATACGCCAACACAGTGGGAATGGATTGCCAAACGCACACAAGATAGTTTAGGGATGAAAGACGCTTATGGCAACGGCCGCAGCATCGTGGATTTTATTCAACATTTCTGGCTGATCGCGGTTCCTCAAAAGGGTGTGAATAATGTGTTTGATTATCCGGTCGGATTAATCTATTTATTAATGTTGGGACCATTTATCCTTTCCGTCGCAGAAGCGCTTAAACATAAGCGCATTCCATTATTATCCTGTTTTATCATCATATGGTGGGTATTATGGTTTATGGGTTCACAGCAAACAAGGTTCTTGCTTGTACCCATGTGTTTGATGATTGTAGTGGTGTTTATTTATCTTAAAAATGTCAGCCGTGTTTTGATGGCTTTGGTGATAGGCTGCATGCTCTTAGAAATTTTTTCGTTACGCAATGCACATCGTGCCGATTGGGGAAAATCAGCCCTTGAGGTATTGCGTCCCAAAGATCGAGATTTGTTATTTAATGCACGTTATAAAGAAGGTAATATTGTTTTAACAGAACCAGATGTGGCATTTGCAGATTTTAAGGTAGAGGTAAACACCAAAGATTCCATTTTTGTTTTTCCAACGCAGGATGATTCTAAATAAGGGTTATTGATGAACTGCTTACAAATCATTGCATTCTTAGGCTATGCGGCATCCGTGATCGTTTCGGGCATGGCTGTTTACGGCATGCTGGCACCAAGTTCAAAGAATCATAGCCGTGCATTATTGTTGGGAGAAATATTCTTGCTTGGCAGCATCGTCGTGGTTGGCGAAATGCTGGGATGTTCCATCCTTGGTTTGTATAAGGGTTGTATTTTATGGACGCTGGTGTTGTTGAATTTTGGTTTTATTTTCTCCAACGGTTTCAAATTCACCTTAAGTATATTTTTAAAGCATAAGCTGCGTTGGGATGTGCCATTGTTGGCTTTCGCAGGGCTAGTGGCGTTTTTCTTATTCCGTAATTGCTTCTTTCTTGTCGATGTTGATTCGCATTCAACCTATTTATTCGCCCAGAAGTTATGGTTAGAGCATGGGTCAAGCATCTTTGCATCCCCAGCGCTTGATATGCGTGTGCTGGTGCCGCATTTTAATGCGGTCCCTTATGCCTTAGGCATAACCCTTTTTGGCCAAGAAACATTATTTGCACAATTGGTGGTTGCGTCGTGGACGGTTGTTGTCGTGTTACTTGTCTTTGGTTTTTTGTCGTATCGTTTTAATCGAGTTTATGGTTTAGCAGGGGCGATGTTATGCTTGTTTAACGATCACATGTTTTATTCTGGCGCTAATTCACCTGTCATCATCAATTCTGCCTTGATCGCATTCTTATTTGCCACAACGTATAATTTCATAGAGAGCGCGCGTCGCAACGATGCCTTTCGATTGCTGTTGGCATTTATTTTTGCAAGCCAGTTATTAGCGAACAAACTTCAAGTGGTTTATGTGACCTTTTTCTTATGTTCGATTGGCATGCTGATTCAGCCAAATCTTATAGCAATGCTTAAAACCATCATTAAACAACGTCGCTGGGTTTATGTTTTCTTGATGGCCGTTATGATTTGTGCATTGTGGCTGGTTAAAAACTTTTTAGCGACGGGGAATCCATTTTTCCCTGCGTTGGCTGGTGAATTAAAAACGCTTAACTGGAGCCGAGCAATGGCCACCACGTTCACGCATTATTTCCCAGCACCGATGGAACCTAATCTCATTCTTAAATACCTTAGCTATTTGTTTATTTGGCCCGGTGTTAATGCATTAAAATGGGTTTGGTTATTGATCGTAGCGCTTCCATTCACGTTTATGTTTGCGGCGCGATCAAAGACCGTTGATATTGAACAATTCCGTGAAGTGTGTTTTTGGCTTAGCATTGGTATCATCATCCTTGTTGGCACCCTCATGGCCAGCTTCCCAGATCCGCGCATGTTTCGATATGGAATTGCTGTCATGGCAGTGGCGACGATCTTTTCCTTAGATTTTATCTTAAAGCAGTGTTTTCATCTTCATCAGACGATATGTGCTTTAGTTATCATTGTCGTTGCGCTCCAAGGTTGGGGGATAGTTAAAACCCAAGGTGGTGATCCACATTATCCAACATTTGCACAAAACCTTGATGTTTTGCTCAATCGCTTACATATCAAAGACGTTTTACCGACGTATTATCCTAATCAAGAAACCGTGGTCAAAGAATTTGAAGCACAAAAAGAACAACTCGCGGGCGCAGCTTGGGATGCGGGGATTGGCGGGGTCACATCGTTATCTGCCTTTTTATCGCCAACATTACCTCAAATCGGCATTTGGCATACATCGGTCGTGAGTTTTGATTCCTATGCAGATGCGAACCTTGTTGAGCAAGACCTCAAAGCTGCAGGCATCACATGGGTTTTGGGCGTTTCAAATGGCCACTTGAATGTCGAATCAATCCAACAATACGCCAAAAGAGCCCAAACATTCGAACGCTTCCCAAAGACCCTATTCTACAATTACAGCTACCCCGATGAACTCATCCGCATTAAAGGTCGTTGAGCAGTTGGTGTGATTTCATGTTTGACAGATTAGTTTGCTTTGATAATATGTTAACGTAATAAATAACAATTCCCCCGATTGTTATGTTGAAAAACCTACACAAATAACTCCCCCGCATAATGAAAGCAGATTTTATGTCTATTTTAGCAAAATCATCTGTAGTAAGCCCTGATCATGTTGTTCAAAAGATCCATCAAATTAGGTCATTACGCGTCATGATTGATCGTGATATTGCGCTGTTATATGGCGTTAAACCAATTGCATTAAGACAACAAGTTAAGCGCAACATGGATCGTTTTCCTGCTGATTTTATGTTTCAATTACAGGAATCAGAAGTTGAAATGTTGGTATCACAAAATGTGATAGCTTCTAGAAAGTCCCTAGGAGGGCATATGCCCTTTGTCTTTACTGAGCAGGGGGTTGCTATGCTATCAAGTGTACTTACCTGTAAAAGGGCTGTTTTAGTTAACATAGAAATCATGAGAACTTTTTCAAAGTTAAGGGAAATGATGGATACACATAAGGACTTAAGGATTAAGATTGAGGAAATGGAGAGAAAATACGACAATCAATTTAAGGTGGTGTTTGAAGCAATCAAGAGATTGATGACTTATCCCGATGATGCGTATAAAAAAACCAAAATAGGTTTTAAAGTAGATAAATGACATGGTTTTTCAGCGAATATATTTCCTTTTCTTTAGATAAATTTTATATATAATATCTATCTCTTATGCTCCAAACGATTAATTTACTAGGAGTTAAGGTCAGTCGGACTAATTTATTAGCGGCTAAAGACCAGATTTGCCAATGGGTTAAGGAAAAAACGCCTGTTTATGTGTGCGTTGCACCTGCATCGACCTTGGTGGATGCGCGTCGGGATGAGCGGTATCGAGCCGTGATTAATCAAGCAAGCATGGTGACGCCAGATGGCATGCCGGTTGTTTGGTTGGCGCATTTAAAAGGTTGCAAAGAAGTATCAAGGACATATGGCCCTGATCTGATGCGGTTGTTATGTGGCACAGAGGGCATAAAGCATTATTTTTTTGGATCGACAACGCAAGTCATTGATGTTTTAGGCCAGAAGTTAAAGGATCAGCATCCTTTCATTAAAATTGTTGGCATGGTGTCGCCTCCGTATCATAAAGATGTGCAAATGGAGGATGAAAAAACCATTAAGTCCATCAATGATGCGGCGCCAGATATTTTATGGGTTGGTTTAGGTTCACCGAAACAAGACTTCTGGATGGCCATGCATCGGGCACGATTAAATGTGTCTGTTATCGTCGGTGTTGGTGCGGCGTTTGATTTTCTAGCAGGCACAAAACCGCAAGCCCCAGCATGGATGCAGCGAAGTGGTTTAGAATGGTTATTTCGATTTGCCTGTGAGCCAGGGCGTCTTTGGAAGAGATATTTGATTGGTAATGCCTTGTACATTTATTTTGCAATCGAAGATATCTTAACGAAAAGATCATGAGAACAAAACAACAACAATTCGCCATTATTTTCGCTTATGTCATTTTCGACATCATCGCCATTTTAAGCGCGTTTTATTTGGTTTTACTTTTTAGACCTGCCACACTTCCTTTTACCGTTAATATTTCTAATTTAATCTCCGACGCAAATCCATTTCGCATCTTATTTCTCATCTGGACGCCATTAATCTTATTCTTTCATCAAAATCATGGGTTGTACCAAACCCGTCGGGAACAGTTAGAGAGTATTGAGATTTGGGAAGTTGCCAAGTCTGTTTTTATGTCGACCTTGACGGTCATTGTTTTGGTTTATTTGCTTAAGGTTCATGATTTTCCACGCAGTGTCATGTTGCTAAATGCGATTGTCATCATGGCATTTTGTTCCATTTGGCGTGTGTTTAAGAAGTTTGTTGTCTATTATTTGGTGCAACATGGCTATAACAATTTTAATGTTGTCATCATTGGGGCAGGTAAGGTTGGCACATTGTTGGCTGAAGAGATCAAGAAACGTCCTGAGCTTGGGATTAAGATCATTGGATTCTTAGATGATTATAAAACAGGCACGATCGGCAGCAGCCAGTGGCCTGTGATTGGTAAGATTGCAGATTTTGATCATTTGATTGAACGGTCTTTTATCGACAAGATTTTTATCACAATTTATCATAACAGCGACGTGTTTGGCCAAGTACTTGAGAAAGCGCGTAGTCATGATATTACGGTCCGTGTTATCCCGCAAGGCTATGAATGGATGAGCCAAGAGCCTGTGAAATACAATGTTGGGATCATCCCTGTCTTATCGTATTGGGATAGAGAAGTTAACTATCACATGCGTGCCAAACGATGCTTTGATTTAGGGTTAGCTACTTTGATCATGCTAATCTTATTGCCATTTTTATGTTTGATTGCCTTAGGCATTGCTTTTGATAGTCGAGGTCCTATAGTGTATCGTTCTCGTCGCTATGGGTGTAAGGGGAATATCTTTAATATGTATAAATTTCGTAGCATGGTCAGTAATGCTGATGATTTATTGGGGAGCTTGAAGGATAAGAATGAAGTGGATGGTCCTATCTTTAAGATTCGCAAAGATCCTCGTATTACCCGTTTTGGGGCATTCTTGCGTCGCTATAGCTTAGATGAGTTACCACAAATCTTTAATGTGATCAAAGGGGATATGAGTTTGGTTGGCCCAAGACCCTTACCGATCGCTCAGATAGAGAAAGAAGATTTGCAACAATTAAAACGTTTAGGGGTACGTCCTGGGATCACGGGCTTATGGCAAGTCCGAGGACGTAGCGACGTGTCGTTTGGTCGTTTGGTCAAGTGGGATATTTGGTACATTAATAACTGGTCTTTCGGCTTGGATTTGTATATATTGGCTCAAACAATTCCAGTCGTCTTAAAAGGAAAAGGGGCGTATTAGGTTATGTCATCAAAAACAGCATTGATCACAGGGATCACTGGGCAAGATGGTTCGTATTTAGCAGAGTTGTTATTATCCAAAGGCTATACCGTTTATGGCTTAATCCGTCGGGCTAGTAGTTTTAATACAGGCCGCATCGACCATTTATATCAAGATCCCCATGAATCTAATCCACACTTGCGTTTGGTGTATGGTGATTTGAATGATGCGAGTTCTTTAAATCACATCGTCAAAACATTAAAACCAGCTGAAATATATAATTTAGGTGCACAAAGTCACGTGAAGGTGTCATTTGAAATTCCTGAGTATACGGCCGAGATCACAGGCCTTGGCAGCATCCGTTTGTTAGAAGCAATCCGTGATTGCGGACTTAAGACAAAATTTTATCAAGCCTCCTCATCAGAAATGTATGGTAAAGTTTTAGAAACGCCGCAAACTGAAAAGACGCCATTTTATCCTCGTAGTCCCTATGGCGCAGCCAAAGTATATTCCTACTGGATCACTGTTAATTACCGTGAAGCATATGGCATGCATGCAAGCAACGGTATTTTATTTAACCATGAATCTCCCCGTCGTGGTGAAACCTTTGTTACGCGTAAGATCACCATGGCTTTAGCCCGTATTAAACTAGGACTTCAAAAAGATTTATTCCTTGGAAATTTAGATTCCAAGCGTGACTGGGGTTTTGCAGGGGATTATGTGGAAGCCATGTGGCTCATGTTGCAACAACCAAAGGCGGATGATTATGTGATTGCCACCGGCGAAACACATTCGGTCAAAGATTTCTTGCAAGAAGCTTTTGAATACACCAAATTAGATTGGAAGAAATACGTAAAGATTGATAAACGCTATTTTCGTCCGACGGAAGTTGATTTATTACTTGGGGATGCATCTAAAGCCCGCAAGGTTTTAAAGTGGAAGCCTAAAGTTAATTTTCGCCAATTGGTGCGCATGATGGTTGATAGTGATATGGAAATGGTGCGTCGCACCGTATATGGAACTGGTAAAAAAGGATAAGTATGGGATTTTGGACAGGTAAGAAAGTCATTGTCACAGGTGGTGCAGGATTTTTAGGCAAAGAAGTTGTTCGCCAATTGAAATTAAAAGGCTGTACACAAATCACAATCCCACGTTCCAAGGCATGTGATTTATGTAAAGAAGCTGATATAAAAAAGCTGCTTCAAAAAGCCAAGCCTGATGTGATCATTCATTTAGCAGCTGTTGTCGGTGGTATTGGGGCAAATCGAGAAAACCCAGGGAAATTCTTTTACGAGAATTTGATGATGGGTGTTCAGCTCATTGAGCAGGCTCGGTTGTACGGGGTTCCTAAGCTTGTTGCCATAGGCACCATTTGTGCTTATCCAAAATTTTGTCCTGTGCCATTTAAGGAAGAAAGTATTTGGGATGGTTATCCGGAAGAAACCAATGCACCATATGGTTTAGCTAAGAAAATGTTGTTGGTTCAGTCTCAAGCGTATCGTCAGCAATATGGCTATAACAGCATTTATTTATTGCCTGTCAATTTATATGGGCCATATGATAATTTTGATCCAAGATCATCCCATGTGATCCCTGCGTTGATCCGTAAATGCGTTGAAGCCAAACAGCAAGGTGCAAAAGAAATTGTGGTCTGGGGGACAGGTAAGGCCACACGTGAGTTTTTATATGTTGATGATGCGGCGCGTGGCATTATTCTAGCTGCTGAAAAATATAACAGCAGTGAACCTGTTAATTTGGGTGCAGGTTTTGAAATTTCCATTAAAGATTTGGTTAAGTTGATTGTGCGTTTGACAGGATTTAAAGGCAATGTGGTTTGGGATAGCACGAAACCCGATGGACAGCCTCGTCGCTGTTTGGATACAAAGCGTGCGGCCAAAGAATTTGGGTTTAAAGCAAAAGTTAAATTTGAACAAGGCTTAAAGAAAACCATACAATGGTACCTAAAGCAACTATAGAACTGTTTGACCGCTTAATACGTTGGTCATTTTACGCGCTAATCTTAACTTTGCCTGTCGGCATAGGTTTTGTCAGCAGTTTTGCTGCCTTTGCCATAACATTCTTCTGGCTTAAACGTATTTGTTTGATCATCAATAACCGCATTCGAGGCTTTGGCATCATCAAAGCGTTATTTTTTCCTGTAGCTAGCCCCCTAAATGTTTATATACTCGCGTTTGTTTTAGCTGCATTTGTTTCCGTAATTTTTAGCCAAAATCATATGTTAAGCTTCATGGGATTTTTTGGTAAGTTAATGCGTGGCGTATTTCTCTATATCAGCTTTATTGAAGTTTTTACGACGGTTAGAAGTTTAAATGCGTTTTTATTTACGTGGATCTTTTCTGCGTTGATGGTTGGCTTGAGTGGTTTATCACAATATTTCTTTGGTGCTGATTTTATTCGTCAATTGCCGCTTGTTGAAGGTCGCGTGTCATCCACCATGCGCCAAGCGAATGATTTTGGGGCGTATTTGGTTGCAATTTGTCCATTGATCCTTGGGGTATTGATGCATTGGGACATGGTCTCGGTTCAATTAGAAAAATATGTTAAGATTTTTAAGATGAAATCTTGGATTCTCGTTAGTTTCTTATTCTTAGCCTATGTTGTTTTAGTCATATGCTTAGGTCTAACTTTTTCCCGTTCAGCTTGGGTTGGTTTCTTCATGTCGATTATATTTTTAGGCATCTTCAAGAAAGAATCATTGCCATTTATTTTTTTGATCATCGTCGGATTCATATGGATATTTACGCCGTTTATGGTGGCAACACGCGATGTATCATTAATTACGGATAATGTCAAAAATGTAAACAAGACTGGAACGACAGACAAATCATCCAAGTTAAAAGCGTTGGGTCAATATATATATCGGCATTTGGGCAGCGGACGATGGGGTTTTTGGGAAGAAGCCACGCATATCATTCACGATTACCCATGGTGGGGATCGGGTATAAATACGTATTCTCAAATGGGTTCACGATATAAAATCAATTGGGGTGGATATCCACATAATTCATATTTGCAACTGACGGCAGAATTAGGAATTTTAGGGCTTGGTACGTTTTTCTGCATGATTGGCGCTTTGTTTTATCATGTTTTACGTAAGATTAAGCTGATGCAAAAAGGATATTTTCAGGTTACAGCCATAGGTGTATTAGCTTCAATGACGGCATATTTAATTGAAAGTTTTTTTGATACTACATTTTATTCGGTGCAACTCTCTGTTTTGATGTGGATCATGATGGCGGTGATGATTGCGACCGTCCGCATGAACCAATTGACAAAACCCACAAGGTGATTAAAATATAACGCTCTACACAGCAATTAACTAAAGCAAGGATGGCTTATGAATAAGCAAACAATTAAAGATGTGCAATTAGAAGGTAAGAAGATCATTGTCCGTGTTGATTTTAACGTGCCGCTTGAATTCGGTAAGATCACCGATGACCGTCGCATTGTAGGGGCATTGCCAACCATTCAATACGCCTTATCCCATGGGGCTACCAAAGTTATCTTAATGAGCCATTTAGGTCGTCCTAAAGGCGTTGGTTTTGAAGCAGATTTCAGTTTGAAACCTGTCGCTGATCATTTACAAACCTTGCTGAATCAACCTGTGGCATTCCTCAAAGATTGCGTTGGTTCTGATGTGGTTGCGGCCATTGCGAAATCAAAAGAACGCGTCATTTTATTAGAAAATTTACGTTTCCATAAAGAAGAAGAAAAGAATGATCCAGCATTTGCCAAGTCTTTGTCAACATTGGCTGACATTTATGTGAATGATGCTTTTGGTACGGCACACCGTGCTCATGCATCAACCGCAGGCATCACGTCATATTTGCCTTCCGTTGCAGGTCTTTTGATTGAAAAAGAATTGCTCTATTTGGGTAGTGCCATCAATAATCCAAAACGTCCTCTCGTGGTTATTTTAGGCGGGGCAAAGGTGTCTGATAAGATTGAACTTATAAAGAATTTAATTCCTAAGGCGAACAGCATCATCATCGGTGGCGGGATGGCATACACCTTCCTTAAAGCACAAGGCATTGCCATTGGTAATTCTAAATTAGAGAAGGATAAGATTGATTTAGCCAAAGAATTGTTAGAAACAGCTAAGAAGGCTGGCGTTGAAATGGCCTTGACGACGGACTTTGTGATCACCGAAAATTTCACCAGTGATGAATGCAAAATTTCTGATGTGATCCCTGATGGTTGGGAAAGTTTAGATATTGGTCCAAAGACGCGCGAACATTATAAAGCGATCCTTGCGAAGGCAAAGACAGTTGTCTGGAACGGACCTTTAGGTGTATTTGAACGTGAACGCTATGCTAAGGGAACACGTGCGATAGCAGATTATTTAGCAAGTTTGCATGGCACTGATATCACAACCATCATCGGTGGTGGTGATTCAGCGGCAGCAGTTGCGAAGTTTGGTTTAGAAGATAAATTTTCACACATTTCAACCGGCGGTGGTGCTTCATTAGAATTCCTCGAAGGCAAAACATTGCCAGGCATCGCGGCTCTAAATGATAAGAAAGCTTAACTATGCGTAAACCCATCATTGCAGGAAATTGGAAATTAAATAAGACCCCACAAGAAGCCATTCAATTGGTTGTTGAATTAAAACGTGAATTGGTTGATGTGCAAGGTGTTGACATTGTAGTTTGCCCAACTTTTTTAGCGTTGGATGCGGTGATCGATGAATTGGTCGATCATGATATTGCCGTCGGAGCACAAAATGTGTATTGGGCTGATAGTGGTGCTTTTACCGGCGAAGTCTCTGCGCCAATGCTTAAATCCATGGGCGTTAAATACGTGATCATTGGTCATAGTGAACGCCGTCAATTCTTTGGTGAAACCAATGAAACCGTTGCCAAGCGCATCCGTGCGGCGCTGAATCATCAATTAACGCCAATTGTTTGTGTCGGTGAGAATTTAGCAGAACGTGAAGGCAATAAAACATTTGATGTGATTAAGGATCATGTCACTGGTTCTTTAGCAGGATTGAACGCTGAAGAAGTTAAAAAGTTGGTCTTGGCCTATGAGCCTGTTTGGGCGATCGGTACAGGAAAAACAGCAACACCACAGCAAGCCCAAGAAGTGCATGAATATATCCGTCAGTTACTCGGGAAATTATTCAATGTGGACGTGGCAGCGTCGGTGCGCATTCAGTATGGTGGTAGTGTAACGCCAGATAATATTGCGTCGTTAATTGCGCTCTCTGATATTGATGGAGCGTTGGTTGGTGGGGCTTCGCTTAAAGCACCGTCATTTGCGGCGATTGTAAAAGCAGCTGTTAAAACAGCTGTTTAATTTTAAGGAGAAATCATCATGTCTTTTGTTTTAGTCGTTCATATCTTAGCCTGTATTTTTTTGGTCATCACCATCCTCATGCAAGCAGGGCGCGGCGGTGGTTTAGCTGAAAGTTTTGCGTCTGCCGAAAGCATGTTTGGTACACAAACCAATACATTCTTAGTACGTACAAGCAGCATTTTAGCGGCAATATTCTTAGTCACATCTTTGGTTTTAGCTTTTTATGGGGCTAAGGGTGAAAAATCTTTGATGCAAAAGAATAAAGCCTTGTTGCCTGTTGCTGCTGCAGCACCTGCAAAGGCAGAAGAGTCACCTGTAACAGTTAAGGTGGAAGCACCTAAACCAATGCAAGAAGAAGTAAACACTGTGGTGAATGCGGTTAAATAAATTTCTCCTCGGTTTATTCATGGCTGCTGCCTTGGCCAGTCAGGCCAAGGCCAGCAGCCTTGTTATTGATACATCCTCAGATCCAAAAACATTTAACGACATTGTTGCAACCGAAACATCCTCATCCGCTGTTACATCATTTCTCTTTGAGGGCTTAACGACCTCAGATCCATTTACGCTCAAAGTCATTCCAAATCTAGCAGAACGTTGGGAGGTTTCACCTGATGGATTGCAATGGGTTTTTCATTTAAGGCCCAATGTTAAGTTCTTTGATGGCAAACCTTTTACTGCCGACGATGTGGTCTTTACCTTTAATGATTTGATCTATAATGATGATATCCCATCATCTTCTAAAGATGTGTTTACGATTGAAGGTAAACGGTTTAAAGTCGAGAAGATCGATGATTTAACCGTGCGTTTTACGTTGCCCGTCAAGTTTGCGCCGTTTTTGCGCAGTATGTCACAAGCCATCTTGCCAAAGCACTGTTTGCAAGATGCCGTTGCGAAAAAGAAATTTCCTTTCACATGGGGGATCAATACACCGCCAAAACAGATCATTGGTACGGGTCCGTTTTATTTAGACCAATATGCCCCAGGCGAACGTCTCATCTTTAAACGCAATCCTCATTACTGGAAAAAAGATAAGGATGGTCATGCGTTACCCCGATTGGATAAAGTTGTCATGTTAATCGTTGCTGACCCCGACACATCGTTGCTTAAGTTTATCGATGGGGAGATTGATATTATAGACGTTCGTGGAAGAGATTATCCTTTGCTTAAGCCAATGGAGGTATCAAAGAACTTTAAAATTTATAATACTGGTGCTGATTTTGGCTCGAGCTTCTTGGTGTTAAATTTAAATTCCCGTACTAACCCAAAGACGTCAAAGTACTATGTTGATCCTATAAAGTTAGCATGGTTTCAAAATGTTAATTTCCGTCGAGCGATTGCACATGCGATTGATAAGGGAAAAATCATTGATATTGTAAATAGTGGCTTTGGGTATTCTCAATGGGGCCCGATGAGCCCAAGTTCAGGTTTTCTTTATAATGCCAATACTGCAATCTATCCATTTGATTTAAATCAATCCAAAGCATTGCTAGCTAAAGAAGGATTTAAAGATAATAACGGGGACGGCATCTTAGAAGATCCCCAAGGCCACACGGTTGAATTTACCTTGTCGGTTCCTACGTCAGGGACATCCGATCGTGAACAGGTTTCTGGGATTATCCGTTCTGATTTAGAACGGATTGGGATGAAAGTGAATGTTAAATTGTTGGAGTTTAATTCCTTGGTTAGCAAGGTGATGTCTACCTATGATTGGGAAGCGGTGATGCTTAGTTTAACAGGGGGCATAGAACCTCATTTTGGTCAGAACGTTTGGGTATCGACGGGCCAATTGCACTTATGGAACCCTAAACAGGAAAAGCCTGAAACCCTGTGGGAGAAACGCATTGATGAAATATTTAATCTAGGTGTTCAGGAATTGGATGAAAATAAACGCAAGGTTTTATACGATGAGTTTCAGCTGATCGCCAGTGAACAATTGCCCGTGATTTATACGGTGCTTGGGGCCAACATGTTTGCCGTGCGTCAACGTTTTGGAAACTTACGCCCAAGTCCTAATGGTGGCATTTTGCATAATATCGAAGAAATTTACGCCTTGGATCAACCATGAACACCCATTTAATCAAACGTGCAGGGATTTCATTATTATTGTTGCTCGTCATGAGCTTTGTCACTTTCTGGCTTATGCATGCAACCCCAGGGAATTTTTTTGACAGTTTAAAATTAAACCCTCAAATTTCGCCTGAGACCATCCGTCATTACGAAGACATGTACCATTTGAAAGATCCCGTGTTTGTGCAATACGGACATTGGTTGTTTAATGTGTTGCGCGGTGAGTTTGGATATTCGTTTTATTACAATGTACCTGTTGTGGATGTCATTGGTTCTCGTCTATGGAATACGTTTATCTTAGCTTTTGCCAGTTTCTTATTAACGTGGGGGGTGGCGATTCCTTTAGGCATATGGGCTGCGTTGCGACATGGGAAAGTCGTTGATAAAGCGCTTAATATGTTCGCTTTTGCTGCCTTTTCAGTGCCTGCATTTTTCTTAGCCATGCTTTTGCTCTATGGCTTTAGCCAATGGGGTGGTTTACCACTCGGCGGCATGCATGCAGCCAATTATGATGATTTATCGTGGTGGATGAAGGTGGTTGATTTAGCCAAACATTTGGTGATACCAACCGTTGTCTTGTCGTTGGCGTCGATTGGATATTTACAGCGTTTCATGCGCGGCAGCATGCTCGCCCAATTAAAACAGCAATATATTTTAGCTTTGCGTGCTAAGGGTTTGCCTGAAGGTCGCATCATTTATGTCCATGCCCTGCGTAATGCCTTTAACCCCATGGTGACATTATTAGGGTATGAATTTGCGTCGCTGTTAAGTGGCGCTGCCTTAGTTGAGATTGTATGTTCATGGCCGGGCTTAGGCACGCTCATGCTAACCGCGGTGCGTTCCAAGGATGTTTATGTGGTCATGGCGAGCATGCTCATGGGCGGCGTCTTATTGTTGGTCGGAAATTTATTAGCAGATTATTTATTATTAAAATTAGATCCACGCATTAAGTCAAAAGGTATTCATGATCAATAGCCAATGGGCCATGGTTATCAATGCATTTTCAAAGCGCAAAGGAGCTGTTTGGTGCCTTCGCATCCTATTGTGCTTTTATGCCTTGGCTATACTTGCGCCATGGGTGGCGCCATATCGTTTTGATGATGAGAACCGCATGATGTCCTATTGTCCGCCAACACCCATTGAAGTTCACGACGGAAAATCAATTGTCATGCCGTTTGTATATGGCCGACATTTTACTTTTGATGAAAACCATCGACGCATTTATGTCGTTGATCCCACACAAAAATATCCACTACAATTCTTTAAAAACGGAAAGTTAATTTCAGTGGAGAGCCCAGGTCGATTATATATTCTGGGTGCAGATAGCCGCGGCCGTGACTTATTATCCCGTATCATTTATGGTGCGCGGATTTCTTTGTCGATTGGTTTGTTGGGTGTTTTTATATCGTTTAGTTTGGGGCTTATCATCGGTGGCATTGCGGGATATTTTGGCGGGTGGATGGATGCCATGCTCATGCGTGTTTGTGAAATGTTCATGCTCATCCCTGGATTTTATTTGCTATTGGCATTGCGCAGTGCGGTTCCTGAGAATTTTAGTTCCCTTCAAGTGTATATCATGATTGTCGTTATTTTAGCATTGCTTGGCTGGGCATCCTTGGCGCGGGTTATTCGAGGCATGGCGCTAAGTTTAAAAGGCCGAGACTATGTGGCAGCCGCAAAACTTTTAGGTGTGCCGGACATCGTGATCATCATTCGACATATTTTACCGCACACCATTTCCTATTCGCTGGTTGCCATGATGTTGGCCATCCCCAGTTATATTTTATCTGAATCTGGTTTAAGCTTGATCGGCCTTGGTATTCAGGATCCTATTCCAAGTTGGGGAAATCTATTGTCGGATGCCATGGCCATTGTACCCATAGCCTTTGCCCCTTGGATATTAATCCCAGGCTTGATCATTTTTATCACCATTGTTTGTTTTAATGTAGTGGGGGATGCCTTGCGTGATGCGCTTGATCCGATGATGATCAAGGAGGTTAAATAAACCTATGCCTAATATCATATCCATTAAAGATTTATCGATACATGTTGGGTCGACAGTTATTTTAGATGATGTGTCGTTAGATATTCCTCAAGGAAAAATTTTAGGGGTGGTGGGCGGCTCAGGGAGTGGTAAGACAACCTTAGGGTTAGCTATCCTTGATTTATTGCCAACCGCTATGAAAATCACGTCGGGAAAGATTGATACGTACGGCAAAACATTAAAACGTGGGCAAGACATTGGCATGATTTTTCAAGAACCGCTTTCGGCCTTTGATCCACTGTTTACTATTGGCGCGCAATTAGATGAAACACTTGGGTGTCACACGTCACTTAATGCTGCTCAACGACGGGATAAAATATTATCGGTGTTATCGGATGTTGAGATGGATGATCCCAAGCGCATCATGCGCAGTTATCCACATGAGCTAAGTGGGGGTTTGCGTCAGCGCGCCATGATCGCCCAAGCCATCATTTGCGGGCCGCAATTGGTGATTGCAGACGAACCAACCAGCAGCTTGGATGTGACCATTCAGGCTAAGGTCATTGCATTGTTGAAGAAATTAAACAAAGAGCATGGCATGACGATGTTATTTATCACCCATGATCTAGGGTTGATTGGATATTTAGCAGATACAGCGGCCGTTATGAACAGGGGCAAGATTGTTGAATTAGCACCGGCCGCAGATTTATTAAATCATCCCAAAGATGCGTATACACAAGCACTATTAAAGGCTTACTAATGATCATTGTCGACGTAAAAAATCTATTGAAATCATATGGCACGTTAAAAGCGGTCGATGATATTAGTTTCGCTTTAACCCAAGGTGAGACGCTAGCCATTGTTGGCGAGTCGGGTTGTGGAAAAACAACAGTGGCGAAAATTTTGGCAGGATTGTTAAAAGCCGATCAAGGCCGCGTCATTGCACATGCACCGATTCAAATGGTTTTTCAAGATCCCAATAGTAGTTTGGATCCATTGTTTACACTGCAGCGCATCTTAGGCGAAGCTTTTTATTTGCAGAAAGATGTTTCAAAAGTAGAGCGTCAAAAACGCATCGAAGAAATCCTACAAGCCGTGGGCTTGGAGCCAAGCATGCTGTTGCGTTTCCCGCATGAGTTTAGCGGCGGACAACGTCAACGCATAGCCATCGCCAGAGCCCTATTAGCAAAACCAAAAGTATTGATATTAGATGAAATCACGGCGAGCCTAGATGTTTTGGTGCAGCAACAAATCCTAGACGTGTTAAGAACCATTAAGCATCAATTTGGGTTGTCATATGTTTTTATTTCTCACAATCTGCGTGTGGTTGCCACCTTTGCTGATACAATAGCGGTGATGCGCCAAGGTCAAATTGTTGAGCAAGGTCTTGCGTCGCACGTGTTAAAACAACCTAAGCAAGAATACACACAATCATTGGTTAGTGCAGCATTAACCTATAGGTGTTAATGGCATGAGTGATTCATTTTGGAGTAAATTAAGTCATATCACCGGCTTAATGGCGTTGGCTGTTTTGATGGGCTTGGCGGCCTTTGCCACGAAATTAGAGATCCGTGATTTAGATATTTGGTTGCACTTAAAAAGCGGCCAATATATCGCTGAGCATCAAACCGTACCGCACACCGATGTCCTTTCCTGTACTCTTGCTGGGAAACCGTGGAATAATCACGAGTGGCTTTTTCAGCTTATTTTCCATTACATACATCGTTTCACAGGTTTTGAAGGTTTGCTCACCACGCAGTCCATCCTAGTTTGCGGCACAATGCTATTATTGTTTTTGATGACATATCGACGGGATAGGATACTTTTGGGTGTCTATACATTGCTGTTGGTTATGTTGGTTTATCAAAGTCGTTTTACCTTAAGACCAGATTTATTTAGCTTGTTGTTCTTTGTGATTTATATGGGGATCTTGGCGTTTCATCTGGATAAAAAGCGGAGCATTATTGTTTTAGCAGTCATTCAGACATTGTGGGCGAATATGCATGGCTATTTCTTTATAGGACCTGTCTTGATTTTAATTGCATTGATCGCTGAAACCATCAAACGCCATTGCCCGCTACCATATCAATGGAATCAGGTGGGTAGATTAAGCGACAACGAATATAGAAATTTAGGCATATTGTTCCTGGTGGTCACAGGGGTATGTTTTATCAATCCGTATGGGGTACAAGGAGCGCTATATCCTGTGCAGGTCTTATTTCACTCGGCATCAGATACAAAAATATTCTTTAAATATATCTCTGAGCTGCAACCACCCTTCACCAAAGATTTTATGGGAGAGCTTCTTGAAAATGTTCATTATAAATTGTTGATCTTGATGTCTGCGTTCACATTCTTTTTTAATCGTCGCAAGATAGATATTAGCGTGTTCTTTGTTTGGGTTTTATTTCTAGTGTTCTCATTGATTGCCATACGCAATATGGTCTTTTTTGCATGTGCCGCATATTTGGTCATCATGGTCAATAGCATGTCCATCGTTGTAAAAGACATCGTGCCGTTGTATTTTACAGCTAAGAAATTTGAATATATTACTTCAATTTTAGTGAAGATCGCCTTGATTTGTTGGATTCTAAACACCGCAACGGACTTCTCTAATCGTGGCTATTTTGATTATGCATCATTTACATTCAAGTCGGAAATCGGCGGTGTTAGCACCCGCGCATATCCAACCAGGGCTGTTGATTTCATGTTGGCTCAAGGGATTCGCGGTAATGTTTTTAATGATTTTAATAGCGGGGCATATCTGGTTGGTCGCATGCACCCACAGGTGAAGGTTTTTATCGATGGACGTACTGAAGTTTATGGTGCTAATTTCTTTGAATATTATCGCAAGATTTGGTTGGATGGTGATCGACGCACGCTAGATGATGCCATCAAACGTTATAATTTAACGGCAGCTTTACTCAATGGGGCCAAACAGACCATTAATCCCAAAGTCATCAAGCTTTTTTATGGTTTAAAAGATTGGAAATTGGTTTATTTTGATGAAGATGGCATGGTGTTCTTAAAGAAGACGCCGCAAAATCAACCCATCATTGATCGGTTTGCGATTGATTTAACGAAATGGAATCCACCGTCGATGGACTTGGTACGTTTGGGCACGCGCCGTATTTTGCCGTTAACATATTTAGCAAGGGCAAAATATTTGATGGCCGTAAAATTAGATGGGCCGGCATTGAAAGAATTAAAAATAGCCTTAAAGATCGCGCCTGAAGCGGTTGAAATTTATGGATTATTGGGCAATATTTACGGTCATCAAAAAAAATACAAATTAGCCTATGAAAATTTCCGCCTTGCGGCATCGTACTCATCCAGTTATCATAATATGATGGGTTTAGCGTGGAGCTTAGATAAGATTGGTAAACCAGACGAGTCGCGAAAAATTTATGATGCCTTGTTGAAGAAGAACCCCAATGATAAAAAGATCATGGCTCGACTAAAAAAACTGAAACCTAAAGAAAAGAAATGACATGCGTGATACGTTAACATTTATTTTAGCTGGCGGCAAAGGCGAACGCTTGGATCCATTAACGCGAGATAGGGCCAAACCGGCTGTGCCCTTTGGCGGCATTTTTCGCATCGTTGATTTTGCCTTATCAAATTGTGTTAATTCTGGATTGCGTCGGATTTTCTTATTAACTCAATACAAATCGTTTTCTTTGCAAAAACACATCCTCGAAGGTTGGAACATTTACTCCAATCAGTTGGGTGAATTCATTGATGTTGTGCCTGCACAACAACGCATCTCCAATGACTGGTACCGTGGCACCGCGGATGCAATCTTTCAGAACTTAAATATTATTTTGGACTATAACCCTAAGCTGGTCTTGATCTTAGCAGGGGATCACGTTTATAAGATGGATTATCGTAAACTCATCGATTATCATCTTGAAAAAGGCGCGGATATGACGGTCGCCTGCTTAGCTTTGCCAAAAGCAGAATCGGTTAATTTTGGTGTAGTTGAGGTGGATGATGATAATAAAGTTTTTGGTTTTGCTGAGAAACCAGAAGTGCCTAAGGTTATCCCGTCGGATCCTAATTCAATTTATTCCTCCATGGGCATTTATATTTTTAACGCTGATGTGTTAGCCAAGGAACTAAAGAAAGATGCTGATAAAAAAGATTCCGACCATGATTTTGGTAAAAACATCATTCCGCAAATGATTGCCAAGAAATTAAAAGTCTTTGCTTATGATTTTGCAAAGCAAAACCCGTCGGGTGGGTATTGGCGCGACATTGGGACGCGCGATTCTTATTATCAAGCCAACATGGATCTGTTGGGCGCTAATCCTAAATTTAATGTTTATGATAAATCGTGGCCACTACGTAGTCACCAGCATCATTATCCACCACTTCGTGCTTACACGACGGGAAAATATCCTGGGACAGTTGTCAATTCTTTGATAGCTAGCGGCTGTGTCATTGAAAGTGCGCAAGTTGAAAACTCTGTTGTGTCAAATAATGTGGTTGTCAAAGATGGCGCGTCGGTAAAGAGTTCTGTGATCATGGACAGTGTGCAAATTGGCAAACGGGCACAAATACAGAATGCCATCATTGATAAAGGCGTTGAAATCCCTGATGGGACAAGCATTGGGTATGACCGAGAAGCAGATATGAAACGTTTTGCGTTAACTGCATCAGGCATAGTTATAGTTGCCAAAAAAACTTCTTTATGATATTTTAGTCACTTATGATTGTTCAACCAAAAATACGTGGATTTATCTGTACAACTGCGCATCCTATTGGATGCGCTAAAAATGTGCAAGATCAAATCGATTATATCAAGTCTAAAGGACCCATTGCAGGAGGCCCTAAGAAAGTCTTGGTTATTGGTTCATCCAACGGTTATGGCTTAGCTTCGCGCATCACCGCCGCATTTGGTTCAGGGGCGGCCACCATCGGTGTTTTCTTTGAAAAAGAATCCGATGGCAAACGCACAGCCACGGCAGGTTGGTATAATTCCACCGCATTTGACACAGCTGCTAAAAAAGCTGGTCTGTACACCAAGAGCATCAATGGCGATGCATTCTCCAATGAAATCCGTCAGCAAGTCTGTGACCTTATTAAAAAAGATTTAGGACAAGTAGACTGCGTTATATATTCTTTAGCATCTCCACGTCGTGTAGATCCCAAAACGGGTGAATTATTTAAATCTGTTTTAAAGCCTAAAGGTCTACCCTACACCAACAAGAGCATTGATTTTGAAAAGAACCAAGTGACTAGCGTAACGCTTGATTCAGCGACTGCAGAAGAAGTTGCACATACGATCAAGGTTATGGGTGGGGAAGATTGGGAATTGTGGATTGATGCGCTTGTTTCACAAAATTTATTAGCTCCAAATGCAGTTACTGTAGCTTATTCTTATATTGGGCCAGATGTAACTACGCCGGTTTACCGCAACGGCACCATTGGTGCAGCCAAAGATCATTTAGAGGCCACCGCGCATAAGCTTGATGAACGCATGAAGAAAGTTGGCGGAAGGGCTTTGGTTTCTGTCAATAAAGCGCTTGTGACCCAATCAAGTTCCGCGATCCCATTTATCCCGTTATATTTTGTCTTGCTTATGAAGGTCATGAAGGCTAAAGATTGTCACGAGAATTGCATCCAGCAAATTTTCCGACTATTCCATGATCGTTTATATAATAACCGCCCATTTGCTCAAATCCCCACAGACCCTGAGGGTCGCGTCCGTATCGACGACTGGGAAATGCGTCACGATGTGCAAGAAGAAGTGACAAAGTTGTGGAACATTGTTGCCAATGAAAATCTCAATGCCGTTGGTGATGTTGCAGGCTACAACGATGATTTCCTACGTTTATTCGGTTTTAACCTCAAAGACGTTAATTATGAAGCTGACGTTGAGGTCATTATCCCGCTTGCTTCCTAAGCTTGATTTTTCCCTTTGATGTGGTATTCTTACCGCATACCAAAGATCATGAATCGCCTACTAAATTCCCTTATAAGTATGGCCTTTTTGGCTTCATGCGTGATGCCTGTGCGTGTGTATGCCCAAAGCGTTGATTTATTGCCTGTCCCAGGGGTCATGGTTAATTTAAGTCCTGCATTTGAACCTGTCTTGATCAAAGGTTTAAAAGTCCATCCTGATAATCCGTTCTTGTTTGATTTCATCATCGATAGTGGCAATAGCACCTTGAGCATTGATGGTGCGGCTTTTAAAGATGAAAGCAATAAGCTCATTAAATATTTCCTATCCGCGTTAACTGTCCCTGAAAAAGATTTATGGGTTAACTTAAGCCCATATGAAAAAGATCGGATGATAGCCAAAAATTTAGGGCAGACCCAAATGGGCCAAGATATGTTGGCGCAGGATTATCTACTCAAACAATTAACAGCATCGATGATTTATCCTGAAAAAGGGTTGGGGAAAGAATTTTGGGATAAGGTTTATGATCAAGTAAACGCCCAAAGTGCTGCGTCGCCCATCACCATGGATGCTTTTAATAAGGTGTGGATTGTGGCTGATCGTGCGGATGTATACGAGGGAAAAGACACTGCGTTTGTCACCAATGCACATTTAAAGGTGATGTTAGAGCAAGATTATTTGGCAACTAAGAAGAACTTAACAACAAAACTCGTCAATAGTGAGATCACCCAAACGCTCAAACAAATTGTTTTACCTGCCATTGAAAAAGAAGTCAACGAGGGCAAGAATTTCGCCCAGCTGCGCCAAATGTATCACAGCATGATCTTAGCCTCATGGTACAAGATGCGTCTAAAAGATGCGTTGATAAGTCAAGTCTATGGCAACCAGTCTAAAGTATCAGCGACGATCAATGCGAATAATCCCAAAGACAAAGAAGCCATTTTTAAGCGCTACATACAAGCCTATAAGAAGGGGGTATTTAATTTTATTAAAGAAGACATCGACCCTAAAACTTATCAGCCGGTCCCAAGAAAATACTTCTCAGGCGGGTTAAATATCAATGCGGCTGGTGTCATTCAGACGTATAAGACAACTTCAAATAATGTAAAACCAACAGGTAATTTTGCCATGGCGACGGTATTTTCAAAGTTGTCAGGGGTATCACCGTTTGTAAAGAGCTTAGAGGAGAATTTAGATCTTCGCGATAAACAATCACCCAAAATAAAAGTTGCGCGAACGGTTTTAATCGTGGAGCCAGATTTAAGATTGTTGAACATCATTGAAAAAGAAATTCAAGAGTGGGGATATAAGGCAATTGCTGTCCCAGAGTTGACAGAAACGATGAAAAAGACATTGGTGATGGAGAAAGTTTTAGTGGATATGGTTATAACGGGTCAAGATGGTGACGATGGTAAGGCGGTAGCTGCTTTTGCAAGGCAACGGTGGGAACATAGTGATATTGTGCTGATACATGATAAAGACGATGAGGATTTTAGCGGCTTATTCGGAGGGGATGAGAACGAAGGGTTTGATCGGGTTATTCATAGAGACAGGTTTGAATATAATAAAGCCGAAATAAAGAAAGATATTCGAGCATTATTAAGGCCTCGCATTTTGTTGGTTTCACAAGGGAGTATTTATACAAGGGTACAAATGGATATATTGATTAAAGAGGGATATGATGTCATTTATTCTGATGATCGCACCATCGACAACAAGTTGCGCAACATGAGATTTGACGCTATTCTCACTGACGAGCCGTTGGTCATTAATACTTTACCCAATGAACCTAAGCATGAAGGTAGTGGGCATAAAATTTTGAAAGATTTAGCCGCAAAATATCCACAAATCCCTGTGCTGTATAGATGGCCCGTCAATGATCCTGAATTAAACGGGATTCATCCAAATCTATTTCCGTTTGAAGTTGATGTCAGCTTTCTAAGAGCCGCAAAACAATTTATGCCAGTTGATGCTGCACAAGTCGTTAAACAAAAGATCTCGCGGGTGATCAATTTTGTGATAAATGGGGCAGGGGTTTTGGATCTTGAGAAGTTTAAGATCAATGGGGTTGAGCCAGTTCTTGCTACCAGTTTCGCGGATCTTAAGAGCAAGGTGCCTGCGAAGGTTAATCATGAAGATTTAATGGTTGTTTTTATCGTCAGTGATATATCATCATTCTTGGTGTTGCATAGTGTCAAAAATTTTCTTGTTGGGTTGCATGCCAGTTATATGATTGTTAGAGCTGATCAACAGAATGTTTATCTCTATGATCAACGAAAGCATGTGATAAAGAGATTTGAAGGGAATAGTGCGTACTTTGAGGCTCAAGAGTATTATCAACGTGAATCAGTGAATTATGCCATGAATACGCCCGAAACAACAGGCGGTATTGATTTTAATACAGGTTCACTGAATATTTTGAAGCAAGGTCAAGGTGTTGTGATGCAGTTTGATCAACGCGTGATTGATCAGATCAAAGCATCTGATTTTGCGGGCATTGATTTTTACATCCAACGCATTACTCCTATCTCTAATCTACGTAACATCTTAGGCGCTTAAGAAAATATTTTAACTTATTTATTGACGAGCGAATTGATTATAGATATCTTATTGGCATGTATTTTAAGCGGCTCGAAATTTTCGGCTTTAAATCCTTCGCAGAAAAAACTGTCCTTGAATTCCAACCCGGCACATCTGTTATCGTCGGTCCGAATGGTTGTGGGAAAAGTAATGTGTTTGATGCGATCCGTTGGGTATTAGGCGAACAAAGCGCAAAAGATTTGCGTGGTTCGTCGATGACTGACGTTATCTTTAACGGCACCGACACACGTCCAGCCTTAGGTTTTGCGGAAGTTAGCGTCTCCTTTGATAATCAAAGCAAAGTCTTACCGATCGAACATGAAGAAGTGACGGTCACCCGTCGTTTATTTCGTTCCGGAGAGAGCGAATATCTCTTAAATAAGAACGTTTGCCGTCTTAAAGACATCATTGAACTTTTTTTAGGTACAGGTGTTGGCGCCGAAGCCTATTCCATGATCCAGCAAGGTAAGGTTGACTTAATTGTGTCGGCCAAACCAGAAGATCGTCGGGAAATCTTTGATGAAGCGGCAGGGATCACCAAATATAAAGCCAAGAAAAAAGAAGCGTTGAGTAAATTAAAAGAAACCGAAGAGAATTTACTGCGCATCAATGATATTGTTGTTGAAGTCAAACGTCAGATTGGTTCGATTGAGCGTCAAGCAAAGAAGGCTCAGCGTTATAAAGAAGAGTTTGAGCAATTAAAAGGCTTAGAACTTATCATGGCGCAATACCATGTGAGCACCTATGCGAAAGAACTCGAATTAATTGAGCAACGCACCAAAGAATTAGAATCAAAGGATGAGCAGTTAACGCAAGCATTGCAAGCACTTAACGCTCAGCTAGAACATGAATCGGCTTTAATTGAAGAAATCGACGAGCAAATCAATGTGTTGCGTGCCAAACAAATGCGCACGGACAATGACATTGATATGAATACCCGTCAAATCGCCTTTAACGAAGAGCGATTGACCAGCATCGATGCAACCTGTGAGCAATTAGAAGCAGATAAAGTTGCAGCCATGGAACGTTGTAAACAAAGCCAAGGCAAGATCGAAGAGATTCGCACAGTCTTAAGCACGTTTAATCAAACGCTTGAAGAAGCAAAGATGCGATTACAACAGAAAAAAGATGAATTGGGCGTTTTGGTGCATGCGATTGAAGAAGCGAATCAAAGTATACAAACCTATACTCAAGAACAATATAGTTTAAATGCCCAAGAAGTCAGGGTGAAGAATCAATTGACGGATTTGTTAAAAAAGAACATGGATCTGTTGTCCCGACGCACCCGTTTGCAGCAAGATAATACCAAGGTTGCTGGCGAGAAAACCCAAGTTCAACAAAAATTTGAAGCCATCAGCAGTGCGATCGTAAGCGTTGATTTGCAAGTCCAAGAAAATTGGGCAACTTCAACCATCCAACGCCAATTGTTGGAAGATTTGCGTTTAGCTCAAGCTGCGGCAGATAATGCCATTGATGATTTAGAAAAAACCAATGTCTTTTTAGTTTCCCAAAAAGAATTTATTGCCAAGATGCAAGTGCAATACCAAGACAGCCCTGATCCAATCGTCGAGGGTCGTTTTATTAGCACCGTGCGTCCTAAAGAAAATGAAACAGGTATCATTGGTAAGATCAAAGAAATTCGCGAAATCCCTGCCAATGAAACAGGAACGCTCACATTTGAGATTGTTTACGAAACAAAATATGTCGATTTAGATTTAGGTCATATGGACGAGCGCATCACCCAAGTTGGCGAGAAAATCGTACAAGCCATAGCCCATAAAGAAACCTTGGATCAACAGTTATTTCAACAACAACAAACCGTTGATGCGACACTCAAGACCATCCAAGACTTAGAAAAGAAATTATCAGTTTTAGAGTCACAAAAAAGTGACATTGAATTTGAAACAGGCAAGATCATTGGCGAATTAGACTTGATATCGACGGAACATGCTCAAGTTGAATCTGATTTAGCAACAGTTATGGTCGAAGAAACTAAGCTTAATGAAATCTTGCATGGCGTGGCTGGTCAAGTCAAGCGTTGCCAAGAAGATGTGAGAACTAAGCAAGATGCCATTGCTCAAAAAAATAAAGATCGTGAAGCCTTAAATATGGCGGTCGTGCAATTAGAATCAGAAGCGCAAGCTGCAGTGCAACAGCAAAAAAGTTTAGAAGAAAATTTATCTGTCTATGTTCAAGGGTTAGATCGTGATCTAGCCGACATCAGCCGTTTTGATGCCTCTATTCAAGAATCAGCGGCGAAGAAACAGCAAATATTAGAAGATATTGAACGATTAAATACATTGATTCAAACATTGAAAGTCACGCATGATCAATTGATTGTTTCCTTAAATGAAGAAGGCGATCGCAAGCAAGAAATGGTTTCTCGTATGGGTGCTTTGCGTCAGCAAGCCAGAGGTTATGAAGAAGAAATCATTCAATCCAAGACGAGCCGTCATTCCCAAGACATGCGCGCACAAGAAATTCAATTCCATCAACGTTCTCTCAAAGAACGTTTATTGCAAGCCTATCGCATTGATTTAGACAATTTACCAGCACCTGAAACTTCACCTGTTGCCGAAGTTATTGAAGGCCAAGCGTCGGCATTTGATTTGACCATTCCTGAAAATACCGTCGAGGCAGAGTCGCAGCCGGAAGTTAATTACGAAGAATTAGGTATTCAGATCGATGCATTAAAGAAGCGTTGTGAAGCATATGGCGCGGTTAATTTGGTTGCCATCGAAGAGTTTGATGAACTAAAAGGCCGTTTTGAATTTTTAACCAAACAACAAAGCGATTTATTGACGGCGCGTGAATCGTTGATGCAAACGATCCAAAAAATCAATCGCACCACCCGTCAGATGTTTACTGATACGTTTACCCGCGTGAATGAAGAATTTCAAATCCATTTCCGTATGTTGTTTAATGGTGGTGAAGCACAATTGATCTTGCTCGACCCAGAAAATGCCTTAGAGTCGGGGATTGATATTGTGGCACGTCCTCCAGGCAAAAAGCCTCAGCACATTTCCCTATTATCTGGTGGGGAAAAGACCATGACGGCAATCGCGCTTATCTTCGGCGTATTTAAAGTCAACCCAAGCCCATTTTGCGTGCTCGACGAAATTGATGCTGCGCTCGATGAAAGCAACGTCAGCCGCTTTGCCAATTTACTCAAAGAGTTTGCCAAGATTGCTCAATTCATCGTTATTTCTCACAATAAGAAAACCATGGAAAATGCTGACATCATGTACGGTGTGACCATGCCAGAACGTGGTATTTCCCGCATTGTTTCCGTCAATTTTACCAGAAAAACCCCAGCCCCAACGCCGGTGGTTTTAGAAGTTAAGCCCGCAGCCGTTGAAGTAGAAACCATATAATACGCCCTTAAAAAATATTTCTTGCGCAAGCAGCGCTTTTGTTGTAACTTATGTAGTATTAATAAGTTATATTTCTGTTTCTCGGGGGAGCGGTTCCTTGACACTCCCATAACCTCATGTTATACTTGGGTCTAAGTCGAATAAAATCAATATGTTGACACAATTTTTTAAGAGCATTAATTGGGTGGATGTTGGATTAGTGCTTTTTTTTATCAGAACAGTTTTTGTTAGCGTCCAAAGTGGTTTCGTTTCAGAGGGTTTCAAGTTTTTTGGCACATTGTTTTCGCTCTTTTTAAGCCTGCACTTTTATAGCCCAATTGCTGTGTGGTTGGGTAAAATATTTAAAATTGTGCCAGCGAATTTAGAGTTTGTGACCTTTGTTGTTTTATGGCTGCTTGTAACGATAGCGTTTATGTTGATGTATAAAGGTGTTTTACTGCTCTTTAAAATAGAAGCGAATCACCAAGTCGTTGATAAATATGCCGCTGGATTTATGGGGGCAACACGAGGTATTTTCTTAACTAGCTTGACGGTTTTTGCCTTGTTGTTGCTGCATAACCCATATATCTTGCATCAAACATTTCAATCGAATGGGTATCGATTCACGGCGAAGGCAGCACCCAACACGTATGCGTTTACATTTAAAGGTGTGATCAGTAAAATTTTTGAAGGCCAACAGTTTAATGAAGATGTTTTTGCGGTGATAAGTCGTCATGGGGTTAATCCCAAATGAAATTATTAGTGCAGTTTTAGAACGCAGTGATATCGTCACGACGATCGGTAAATACGTCCAGCTAAAAAAAGCAGGACGTAATTTTAAAGCTCTTTGTCCGTTTCATCATGAAAAATCACCATCGTTTGTCGTTAATCCCGATAAACAGATTTTTCATTGTTTTGGATGTGGTGCAGGTGGCAACAGCGTAGGTTTTATCATGCGCCAAGAACACCTTGAGTTTCCACAAGCCGTGCGCATGTTGGCTGACCAGTGTGGGATCACCATCCCCGAGGATAGCGACACAACAGGGGCGAGCGAACCATCCAAGCAGTTGCGTGAAGATATTTATCGCGTCAATGGTTTAGCTGTTGCATTTTTTCATGACCAGCTTTTGACGTCGAAAGATCCATCCGCGAACATCGCGCGAGAATATTTAAAGAAGCGCGGTGTTGGTCTGACAACCGTCAAACAATTTCAGTTGGGGTTTGCACCAGACGCGTGGGATGGGTTAATCAAATATTTAAAGAGCGAAAACATCAGTGAATCGCTCATGAGTCAAGCGGGCTTGATCATCGCCCGAGAGAAAAAAGATGGTTTTTATGACCGGTTTCGAAACCGGGTGATCTTTCCAATTTTTGATATTACGTCTCGACCGATTGCTTTTGGTGCGCGTGCACTAAAAGATGAGGAAGGGGCTAAATATATTAACTCTCCGGAGACGCCGGTCTACACAAAGGGCCGACACATGTTCGGTTTAAACCTGACAAAGACCGCGGCTGGAAAGTTAGATAGTGTGATAGTGGTTGAGGGGTACATGGATATGATCATGCCCTTTATCCACGGAGTTGAAAATATAGCGGCATCACTCGGAACGGCTTTAACGCCACAGCAAATTCGCTTAATCCGTCGCTATACTCCGAATGTAACAATGCTCTTTGATACAGACCCTGCAGGCCAAAATGCAATGATTCGCAGTTTAGATTTACTCATTGATGAGGGGATGAATGTACGTGTCGCCACGCTTGGGGAAAACCAAGATCCGGATTCATACATACGATTATACGGAGCGCCAGATTTTGGCGAGAAACTAAATCAGGCAGTTACACTGTTTGATTTCAAATTATCGTGGCTTAAATCGCGTCACAACGCCTCAACCATCGAAGGTAAAGCTGAAATCTGCCAATCCATGTTGGCCACCATTGCACACTACAGCAATGAAGTCGTGAAATCAGAGCTCATGAAAAAATTGAGCCAAGAACTTAATCTCGACGAACAAGCTGTAGCCAAGCAAATGCTGACGGTGAAAGTGCAAGCACCGTCTAAGGATGAAGCTTTACCCGTCGTAGCCGCAAAGTTGACAATGCAAGATGAAATCTTTCTGGGGATTTTATTGTCCGAACCACAATGGGCAAAAAAGTCACAAGAAGAACTTGTGTTGTCCGATTTTGACCATCCTTTGATGCAGGGCCTTATCACAACAATTTGGGAAATCGCAAACACTCAACCTGAGTGGGGCGTCAATGACTTGCTCGTTCGTATAAAAGACCAAGCCATGATCGACCTTATCACGCGTCTTTTAAGTAAAGACGCGGCATGGTTGGGCGATCGTTCTCAAGTGTTTAAAGATTGTGTAACAAAGTTACGCAAGAGGCGTTTAGAAAAGAAATTGCAACAAGTAAAGCTAGGTGATGATTTGGATCTAACCAATCAATTAATCAAGCTTATCAAAGGGTAGGTTAAAACATGAAAGAACCAGTAAAAGAAAAAGAATTCCAAGAAGATTTGGATAAGTTGGTAACCTTAGGTAAGAAGAAGGGTTTCTTGACGTATGAAGAAGTCAACGAAACACTTTCTGATGCCATTGACTCTTCCGAGGATATCGACCAAGTCTTTGATATTTTAGATGGTAAGGAAATCAAGGTTGTTGATTCCGAAGAAGATGCGTCTTCGATGATGGAAGAATCCAACAACAATGAAGAAAGCCGTGAGCAGCAAGTGCGCCGCATGCGGGAAGAAAGCAAGGAAGACGATGTCTATTCTGACAAGTTCATTCCTTTAGACGATCCCGTTAAGATGTACTTAAAGCAAATGGGTTCTATTCCGCTGCTTACCCGTGAAGAAGAAATCAGTTTAGCAAAACGTATCGAAGAAGCTGAAATCAAATTCGCGGAAAGTTTATTTAAGACATACTTTGCCCGTAAAGAAGCAATTTCAATCATCAATCAAGTTTTAAGTGATGATATCAACGCTGAAGATGTTATCAAAGACGAACTCGAACGCCGTGGCCGTTTGCTTAAAGACTTAGCTAAGATCTTAGAGCATGTCCGTCACACCCGCGTTGGTTCAGACATCTCTGCAAAATCCATTGCCGAATTCAAGTTGACCTCGACGGTTAACGAAGAAATCGTGGTTAAGATCCAAGAGATCATCGAACAAATTGACCGCATTGAACGTCAATTAAAGGCAAAGAAAAAACCAGCTAACGCCGCTGATTTGAAAAAGAAATTAGACGGTTTGCATAAAGAGCTTGGTGAATCTGACACCAGTGTTCGCAATCAATTAAGAGAAATCAAAACCCGTCAATCTCGTTTCAACAAAGCAAAGAAGTTGCTTGTCGAAGCTAACTTGCGCTTGGTTGTTTCGATTGCAAAGAAATACATCAATCGTGGTTTGTCATTCTTGGATTTGATCCAAGAAGGGAATATGGGTTTGATCCGTGCCGTTGAAAAGTTCGAATATAAGCGCGGTTACAAATTCTCAACCTATGCCACATGGTGGATCCGACAAGCGATCACACGTTCCATCGCTGATCAAGCCAGAACGATCCGTATCCCTGTGCATATGACGGAAACGATTAATAAAATCATCCGTGTATCTCGCGTTTTTGTGCAAGAGTATGGCCGTGAACCTTCGGCTCAAGAAATTGCAAAAGAAATGCGCATGCCGGTGACCAAGGTTAAAGAAATCTTAAAGATCTCTCAAGTGCCGATCTCCTTACAAACACCGATTGGTGATGAAGGCGACACACACTTCGGGGACTTCATCGAAGATAAAAAAGCCGTTTCACCTGCGAATGCGACATTGCATTCCATGCTCAAAGATGAAATCGGTTCTGTGTTACAAACATTGGATGACCGCGAACGCAAGATCTTAGAATTACGTTTCGGTATCGTCGATGGCACCAGCCGTACCTTAGAAGAAGTCGGCGCTGAATTCAACGTCACCCGTGAACGGGTCCGACAAATTGAATCAAAAGCCTTAAGGAAGCTGCGCCACCCGACACGTTCTCGTCGCATCAAGTCTTTCTTAGATATGGCTGCTAAAGAAGGTGAAGTCATTATCTAATGCAAGCAACGATTGTATTAGTCATCAATCCTAAAGACACCAACGCCCAGATAGCCAAGCTGGGCGTTGGTCTTTTAGAAATGCGTGTAGATCTTTACGATGATCCATCGCTTAAGTTTGCAACTAAGCAGTTTCAACTTCGCCGTAAATTAAATATTCCATTATTACTCACCGTGCGTAATGATAAAAAAGAAGGTGCTAAGAAAGTAATGAGTGATGTTAAGAAATGGGCATTGTTGGAAGGTTTGCTGCCGCTGACGGATTGGGTGGATATTGAATTGTCGTCGAAACTGTGTGCAAAGACAATTGCACTCGCCCGCACATTAAAGAAGAAAGTCATTGTTTCGGCGCATGATTTTAAAGCAACGCCAAATATTGAAGCGCTTTATAAGAAAGCAAAATTAGTTAAAGCGGATGGGATTAAATTTGCTTTTAATGCCAACAATGAAGGCGATGTTTGGCGTTTGATTGATTTTACTTTTGCACACAAAAGAGAAATGATTGTGACCATGTGCGTTGGCACGTGGGGGCCATTGTCGCGTTTGCTTTTGCCAGATGTTGGTAGTCGTTGGGTTTATACGTTCCTCAAAAATTCTACAGCGCCAGGTCAACTAGACATTAAGGCGTTAACGTACTTTTCTCGTCTGACAAAGCCAAATACCAAGGGAAAATAAGATTGACCACAGGCACCAAGATAAAGAGGCCAAGCCAAGGTGGGCGGTTTCTGACTTGGGCAATACCCATCCAGGTGAAGGTGAAGATAAAGATTTGAATGATGGGGATAAACATAAGCAACATCCACCATCCAGGTTTTCCGCCAATTTTACAAAATAAATATAATTGGGCAATGGGAATAAACGCCAACCATGCTTTAGGTGTGTTGGTTTTCTTAGCTAGGATATAAATGGGAATGATGGCGCTGATAAAAGTGACTATTGTAAACGCCAAGGCTAGCAGAAAAAAATATCCAAACCATAAAAGGGTTGATTCATCAATCATAGATTTATTTTAGCATAATTTGGTTCACCTATAAGTTTTTTCTACCCAGATTATATAAATTATGTTAAGATTTACCCTCATTTGAGTGTACTAGGCTTTATTTAGGGCCTATAGCTCAGTCGGTTAGAGCAGGGGACTCATAATCCCTTGGTCCCTGGTTCGAGTCCAGGTGGGCCCATATGGACTCATAGCTCAGCTGGTTAGAGCGTCGCCCTCACATGGCGAAGGCCACAGGTTCAAGTCCTGTTGAGTCCACCATTTAAGAAAGAAGAGATAATGACCGCTACCGTATCCTTGAAAGATCAGCTTCGCAAGTTAATCGAGATCCAAGTCTTAGATGAACAGATTTTTATTCAGAAAACTGTATTAAAGGAACGTCCGGCGGAGATTGAGAATTTAAGACAAGAATTTGAAGCAAAAAAAGTTACCTTAAAGAGTTTAGAAGATAAATTAAAGACCATACAGGTTAAGCAAAAAGATTTAGATAACGATTTAAAATCTAAAGAAGATGGCATTTCAAAAGCAGATGCATCGTTGGGTTTGCTTAAGACCAATAAAGAATATACCGCGCGCCTTCAAGAAATTGAAAACTTGAAAGCAGATAAGTCGATTGTTGAAGAAAAGATTTTGATGGGTTTTGATGAAATCGAAACAGCCCGCAAAGCGGTTGAAGCAGAACGCACTCAGGTGGCGCAGTACGAAAAAGATTTTTTGGCAAAGAAGACAGAAGTCGAAGCTGCGATGAAAATCGCCGACGATCAGATCAAGGTTAAGACCTCACAACGTGAACGATTAACCCCTGATGTTAAGTCAGATATTTTAAGCCGCTATGAACGCATCATGCGCAACAAAGAAGGCGTTGGTATTGTTAAATTAGAGAACAGCAATTGTACAGGTTGTAACATGCATGTGACCGAGCAATTATTAAATCAGATTCGCATGTATGACCAATTGGTGTGCTGTGATAGTTGCGCGCGCATCTTGTATCTACCTGACGAATTATGATCTTAGATATTTTCACCGACGGGGCTTGTTCAGGAAATCCCGGACCTGCTGGGGTTGGTGTGGTTTTTAAGCAAGATGGCGTCACGATCAAAGAAGTTTCTAAATCGATTGGCCACGGAACAAATAATATTGCTGAATATTCAGCCTTGATTTGTGCGTTAGAAGAAGCGCTCGCGATGAAAGCGGAAGTGGTGCATGTGCATTCTGATAGTGAACTCATGTGTCGTCAGGTCAATGGCAAATATGCGGTGAAGCATGAAAATATTAAAGTACTCTTTGATCAAGTAAAGAAATTAAAGTCGGGATTTAAAAAGTTTACGTTAACGCATGTGCGACGAGAATTAAATAAAGAAGCAGATGCTTTATCACGATTAGGTATTAAAAAAGCAGGTCAAGATGGCTACCCTGATGCCGCAGGCGTCGGGGAGGAAAGTCCGAGCTCCACAGGATAATGCATCCCGATAACGCGGGACCCAGGCTTCGTCAAATTGCTTTCGCGTTTGACTACGCCGGGAGGATTAGAGCTACAGTGACGATGTCAGGCGTAGTTTCCAAACGAAAGTTTTGAAACGAAGCCTGAAGTGAAACGAGCAATCTCTGCATGGAGCAATGCCAAATAGGTGGAGAGGGGAATCCACCCCGTTACAATCCACGGGTAGGCTGCAAGATATTCTCTAGAAGAGAATGTTAGTCGAATGGCCATCCTTCCGTTACAGGAAGAACAAAACTCGGCTTATTTGATCTGCTTTTTAAACATTTTTAAAGTGTAAATCAAACGGAGGTTAGTCACATGTCAGGACATTCAAAGTGGGCCAAGATTAAACATAAAAAAGGCGCGGAAGATGCCAAGCGCGGTGCTTTATTTACGAAGCTAAGTAAAGAAATCACAGCAGCAGCGAAAGATGGTGGTGGTAACACCGATACCAATATTCGTTTGCGTGCAGCAATGACGCGTGCAAAGTTTTACAACATGCCAAACAGCAACGTTGAAAACGCGATTAAAAAAGGGACAGGCGAAATCCCAGGCGTTGTTTATGAAAACGTTGTGTTCGACGCTGGTTTAGGAAATGTGGCGTTATTGATTGAAGGTTTGACGGATAATAAGAACCGTACCACCGCAGAAATCCGCAATCTTTTGAATAAAAAGGGCGGGGATATGCGTGGCGCTGGTTCATCGGCGTTTATTTTCACCAAGAAGGGTTATATCACGATCGAAAAAGCTAAGGCTAGCGAAGATGATGTTATGGAAGCAACCTTAGATGCTGGTGCCGAAGATGTTAAATCTGACGGTGATGTCATTGAAGTCATTTGTGATCCATCGGTCATTGAAAAGGTAAAGAGCGCGTTGGCAGATAAGAAAATTGAAGCGGCAACCGCCGAAGTTACCATGTTACCAACCACGACCGTTGTTGTTGAAGGTAATGCAGCACGTAATATTTTAGGTTTGATGGAAGCATTGGAAGAGCATGAAGACATTCAAAATGTCTATGCGAATTTTGATATTTCTGAAGAGGAAATGGCCAAGATTAGCGAAGAAGCATAACGCTTATGCGTATTTTAGGCATTGATCCGGGGCTTATCACCACAGGTTTTGGTGTTGTGGATATTGCCGCAACAGGTAAGGTCAATGTTGTAGACGCTGGCACCATAAAGCCTAAAACGTCGGATGCCTTTGAAGCGCGCATTGGAAAAGTTCATCAATGTTTAACTTCAATCATCATCGAGCATAAACCAGAAGTGATTGTCTTAGAAAAGTTATACGCGCATTATAAACACCCCACCACCGCTTGCATTTTAGGCCACGTGCGTGGGGTGATTTGTTTAGTGGCCTATGAACAAAAGGTAGAATTAGTTGAACATAGCGTTAAACGCATCCGCAAAGCGCTGACGGGCAATGGGAACTCAACCAAACAGCAAGTGCAGGCTTTCATTAAGAATTTACTCAACATTCCAAACGTAACCCTTGCGCTCGATACCTCTGATGCGTTAGCATTAGCCTTAGGATATGCACACATGAAGCGCTTTAAACTATTATGATCGCCAACATCACAGGCACCATTGTTAGTCTTTTTGACAATACCTTGATTCTAAGTACAGGGGTATTGTCCTATGAAATTTTTGTGCCTTTATCCGTCCAGCAGCGACTCGCAGAAAATAAGAAAAGCAATGGCGAAATTTCCTTAATCACGTATCATTATTATCAGATGACGCAATCATCTGCCACGCCCGTTCTGGTGGGTTTTTTAAATGAATTAGAGCGTGATTTCTTTTTAGAGTTTATCAAAGTTTCTGGCATTGGTCCTCGGGCCGCCGTGCGCGCTTTTAATAAAGCGATCGGTGAAATTGCTCAAGCGATCGACCGTGGTGATACAGATTATTTAAAGACATTGCCCGGTATTGGTGCACAGCGGGCTAAAGAAATTGTGGCGAAATTACAAGGTAAGATGGGCAAGTTTACCTTGATGCGTGATAAAGTTGTGCCGGTGGCTTTGACGCCAGCAGCGTCGGATTTGAAACAAGAAGCTTTAGAAATCTTGTCACAGTTGCAATATAAGCCGCAAGAAGCGCAAGCGATGATTGATAAAGCGTTAACGCATAATCCGTCAATCAAAACGTCGGAAGAATTATTAAACGCCATCTATAAACAAAGGATTAGCGCGTAATGGAAGATACAAATCAAAAGCATCATTATAAAAGCGGCATCGAAGCCTTGCTTTTTGTTAGCGATAAGACCATCACGGTTGAACAATTTAGAACCGTGTTCCCAGAGCTTAAACCGTCGGATATCACCGACTTGGTCAAAGAAGTGCAAGATGAATATGTCACCCGCAATGGTGGCATGGTGGTCGTTGAGATCGCCGGTGGTTGGCAAATGTTGTCAAATAGTCATGCCGCAGGTTATATCCGTGAATTCTATAAAACCCGTTCCAAAGAAAAATTATCCAAGCCTGCTTTAGAATCATTGGCCATTGTTGCTTACAAACAACCCGTCGGTAGGGCAGAGGTTGAAGTGATCCGCGGGGTCAATTCCGATGGCACCATGGCGCATTTGCTCAACAAAGGCTTAATTGAAATTGTCGGACGTAAAGAAGTTCCAGGGCGTCCATTTTTATATGGTACAACTAAAGCCTTCTTAGATTATTTTGGTTTGCGTTCCTTAGATGGTTTACCAAAGATCGAAGAGCTTGCAAATATTAATTTAGAAGCGTTGGCAGCTAACTCAACCGTTGCGCCTGCCGCTGAACCGACGGTTACCGAATCAATCACCGTCGACACCAACGAAACTACAGAGCAAGCAGTACAAGAACAGCAAGAACAACAAATGGAATCCCAAGAAACCAGCGGGCAATCGAGGTTAGGCAATGGCACTACAACAATTGCGCAGTAAGATCGACGCACTTGATAATAAAATCGTGGGCTTAATCAACGAGCGCGCGAAGATTTCTTTATCCATTGGTCATGAAAAGATCAAGAATAAGCAACCCATTTATGCACCTGCCCGAGAACTGGAAGTTTTAAAACGCATCAAGGCATTAAACAAAGGGCCTATGAAGCCTGAAGCCTTTGAAGCGATTTACCGTGAAGTCATGTCAGCGTCGCTGGCTTTAGAAAAACCGTTGAACATTGCTTACATGGGCCCAGAAGCAACGTTTTCACATTTAGCTGCGCTTAAGCGTTTTGGATCGTCTGTAACGCATGTGGCGTGTGATAGCATCAGCGATGTGTTTAATAGCGTTGCCAATGGTGGTGCCGATTACGGTGTTGTGCCGATTGAAAATTCCATCGAAGGTGTTGTCACGCACACCATGGATATTTTAGTCGAGACCGATTTGAAAATTTGTTCGCAAGTTTTACTCGATGTATCACACAATCTGATGGCCAAGTGTACGTTAAACAAAATCAACGTCATTTATTCGCACCCACAAGTTTTGGGTCAATGCCGTCACTGGTTACTTAGCAATTTACCTAAAGTTGAATTAGTGTCGACCGTTTCGACGACAAAAGCTGCGCAACTAGCTGCGGCCAAGAAAAATGCCGCGTGCATTTGTTCTGCCATCGCCGCGCAATTATATGGGTTGGACATTTTAAAGACGGACATCCAAGACAGCCCGCATAACATCACACGTTTCTTAGTCATTTCTAATAACAATGTGCCACGTACAGGTCATGATCGCACCTCCATGGTTTTTGCCGTGAAAGACAAATCAGGGGCTTTGCATGACATGTTAGCACCTTTTAAACGTAATAAAATCAATCTAACCAAGATTGAATCGCGCCCATCCAAGAAAAAAGCATGGGAGTATATCTTCTTTGTCGATTGCCAAGGCCATGCCGCAGATCCTCATGTGGCGCGTGCCATCGCTCAACTTGAAGGCAAGAGCAAGTTCTTCAAAATCTTAGGTTCCTACCCAGTTTCTGAGTAAAGCCTCCTTGAAGGATATGGGGTTGCATTTTGACCTATATTATGTATATACTTGAGCATGTTTCCCATAAGGAAATCCCTAATATCATTGCTAATCGTGGCTTTTGCATGCAATTTATGCAATGCCCCTGTTTTTGCTGCGTCAATCGAAGTACCTCGCTTGCCGGCGCCAGGGACCATGGTCCATTTAAGTCCTGCGCATGAACCTGCGTACTTAAAAGGCATTGTCATTGATCCCAAGAATGCTTTGAGATTTGACTTTCTGGTGCATCAGGGAGATAGCCCACTAAAAGCCCAAGAAAAACAACAAGAATACAATAAGCTCATCAAGTATTTTTTAGCCTCATTGACCATCCCCGACGCAGATCAATGGGTTAACTTAAGCCCCTACGAAAAAGACCGCACCATCGCCGATGATTTTGGCAAGACCAGTATGGGTCGCGATTTATTAGCCCAAGACTATCTCTTAAAACAAATCACGTCGTCATTAATGTATCCTGAATCAGGATTGGGTAAAGAATTTTGGGATAAGGTTTATGAGAAAGCTGGCAACGTAAACATCCCCGTCAACACGTTTAGTAAAGTATGGATCATCCCAGACGAAGCCACCATCTATGAAAGCGGCAATACCGCCTACGTCGTTAAAAGCCATTTAAAAGTCATGTTGGAAGAGGATTACCTAGCGAAACAAACAAATTCAACCGTACAGACGCGATTTATCGCGTCTCAAACAACAAATAGAATTACCCAAGACATCATCCGTCAAGTTATCCTTCCCGAATTAGAAAAGGAAGTAAATGAAGGCCAAAATTTTGCAAATCTGCGTCAAATATTTTCCAGCATGCTCTTAGCCACATGGTACAAGAAGTCCCTCAAAGAATCTTTATTAGGCAAAGTCTACGCCGACAAAGCCAAGGTCAAAGGTGTCGACACTAACCCTAAAAACAACGAAGCCATTTACACCCAATATTTAACTGCTTTTAAAAAAGGCGTTTACAATTTCGTCAAAGAAACCGACTTACCCAACGGCACACGCGTCCCTATGAAATATTTTGCCGGCGGGGTTCAACAAAATTACGCCATGATTACCAAAGTAGAACGCGTTGATCACATCACCTTAAATCAAGCCATGTCTGGTGATCTATCAAACTTGGATCAAGCATCGGTCGATATCGATCAGAATCGTCCTGATGCGGCGATGAGCGCATCAGATTTTCATTTTAATAATTTTGATGAATTTGAAAAGATAGCCAGAGATCCATTGGTTAAGGAAGATCTCATGATGGGCGAGTTTATTGAAGTTACACCAGACATTGATAGTCGAATTAATGAGAAAATAGATCAATATTTGGCGTTATACAAAAAAGTTTTCAGAGAGGATCAGGTGTGGATTAATCGCGTGATAAATTTATTACACCCCTTTTTAAATGGGGGCGATGAGTATTGGGATAATCCTGTATTTTTAGATGACTTGCTAAAATTGTTGCCATTTGCACCGCCAACAGGTAAGCAAATATTTTCTTTTTCATCTGATCCAGAATCTGAGCAAGCATTTGCAGATAATTTTAGATTCCTCGCCTCTGTAATAGCTATTAAAGAAATAATAGTGAAAGAAAGATTGGAATATTTGAAATCACCTCAAATATTTAATGATGGAGTTGAACAGCAGTTAGAAATTTTTCCAAAAGAACTCGCAACTCGCATAAGTACTTCTTTAGGTGGCAATAAGAGTTTAAATGACTTTTTTTCTGATTTAGCTGCAATGATTTATAGCTCAGGTCAGCATTTGCCTGATGATGCAGTGCGTAAAGCTTTTGAAGTTGCAAAGATGGTTTCAACTAAGATTGACTTATCGGATGAGCTTCTCGTGCCAATGATACGCGCTACGATCTATCATTACGGTGCATTTCCTTGGAATACATTCGACGAAGCGTTTGATGTAGCAAGAAAGAATTTAGATGGGATCATCCATTATACAAGAGAAGGTGATGGGACGTTTCTAAACAATGAATCGTTGGGTGTGATTTTACAATTTGCTGGGTTAATGGGTCTTTCTAAGGTTATCAAGGATCAGATTAAGTTGGTAGGTGATGCTGATGCTGCATTTACATTTTATGCTCTCTTAGTCGATGCACTTGAAAGTCAAGGATATAAGTTAAAAGATATTCAAACAGAGGATCTTTTAGATATTGGAAAGATTGTTATCTTGACATATTCTGGGAAATGGAGGAATTTTGATGGCGAGTATGATGCGGCTTTTACGCGGGCATTGTTATCGGTTTATGCGAGGCCTGACCAAGTTCCAGAAACACATAAAGCATTTGAGCAAACATTAGATTTTATCTCGCCTAAGATGGGTGACAGGCCAATGATAGCTAAGCGGATGGCGGTCATGGCATTGATGCCATATGGTCTTTGGGATTTTTATCCGGAACATGATGCGGCGATGAAATCAAACATATTGAACCTTATTAGAATATTTGAACGCGGCGCTAATCTTGATAATGTAAGAGCCAAGTTAAATGAGAATGGTATATTTGCTGCTGATATCGGTGGTCTATTAAGAGAATTTCGAAGAGCATTTGATGAGGATCCTATTGGATTCTCGGTATTGGTGCATTTTTTAATGCGCGGAGATTTAGATCTTTTTCTAAGTAATACACGTTTCTTAAGGGAGCAAAATACCACGTTATCTTTAGCGCGGTTATTTCCTCTAGATCAAAAGGGAGGATTAACAATTGTTTTTGTTAAAAATTATATATTTGCTTCAACGATACTTAGATATGCATTTGATCCAAAGCGAGGGGTTGTTGGTGAACGGGGTGAAATTAATTTTCAGAATTCTGCCCAGTTTGAGCAAGTGGTGTGGTTGGCCCGAGACAAATTAAAGAATAGTGGGTTATTCAAGGATTCAGATGATATTGGTTTAGAGATTGTAAAATATTTACGTACATTTAAGGCCGCGTTTTGGGTCGATCGTGAAAATTTTAATAAGCTCATGCATTTAATAAAGATTTATCCTGATTGGCGAGACAGAGATTTTTTACGATCTCTTGGAATTTTACAAAGAAAAGGCTCATACGCCGCGCACAGCATATTTTCATCTTTGGCTGATCTGAATCATGATGAAAGGTTTGATAGAAATTTCTTATTTGCAAAGACGGTATTAAATACATTAGGTGTTTCTGATAATGCGATGCTTGTTTCACGGAGAGATTTCTTGCAGAGTATGGCAGTTGCGTTAAATCCTCTTGGAGCAAGTGATGTTGCATTACCTAAAGAGGTTCAGGGATTGCTTAAACCGTATTTATTTGTTGACTACAGTGATTTTATTGAGGCAATGGAACAATGGATGCGTGTATATCTTGAATATGAGTTTAATTCAATATCAGTGTTGCAACGTCAAAAGACAAAGTTAGCCCTTGATACAGCAAAGAATAATATTGTTGAAGAAGAGCTTCGTCGATTATGGTTTGAAGGCAATAAGGCAAAAGATAACTTGGAGAAATTAAAACCGATCAAAAAAAGGTTCGGGCAGATTCTAAGTGAGTATGGCACGTTGTTTACTGATAAGAAAACTAGGATCGGCTTGATGATGCAAGATTTGAATATATCAAATAGTGATAGAGCGATGTCTGGAGAGTTGCTTAATCGTATACGAGGTTATTTTGCCAGAATTAAAGATGGTATTAATAAGACGCCAGTAGAGAAATATGACCTATCATGGGCTCAAGCGTATTTTGATACAAATGGCTTTTCTGTCGAAGAGGCAAAGAAGTACAAAAGAGATATAAGTATAATTATTGATAATTATCTGCTTGGGAAAACGGTGCAAGTTAGAGTTGAGGCGACTAGGAAAATCGTTGAGGAATTAAAGGGGTTATTAGCGGTGTTTGATCGAAACGAATTAATTCAGTATTGGCCTTCTCTGTATGATTTAAGTTTAAAATCTTCGTTTAAAGTGAGAAGTTTTATTAATTTAACAAGGCGATTAAAAAGAGTGTTTTCTCAACATGAAGATTTTCAAGCATTTTGGAAAAGTTTTGAGAAGATTGTTGCTATAGTTAATCAAAATGAGGCCGACATCGTAGATGGATATCGTGGTCTTGAGTTTATGACGATAAAGATAGAAAGAAGCAAGAAGCCTCAGCAATATATTCAGTTTATGCCGGGAATTGTTAAGTTTCTTGATGCTCAGAAAGGTATTTCTGTTGAGTATTCAAGATATTTTTATGAGCTTTTTAAGCAAATTAGTGCAAAGGGATCAGAGCAATACGTTAAGATTTGGGATCATGTTGTGGATCTATTGATCATCGAGAGTAAATTGGGAAATACAGTTGGTTTCTTTGAAGCTGTTGTTCCTCGATGGATGCGTTCATTTAGAAATAGCCAGACGTTTAATCAATGGATTGAAGCGTTGAAAACTTTTGAGCATACGGGAAGGGTGACGCCTGAGTTTAAAAAGTTGGTGCCTAGGGCTTTTTATCTAGATGACAGCGACCCTAAAGATGTTACGGAATGGTTTAAAAAGTTAGGGGATTTGCAAAATGCAACAGAAGAGATTACAGGAGAGAAATTTAATTTAGAATGGCCTTCAAATCCAGCGCCTAGGTTGCCTATAAAGCAAAGAAATAAATTCTCCAATCCTAGAGTTAAAAACCCAGGGGGCATTGATTTAAACGCCGCCCATGTGGATTTGGTGATTAAAAAGGATGGTCAGGGCGTGCCTTTGCCCGTTAGTCAGCAGGATTTAAGTATGTTGTCTCGGATTGATGGTTTTGTGCCGCGTATTATTGAAATTAAGCCAGCCGCTTCTTTGCCGCAATACCAGTCTGTTGTAAAACAATAACCCATTGGCCTTTTGTTGACATAAAGGTGGCAAGCCACTATAATGGCTTCCTTAATCTATATAATATGTCAATATTGGAGTTATAGTGCAGGTAGCAAATAAACATGTTTTTAAAATAAAGCCTTACGTCCCAGGTAAACCCATTGAGGATGTAAAGCGTGAGTTAGGGCTTAAAAGCGTTATTAAGCTTGCTTCCAACGAGAATCCCTATCCGCCTTCAGCGAAGGTTAAAGCGGCGATCAATAAAGCTGGGCTGTCGGTTAACCGTTATCCCGATGGCGGTTGTTTTGAATTGCGCAAAGCTTTGGCCAAACATTTGAAGGTTCAAGAGAATCAGCTGATTTTTGGAAATGGCTCTGATGAAATCATCATTTTAGCGGTAAAAGCTTATGTGGCAGAAGGGGATGAGGTTATTTTAGCTAAACCATCCTTTTTGATCTACGAGATTGCCTCCAAGCTTGCTGGTGCTACATTGCACGAGGTTCCGCTTAAAGATTTTCAATATGATATCCCAGCCATGAAGGCAAAGATCACCCGTCGCACGCGGATGATTTTTATTGGCAATCCCGATAATCCATCAGGAACTTTTGTATCATTATCCGACTTAGAAGGTTTGATAAAGGCCGCAAGCAAGGATACGGCGATCTTTATTGATGAGGCGTATTTTGAATACGTTCATTCAAAAGATTATCCAGACAGTCTAAAACTGCTTAAGAAATATCCCAATGTGATTGTGACCCGCACATTTTCTAAGATGTATGGGTTGGCGGGTTTGCGCGTCGGCTATGGCATTGCAAGCCCAGAGGTCATTGATGTTTTAAATCGTTTACGTGAACCGTTTAATGTCAACAATGTGGCTCAAGCAGCGGCGATCGCGGCACTCGCGGATAAAAGTTATTACAAACGCATTGCGAAACAGGTTGAACAAGAACGCCAGTATCTGTATCGTGCGCTTGCGCACATGAATATTCCATACCAACATAGTTTTACCAATTTTATTTTAGTCAATGTGGGCGGTGACAGCACCGTAGTGGCTAAAAAGTTACTCGGCAAGGGTGTGATTATCAGAGATATGAGCGTGTGGGGGTTGAATGGATACATACGCGTCTCGATTGGCAACACATCAGAGAATAAACGTTTTATTAAAACATTAGCGGAGGTTTTATGATTGTCATATTGAGGAAAGATGCTACCGAGGATAATATTCAGCACATCGTCGGTCGCACCACCAAGTTAGGTTTAAAAGCAAATATATCTCGTGGCACAGAACGCACGGTCATTGGTTTTATTGGACCAGAAGATGCCCTGCGTGCGATTCCCTTAGAAGTTTTCCCAGGCGTTGAACAAGTCATGCAAGTCTTGGCGCCATACCGCTTGGTGTCCCGCGAATTTAAAAAGGAAGATTCGGTTATTAAGTTAAATTATGGCACCAATGTCGGCGGAAAAAAGATCGCGGTCATGGCGGGTCCTTGTTCGATCGAAAGCTATGAAGGCATGTTGTCCATTGGTAAAACTGTTAAAAAGCTCGGGGCTAACATCTTGCGCGGTGGTGCGTTTAAACCAAGAACATCACCATATGATTTCCAAGGTCTTGGTGAAGAAGGTTTAAAAATTTTACAACAAGTTGGTAAAGAAGTAGGCATTTGTACCATCACCGAAGTCATGGACACCCGTCAAGTTGAGTTGGTGTGCAAGTACGTCGATGTCTTGCAGATAGGTGCCCGTAATGTGCAGAATTTCTCTTTGCTTAAAGAGATTGGGATGAGCAAGAAACCTGTTATGCTCAAGCGTGGTATGTCAACGACGGTGAAAGAGTGGCTCATGTCGGCTGAATATTTGATGGCTAATGGCAATTTTGATGTCATGTTATGTGAGCGCGGTATCCGCACTTTTGAAACAGCGACGCGCAATACTTTAGATATCAATGCCGTGGCTGTGGCCAAGCGTTTAAGTCATTTACCCGTCGTGGTTGATCCAAGTCATGGTACAGGCGCATGGGAATATGTTGGTGCTGGTGCCCGCGCAGGGATTGCGGCAGGGTGTGATGCGTTGATGATCGAAGTGCATGATAATCCGGAAGAAGCTTTGTCTGATGGCGCGCAATCATTGCTCCCAGCTAAGTTTGAAGAAATGATGTCGGGTTGTCGTCGCATTGCTCAAGCGGTTGACCGAGAACTATAAGATAAAGGAAAAATTATGTTCGTTCGCAAAGAATTGTTTCGTCGCGTGGCAATTGTCGGTGTTGGATTTATGGGCGCGTCCTTAGGGCTTGCCATCAAGAAGAAAAAGTTAGCGAAGGAAATCATTGGTATTGGTCAACATGAAACGAGTTTGCGTGAAGCGCTCGACGTGGGTGCAATCGATGAAAGCACCATGGATTTAAAAAAAGGCATACAAGGTGCTGATTTAATTGTCTTGGCAACCCCGGTTAATGCCATCTTAGAAGCATTAGATGTCATCGGTGCTGAGTTTAAGCGCAGCGTAATCATCACAGATTTAGGTTCAACAAAGACTGCTGTTGTTGATCGTGCCGAGAAGGTCTTGCATCATTCCGTTTTATTTGTGGGGTCACACCCGTTGGTTGGTTCCGAGAAAAAAGGTCCAACTTATGCCAATGCATCATTATATGAAGGCGGCATGTGTGTGATGACACCGACGGACAAGACCAATCGTTTGGCTAAAGAAAAGATCAAGCAATTCTGGAGCCAATTGGGATTAAATGTGAAAATGATGACACCATCCGAGCATGATGAGAGCTTGGCGTTCATTAGCCATTTGCCGCACTTATCAGCCTTTGCACTCATGAAGGTGTTGCCTGAAAATGTTAATGACATCATCACCCAAGGTTTGAAGGATAGTACTCGTATCGCAGCGTCGGATGCGCAAATGTGGAAAGACATATCGCTCTCAAACCACAAATACGTTTTAAAGTCTTTGGATGAATATGTCAAAGTCTTGGCATCTATCCGCAAAGCCATCGTGACAAAAGATAATGAAGCACTTTTAGAAACTTTTAAACAAGCAAAGGTTAAACGTGAACGTCTTGACAAAGCCCACAGCAACACATAATTTAATCATCACTTTAGACGGTCCTGCCGGAGCTGGTAAAAGCTCCGTGGCTAAAAGTTTAGCCAAGCGATTAGGAGTGACGTATCTAGATACGGGGGCGATGTATCGCGCCTTGACCCTAAAAGCCTTACGTCAAAAAGTAGATTTGACAAATGAGGAACAATTAGGTCAATTGGCCGCTGTGACCAAGATCGATTATATCAAGCAGCCAGATGGTAGTTTGAATGTGAGCTTAGATGGGGTGGATGTTTCCGTTGATATCCGTTTGCCGGAAGTGACCAATAATACCTTTTATGTTGCCCGTGCCCCTAAGGTGCGTGAATACTTGGTTGGTTGGCAACAAGCCATTGGCCAAAGCAAATCATTGGTCTCCGACGGGCGTGATCAAGGGACGGTAGTTTTTCCTAAAGCAACTTATAAATTCTACGTCGATGCAGATTTTGAAGAACGTGTTGGTCGCCGTTTGCGTGAATTGCGCGCCGCTGGCACAGCCGTTGACGAGAAGCAATTGTATCAAGATATGAAAGACCGAGATCAAAAAGATTTTTCACGCGCAGTAGGCCCTTTAAAGAAAGCAGATGACGCGATCGTCATTGATTCTAGCGGTTTAAACGTAGAACAAACCGTTGAGAAAATTTTGACACACATCGATTCAAAGTATTATGGACCAAGCATACATTCGTAACTTTTCCATCATTGCACACATTGACCACGGTAAATCAACATTAGCTGATAGGCTTATGTTGTTTGCAGGGGCGATTGATGAACGTAAATTTCACAATCAAATGCTCGACGACATGGATCTTGAGCGTGAGCGAGGGATCACCATCAAAGCATCTGCCGTGCGTTTGAATTATAAAGCCAAAGATGGAAAGATGTATGTGCTTAATTTGATCGATACCCCAGGGCATGTTGACTTTGCCTATGAAGTTGAAAAGTCCCTGCGTGCGTGTGAAGGGGCATTGCTATTAATCGACGTCACCCAAGGCGTTGAGTCCCAAACCATTGCCAATTATTATTTAGCCATTGATAGCAACTTAGAGATCTTGCCTGTTATTAACAAAATCGATATCGCCAATGCTGATATCGACGAGGCCAAGCGTCAATTCCGTGATGTGTTGAAATTTAAAGAAGAAGATGTGCAACTGGTGTCCGCCAAAGAAGGCTTAAACATCGATGGTCTTTTTGAAAAGATCATTTCCTTTATCCCTGCGCCAGAGGGTGATCCTAATGCCCCGCTTAAAGCGCTTATTTTTGACATGAAGTATGACATTTATAAAGGTGTCATCATTTATATCCGCGTGTTTAACGGCAGCATTAAGCCGCAGTCGAAGATACGGTTTATGAATGCAGGCAAAAATTTTGATGTGCAAGAAGTTGGTATCTTTGGACCAGGCATTGAACAAGTAAAAGGCTTGTCGGCGGGTGAAGTAGGGTATATGACCTGCAATTTGCATGACCCTAAAGAAGTGCGCGTTGGTGACACGGTGACGGATGTGGTAAATCCCACGCCGCATGCCTTGGAAGGCTATCGTCAATTAAAGCCCTTGGTTTTTTGCGGTGTTTATCCTGTCAATGCGGGCGACTATTCGTCGATGCGTGAAGCCATTGATAAATTACGTTTATCTGACCCAAGCTTTGTCTATGAGCATGAAACATCGCAATCCTTTGGTCATGGTTTTCGTTGTGGGTTTCTTGGGTTATTGCATATGGAAATTGTGCAAGAACGTTTGCAACGGGAATATGATTTAAATTTAATTTTGACCACACCCAACGTTGGATATCGTGTCATCAAGCGTGATGGTTCGGTCTTTGAATTAGAGAATCCGTCTGATTTGCCCAGCGGTACAGATATTGCGCGCATTGAAGAACCCATTTTAGCGGTTTCGATTTTTACACCCGTGACCTATATGGATCAGGTCATGGAATTATCAAAGCGTAAGCGCGGGGTGTATCAAAAAAGCGAGTTCATCGGAGATCGCATGAAGATTTTATTCGATGTGCCGTTGTCCGAGGTTATCGTTGATTTTAACGATCAAATTAAATCCGCAACCCGTGGTTATGGGTCGATCGATTATGATTTCAAAGATTATCAAGCGGCCGCCATCACACGCCTTGATATTTTGATTAACGATGAGCCGTGCGATGCCTTTTCGTGCATGGTGCATAAAGAACGTGCCTATGATAAAGGTTTAGGGTTGGTGACCAAATTAAAAGAATTAATCCCTCAGCAATTGTTTGAGATCAAGATTCAAGCCCAAGCTGACGGGCGTATTATTTCTAGTGCGCGCATTAAATCGACGGGTAAGAATGTCACGGCTAAGTGTTATGGTGGGGATATCTCACGTAAGCGTAAGTTGTGGGAGAAGCAAAAAGAAGGTAAGAAGAAACTTAAGCAAATCGGACGGGTGGAAGTTCCTCAAGAAGCATTTTTGGCAGCACTTAAAATTTAATCAAAAGGTTAACATGTCTAAAAATAAAAAGCCATTGGGCGTAAAGTCAGAAGTACGTGAATGGGTAGAGTCAATTGTCATTGCTTTAATTTTAGCCATTGTCATCCGTTCTTATTTTATCCAACCCTTTAAGATTCCTAGTGGTTCCATGCGCATGACCCTGATCGAAGGGGATCATTTGTTTGTGAGCAAATATATGTATGGGCCCATCCTTTTGCCCGAGGTGCATACGCCTGATTTTTTAATGAGCGTCGTTAAGACCGACGTGCAATGGCCAGATGCGCTTAAGCCCTTAACTAAGATTCGCTTGCCGGGGATTACCAAGCCTAATCGCGGCGATGTGATTGTTTTCATTTTTCCCGACGATCGCTCCAAAGACTTTATTAAGCGTTTGATTGGTCTTCCAGGGGATGTGGTTGAGATTAGGGACGGTAGGATTTTTATCAATGGTGTCATGTTTGATGATCCACGTATCCGTAACATTTATTATTATAATCGCGGCGAGTATGGCGCATTGGGAACTCCGATCAAAGTGCCGGAAGGTAAATATTTTGTGCTTGGGGACAATAGCGGATCCAGCCATGATAGCCGTTACTGGGGTTTTGTGGATCAAACAGATGTTTTAGGTCGGGCTGAATTTATTTTCTGGCCATTTAATCGAATTCGGATGATCAAATGAGATATTTAATTGTGGTTCTGTGTGTTCTTATGATGGGCTGTCAGACGACGGCAAAGCCTAAGAGCAGCGGTCAAGATTTGCAATCCGTGTTAAGCGATGTAAAGAAGTCTTTTAATATGCAGGATGTAAAAGTAAAATATTGTCCTGTCTGTGGTAAGCATTACAGCGGCCATTTAGAAACTTGTCCTGTGGATCAGGCAAAATTGTTACCGATTGAATAATATGGGTTTAACCTTCGCAAATAAAGTCACCATCGGCCGCATCCTTTTAGTTCCTTTTTTTATTGCCACCGTTTTATCCTATAATCAAGATCGTCCAGAATTGCGTTACATTGCTTTGGGGTTATTTTTAGTTGCGGTCATTTCTGATGTCATCGACGGGTATATTGCCCGCACGCGCAATCAAAAGTCTCGCGCTGGCGCCATCTTAGATCCTTTGGCGGATAAGATGCTGCTCATTAGTGCTTTTATTTGTTTGTACATTAAGCGCGCGGAATTTGATGCGATCAGTTTCCCATTGTGGTTTGTGGTGGCTATCATCAGCCGTGATGTGATCTTGCTCTTAGGGGCGATGATCATTCAAGTGACCACGGGCAAATTAGAGATTTCAGCGAACCGTTCAGGAAAAACAACTGCGTTCTTGCAAATCATCTGCGTTTTAGGTATTCTTTTGCAATTAAAGTTTACCTTAATCTTCTGGTATATCGCCTTAGCAGCGACGGTGATCTCCGGAGTCATTTATATTAAAGAAGGGATATCCTTAATCAATGCCAATGCCCCTGTCGATCGCCGTTAGTATCATTTTATCCTATCTTATCGGTGCTATCCCAACTGGCTATATTGCAGGTCGTCTTTTAAAGAATATTGATATTCGTCAACATGGTTCAAAAAACATGGGCGCGACCAATGTCATGCGCATCTTGGGCAAAGGCCCAGGCATTGTGGTTTTATTGATTGATATTTTAAAAGGCATTTTGCCCATCGTGATTTTTTCTTCCATCTTTGATTTAAATGAGCCCTTAGTTTTGGTGGCCATTGGCATCATGTCCGTCATTGGGCATAATTGGACCGTCTTTTTAGGGTTCAAGGGGGGTAAAGGGGTTGCGACCACCCTTGGGGTATTGATCGGCTTAACCATTGAAATCTCAGGCATTCGTCCTGTCCTACTGATCACGGTGGGGGTGTGGCTGGTAATATTTTTAATTTCTGGCTTCGTTTCACTAGCTTCCATCGCAGCTGGGGTAGCGCTTCCTGTGCTCATGGTCTATTACAATGCACCCTTTGCGTTAAAGGTTATGTCCATCCTTTTATGTGTTTTTGTCGTCATAAGACACCGCGCCAACATCACACGCCTTGCGCAAGGCCAAGAAAACCGCATCAAACTTCCTTACTTCAAATAGTTTTATAGAAAGCGCTTTCCCAAAATGGCCCTAGAGGCCTTGTCAGCCGCTCCTCATGGTATATACTTTCAAACGAGGGCAAGATTTGTATTGCCTTCAAAACTAAAGATAAGTATATGCCAAAACAAACGTTACACTACATAAGATTCATCATGATCTTTTGCCTAACATTGGGTAATTTGCCACATGTTCAGGCTGCTGATATTGTTGTGCCGCCCATGCCAAAGCCTGGGGTGATGGTTAATTTAAGCGCATCGTTCACGCCAGCCCATTTAAAAGGCATGACCGTGCATCCCGACAATGCCTTGCAATTTGATTTCCTGATGGATCGCGGCGAAAATAATTTTTCTGATGAACAGAAAAAAGAAGAGTACACCAAATTAATCAAATACTTCTTAGCCTCATTAACCATTGCCGACAAAGACCAATGGGTCAACCTTTCACCCTTTGAAAACAATCGTATTATAGAAAACAACTTCGGTAAAACCGAAATGGGCAGAGACCTTTTAGCTCAAGATTATTTGCTCAAACAAGTCACGTCATCCTTAATGTATCCTGAATCAGGTTTAGGTAAAAAATTCTGGGACGATGTTTACGCCAAAGCCTTCAAAGAATTAGGCCACACCAACATCCCAGTGAATACCATCAACAAAGTCTGGATCATGCCCGACGAAGCCGTCGTCTATGAAAGCAAGAATACCGCGGTCATTTTAAAGAGCCATTTGAAAGTCATGCTCGAACAAGATTATTTAGCCATGCAGAAAAAACAAGCTCCTGTTAAAGAAAACACCGCCACGTCACAAGTCATCCGCGATGTGATTTTGCCAGCGTTAGAAAAGGAAGTAAACGAAGGAAAAAATTTCGCACAATTAAGACAAATCGTCAGCGCCATGATTTTAGCAACGTGGTACAAACAGTCGCTAAAAGAATCCCTACTTGGAAGAGTCTACGCCGATAAATCCAAAGTCAAAGGCGTAGATCAAGATCCTAAAACAAACGACGCCATCTACCAACAATATTTAGCTGCATTCAAGAAGGGTGTTTATAGCTATATTAAAGAAGATGAAGATAAATACACAAATCAGATTATTCCTAGAAAGTATTTTGCGGGTGGGTTTGTGCGGGATAAGGCGATGGCAGTTTATAGAGCAGATAGTCCTGCTTTTATAGGAAATGAAATTGCGGAATGGTTAAGAAATAGAAATAAGAGTAAAGGTGATGAAGTTGTTAGGACGAATTTTGAAACATCGGCACCCTCGTTAATCGGAGATATTAGCCAACCAATGGAATTGTGGCAAAGAGTAGAAATGAGTAGAGTGGATGTCATGACTGAGGCGAATAATATAGGCAATTTGTATGCTAGTTTGTCAAAAGGTAATAAAATAAGAATTAATGGGGTTGTGCATATCAATGCAAGAAAGAATGAAGGCAGGAGAGCAATGTCTTATTTTGGTAGTGATGAAGAGATAGCGCAGATGATGTATAGGGGAACTTCTTCTAATCCCAAAAGAATTTTTGAGAGACAGCTAAGAACTGGGGTATTATTTCGTGTTTATTTGCAAAAGAATAAGAGTGGTTTTCTAGAAATGATTACTAAGTCAGGTGAGAATTTTGATTTAGAGCCTGATGTTATTTTGTTAAGAAAAAAAGCCGAAGAGGATATTTCAAGGATTAATGAGGAATTAAAGAAAATAGCCGAAAGTCAAATATTGATTCAACAAAGGGTGGAAGAATCTAATAGAATGCGAGCGTTAGAAAATAATGAAAAGAAGCGAAGGGATATTATTTTAGACATGTGGAAAGCAATAAAGCATTCAATTGGGAACATGGGGAAGAAAGTTGCTCCAGAGGGTCAAGAAAGTAGACTTTCTAAGCAACTATTTACAGATGTCCCGGAATTAACTGAAGCAGAAAAGAATTGGTTATGGTTTGGCTCAAAGTTGCCAAGTGGTGCAGATCTTGCCATGATTGGTAAAAATGTAAAGATTACAAGTAAAACAATGCCTCTATTTAGCATACCAGCGGGTGTAACAAATAAGGAAAATCGTGTCAAAATGGTCTATGAATATTTTGGTCTTAAGTCGGGGATGTTGGGTGGGGATGTTCGAGTTTGGTTTGCTCCTGAGATTTTGACAATCTTTGCACGAGAAAATAAGACAGCTTCTATGAATATTAAAAATAAAGTTTGGGTCGATGCGAAGTTGGTATCAAAAGCTGGAATATTAGAGCTTCAAGTGATCGGGGAATTGGTTGGTGTTGATTTAAAAGAGAAAATCGATCGTGTAAATTTAGAATTGAGAGACAGGCCGAAATCGTTGAGCACAAGAGGGGAAAGTTTTGCTCAATTGATAATGGGGAGTTTAAGGTTTAATTTTAACAAGGCGGCAAATGACAGTAAACCAGTGCCTTTGACAAGTGAAAAGGGCGTTGTTTCTAGAGGTGTTGTACTCAATGATGATGTTAAGAAGATATTAGATATCTTTAATTTGAAGCCAAGAAACTCAAGCAAGTTAACAGTTTATATTGATGTTAATACGATTGGTAGTGCGCTTGTTGTAAATCAAGAACCATCAAATGATCCTAATTGGGTTTCTGTTGAGTTATATCAAGATCGAGGTGTTGTTCAAGCAAGGCTATCAAAAGACGCAGGTTATACTGATCAAGAGTTGTTTCTTTATAGGAGTGGATATTTATTGCAGTTAAATGCAAACTTATCGAATACAGACGCTGCGATGTCTGTAACTGGGGCGGTGAGTACTATTAAGGATGGTCTTAGAACTGTCACAGGGCCGCTTAGTACGATTAAAATTAGTCAGCCTTGGAAATCTTCAGATGTTATGGGTTCTCCGATGGGCATGAGTCAGATTGAGATTGCTCAAGAATTATACCGTGATTATTCCAAGGTCTTAAAGAAGGAAGGGAAAAGTATTGATGTTATTATCATGAAGAATGATGTGCCCCGCGTGCTTCCACTAGATAGTGCAACGGCTAGGCTTAATCTGCGTAATCAGGCTGATGATTGGGTTAAGGGCAAGTTAATATTTCAAGACGGGGAATTGGAGTTAAAGCCCAATACGTTATTATCTAATGAATTTATGCTAAGGATTGATGGTATTAATACAGAGTTAAGTAATATTGCTCATAATAAAACTTCTATGACGAAAAACTTTGATCAAAAGATGATTGCGGCAAATGATGCTGGTCCTTTTGAGATGGCTGTAGGGATAATTGATCCAAAAGGGGCTGTTGTTGATTTAGATAAGTTGGAGGGTAAAGATGTTTTAGGTGATGCAAAAGCGATGCGAGATTATTTTAACGAACATAAATATAAAGATCAAAATGGTCGGTGGGTTGCTGATGGTTTATTTAATCTAAATGACCGAAAGATCAAAGTGGTTCAGAAGTCGGGGTTCAAAGATAAAGATAATGTTGCATTAAGAGTTTTTGATAATGGAAAAGGATTAGAGGTTGAAGGTTTTGCTTCTATTAAAAGGTTAAATATTCAAGGAATCAATGATGTTTTCTTAAAGAATGCGTTGAATGCGTCGAGAAATGAGATTAAGTTGACTAAGGCAGAAATAGATTTGCAGTCAAAAGTTGTGAAGGATGTTGCTAAGATAGAAGAATTTTATTTTTATGCCAAGGCCCCAGCAGGAAAAGATCACACTGTTATATATGATATGGCTAACAAGACTGCAACGCTTGATATTGTTAATGCTACTCGAATGGTAGAGCTTAACCAATCGCCTGATATTGCAATCATGAAATTATCATTTAATGGAAAAGGATTAATGCTTTCTGGTGTGGGTGAGTTAAAAGACGCTAGGGCAATTGAGTATATTCATGCCATTAATGATTTGCTTATAAAAGAGGCTCTGAAGCCAGGTGTTGTAAAGATGCGTGAGGAAGTAAAATTTTATAATGAAAATAATAATTATGAATATCGTCGTGAGGAACAGAAGAGCTTGATGCGACGGATGTGGCAAGGTTTTAAGAATGCTATTGGTTTTGGTGTTGAAAAAGAAAGTGTGGCAGATATAGAGGCTGATAAAGCATTCAATGATATGTTAGATCAATTGAGCAAAGAGATTAAGTGGTCTGATGATGTTAAAAGTGATGTTGTAAAAGAAATTCCTTTGACTGCATTTTATGAGCAAAACGATGAAAAGTTAATTAATCCTATGTTAGTTGTGTTGGAGAAATCGAAATTGTTAAGACCGTTTACCAACTTGAAGGGAGAGGTTGTTTTGACCTTTAAGGAGAATAGTATCACCTATGATGAGCTATCAGAAGTTCTTAATGTTGACACGAAGAAATCATTGTTGTCTAGGATTAAAGCATTTGAAAGTTTGGTAAATGTGCTTAAAGCCAACGGGGTGATTACAAAGGATAGCGCAATGGCCAAGGGTGGTATTGATTTGAACGCGCAGAACTTTAGTTTGGATATCAAGCGTGATGGTAAGGGTGTGGCTTTGCCGATTGCAGAGCAGGATATGGAGAAGCTTAATCGTATTGAAGGGTTTGTGCCGCGGATCCTTGAAATTAAGCCTGTTTTTAACCTGCCGATCCTTTCAGAATTAGAAGAAAAGCTTAAAACTGCACCAAAATTAGCCAGTTCTACCTAAGTTTTCTAAATCATCAAAAACAGACATAATTCAAGAAAATAAACAAAATATATTTTCTTTAAATATTTTTCCTCGTCGAAGGAAGCGCTTTCCCATTATTTTTGGGGGTACCTTGTTTTTGGGGTCATGGGTGCTATACTTCCCTTAACATTAAGAAGCTAGAGGGGATAGGACAAATGATAGAAGGCTTTAATAAGGAAACAACCATGAGAGATGTCTTACACAAGACTAAGGAAATGGTTCAAGGGCGCGGCAAGGTGGTTATCTTGGCGGAACATGCTGAAGATAAGCAATGCGTCTCTGATGTCCGTAAAAAGTTCATGTATGTGGCTAAGGAAGTTGATGAAGATAAGGGTACAGCCACGCCAGTAGTCCATATTGAAAAGTCTTTTGATAGCAAAACCCGCGATGAATTTTTCTACATGCGCGTACGTGGATTCTTCCATGTCTACCGCAACCGCCGCTTGGTGAAAATCGGCTACAGCCACACCTTGCGCATCCGCCTGCACTGGAAAACGAAAAGTAATTTAGCTAATAAGCCAGTGACAATCGTCTAAACTCTGATTATAATTCCTGCATGTCCGTCATCATTGATGCGCGCCATTTGCGTAAAACATTTGTTAGCGCCACTGCGTCACATGCCCATATTAAGGCTTTGGATGATTTAAGTATACAAGTCACCAAAGGCGAGACCTTGGGCATACTAGGGCCCAATGGAGCGGGTAAAACGACCTTTTTAAATGTCTGCTCGACCTTGCTGGTGCCAGACAGTGGGCATGTGGTCATGGACGGCATTCCTTTAACCCCACAGAATTTTACCCAGCTACGCAAACGCTTCAATATGTCCTCAGGGTATCCTAATTTTCCTTTCAGTTTGACCATGCGCGAGAACTTATATTTTTATGGACGCTTATATGGATTATCTGGCACTAAATTAAATCAAAAAGTCGATGAGCTCATCGCTTTATTTGAAATCAGCACCTTTGTCGATCGTCGCTTTGATGAATTATCCAGCGGCAATAAACAACGCTTGGCCTTGGCTAAGGCTTTGCTCAATGACCCCAAGATCATCTTCTTAGATGAGCCAACCGTTGGTTTAGATCCAGATGTGGCGATCAAGTTGCGTTCGATCATCACCAATGTGCTACGCGCCAAAGGTGTCACGGTGCTATTGACCACCCACAACATGATTGAAGCTGAAGAGATGTGTGATCGGGTGGCGTTTATTAAGTCGGGGAAGATATTGCAATTAGCCTCGCCTCAGGCGCTCAAACAATCACATCATAGTGATGATTTAGAGGAAGTTTTTGTGCAGTTGGCTAAAGGCACGACGGATAAAGCCGAGGTTCAAGTTGTTGATCGAGCACCTGTCATGACCGTCCCTACGGCGCGTGAAAAGTTAGACGTGTCTTTATGGCTTAATCGCGCGGGTGCATTTTGTGTGCGCAATTATATCTTTGCCATCCGTAATTTTTTCTCATTTGTGGAATTATTATTTTGGCCGCTGGTTAGCGTCATATCCGTCGGGCTTATGGGAAATTATTTGCAACTGGGAAAACCTACGCTTAATTTTATCATGACAGGGGCGATTGCGGGCGGTGTGCTGCAAGTCGCGCAATTGGATGTGGCGTATAGTTTATTGTATGAAGTGTGGAGCAAGAGTTTAAAACAGACCTTATTAGCGCCGGTGGGTGTGACAGAGACGTTGTTTGGCTCGTGGGTGATTGGCATTGTGCGCGGGTTATTTATCTTTGCGGTCTTAAGTGTGTGCTCGGTTGTGATGTTTGGTTTTAGTTTTCCATCGTTGTCAGTGACGGTGGCTTTCTTGGTGGGCTTGCTCATGTGCGCATTCTTGCTTGGACTACTCGTGAATATTGTCATCTTAAACTTTGGTCAAAAGGCAGAAATCACCGCGTGGATGTTTGCGTATTTGTTTATGTTGTTATGCGGGATTTATTATCCGGTTGAAACCTTGCCACCATTCTTTAAGGCTCTAGCACAGTGCATCCCGATTACCTATTTTCTAGCGTATTTCCGAGGAGGGATGACTCAAGATGCGTTGATTGGATTTGGTCTTGTGGTTATTTATTTCGTTGTGGGTTTATTGCTTCTACGTTTTTCCTACCATCGTGCCCGCGTACAAGGCACCATCATCAGGCTTTCCGAGTAGGTTTGCGGTGCTTGTCTGTGACCCAGAATTCTAAATACTTTCCAAACATGAGTCGTGTTTGAGCGTCGAGCGCAGGCAAGGCGCCAAAGATCACAAGGATAAAGGGGATCAGTAACCATTCAATGGCATGCCCAATCTTCTTTAACAGCGAATACCGCACGGTTGTTTTAGGTAATAAGAGCAGGCTTAGTATGATGGATGCAACCAAACAAAGAGACGCAAGGTTGAAGATGGTGTTGGCGATCTCAGGGACGTTATAATAGACGACTGACGAGGCAAATTCGCGTTTGGCAAACAATGCCGGCAGCCAGCCAATCACCGATAGCAAAAATCCCCATGTAGCCCACGACAAATGCCCTTCAAAAAGTTTGAAACCATGACGTATTTTATCGTATAAAGGGATGTTACGAGAACGCCAGAAGGCGCGCATCACAATCGGGAAATTCTCAACGCCCCAAGCCCAACGGCGTTTTTGTTTATAAACACTTTTGATGGTATTGACCCAGCTGGATGCGTTTACAACATCCATCGACAAGGTAACATACATGGGCACGACGCGGTATTTGCCGTCAAAGTGAATATAACACTTCCAGAAAATAGCCGAGTCATCCGAGATCATGTCCACCGGCCAATAATTCACGTCAACCAAAGCCTTAAAACTCATGCTATGCGATGAGAACGTCACAAGCTTTTCAGGGTTCGTTGCTTCAATCAATTGAAAGAACGACGAGCCGGTTTCAATGACCCGAGAGAACCCAGGGACTTGCCAGATATTGTTGTGATACATCGGGATGGGTTGAAAGCTTGCTTGCAAGCGATCAGGCGTGATCATGAAGTGATAGGTCAAACATGCAAAATAATCACGGCTGACAACCGTGTCCGCGTCGAAACACGAAATGATCACATGTTCAAATGGAATATCTCGGCTTTGAATATAAGACATCATAAAGCGTGCGGCAAAGGTCACATTGGCACCTTTAACGCGGGCTTCGCCGTCGATATCCGCAGGGTGAATGACGGTGGTGCATTCATAGAAATATTTGCGGTATTGATCGCAAACAGCTTTGACATCATTTTTAATGTTTTGTTCCGCGCGGTCTTCAAGGGCAAAGACAACCAAGGTGTGATGTGCAGGAAATGATTGTTGGCTTAAGGCCGCAATCGCGGGTTCAATGACTTGGCGGTCTTCTTTTAAAATGGGGAAGATCACCAAGTGATAAATGTCTTTGGATAAGGGTGGTAGTTTTCGGCTTTCTTCAAGCAGTCGAATTTCTTTGCGATGCGTCCAAAGTGACAAACGTTGACGGAAGTTTAATAGGCCATGTCGAAAATCCAGTGACTCAAGGTAGGCTTTGATATTATCAAGGCCATGCACGCGTGCCATCCAGTCTGTTTTGCTTTCGATATTTAAGCGCATATAAGAGAGGATTAAGAAAAAGGTCATGTATAGCAAACGCAGCAACCACCACAGGTAAAAGCAAATGATGATGATTGCACCTGTGAAGGGCAAGAAGATGGAAATGAGGATCATGCCAATGAGCACTGTCCAGCTGGCGAGCCCTGGGACGATCTCAAGGAAGCGTTGCAAGCGTTTGTTAAAGCCTTTTAAATTCTCTTTGGAATAATTAAATTTCATTATTCTTCCAATTTCTTTAACCGCAATGTTTCCGCGATGGGTTTTGGGATAAACGGCTTATGGTGCAAAACAGTCATTGACGTTAAAAGGTTAGTTTGCTGGTCGATAAAATAGAGTTTGCCATTCTTTTCATAGAAGAAAATGTCTGTGTCTGGTTTAACCGACAGAATACGTGTTAAACGTGCTTGGGTTTTGGGCAAGTTATCCATTAAGTAAACGTCACGACCTTTTCGGTAGAGGAAGGTGTTTTCATTATTAATGACAAAAACTTGATTGGCCACAGGCATATTCTCAATGGCAGGTTTTTTCTTTTCTTGAGGGATATTTTTGGGTTCTATATTCGGGTAAATGGCCTTTGCTTTGATATTAATGCGACTGACTGTGCCAGCGTCATAGGCGTAAATATTTCGATCATCATTGGGTTCCCAATATAGTTTTTGTGGGGGTGTGCTAATAAGGTCGCTGATGTCTTCAATGTGAGCGAGTTTGTCACGCGTATCAATCCAAAGGTATTTATGCTTTTCATTTAAGTCAATTTGCATGACGATAAAGGGGCTTTGGGGCACCGTAAAGAAATTGATCAAACGCCCTTCGCGATAAATTGATTCAGCGGGAAAAAGGTAGTCGGGTTCATCCTGATCATTTAAGTGCACCACGATCATGCCGCTAACATTGTCAGTATTAAAAGCCAAGAGTGTATTGGCCCCTTGGATGGCAATGATATTAGTCAGTTTAAGAGAGCTTAAGCGCTTATCACCCCATTGGGTTGGGATGAGTAGAATATTTTCAATCGACGTAGCCTTTTTGTCCACCACAGGCACCGTATTTTCCCAAGGGGTGTATCCCGCTAATTCCATGCGTACCGTATAGTCATTTGGTGTAAGGTCGCGTATCACCGTCGGTGTTTTTTCAGGAGCCAAACGCCCGTTGATATAAACATTGGCATCAGGAGGGTTGCTAGAAACATAAATGATGCCTGTCTTAACGAAATGTTTGGTTGTAGGATCGAAGACAAATCCCAACAAACGCAGGATCAACATTGGGCAAATGATGCAGTAAATACCTAAGAACAAATAAAAAACAATCTTTCGCAAAAAAGGCATAAGAATTTATACCGCAGGGCTATGTTTTAGTCAAAGGAATTCACAGCCAATAAGATTTAAATTGACGTTATTCTAGAAAATATTAATATAGTGGCAAGTAAATAGCGTAACAACCGGTTCCCCCAATCGGAAATAACGCATTAAAAATCCCCCGAACAGTTTATTTAATTAACTTATTCTATTCGGGAGGTTTTAATGAAATCAACCCAGAAGCTTGACCATCAATTCTTAGAAGTGATTGGAATGATCCGAGAGGCTAGATTTAATGCTATTAAAAGCGTTAATGCTGAGCTTATTCGATTGTATTGGAATGTTGGCGAATATATTAGTAAGAAATTAGAAGCGGCTGAATGGGGTGATCAAGTTGTAGATGGTTTAGCGGAATATATAGAGCGAAAACATCCTGAGATTAGAGGGTTTAATCGCCGCGGTCTTTATAGAATGAGACAATTTTATGAGGTTTATCGACATAGAGCAATTGTGTCGACACTGTTGACACAAATTAGTTGGTCATGCCACGTACTAATTATTTCAAAGACAAAAAGTATTGAAGAAAAAGAATTCTATATTCAACTTACTATTAAGGAGGGGTATTCTGTTCGTGAATTAGAGCGTCAAATTGGAAGTGGTTACTATGAACGTACAATTCTTTCTAAGAAGATAGTGTTACCAGTGGTGACGCAAAGGCTTCCTAAGGCGGCAGAAATGTTTAAAGATATATATGTATTAGACTTTCTTAACCTTCCTGAGAAAGCCCTAGAGAAGAAATTGCATGAATTGTTTGAACAAATATAAACTTTTAGGGATGCTTGACACCATAGTTAGCACATGCTAACATTTAGCATGCCCAAACTTGATAGAGCTTCCACCGCAGTAGCTATTTCACATTTGATGCCCAACATCATCCAAGGTGCGCATTTGGGTGTTTTATCCGCGCGCATGGTCACACAAAGTCAATTTTTAATCCTCTTATCCGTGCATGCCCGTGGCGCTTGTGCCATGAGTGTTTTGGCAGAGCATATGAAAGTAAAGCTGCCTACCATGAGCGGGGTGGTCAACCGCATGGTTAAAGCCCAATATTTAAAACGTGTCTATAACGACAAGGATCGTCGACAGATCATGATTGAGTTGACCCCAAAGGGGCAAAAGTTCTTAAATGAGTTTAAGGGTATCATTACAAAACGTTGGGAAGATGTTTTAAAGGTGTTAACAGATAAAGAAGTTGCAGAGTTTCATCACATCATTGTCAAACTTAATGAAAGCGTCAAGCTAAGGGAATGACCATGCGTTGTCTATTAACATTGTGTTTAATGCTGGGGATGGTTAATCCGGTCTTTGCCCAAGAGAAGGTCACAGTTGCGCTTTCGTTGAAAGAAGCCCTAAAACGTGCCGACACCATGTCCGTTAATGTTGTGGTGGCTAATGCCCGTGTTCAACAATCTTTAAGCCAATTAAATCAAACACAAGCCACGTTATTGCCGCAATTGTCCGCGTCACTTAATGGTCAACGTCAAAGCCGTGATTTACGCATGAGTGGTATCACGATACCGTCGATGCCAAATTATACAGGGCCATTTAATACCTTTGATGCCCGCGGCAAGATCACCCAAACAATCTTTGATCCTTCAACCTTTGAACGTTTAAAAACAGCGCGGCTTGTAAATAAACTTGTCGGAGTGCAATTACAAAAAGCTAAAGAAGATTCCTTGGCTTTGGTTGCTGTGTTGTACATTCAAGCTAAACGTGCTTTGCAAGAAGCGCGAGCTACCAAGATTTTTGTGCTGCGTGATAAGAAAGCCTATGCATTGGCTAAGACGGAGTATGCACAGGGTACAAAGACATTGTTAGATTTAAAACGTGCGCGTGCAGATTTGTTAAAAAGTAAATATTTACTCAAGACAGCTCTAACGGTTGCCAAAGAACGTCGATTGGATTTAGCGGCAGCCTTACAAATTGATCCAGCAGCATCGATATCATTTGATCAGAAAGAAGATTTAGATATGCTCACAGCCAATCAAATTAATGTGCCGGTCAAACAATTAGATATTGCTGTTGCCGCCGAACAATTAAATGTCGCCCAAGCTCAAGTCAGTGGGGCCAAAGCAGATTATCTGCCTAAGGTTTCATTAATAGGGGATTATGGGCGTTCAGGTGAAAGTCCGTCGAGGGCAAGTAACACCTACACCATTGGCGTGATGGCAACCATGCCTATTTGGCAAGGGGGTAGTCAGCAAGCGAAGATTGCAGAATCAAAAGCCAAGGCAGATGAGGCGCAAGCGCTTCTAACAGATGTGAAATTTCAAACCAACAAAAATGTCATTGAAGCCAAAGAGAATATTGCTAAAGCAAAGGCGTTGATATTAGCTCAAGGTGCCCAATTAGAAGTTTCTCGTCAACAATTTGCTTTGGTGTTGGAGCAATATAAGAATGGCTTGTCTCAAAAAGTTGACGTGCTTCGAGCAAAGTCTCAGGAAATATATGATAAAGATCAATTTAAAGAAGCGGTGGCTGTTTTATGGACATCGCAAGTGAGTTTAGCCAAAGCCCAAGGGCAAATGCAGCAAATGCTGCGCTAATAAAAAAGGTGACAGTCACCTTTTTAAGGAGAGATATGCGTCTTTTGATGATGGTGACATTTGTGCTTTTGATGTTGGGTTGTGGTGAGAAACCATTATCCAAACAAACTTTTTCTGGGACACTTGAGATCACTGAACATCAACTTGGCCCTCAAGCATCAGGCAAGGTTAGTACCTTAAATGTTGAAGAGGGTTCTTTGGTCAAGGCGGGAGATGTGATAGCGACGCTAGATCGTTATGAGCAAGCCAAGAAAGATTATGAAAGGGCAACACGCGTTTTTAAGCAAGGTGGATCAAATTTACAATCGGTTGAATATGCGAAGCTTGCCCTCGATGATCAACAAGTGGTCGCTCCTGTCGACGGGGTTATTTTGATTAAAGTACATGAAATAGGTGAGAGCATCGTGGCCGGAGCTCCGGTAGTTGTCATGGGTGACACCAAAGATCAATGGGTAAAGATTTATGTTCCCGAGGGCATCGTGAATCAAATTCAATTAAATCAGAAAGCTACGATTACTTTTGATGGGCTTAACCGGCAATACAATGGGCATGTGCGATACATTGCCACCAAAGCAGAGTTTACGCCGCGCAACGTTCAGACAGCTGAAGAGCGTGTTACGCAGGCTTTTGCCGTGAAGGTTGCCATTGATGATCCTGATGTAAATGCTCATACGGGTGTTTCTGCCGATGTTAAATTTATAATATAGATAGGTCTCATGAATCAAAACATTGCCATAGCAGCCAATCAATTAACCCGTCGGTTTGGAAAGTTCACGGCGGTTGATCATGTGTCATTTGAAATACCCTATGGATCTATTTTTGGTTTCTTAGGTGCGAATGGTTCTGGCAAAAGTACGACAATTAAAATGTTATGTGGCATCCTAGCGCCCAGTGAAGGGACAGGTACCGTTGCAGGTTTTGATGTGAAGACCGAGCCTGAGAAAATTAAACAATCGATTGGGTATATTTCACAAAAGTTTAGTTTATATGGTGATTTAACGATCATTGAGAATTTGATGTTTTTTGGACGCATCTATGGGTTAGATGGGGCTCCATTGACGAAGCGCATCGACGAGGTTTTGGTGATGACAGGTTTAGATAAATATGTATCACGCCAAGCCGAATTCTTGTCTGGAGGGTGGAAACAAAAATTAGCCATTGCCAATGGGATTTTGCATAAGCCTAAAATTTTATTCTTAGATGAGCCAACGGCAGGCATTGATCCATTATCACGACGGACCATCTGGGATATTTTAAAGGAATTATCGTCGCAGGGGACAGCGTTATTTTTAACAACCCATTATATGGAAGAAGCGCAGCGATGTGATCAGTTGGCATTTATCAGTGAAGGTAAGATCTTGAAAGTTGGAACACCGCAAAGTTATAAAGAAATTGCTCCGACGTTAGAAGAGGCGTTTGAAATGCTTGAGTCAAAGGGACTCTCCAATGCGTAATATCAAGGCTGTTGCCATTAAAGAAATTATTCATATTTTGCGTGATAGGCGAACGCTCATGATGGTTATCTTTATGCCGCTCATGCAGGTTATGATTTATGGTTTTGGCATCAATACTGACGTCAAACATTTGCGCACCTATGTTTATGATCAAGACCGCACATATTTAAGCCGTAGGTTGGTTGCGGCATTTGAACATTCGGATTATTTTCGGGTCATAGAGCAAAGCAATGATATTCATCAGGTGCGATATGCCATTGATAAAGGCAAAGCTCAAGCAGGGCTTGTGATACCACCAAATTTTAGTGCGGATGTTTTAAAACATAAGCAGACAGAATTACAATTATTGATCGACGGTACAGATTCAACGCCAGCTAATGTGGCCATGAATTCTTCTCAGGCCATAGTTTCAAATTTCATGCAAGCCGAAGGTTTGGTAAATGTGAGTTTCTTGCCCATCGATTTTAGGCCCCGACTTTGGTATAACCCGGATCTTAAAAGCACCTACTTTATGTTACCCGGTTTAATCGCCTTGGTCTTGCATTTGATTGTACCTATGATCACCGCCAATGCCATTGTGCGAGAGAAAGAACAGGGCAATATTGAACAATTGTTGGTGACACCGATCAAACCATATGAATTAATTATTGGAAAGATTTTGCCCTATATTGTTATTGGATTGATTATAGCTACGAGCATTATCATGGCCATTCATTACATGTTTCAAGTGCCCATCCGAGGTAGTTTGATCGATCTTTTTCTGTTAACCTTGGTCTATTTAATCGTGTGCTTAGGAATTGGCTTGTGGGCATCAACCATTGCTCAAAATCAACAACAAGCTTCTCAAATTGTCATGTTCTTTGCGATGCCATCCATTTTATTGTCGGGTTTTATTTTTCCGAGAGAAACTATGCCAATTTGGGTGCATCACATTGGGTATTTTTTACCCATGACCTATTTTCTTACAATTGTTCGCGGTATTATTTTAAAAGGCATGACAGTTTTAGATTTATTAGATCAAATATGGCCATTATTGCTGATGGCAGCAGGGGTGCTTATTTTTAGCATCAATCGTTTTAGTAAACGGATGGATTAGGGGTGATACTATGAGAAATATTTTAAAAGTAGCGGCATTAACGTTGAGTTTGGGGATGGTTGTTTTGGTTATTTGGACATCGATGCACAGTGATATGTTTAATTTGCCTCAACCGGTGTTGAATGAACCATGGTTTTGGACAACATTGGTTGATTTTTACTGCAATATTGCCATACTGTCTGTATGGGTTGTTTATAAGGAGAATAACTGGTTAAGAGCCAGTGCCTGGATTTTTAGTTTCATAACGCTTGGAACCATTGCCACCATGTTTTATGTGTTTGTGCAGTTGGCTTCCCTTAAACAAGAAGAAGGGGTAGAGGCGGTATTATTACGCCGTAAATAATATGTGGATACATGTGCTGATGTTGATGATGCAGTCGATGCAAATCGTTTTAGGGATGATGATATTCTTGTGGTTATTGCAGGCCAATCGTCGCAATGCGAGCTACGTTGATATCGGTTGGACTTTAGGCTTAGCCATATGTGCGTTGGTATATGCACTACATACCAATGGTTTGCTGTTACGCAAGATGATGATCTTGATGTTGGTATGTTTGTGGGCGGGCCGTTTATCGGCGCTCTTAATTCAACGATTGATCAAAGATCCAAGCGAAGACAGTCGCTACGCCAAAATACGTGCGGATTGGAAGACTAATCAGAATTTTAAGTTCTTAGCCATGTTCTTATTCCAAGGGTTATTAGACATTGTTTTGTCTTTGCCTTTTGTGTTGATTTGTTTAAATCCTAGCCCGACGATAGCCCCGTTGGAAGTAATTGGTTTTTTGATAAGTATAGTAGGTTTAAGTGGTGAGATCATTGCCGATGAGCAATTAAGGGCGTTTAAAGCAGAGCCATCGAATAAAGGTAAGGTTTGTGCCGTTGGTTTGTGGAATTATTCACGTCATCCAAATTATTTCTTTGAATGGGTTATTTGGTTTGGGTACTTTATCTTTGCGTTAAGTGCGCCATGGGGCTTTACCGCCATCATATCGCCCTTGTTAATGATTGTCTTCTTACTGAAGGTAAGTGGCATCCCATTGGCTGAAGCACAAGCTCTAAAGACCAAGGGTGAAGAATATCGTCGCTATCAAGCGCAAACCAGCATGTTTGTGCCATTACCAAAAAGGAAATTGTCATGAAATCGATCGTGCCATTAACACTTGGATTATTGGAAAAAGGCTTATTGCCAGATCCGGTGATCCGTTATGGGATGCAGCAATTGTTGGCCAATAAAATTGCAGAAGAAAAGAAAGATGGGGTAGAAGCAGGTCAAGCGCGAATCATGAAGATCATCGAAGAAATGCGTGCAGCCCCCATTGCCGTTGCCACCAAGGAAGCTAATGCGCAACATTATGAACTACCGACAGAGTTTTTTAAATTATGTTTAGGTAAGCATTTAAAATATAGCTCGTGTTACTACAAACAAGGTGATGAGAGTTTATCTCAAGCTGAAGGAGATATGTTGGCATTGACCTGTGATCGTGCCCAACTTGCTGACGGGCAAGCTATCCTAGAGTTTGGTTGCGGCTGGGGATCATTATCGCTTTACATGGCCGAACATTTTCCCAAAGCGCGCATCACAGGCGTATCGAATTCTCGAACACAGAAACTGTTTATCGACGCTCAAGCAAAGGAGCGTGGGCTAACGAATTTAGAGATCATCACCTGTGACATGAATGTGTTTACGACAGACAAGCGATTTGACCGCATTGTTTCTGTTGAAATGTTTGAACACATGCGCAATTGGAACGCCTTATTAACCAAAGCCGCATCATTCTTAAACCCTAAGGGTAAGATCTTTATTCATATTTTTACCCATCGTGATTTTGCCTATTTTTATGACCATCAAGATGAGAGCGACTTTATCGGCAAGTACTTTTTCACTGGCGGGATAATGCCCTCCGACGATTTGCTCCTATATTTCCAAGATCATATTCAAATTGAAGACCATTGGCAAGTTTGCGGCACGCATTATTCAAAGACGGCGCGTCAATGGCTTGATAATATGGACCAGCACAAAGACGCTATTTTGCCAATTTTAAAAAACACCTACGGTGAAAAAGAATATATCAAGTGGTGGCATTATTGGCGCATTTTCTATATGGCTTGCGAAGAATTGTGGGGATACAAACAGGGATCTGAATGGATTGTCAGTCATTATCGATTTGTAAAAAGGTAGGAAGAAGATATGGCAAAAGAAAAGTTGGCAATTATTGGTACAGGGATATCAGGGCTTGGGGTGGCGTATTTTCTACGTGATCAATATGACATAACGCTATACGAGAAGAATAATTATATTGGCGGTCACACCAACACCGTCACCATTGTCGATGAAAAAAAAGAATTGCATATCGACACCGCCTTCATGGTGTATAACGAAACAACCTATCCGCTTTTAACGAGGCTTTTTAAAGAGCTTGATGTAAAGACAAAGCCCACATCAATGTCGTTTAGTGTGCAGCATGTGCCATCTGGTTTAGAGTTTTGTGGCACAGGTTATAATGGATTGTTTGCACAGCGACGGAATCTATTCAATCGTCCTTTTATCCGAATGCTTTTAGAAATAGATCGTTTTAATAAAGAGGCGGTTGAGGTTCTCGATAATCCTTTATATGAGAAACATTCTTTGGCGCAGTATGCTAATGAAAAAGGGTATAGTGATGATTTCTTACAAAAGTTCTTAATCCCGATGAGCTCTGCGGTATGGTCAACACCAATTGATACCATGCTACAATTTCCAGCCGCTACGTTAGTGCGATTTTTTAAGAACCATTGTTTTTTAGGCGTACAAGGACACTTACAGTGGCGCACCTGCGTCGGTGGAAGCCGGCAATATCGAGATAAATTGTTAGCTCAAACAAAACTTAACATTTGGGCTAACCGCGGGGCTACTAAGGTGATGCGGCAAAATGGAAAAGTAGTAGTCGTTGATGCCATGGGTATTGAAACCATTTATGATCGTGTTGTTTTAGCATGTCATGCGGATGATACTTTAAAAATTTTGCATGATCAAACACCACTCGAACGTGATTTGCTTAGTAAATTTCCATATTATACAAACAGCACCACGATGCATACCGATGTGTCGGTTATGCCCAAGACAAAACGGGCTTGGTCGTCGTGGAATTTTCGTATTAGCCAAAACGCTAAAGGCGAGCTTGTGACCAGCACCATATACGATATGAATAGCTTGCAAGGTGTTTCTCAAACAAAGCCTTGGCTTATTTCGATCAATGGGGCTGATTTGGTTGATCCTAAGAAGGTTGTCTGGAAGATGGATTATAGACATCCCATTTTTACAACAGAGAGTCAATTAGCACAGAGGGAATTGCATAAATTAAATGAAACAGGACCTATTTATTTTAGCGGTGCCTATTTCCGTTATGGTTTTCATGAAGACGGCCTTTTATCTGCACTTAATGTTGCAAGGCGTTTATCGAAGGAGCCCATTTGGTCATGAAGTCGTGTTTATACACCATGACGGTCATGCATGAGCGTCGAAGCCCTATTGTGCGTCGATTTGAGCACAGGGTGTTTATGTTTTATTTAGATTTAGATGAATTAGATCTACTCTCAAAGAATGTTGGGTTATTTGGACACAATCAGTCCCGCATTTATAATTACAAAGAATCCGATCATATCGGCGATATAAGGGATTTTTTGCATAAGCAAGGTGTGGCAGCGCAAGTTAAACACATACGCTTGTTAACGAATGTGCGAACGTTTGGCTATGTATTTAATCCTGTGTCGTTTTATTTTTGTTTTGATGCACAAGAACAGCCGGTGTGTGTGGTTGTAGAGATTGGCAATACCTTTGGAGAGCTTAAGTATTTCTTTTTGGGTCAACAGCATTTGACGTCCAAACGATTTAAAGATCAGCGCACCAAGTATTACTATATTTCACCGTTTACGGATCTTGATAATGTCCTTGATTTTGACATACAGATACCAGATGTTGATCTAAAGATTGGCATTGATGTGATGAAGAATGATCAGCGGTTCTTTTTCTCGTCGATGTTAGGCAGTAAAAAGGCGTTGACCAACATGAATCTTTTTTGGGAAACTTTAAAGTTTCCATTTATCACCCTTCGGGTTATCTTTTTAATCCATTGGCATGCGGCCATCTTGCATTTTATCAAGCATGTGCCATTTCACGCCAAAGAAGAAAATCCAGAACTACAACAATTGATCGGAAGAAAAAAGGAGATAAGGACAACATGAAAACTTTGTGCGAGCGCATCATTCATAAAGTTTTTACCCCACTAAAATTAGGCCAGATGACCATGACCTTGCCAGATGGTGGCAAGCGCATTTATGGCCATGAGCCAAATGGCATTACCTGCAATATTAATGTAAAGAGACAAAAATTCTTCCAACGTTGTGTTTTGTACGGTGATGTTGGTTTTGGTGAAGGGTACGTCGAAGGTGATTGGGATACAGATGATGTAACAGCCGTCATTGAATGGATGATCCATAATGTGGAGCATCATCCAACCCTGATGGCCGATGATGTCAAACGCACACCAGTGAATTGGTTTCGATTGTTTAACACATGGGCTCATCAGTTACGCGATAATACATTGATTGGCAGTCGCAAGAATATTTCCAAGCACTACGATCTAGGAAATGATTTCTTTAAGATTTTTCTTGATCCGACCATGGCATATTCCAGTGCATATTTTACCGACGATAAACAGACGTTGCAGCAAGGCCAGGAGGCAAAATTTGATATTTGGTGCCGTAAGTTACGTCTGAAATCAACAGATCATGTCTTAGAGATAGGCAGTGGTTGGGGAGGGTTTGCATTACATGCGGTTAAGTATTATGGTTGTAAAATCACAACGATCACTATATCCAAAGAACAGTTTGCCTATGTTCAAGCTTTGGCTAAAAAACATGGGGTACAAGATAAGATTGAGATAAGACTAGACGATTATCGTAAAATACAAGGTCAATATGACAAGATCATTTCAATTGAAATGATTGAAGCGGTGGGCGATAAATTTTTACCTGTTTATTTTAGTCAATTGCATCATTTATTAAAGCCAGAAGGTGTGGTTGGTTTGCAGATGATCATGTCGCCAGATCATCGTTATGAAAGTTTTCGAGATAATGTGGATTGGATTCAAAAACATATTTTCCCAGGCAGCTTGTTGCCGTCGATGAAAGCCATTCATGATGCATCCTATGCATCAGGCAACTTAAATATTTTTGATTATGAAGATATTACCTTTAGCTATGTGCGTACGCTAAAAATGTGGCGCGATGCGTTTAATGCACAGGCGCATCAGGTAAAAGCGCAGGGTTTTGACGAAACATTTATCCGAAAATGGAATTATTATTTGTCGTATTGCGAAGCTGCTTTTGCCATGCGTAATATCGCGGCCGTGCAGGCAGTCTTTACGCGTCCAAATAATTATCAATTAAAGTAAATGCAAATAGTGATATAATAGATTATCAAAAACCAACAGGAGGTTTGTATGTCAGAAGAACATAAAGATGGTTGTTGCGGTCCTAAAGCATCAGGTTGTGGCTGTGGTTGTGGTGGCGGTGGTAAGAAGTTTGTGATTGGTTTACTTATCGGTGCTTTTATCTTTGCATCAGGCATGTGGTTTGCAAAGTCTAGTTGCAGTGGTTATAAGAGTGCTGATGGTGGTAAAATGTGCCCCATGGGTAGTAAAATGGGCGGAAGCATGGTGGAAGCCAAGTAATTATTTAGGCTCAATGTGCACGACGATGTCGGCCAGTGGCAGGGGAGATGCAATCAGTTTATCTTTAACCTTGTGGCCTAATTCGTGGGATTTGGTTACTGTCATATTGCCATCAACTTCGACGTGTAACTCTACAAAATAATGTGTGCCGCTTTTACGCACACGGCATTTCTCAATACCACAGACACCCTCTACCGCCAGTGCCATCAACCGTATGGCACTGGTGATGGTGGGGTCTGGGGCTGCATCCATAATTTCTTGCACTGCCATATTCAATAAGGTCAATCCGTTAAAACCAATGATGAAGCTTGCCACCAGTGCAGCCCAATTATCAGCACCTCTAAACGTTGGTCCGCCGTAAACACTTAAACTAATACCAACAAAAGCAGCAATCGAGGTAATAGCGTCCGAGCGATGATGCCATGCATCAACTTGTACAGATAAACTGTGAGCATGTTTACCAACGTTGATTAGTTTTTGGAATAGAAATTCTTTAATTATAATGACCCCGATTAGGATAAATAAGGTAAATGCTGCAGGGTGTTGTGAAGGGTTGTGCAATTCTTTGTAGGCTTGGAAGGCAATGAAGGCCGCTGCGCCAAGCAAAGCAATCGCCACAATCATGGCGGCTAAAGATTCTGCTTTGCCATGACCAAAGGGATGGTCTTTGTCTGGTGGTTTCGAGCCAATTTTAAGGCCGCTTAAAACAACGATCGACGAGAAAATATCTAGGGTGGATTCAATCCCATCAGCGATCAACGCATAGGTGTGACCGACGATGCCGGCAACGATTTTAATGACCGCGAGGCTGAAATTTGCCAATAAACCGACCAAGACGCCCCGTGTACTTTGGTTTGACATAAAACAATTCTACCTTATAATACAAATTCTTCAATTGGCCTTTTCTAAAAAGAAAGTAGGGACTATGTCTTCAACTGTTATTTCGTTTCATTATAAACTTACAGATAAATCTGGAAAGCAACTTGATGCGTCAGAAGCTGGGCATCCATTGATTTTCTTAACAGGTGCTGGTCAAATTATCCCAGGCTTGGAATCTGTTCTGTTAGAAATGAAAGCCGCTGATAAGAAGACTGTGACAATCCCTGCGAAAGAAGCTTACGGCGAATACAATGACAAATTGATTTATAAAGTTAAGAAAGCACAATTACCAAAGCCAGATTTAGCGGTTGGTGATATGTTTGAAGTGGGTGGTGGGGAAGAATACATGCCAGTTGCTGTTACAGCAATTGACGGTGATGATGTGACCTTAAATGGAAATCATCCATTAGCTGGCCAAGATCTAACCTTTGCCGTTGAGATCGTTGAAAAACGTCCTGCAACAGCGGATGAAGTTACCCATGGTCATCCTCATGGTGCAGGTGGCTGCCATCATTAAACATGAATCAATGGCTTAAATATCTGTTTCTAGGTATTTGCGCGTGGTATTTCATTTTGATTGTGGGGCACTTTCATAATTTACGCCCTCTATGGAATGATGAGCTCTGTGTTCTAAACAATATCACATCGCTTAGTACCTATGATTTATTTAGCCGCTGTTTGCTTTCTGATCAAGCTTTTCCTCGTTTATATCTTTGGATCATCCAGCAGTTGTATCATCTAACTGGACAGCAGTTATGGTCGCTTAGGCTCTTGCCATGTTTATGCATGGCAGGAGCTTTTCTGATTTGGATGCGCATCGGCACGAAGGTGTTGAAACGTCCCATCGATCGCATTACGTTTGCGCTGTGTTGGGCATCGTCGATACCGTTGATTTATTATGCGGCGGAACTAAAACAATATTCCATGGATGTTTTGGTGGGGTCTGTTTTAGTCTTGTTGATGCTTCGTGCGTCGTCGTGGATGTTATGTTTGTTTCCCTTGTTAGGATTCCTTTCATACCCTGTCTTTTTTCTCATGTTAATTCCGATTCTAAAGTTATGGACCAAGAAAAAAGAATTGAGTATTTATGTGTTTGTATGTTTGGTGATGGTTTTTTATGTCTGGTACGTGGACATCCGTCACAGCGCGGCACATTTATTAGAGACATATTGGCATGAATATTTTATCTCATTTGCATCGATCCCTGATTTCTTTCAAACCTTAGGGGATGGGATCAACAATTTAATTTCACGCTGGTTTGTTGAGATCCCAAAAATATTTAGGGCAATCGCCAGAGGGTTTGTTGGTTTTGGTTTTGCGTATATGCTTTGGCAGGGGGTTAAGAGTTTAAAGGTGTGCAAGATCAATGTTTCCATGATTGCTTTTGTTGTATTCATTGAGCTTGTTATTTTGGGCTGTTTGCGTAAATTCCCATTCACCGTCCCACGGTTATCGTTATTTTTTGCTCCGATGTTGCTCTTCGTGATGGTCGAGGCTTTTGCTACGTTGCGTGCCCGATGGCCAAAGATCTATTGGCCATTACAAGTATGTTTATGGGTATATTTAACTATCATGTCCATTGGTATTGCGAAAGAAATCTTCAGCGGCGATTTAGGTGCTCAAAGCAGTGTCTGGGCGAATTTGATGCATTCTTTGATGTCCCAGTGAAAGTGATCTTCACCCAATTGCTTGATGATACCGGCGTCTTTAAGCGCGTGTAAGGGTTGGGAATGTAGGCCGGAGAATAAAACTTCCATCTTAGTGTTTTTGGCTTTGCGCAATAATTCTTCCAAAGCACTCAAGCCCGTCGCATCAATCGCAGGAACAAATCGTAGGCGTAGGATCAAAACCTTGGGGCGATGTTTTAATTGCACCAAGGTGTCTTTGAATTTATCGGCGGCACCAAAGAAAAAGGGGCCGTTGATTTCAAAGATTTCAATGCCTTGCGGGATATCTTCGCGATGAACGCCCTCGGGATCTAAGATATTCTCATTTTCTGATAAGGCACTCACTGTTGTGACTTCAATCATGCGCCGCATAAATAAAAAGGCAGCTAATATAACACCAACTTCAATGGCAACGGTTAGATCGACGAGAACGGTTAATAAGAAAGTACACAGGAGCACTAAAATGTCACTCTTAGGGCCTTTGAATAAACGGACGAATAAATGCATCTCGCTCATGTTAATGGCAACGACGATCAAAATGCCTGCCAATGTGGCCATGGGTATTAATGCTGCCCATTTACCAAAGAAAATAAATATCAACATGATCACAATGGCATGAATAATGCCAGCAAAAGGTGTTTTACCGCCGTTTTTAATATTGGTTGCTGTGCGCGCTATGGCACCTGTCGCAGGTATTCCATTAAACAGAGGAGAAACTAAATTGGCAATGCCTTGGGCAATGAGTTCCATGTTGGAGCGATGGCGTCGTCCAGTCATACCGTCGGCAACAACTGCCGACAATAACGATTCAATGCCAGCGAGTAATGCAATGGTCATCGCTGGATGAGACATTTTGATGAGAATGTCAAAGCTGATGGGAGGTAAATGTGGCATGGGAAAATGGCTACTAACGGTTCCAAAGCGTGAACCAATCGTATCAATCGGCCAATGCAATCCCTGAACAATGGCTGTTGAAACAATGATAGCGATCAAAGGACCAGGTAGCCTGTCTGTAACTTTGCGCCAGTACATCACAATCACGATGGTTAAGAGTCCAATGAAGAATGCTTGCCAGTTAAGATCGGGTATATTTTGTACAAAGACGACCCATTTTTGTAAGAAATGATCTGGCATATAGGTTAGATTAAGCCCGAACAAATCACGTATTTGGGTTGTAAAGATAATGAGGGCAATGCCGCTGGTAAATCCAACCGTTACAGGGTAGGGAATAAATTTAATGACATCGCCCATGCGCAGCAGCCCAAGTAAAATGAGCATCGCACCAGCCATTAAGGTGGCCACTGCCAGGCCTTCATAGCCGTATTGTTGCACTACACCAAGGATAACCACGATAAAGGCACCCGTTGGGCCGCCGATTTGAACACGGCTGCCACTTAATGCCGATATCAGGAAACCAGCGACGACAGCTGTAATCAGGCCTTGTTCGGGTTTAACCCCTGAAGCAATGGCAAAAGCAATGGATAAAGGCAGGGCCACGATGCCCACAATAATGCCGGCAAAGAGGTCTTCCCGAAAAGCTTTGAGGGAATAGCCTTCCTTGAGAACTGTCCATAACTTGGGTTCAAACGATTGGTTCATTAAAGGGATCTTTCATAACTGGCTTTAGGGTAATATCTTATGCTATACTTGTTAGGTACTACAAGCAATAAGTATAAATATATAAACGCCATTATCCTTATAATTCTATGCGTGCTGGTGTTATTGATATAGGTTCCTCGACCATCAAGCTTTTGATCGGTGAGCGTCACAATGATGATGTTCGTATCATTGAGTCGCTTAAGAACAATTTGCCCTTAGGGCAGTATGCTTTCCTCAAAGGCCGTATCCCTCAAACGATCATTAACCAAACCACTGCTGTCCTCCTTAAATATAAAGAAGCCTTGAAAGAATATGATGTGACGGACATTAGTGTTACCGCCACAACCGCTGTACGTGAAGCGCGCAACCGCGACATCTTCCTTGATACTGTATTGCGTAAGACAGGCTTTAAGATTGAAGTCTTAAACGCGGGGGATGTGGTTTATTACATTGATTATTTTCTGTCTCATAAGTTAAAGAAGACATACCCTGTCCGCGAGAAGAATTTGTTGATTGCTGAATTGGGCGCCGGTAGCTTGGACGTTTCGGTTATGCAAAAGGGTTTAACCCTTTTTAATATGGGTTTTCCTATTGGAACATTACGTTTATCGCAATTTATGGCGACGCTGGATGGATCTTTGCAAGAGGTTCATGAGGCAACCGAAGAATATATTGAAAATGAGATTTTGTTTATTAAGAAAACAAATCCACAGCTCTCAATTGATGATGTGATCTTAATAGACGATAATTATTCAGTCTACATTCAAAATATTTTACCCAACAAGCGCCGCGATTCAGATTTTTATAAGTTGAAAGCCTCTGAAGCAGAAGAATTGCTAAATCGACTTAAAGAAATGAATCCCGAAGAAATTGCCAATACCTATCAGATACCAACAGATATCTCACAAACTATCGTCGGGTTTGCCATTATTTTAAATACCTTGTTTAAACTAAATAAGCAAGAACATGTGTATATCTTAGAAGCATCCTTATCCGAGGCTATTTTAGCTAACATGTTCTTTAAGTTTGATATGTCGGATACAGATAATAAATTAAGTCAATTAACATCCGTTGCTCACTTCTTGTGTCATAAGTGGGGAATGGATTTAGATCACTTAAAACAAGTGGCCAAAGTTTCTGAACAACTCTTTGATGCGTTTAAAGAAAACTTGGGATTAGATGATAAACAAAAAACATATTTATTATTAGCGGCGTATTTGCACGATCTAGGAATGTTTATCAATAATCGCTCACATCATAAGCATAGCGAATATGTGATTAGTTCACTAAATCTATTTCGTTTAACGGAAACAGAAATTAATATCATTGCGTGCATTGCGCGCTATCACCGTCGATCAGCGCCACTAAAGTCACATATCTTATATAATTCCTTATCGTCAGATGAGCAGATTTTGGTTCAGAAGTTGTGTGCATTGTTACGCATAGCAAACTCTTTAGACCGTTCACATAAACAAAAAGTTAAGAAGTTGCAGGTTAAGTTTAGCCCTAGTGGAGATGCGACATTGCTAGTTTATACTCATGCGAATTTCTTGTTGGAAAAAGAGAATTTCTTGGAGAAGAAGGAATTATTTGAAGAGATTACGGGTAATAAGCTGACATTGTCGCTTAAAGGTTCGGAATAAAAATGGAAATCAAAGATAAATTCATACATCGGGATTTAAGTTGGCTGGAATTCAATGGCCGTGTCTTATCCGAGGCTGCGGATGCGCGTAACCCCTTGATTGAGCGCCTTAAGTTCATGGCTATTTTTACCAGCAATTTAGATGAATTCTTCATGGTGCGTGTTTCTGGTGCGCAAAAGCTTGCGGACTCTGGCTATAATCGCAAAGATCAGTTTGGTCTATATCCTCAGGAGCTTGTCAGTGCATTGGATGAGTTAATTGAGAAATACATCCATAAGTTTTATACGTTATATACAACGTCACTCAAAGGGGCCTTAGAATCTAATAAGATTTTTATCAAAGACGTTGCTCAACTTAATCCAGAACAAAAAAAGTTTGTGAAACGATATTTTGATACGACGCTGTTTCCAATCATCACGCCCATGGCGGTGGATCAAGGGCATCCGTTTCCGGTGTTGCCTTCGAAGACGATTGTCTTTGCGGTGAGCATTGAGCGTGGTCAGCAACACCATATGGCCATCTTGCCAGTTCCCAAGGCGGTACCACGTTTATTGCGTGTTCCGTCGGAATCAGATGAATATTGCTTTGTTTTGGTTGATAGTTTAATCAAAGAAAACATTGATTCTTTCTTTAAAGGATATAAGACCTTGGGGGCATGTTTATTTCGAGTGCTACGGGATAGCGAACTATTATTCGATGAGGAATATGCGCCAAATTTATTGAAGGCTATGGAAAAAGAATTAAAGAAGCGCCCCATGGCCAAAGTGGTTCATTTGCAAATGCAAGAAGATCCAGGGGTCGATTTGTTAGATGCTTTATGCAAGGGCATTGATTTCCCCATGGAAAAAGCCAATGTCATTGAAAGTGATTTAGACTTGTCATTCTTATGGGAAGTTGTGGCCGCTGTTGAACGCCCAGATTTGCGTTTCCCGTCGTTTGAACCAGCCAAGATCCCATACGATAATATTTTTGATAAGATCAAAGAAGAAGATTTTATTGTCCATTTGCCATATCAATCATTTTTCCCGACGGTCGATTTAATTGCTAGTGCCGCCAAGGATCCCGATGTCTTGGCAATCAAGATGACCTTGTATCGCACCGGGGAAGATTCAGCAATTATCAAAGCGCTGATGGCCGCGGCTAAGGCGCGCAAGCAAGTCACGGTTGTCGTTGAGATCAAAGCGCGTTTTGAAGAAGAGAAAAATATTCAGTGGTCCCGTGATTTGGAAGCAGCGGGATGTCACGTTATATACGGCATTGCGGGTTTAAAGATCCACTCAAAGATGACCATGATCGTTCGCAAAGAAGAAGGACGTATTCGTCGTTATGTGCATTTATCGACGGGTAATTATAATGAAAAAACCGCGCGCATTTATACAGACATTGGGTATTTTACAGCGAATGAAGATTTTGCCCGTGACATTGCTGACGTTTTTAATGTTATCACCGGCTATTCTTTGCCTCAACCATGGAAGCGTGTCATTTCATCGCCCCATGATTTAAGAAAATATTTCTTCGACTTGATCGATAAAGAAATTCAAGCCCAAGCGGAACATAAAAATGGATCGATCATCGCTAAGATGAATTCATTAGAAGATCCACAAATTATTGAAAAACTCTATGAAGCATCCAAGGCTGGCGTTAAGATTAGATTAATTGTACGCGGCATTTGCGCCTTAGTCCCAGGGGTAGAGGGGTTAAGCGAGAATATCAAAGTTAAGAGTGTCGTCGGAAGATTCTTAGAACATTCCCGTGTTTATATTTTTAATAATAACGGCGATCCACGTGTGTTCTTATCATCCGCAGATTGGATGACACGAAATTTTGATCGTCGCATTGAGCTTTTGTTTGAGATCAATAAGTTAGAAGTTAAATCACATATTGGGTTCATTCTGGATAACACATGGAAAGATTCAGATCATTTTAACGTGCAGGAATATTTTATTAATCATTACACGCGGTAATTATGTCTCATTATATTGGCATTGATATTGGTGGTACAAAAATTGCAGGGGCTTTGGTTGCAACCAATGGCAAAGTGCACAATCGTATTAAGGTTTCTACCCCTAAGCGCGTTAATGCCAAAGATATTTATGCCTGCATTCTAAATAGCATTGATGAGTTAATCATTGCTTCCAAGATCACACGAAAACATATCAAAGGCATTGGCCTTGGTGTCCCAGGCATCGTCGATACACATAACCATCAAATTTTAGCTGCTCCCAATATTGCTTTAACGGGCTTTCCGTTAAGTGCCAAATTAAAACAGAAATTTCGTGTCCCTATTGCCATGACCAATGATGTTAACGCAGGTTTGCTAGGTGAGGCTTGGTTGGGCGCTGCGCAAGGATTTGAATTTGTCGCAGGTATTTTTCCAGGAACAGGTGTCGGTGGGGCGGTGATTGATCATGGGCGGTTGATCTTAGGATCACAAGGTGCAGCAACAGAGCTTGGGCACATGATCATGGATGTGAATGGTCCTTTGTGTCATTGTGGAAATCATGGCTGTTTGGAAGCCTTAGCGAGTCGTTGGGCCATTGAACGAGATATTCGAAAAATGGTTAAAGCTGGTCGACGATCGGTGGTGACTAAACTCAATGGCGGTAATTTGCTCACCATTAAAAGCCGTATTTTAAAAGAATCATTGCAAGCCAATGACGCTGTTGTTAAACAAGCATTGAGTAGTGCGAGTAGAAATTTGGGGCTTGCAGCTATATCGATCAATCATACCTTTAACCCTCAGGCCATTGTCTTTGGCGGCGGGATCATCAAAGCCTGTGGTTTTTTCATGTTGCCTCAAATCAACAAAATTGTCCAAAACGACCCTTTCTTTAAGAAATTCAATAAGTGCCGTATCCTACAATCAACCCTTGGTGATGATGCGGTGCCTTTAGGTGCTGTTCGTTTGGTTCAAAAGCTAAAATAGCCTTCGACTTGCTTTTCTATATATAAATATTCTATACTTTATTGGTACAACCCAATGAAGAAATACACGGCTATTCTTTTAGTTTTTTCGTTTTTAAGCACCTGCGTTATGCCCATGGCAAAGGCAGATGATCTTCTTTTACCGCCAGCAGGGCAGCGACTCGCATTATCAACAGCCTTTATGCCTGTCACGCTTAAAGGTGTCGTGGTTGACCCCAAAGATCCTTTCAAATTTAATTTCCTCGTTGATTCCGGAGATACAGGCCTTAAAGCACAACAGTTAAATGCGCAAGGCATGAAGCTTATCAAATATTTCTTGGCCGCCTTAACTGTCCCTGAAGAGGATATGTGGGTTAACTTAAGCCCATATGAAAAAGACCGCATCATTGCTCCAAGTTTTGGAAATACCGACATGGGGCGAGATCTTTTAGCCCAAGATTATATCCTCAAGCAATTAAGCGCATCTTTAACATTTCCTGAGGATGCATTAGGTAAAAAGTTTTGGGATGAGGTTTATAAAAAAGCCCAAGACATATACGGCGCAATGAATATTCCTCTCGATACGTTTAATAAAGTTTGGATCATGCCTGACAAAGCTCAAGTGTATGAACATAATAACGGCGCATTTGTTGTCGAATCTAGATTAAAAGTCATGTTAGAAGAGGATTATCTAGCAACTCAGAAGAATAAAGTCATATCTACTAATAAGAATGCTGAAGTCATTCGTAATGTCATTCTTCCTGAATTAGAAAAAGAGGTCAACGAGGGCCAGCATTTTGCCGCCCTGCGCCAAGCCTATCATGCGATGATCTTAGCGTCGTGGTATAAGATCAGACTTAAAGAAAGCATTTTGGGAAAATTATATGTGAATCAAAATAAAATCAATGGCGTTGCCATCAATGACAAACAAGCCAGTCAAAAAATCTACACCCAATATCTCGAAGCCTTCAAAAAAGGCGTCTATAACTACATCAAAGAAACCCCAACCACCGAAGGTAAAGCCATCCCAAAGAAATACTTCTCCGGCGGGCTTGTGATGAAAACAAACGATTTAGTTGCAGAATCTCTGAAGAACCAGAATTCAGCAATGATAGTGCATACAAATGGTTATTTAACGAGCATTACCGTTAATGCAAGGCCGATGAAAAGTAATGAAGTTACTCATGTATGGGAAAGATTTGAAAATGGAGATGAAATTTCTTTAAAAGAAATCGATGGCATAACAGAAATGAATAAAGCATCATTACGCGAACAAATTATGGTTTCAAAGTTATCTAAGAAAGATCTTATCATTGGGGCATTAGAAAAGGTTGAATTAAATAGCGACGTAAAAATCTTTGTTCTAGAGACAGTAAACGGACTTGAAGCATTTATGCTTATTTTCAAAGCATCGCCATATCGATGGAGTTATGTTGTTGCAAGTAAGGATGACAAGCCTGCAGCGAAAGATATATTGAAGATAGCTTTAAAGCAGACAGATTTAAAAATACGAACCAAAGATGCAGCGATGATTGATGATTTAAAACCTTTACATAAACGCCCAATAGAGAAAAGAAGAAATAGGTTGATCGATTTGCCAATATCTATGGAAGAGGAACGATTGCCTCTGGAAATGGATGGTTTAAATGAAAATGTAAATACGTTGCGAGATGTTCAGATGGATGATTTAGCACGTCGGAGAGTGATCAACGCGATTATTCCTGCAATGAATCATCGAATTGAAGAGATTTTGGGGAGTCGTTTAAGTTATCCTAAGCAATACATAATGGCTAGTGCAAAATATAGGCCTCGAAATACATTTGTGATAACGGTGGGGAATAATCCAACTGTTCTTGATGATATTAAAAACAAAGGTACTTCAGCAGAAGATTTGTACATTTTAATCAAGAAACGATTGAATAATAAGCGACTCACCGCATTCTTTGGAGGCATGGTGATTATTGAAGAACCTTCTCAAAAGGATTTGATCGAAGCGTCCCAATTGAAATTTCTTCATGAAAATTGGGAAATCAAGTTCACCGTTGGGTTTACCGATTCTGCCATGCAATCTGAGGGAGATAGCTACGGTGGTATTGATTTAAATGCGCGGAATTTGAATTTGCAGATAAAGCGGGATGGGAAGGGGTTTGTTTTGCCTGTTGCTGATCAAGATTTGGGTCTGATGCGCATTGATGGGTTGTTTCCGGTGATTTTAAATATTTCGGCCATTCCTAACCTCAATGATTACTTAAATTAACGTAATTTTCATTGCTGGTTTATATTTCAGCTATATAATTTAGATATGTCCACATCCATATCTAAACCCCATGTAATACCTGCCCCTATTTTTACTGAACAAGACACGTATTTATTTAAAGAAGGCAATCATTTTCAGCTTTATGACAAGTTGGGTGCTCGATTGTGTGAGCATGAAGGGCAAAAGGGCGTGCATTTTGCGGTGTGGGCGCCGAATGCTAAGTCGGTTTCGGTCATTGGGAACTTTAATCATTGGGATCGTCAGACACATCCATTAAGTGCGCGTTGGGATTCTTCGGGCATATGGGAGGGATTTATCCCAGGTTTAGTAAAGGGTGAGTTGTATAAATATTTTATCGTTTCCAATAAAGAATTTTATCAAGTGGAAAAACAAGATCCATTTGCGATTTACAATGAAGTAGCCCCACGAACAGCGTCAGTGGTTTGGGACTTGGAATATGAATGGAAAGACCAAGCATGGATGAAAGAGCGTCATAAAAAGAATGCCTTGGACGCCCCATTTTCAATCTATGAAATGCACATCGGCTCATGGCGCCGCATCATTGAAGAAGGCAATCGTTCATTTTCTTATCGAGAACTTGCCGAGCATTTAATTCCCTATCTAAAGGATTTAGGTTTCACGCACGTTCAATTTTTGCCTGTCATGGAGCATCCATTTTATGGTTCATGGGGTTATCAAACTTTAGGGTATTTTTCGACGTCGTCACGTTGGGGCACGCCGCAAGATTTTATGTATTTGGTCGACAGCCTGCATCAAAATGGTATTGGTGTTATCTTAGATTGGGTACCATCACATTTTCCATCCGACGAGCATGGCCTTGCGTATTTTGATGGCACGCATTTATTCGAGCATGCCGATCCTAAAAAAGGTTTCCATCCAGATTGGAATAGTTTTATCTTCAATTATGGCCGCAATGAAGTGCGTGAGTTTCTAATTTCAAGCGCCATGTTTTGGTTGGATAAATATCACATCGATGGCCTACGGGTAGATGCGGTAGCGTCGATGTTGTACTTAGATTATTCTCGTAAGGAATTCGAATGGATTCCAAATCAATACGGTGGTCGTGAGAATTTAGATGCGATTTATTTCATGCGTCGTTTAAATGAGACGGCGTATAAAAATTTTCCTGATATCCAAATGATAGCTGAAGAATCAACCGCGTGGGGCGGTGTGTCTCGCCCAGTGGATACAGGTGGTCTTGGTTTTGGCATGAAATGGAATATGGGGTGGATGCATGACACATTGTTATATTTCTCCAAAGATCCAATTCACCGTAAATATCATCATCATGAATTAACATTTAGTTTCTTGTATGCGTTTACCGAGAATTTCGTTTTGTCATTGTCTCACGACGAGGTTGTTCATGGTAAGGGCGCGCTTGCAGCTAAAATGCCAGGGGATGATTGGCAAAAGTTTGCTAACCTGCGTCTTTTATTCGGCTATATGTTTGCACACCCAGGCAAAAAGTTGCTGTTCATGGGTTGTGAATTTGCTCAATGGGAAGAATGGCGACATGAAAAGAGTTTGGATTGGCACCTATTGCAATATGCGCCGCATCAAGGCATATCCCGATGGGTTAAGGATTTAAATCATCTTTATAAAAATGAACCTGCATTGTACCAACGCGATTTTACATCCGACGGATTTGAATGGATTGATTTAAATGATTTTAATCAAGGTGTTATAAGTTTTATCCGTAAATCTGCAGATGGTAAAGGTAATATTGTTGCAGTATGTAATTTTACACCCATGACATGGCATGATTATCATGTTGGTGTTCCGTCAGGCGGCGTATGGAAAGAAATTTTAAACAGTGATGCGGAGATTTACGGTGGCAGCGGCAAAGGCAATATGGGTATTAAAACAGCTGTGCCTGAACCGTTTCATGGTCGCCCGTATTCATTGCCATTGACAATACCGCCGCTGGGTATATTATTTTTAAAGCAGTAGGACATTAAAAACAGGAGACGTGTTATGAAAGACAAAATCATTGAAGCCGCAGGCAAGACATGGAGATTCTTGGGGCAAAATGGCGAAACCAATGTAGCGCAATTATCAAAGTCGCTGCATGAGAAGCCAGAAGTGGTCATGCAAGCCGTAGGTTGGTTGGCACGTGAAGATAAGATCAACTATGCCACCAAGAATCGCAGGACTTTTGTTTCATTGGTTGAAAATGAGATCCGTGCTTTCAATAGTCAAATGTATAATATGAATCAAGAAATCATCAATGGGGCAACAAAAGTTGTATCGAGAAAAGCGAAAGTTAAAAAATGAAACAGTTTGTTTGTATTCATGGACATTTTTATCAGCCGCCGCGTGAGAACCCTTGGTTGGAAGAAGTAGAGTTACAAGATTCTGCCTATCCGTACCATGATTGGAATGAACGTGTTACTGCCGAATGTTATGCCCGCAATGCGGATGCCCGTATTCTAGATGCCAAAGGTCGTATCGTCGATATTGTTAATAATTATTCCCGCATTAGTTTTAATTTTGGGCCTACACTGTTGTATTGGATGGAGCAGAAATCTCCGGAAACATATAAGGCTATTCTAGAGGCTGATAAACAAAGCCAACAAATTTTCTCAGGTCATGGTTCTGCAATGGCGCAGGTTTATAATCACATCATCATGCCATTGGCCAATACGCGGGATAAGCGCACGCAAATCATATGGGGTCTTAAAGATTTTGAAAGTCGGTTTAAACGAAAGCCCGAAGGCATGTGGCTTGCTGAAACAGCGGTTGATTTAGAAACACTTGATATTATGGCGGAGTATGGGATTAAATTCACCGTATTGGCTCCAAATCAAGCGCATCGGTTTAGACCTAAAACAGAAGATGGCGCATGGCGGCAAGTTAATGCAAATCAGATTGACACACATGTGGCGTATGAATGCATTTTACCGTCGGGTAGAACCATAGCATTGTTTTTCTATAACGGTCAAATCTCTCAAGGTGTGGCGTTTGAAGGTTTGCTTAACAATGGTGAATATTTTGCGGAACGTTTGGTGCGGGATCTTAATATCAATGATCCCCGTATTCAATTAGCACACATTGCCACAGACGGTGAAACCTATGGCCATCACCATAAGTTTGGTGATATGGCTTTAGCGTATTGTTTGCATTACATTGAAACGCAACATACGGCTCAATTGACGGTATACGGCGAGTTCTTAGAAAAATTCCCTCCTCAGTTCGTAGTTGAGGTGCATGAGAATTCATCGTGGAGTTGTGCGCATGGCGTTGAGCGTTGGCGCTCGAATTGTGGTTGTTCGACGGGTGGCGGCATTGGTTGGCATCAGTTGTGGCGGGCACCGCTTCGAGAATCATTGGATTGGTTACGGGATCAAATGATTGTGGCCTATGAAGAGCAGATGCGTGAGTTTACCCCAACGCCATGGGTGATGCGTGATGAATATATTGATTTGATCCTAGATCAATCGTCACAAGCTCAAGATGCGTTTATTACGAAGCATGTCGCGCGTGAATTAACAGAAGCAGAGAAGATCAAAGTCTTAAAATTATTGGCCATGCAGTTTAACGCCATGCTGATGTACACGTCGTGCGGTTGGTTCTTTAATGACATTTCAGGGCTCGAGACAATACAAATTTTACAATATGCTGCACGCGCCATGCAGTTGGCTAAAGAGACCACAGGCAAAGATTTTGAAGCGGGATTCTTGAAGTTGTTAGAAAAAGCCCCAAGCAATATTCCAGAATCAAAGGATGGTCGTCAGGTCTATGCGCAAATGGTTGCCCCGATGGTTGTGGATCTTTTACGCGTCGGTGCACATTATGCGGTTAGCTCGCTATTTCAAGATTATCCATTGCAGGCGCAGATGTATGCCTACACGGTCATCCGAGATAAATATTTGCTCAAAGAGTCCGGACGTTTGAAATTAGCCATAGGCGCTGCAACGGTTGTTTCAAACTTCACCCGTGAGAAAGTACAAATCCAATTTGCCGTGTTGCATTTGGGTGACCATAATTTCATTGGTGGCGTGGATTATTTAAAGCTCGATGATTATATGCTCATGCAGGGAAAAATATTAGCGGCGTTTACTCAAAGCAATGTGCCTGAAACCATTGTGCAGATTAACCGGTATTTTAGTTCGAATAATTATTCCTTGTGGTATTTATTTAAGCAAGAGCAACAAAATATTTTAAACCAAGTGTTACGCTCGACGATGCAAGACATCGAAGGTAGTTTCCGCCAGATTTATGAGCATCATTATCCGCTCATGCATATCAAGAATGAAGTGCGTCTGCCTTTGCCGCGCATGTTAACAACCGTCGTTGAATTTGTTCTGCAGCGCGATCTTTCGGATGTGTTAGAAGCGCCAGAATTAGATATGGATCGACTGCGTTCTTTGATCGATGAAATGAAGCGATGGTCATTTAAACGCGATCAGACGAATTTATCGTTTGTTGCCAGCAATTGTTTAAATAGCCTTTTGGCCCGTTTAAAAGAGCACCCAGAGGACATGGTCTTGATGGAAAAGATCACTTTAAGCCTTGAGTTATTGTTAACATTGCCTTTAGAGCTAGATTTATGGAAGGCGCAAAATCATTATTTTCATTTAACAAAGTCTATTTATCCTGACATTGTTTCACAAAGCGCGCTCGATCCTCTGGCAATGCAGTGGGTCAAGACATTTGATCGTCTAGGTGATATGCTTTTGGTGCATGTCAATGCCATACAAAGTAAGGTTGTTTGATGCGCAGTGCAGGCGTTTTATTACACATATCGTCGTTACCATCTGTCTACGGGATTGGGGATTTAGGCCCACAGGCGTATGCCTTCATCGATTTTCTTAAATTAAGTAAACAAACACATTGGCAAGTTTTGCCTATTAATCCAACTGATGGGATCAACGCACATTCGCCGTATAGTTGTTCCTCAGCTTTTGCAGGTAATCCATTATTTATTAGCCCACAATTATTGGTCATCGACGGGTACTTAACCTCAAAAGACATAAGTGTTGTTCCAGCGTTTCCAAAGAACCAAGTTGATTTTGATGCGGTGAAAGCATACAAAGAGAAGTTATTGCATCAGGCCTATCTGCGTTTTTCTAAACAAAAAGATGGGAAGGAAGCCTATCAGGCCTTTTGTAAAGCTCAAGCGTTTTGGTTAGAAGATTATGCGCTTTTCATGACTGGCAAACATGTATATAAAAATACGAGTTGGCGCCAGTGGCCAAAATCATTACGGGAACATAAGCAAAGCGCTCTCAAAAAGTTGAGCCGTGATCATCAAGCTTTTGTCGAAGAAGTTAAATTCATTCAGTTTGTATTCTTTAGCCAGTGGCAACGTTTATCCGCCTATGCGCATGAATATGGCATCTCGATCATAGGCGATATTCCTATTTATGTTAATTATGATAGTGCTGATGTTTGGTGCCACCCTCAGTATTTCAAATTGACAGAAAATGGTGATTTGAAATTTGTAAGTGGATGCCCACCGGACTATTTTAGTAAAACAGGTCAGCGTTGGGGTAACCCTGTCTATGATTGGTCTGTTTTAAAGCAGTATCATTATGATTGGTGGTTTAAGCGCGTAACTCATAACTTATCATTATTTGATTATTTGCGCATAGATCACTTCCGTGGTTTTGAATCGTTCTGGCAAATTCCTGCCCATGAACGTTTAGCCGTATTTGGCCGTTGGGTTAAAGCCCCAGGCAAAGATTTCTTTGGTGCATTACGAAAGAAATTTAAAAATTTGCCTATCATCGCTGAGGATCTCGGAGAGATTACAGATGATGTTCTCGCTTTAATGAAACAGTTTGGCTTTGCCGGGATGCGTGTGCTCTTGTTTGGATTTGGAGGTGATTCAAAAACAAATCCGCATGTACCAGCAAATTATGTAACCAATAGCGTTGCGTACACCGGAACGCATGACAATAATACAATTATTGGTTGGGTTCGCCATGAGGCAAAACCTAATGAGATTGTAAATTTAAAGCGTATCTTAAAGACAACAAAAATAAATTCAAAACAAGTGCATTGGCAGCTCATTGATGTGTTGATGGCGTCGCGTGCAGATAAGGTGATTGTGCCTCTGGTTGATATTTTAGGTAAAGGCCAGGAAGCGCGGATGAATTTGCCATCAACAACCATGAATAATTGGCGCTGGCGTTTTAAGCGAAGTGATTTAACGCGACATATTGCCATGCATTTGTTAAAGGTAACCACGAAACATAAAAGGGGTTAAGGTATGTCAAAACAGAAATTGACGGTCTTGATTATTGCTGCCGTAGTTGGCGCAATTATTTTGTTTAAATATTTCTCGGGGAATGCACCTGTAGCCATTGATTCTAATGCTGCGCGCATGGAAGGTCCAAGTACAGCTAAAGTGCAGATCGTTGAGTTTGTTGATTTTCAATGCCCGTCATGTGCGGTTGGTTTTAAAGCCCTTAAAGGTTATTTAGAAAAATATCCTAATGATATTCGTGTTCAGTTGAAATATTTTCCTTTGTACAAGATTCATGCTCATGCCAAACAATCGACCCTGTATGCTGAATGTGCTGCCCGTCAGGGAAAATTCTGGCCTTTTATTGATAAGCTTTTTGATCGTCAGCAACAATGGACGCCGATGATTAATGTGGACCAAGCTTACAATGATATGGCTAAAGAAAGCGGCATTGATGTCAGCGCTTTGCAGGTTTGTACGGCAACAGAAGGAACCATGCAGGCGATAGAACAAGATCGACAATTAGGGACAACATTAGCTGTATCATCCACACCCACGTATTTCATTAACAACAAGATGGTTGTTGGTGTAAAATCTTTACAGGAAGAATTAAATACATATTTTCCAGAAGGAAAATAGGATGTTTGTATTTTTAAGAATTTTGATAGGCATGGTCTTGTTGGTATCGGGTGTTGAGAAAACTATCAGCCCTTATCAGAATTTTTTGTATATCATTCAAGCGTATCAAATGTTGCCAAGTCCCTTAGAAAATGCCGTGGCGATGATCTTGCCCTGGGTAGAATTGATCGTTGGTTTGTTGCTAGTTTTAGGTTTGTGGATTCCGATCTCATTGTCAGCGGCATTGATGATGTTCGCAATGTTCATTGTGGTGGTGGGTCAGGCATTACTGCGTGGTTTGCCACTTGATCAGTGTGGATGTTTTGGGCAGTTAGTTCATATTGCGCCCTCAGTAATTGTGGTTATTGATAGCGTCACGATTTTAATCATTTATGTCTTAATGCGTAATTTGTCCCTCGTCGCTAAATTCAGTTTAGATAAATCCTTTCAAAAATGAAAAAATGTTGTGTTGTTGTCTTGTTGTTACTTTTAAATGTTGCTGTTGGGTTTGCTGAAACGATCAAAGCACCCAATGTGGCAGGTGGTTTCTATCCCCAAGATCCAACAGAACTCACCCGTATGGTTGAAGGAGATGTAGCGGGAGCTATTGTGCCAGCATCGATGCCACATGTTGAAGTTGCCATCGTGCCGCATGCAGGTTATATATATTCTGGTCCCGTTGCTGGTTATGCTTTCAAAGCTTTAGCGAATACACCATATAAGACAATTATTATTCTGGCGCCAAGCCATTATTTTCCATTTAAAGGTGCTGCCATTTGGCCAACAGGATTTTTCCAAACGCCATTAGGAAATGTCCCTGTTGATGAAGCCCTATCCGCTGAAATTCAATCAAAGACCACAGTTGTTAAAACCATGCCAGAAGTCTTTGAGAAAGAACATGCCTTAGAAGTTCAGTTGCCTTTCATTCAAAAGACATTTCCTCATGCAAAGATTGTGCCGATTTTGCTAGGTGATGCAGATTTTAATGCTTGTGAGCAGTTGGCATTAACATTAAATGCCATCATGGGGCAACGCAAAGACATTTTGGTTCTAGTATCGTCGGATATGTCACATTATTTGCCCTATGATGCCAATGATGCTAAGGATGCGCAAACACTTAAAGCTATAGTTGATGAAGATATTGAAAGTTTCTGGAATGGTAATATGAATCGCACCATGGAAATGTGTGGTTTTATCCCAGCGACGGTTGGGATGATGATGGCCAAGTTAAGAGGTTTAAGTGATGTGGTGGTGTTGAAACATGCTAATTCTGGCGATACGGCAGGGGATCATTCTAAGGTTGTGGGCTATGCATCGATTGTTTTCTTAAAACCAGAAGGTTTGAGTCTGACTCAGAAGAAGACACTCGTTGGGTTAGCTCGGCAATCATTAGAAAGTTTTGTAAAAAAAGGACAAAGAATATCTGCGGATATAAAAGATGTGCGGCTGAATCAAGTTCAAGGTGCATTTGTCACTTTAACGAAAGGCGGGGTATTGCGCGGCTGCATTGGCAATATCATTGGTCAAAAACCTTTGGCGCAGACTGTCGTTGATATGGCCATAGCGGCAGCCTCTGAAGATCCAAGATTTCCACCCGTTAAAGCAGACGAGCTAAAAGACATACATGTTGAAGTATCTGTATTAAGTATTCCTGTGAAAATAAATAGCATTGATCAAATTAAATTAGGTCGTGATGGGGTGATTTTAGCGTCGAACAATGGTCATCAAGGAGTTTTCTTGCCACAAGTAGCGACAGAAACGCAGTGGAGCAAGGAAGAATTCTTAAATGAATTGTGCACGCAAAAGGCTGGGCTTTTACCACAATGTTATTTGGATCCAGAAGTGGATAAGTTCACGTTTACCGCTGAGGTCTTTGATGAGAAATAAAATCATCACCATTTTTGTGATCGTGTGGTTATGTGTTTTTAATTATGAGTCATGCCGTGCATTTTTTCTAAACCCCATTGCCAAGCGCAATTTGCCAAAGGTTAAATTTTTATTTCCACCGGCGGGTTGGATCATGTTCTACAATGTGGACAATGGTTACGGTTACGCCGAAGTTTATGGGGTTAAAGGCAATCAAACACAATGGATTGATCCGCATGATATTTTGCAAACAAGGCCTATTGGATATGACAATATTCACCGTAATGCCTTGGTTTCTGTTTTAGATGGTCAAATGCAAGGAGCGTTTTGTGCATTTCTGAAACGCAAGTTTAATACCTTTGAAGCATTTATTGTGACATATTCTAATTATCCTGACGTTGTTAGAAATCGTTTTGAAAAACAACAGGCGGTTGCATATGAATGTCGTTAAAATATGGCATCGATTATTTTTGGAGGAACAATCATCGATAGGGTTGTCATTCTTTCGCATCTTTGTTGGTTTGACGACGGGATTACATGTGATCCCTGCATTTTTTGCCTTGCAGGATAATTTCTTGTCCACTGGATTGAAAGTCTATAATGCCAATTTCTTCACCCCAGAAGTTTTACGCTTAGTTTGGCAAAGTCCTGATTGGTTTGTCCAATGGATGGTTTATGTTTTCTTGATCTTTTGGGGATGTTTCATGTTGGGATGGCGCACGCAGTTAAGTTGCATTGGCATGACGCTGTGCTGCTATTATTTTTACGCTTTAAATAGTTTCCATATCGGGACATTATCGTGGGATATTTTATTGGTTACCTTATTTTTGATGTGTTTAACGCCATATGCCGGTGATTATTTCTCATTGGATGCATTACGTCATAAAGATATTCGCGCTTGGGGGAGATTACGGCCAATTTTTATCCAGCGACTGCTGCAAATTCAAATTGCGTTAACATATTTTTATACAGCCATCTATAAGATTTCTCCTCAAGGCAATTGGATCACGGGTAATCCTATTTATGCTTTGGTTAATTACCCACAAGTTGGGGTAACGAAGAATTTTCTATTTCGAGAATGGTTGATGACTCAGCCCCATGTATGTTATTGGATCGGCATCACGGTTGTGGCTGTAGAATTATTAATGCCATTATTATTGTTTTGGAAGGTGACGCGCCGCAGCGCCATAATATTGGGGATTATTTTTCACATCACCTTAATTTTAACCTTGGATGTTCCAGCCATCTTTTTCTTCCTATTTCCGGCGCAATTGTTATTATTTATCGAACCTAAAGCTATCGTTTGTTGGATTGAGGGTAAACGTAAAGCAGTTGTACCCATGACCGTTTTATATGATGGGAAATGTGGATTCTGTCGACGATGGGTTTTAAGATTGCAAGTTATGGATTTATGGGGGCGCTTGAGTTTTGAGCCTGTTGAGAATAATTTAAGCGAAATCAAGTTAAACGATGGGGTTACAACCTATGGTGGGTTTGATGCGTTTCGTCGTTTGTGTTTAGCATTACCAATGTTGTACCCACTTGTTTTGTTGGTATATTTGCCTGGGGCAACATGGATTGGACGTTTAGGGTATGGCTTGGTTGCGAAGAATCGCTATCTTTTGCATCGATCATGCAACGATCAGCATTGTACAAGGTAAAATATGACGTCATCAAAAAGCATTGCACAAGTAATCTGGATACATACCGTTTTGATTATGGCGGTTGGGTTAATTGCTCTTTATAGTGCGTCTTATAATAATGTTAGGGTGGGGCAATCTGTTTTTTATGACCAATTAGGCATTGCATGTATAGGATTGGCTATTATTGCTATATTAAGTTTTGTAGATTATCGCAAGTGGTTTGAAGTTTCTTATGTTGTTTATGGTATAAGTGTTGTGTTTTTGATCTTAGTATTCTTTGTTGGTCGTCATGCTTTGGGCGCAACACGTTGGTTTTCTATTGCCGGATTTAGTTTTCAACCTTCAGAGTTTAGTAAATTTGCGGTCATCATCATGTTGGCAAGGTACTTTAGTAGCCGTCGACCACATTTGTCGTTTAACTTGTCGGGATCATTTCATGGCATTTGGGATGATTTGATATCACCGTTATTAATAACTGGTATTTCGGTATTGTTGATTTTCAAACAACCTGATCTTGGGACTGCGATCATTGTATTTAGTATTTTTATGTTGATGCTTTTTGCCAGCGGCATATCAACAAAGATTTTTAGCTTCTTTATCGGGTTGATTGTTATATTAGCCCCTTTTGGGTGGCACTTATTGAAGCCATATCAACGTGATCGCTTGTTGGTCTTTATTAATTCTAATCATGATCCAACAGGAGCGGGATACACTATTATCCAGTCAAAGATTGCCGTTGGCTCAGGGCAGATCTTCGGTAAAGGCTGGTTATCAGGTACGCAGAATCAACTGAATTTCTTGCCAGAGCGTCATACAGATTTTATTTTCTCTGTTATTGGAGAAGAATGGGGATTTTTAGGATCAGTGTTCTTGGTGTATTGTTATGGGATGATCATTTATGCTGGTTTTTCAATTGCAGCAAGGACAAAGGATCGGTTTGGTCAGATTGCCGCTGTTGGGATGGCAGGGGTCATTGGTTTACAAGTGGTCATTAATATCGCGATGGTCATGGGTTTATTGCCTGTTGTGGGCATTACCTTGCCCATGGTGAGCTATGGTCGTACATCTTTTATGGTTTTTGCATTGATGATTGGTTTTTTACTTAATTTGAATAAAAAACGCACAATGTTTTAAAGGTAATGCTAGACATTTGAACCTAGGGAAAGTATATTGATCGTTATGAAACATTTTCGTAAGACAGTCAATAAGCAATTAGGTGAAATCTTAATAGAGCGTGGTATTATTACCCGTGTTCAATTAGAAGAAGCCTTAAAAGCACAAAAAGAAAATGGTCTCCTATTGGGTGAGGCTTTGGTGACGTTTAAATATGTCACCGAAGAGGATATTGTTCAGGCGCTAACCTGTCAATATGGCTTTCCTTACTTGCCATTATCTAATTATGAAATAGCGCCAGAAGTTTTGTCCACATTGCCGGTCAATGTTTGTAAGAAATATTGCCTGATCCCCATCGATAAGATTGGTAAGAGTTTGACATTGGCGATGGATAATCCACTTAATCTTCAAGCTTTAGAGGATGTTGAAGTCGTCACAGGTTGTGTGGTTCAGGCTTTTGTCAGCACCACCAGTGATATTCGAAACGCAATCAAACGTTATTACGAAACAACCTAAAACATCTGATGCTATCTTTTAAAGACCGGCTAAAAGAAATTTTGTTGCGTGATAAGCTGCTGACTCCGGAAAGCTTAGAAAAATCCCTTGATGAACAAAAGAAGACCGGCGGCGAATTAAGCCGCATTTTGATCAAGAATAAACTTCTGACTGAAGATCAGATGTGCTTGGTTTTAAGTGAAAGTCTTGATGTCCCCGTCATAAATCTTTCTGTTTTTAGACTTGATCCCCAAGTTGTTAAAGTTATCCCCAAAGAATTTGCTCTAGAATATCGTATGATTCCAATTTCTCGTCTTGGAAATCAATTAACGGTTGCCATGGCAGATCCTCAGGATGTTTTTGCCATTGATAATGCCAAAGCTTTAACAAATCTTTCGATAAATGTTGTTATCGCTAAAGGACGAGATATCACGTCAGCCATTGAACGGTTGCACGATACGGATAGTTCAACATCGCTCGATGATATTTTAAAAGATATTAAAACCAATGAAGATATTGAATTAGTTAAAACAAATGCCGCGTCGATGGGTAAGGGCAAGGTTGAGAGCATTGCCGAAGAAGCGCCTATTATTACCTTGGTTAATACGATCATTGAGCAGGCGGTATATGCAAAAGCCAGCGATGTATTTCTAGAGCCTATGGAAACAACCATGCGCATCCGATATCGCGTTGATGGTATGATTCGCGAGATAGACCGCATGCCTAAGGTTTTCCATTTTCCCGTTATTTCTCGGGTTAAAGTTATTTCAAATTTGGATATTGCAGAACATCGTCTGCCGCAAGATGGTCGTTTTCGCATCATGACCTCACAGGGCAAGGAAGTTGACTTTCGGGTTAATGTTTTACCGACGTCGTTAGGTGAGAAAGTTGTTTTGCGTATCTTGGATAAGAATTTAGAGATCCATGGTCTTGATAAATTAGGTTTTGAGCCCCCAAGTCTCAAGCGTTTAAAAGAAAGTTGTGAGCGTCCCCATGGGATGATTTTAGCATGTGGTCCGACGGGGAGTGGTAAAACAACAACGTTGTATTCTATTCTTAAGCACATTGATACCCCAGGAAAAAATATCATCACCGTAGAAGATCCTGTAGAGTTTCAAGTCAAAGGTTTAAACCAAGTTAACATCCGCGCTGAAGTTGGATTAACTTTTCCTGCGAGTTTGCGTGCTATCCTGCGTCAAGATCCTGACGTCATTCTTATTGGTGAAGTCCGAGATGCAGAAACGCTTGATATCGCTGTAAAGGCAGCATTGACGGGGCATTTGGTTTTAACATCTTTACATACGACGACCGCATCAGGATCTATCACACGCATGGTCAATATGGGCATTGAGCCATTTTTATTATGTTCATCGGTCATTGCTGTTGTTGCACAACGGTTGGTTCGACGGGTTTGTGTGAAATGTCGTGAAGCCTACACCATTAACCCTGAAGCAGCCAAGCAATTCAATGTCGCTAAGCTTATCCCAAATCATAATATGATCTTTTATCGTCCCAAAGGTTGTGCCCGTTGTTTTAACAGTGGTTATCAGGGACGGGTGGGGATTACAGAGATTTTGATCATGACCTCAAAGATCAAAGAATTAATTTTAGCAAGGGCCACTGAATTGGAAATCAAGCGGGCATCGCAGGAAGCTGGCATGATCACCATGCGTGAGGATGCGGTTATCAAAGCCAGTAATGGTTTAACAACATTAGAAGAGGTTGTGCGTTTAACAGCGCCGGATAGTTAATGGAAACAACCAGAGAACGCATATTAAAAGCCATCAAAGCCTTGCCGAATATAGATCACGGGGCATTGGATACGGTTTTGTTTTCTAAAGAAGACCGCAGGTCTGGTTTGATTCGCAAGTTACTAGATCAAAAGATTGTTCCAGAGCAAGAGCTTTTGGTAATTTTGGTTAAAGAACTTAAGATACCATCGATTGACTTATCAAAATACCGCATTGATGAAAAATTAAAGAGTATCATTCCAGAAAAAGTTGCACGACAATACGATGTTGTGCCGATTTCTAGTTTTGCTAACATCTTGACAGTCGCCGTCGCTGATCCATTAAATGTTTTTTGCATTGATGACTTATGTAGCATCACACAAAAAGAAGTGGATATTGTCATTGCCACGCCCACCCAGATAAGAGCCTCGATTGAATCGTTCTATGCAACAGCATCGTCTTCGATTGCGACAGCTGCGGAACATATGGAAGCAGCCAATATTGAAATGTTGCCTGACCAGAACGCAGATGCAGATGTTAATAGCGCGATGGGTGAAGAAGCGCCAGTCATTCGCATGGTTAATTTGGTTATCAAGCAAGCCATCCGTCAGCGGGCTTCGGATATTCATATGGAACCAACCGAGATTGGTGTTCGGGTACGTTATCGCATCGACGGTATTCTGCAAGATATTCTAACCATACCACGAGAAAATCAGAATGCAGTCATTGTGCGCATTAAGATTATTTCTAAGCTTGATATCACCATGCAGCAAGTGCCGCAAGACGGTCGCTTTAAAATGCGTTTGAGTGGTCAAGAAATTGATTTTCGTGTTTCGTTATTACCGACAACATTTGGTCAAAAAGTCGTGTTGCGGGTTTTAGACAAAGCGAATTTATCTGTGGGTTTAAATAAACTCGGATTTTCCAAGCAATCCATGGAATTGCTTGAAGATGGGATGAAGAAGCCCTTTGGAATGATCCTTGTGACAGGTCCGACGGGAAGTGGAAAATCAACCACATTGTATTCCATGATCAATAAATTAAATACTGTTGATCGTAACATTGTCACCATCGAAGATCCTGTGGAATACTTGGTTGAAGGACTAACGCAAATTGAAACAAAAGCAGATATTGGGCTAACATTCTCGATGGGGTTAAAGGCTGTTTTGCGACAATCCCCTGATATTGTCATGGTGGGGGAAATCCGTGATGGAGAGACGGCGGATATATCGATCAAGGCGGCGCTCACAGGTCAGCTGGTATTATCGACGCTACACACCAATGATGCCGCGGGTGCGGTTAACCGTTTGATTGATATGGGCCTTGAGCCATTCTTAGTGGCATCAAGCGTTGTTTTGGTATGTGCCCAGCGTTTGTGCCGTAAGATCTGCCCTTATTGTAAGCATAAAGTTCAATTGCCAGAATCCGCTTTTGCTAAAATTAAAGATAAAGTCAAAGTTGATTTGGTTTTTTATGAAGGTAAAGGCTGCGATCGATGCCGCAATACAGGTTATTTAGGGCGATTAGGTGTAACCGAAGTTTTGCAAATTGATGATCATATCCGAGATTTGATTATCCGAGGAGGATCCTCGTTGCAGATTGCAGCTCATGCGCAAGAAAAACAAGGCATGAAATTATTATTTGATGACGTTATTGATAAAATGGTTGCTGGAGAAACAACGTTGGCTGAAGTGTACCGGATAGCAGCAGAAGAAATCTAAGAAAATTAAAATGTTTTATTGGTGAAATCAGTCTCTTTTTAAGCTAATCTAAAAAAAGATAAAAGGGGATATTACGTATGCCAACATATAATTATACTGCACGTGATCAAGCTGGAAAAACAGTAACGGGAAAAATTTCTGCAGATAATCAAAACATGATTATTGCAGAATTGCGTAAGCGTGATTTGATTATCATTGCCATCGACGAAGAAAAGCAGTCGATGGGGGCTGCAACAGGTGCTAAGTCGGCGCCAACTGCAAAGGCTTCTGGGAAAAAAGTTAAATCAGAAGACATTGTTGTGTTCACACGTCAATTTGCCACCATGATTGATGCGGGTATTCCCATCATGCAGGCTCTTGAAGCTTTGGGTGAACAAGCTTCTAATCCAACATTTAAAAATACCATTGCTGCTATTCGAGAAGATATTCAATTAGGTAGTGGGCTTTCTGCAGCATTCTCCAAACATAAAAATATTTTTGACTCGCTTTACATTAACATGATCCGCGTCGGTGAAACGGGGGGTGTGTTAACAACCGTCCTTGAGCGGATTGCCCTATATCTGGAGAAATCAGAAAAGCTCAAACAAAAAGTTCAATCTGCGATGATTTATCCTGCGGTGGTTGTAAGCATGGCCATGTTGATTACCATTGTTCTGTTGGTTAAGGTTGTTCCAACGTTCTCACAAATTTACACGTCGTTAGGACAGAAGCTTCCGGTGATGACCCAGGTCTTAATTGACTTTAGTAATTTACTTCAACATCAGTTGGTGTATTTGATTGCAGGTGGCGTTATCATTGCAGTTGTTTTTGTTCAATACCGTAAAACCCCAGCAGGTTCTTTGCAGATCGATACGGTTTTGCTTAAGATGCCCATCTTTGGTGATTTGATATGTAAGGTTGCTGTGAGTCGTTTTTGTCGTACATTCTCAACGTTAAGTCAAAGTGGTGTTCCAATTTTAGAAGGGTTAGATATTGTGGGTAAATCATGTGGAAATCGCGTGATTGAATTGCTCGTCGATGATATTAAAGCAAGCGTGCGTGAAGGAGAAAGTGTGGCAGCGCCTTTAACCAAAAGTAAGGTTTTTCCACCGATGGTTACGCGTATGATTGCGATTGGTGAAAAGAGCGGGCAGTTAGAAAAGATGATGACCAAGGTAGCGGAATTTTATGATGATCAAGTTGATGCGGCAGTTGAGGGTTTAACGAAGCTCATTGAGCCATTGATCATTGGCTTCTTAGGTATTGTCGTCGGCTTTATTGTTGTTGCATTGTTTATGCCTATTTTAAGTTTAACAACAGCACTTAAATAGATGAAAATTAAAATTTCTTCCATAGTATTTTTATCGTTGCTTAGCTTTCAGATAAAAAACGTATCAGCAGATGATATGTTGATTAATCCAAGCAATGAATTGAGTGCTAGCATGCAAAGTTTGTATAGCAGTGCTCAGAAATTATCTATGGGGAATTCAATTTTGGCAGTGCGTCTTAATGAAGTAAACATGAAACTCAATGCACTACAGTTACGTCTTAAGCAATTGGCCGTTGAGAATAGTCATTTAAGTGAAGAGGCCATGAAGTTGCAAGATGTTAATCCTGCGAAAGCTAGAAAAATAGCTGATCTTGAAAAAGAATCTTTTGACATTGATGCTCAAGTCGAAGATCTAAGAACGAAAATAAAAACAGATGCGGATGCCATGGCGTTGGCTCCAACACAAGCATTGCGCCTTGATCGTCGTCTAAATGAGCTGGGAATCTTAGAGTATGAAACGAAAGCCCCAGATGATCTAAATTCAAAAGAGAAGTTGCAAATATTAAAGAAGATTAGTGAAAGTAAGCAAAGACAAAGTGAGCTTTATGCAAAGATTTCAAGCGGCCAGATTGCATTGCCTCAAGTACAAGTTCAGTCAGCTCAAGAAAAGAATGCTTTGCTAGCATCAATTAAACAGACTCAAAGTGAAATTGATGTGTTAAGCAAATCATTTAAATCAAGTATGGATAATGATGTGGCGGCTGATTTTAAACAAATGCAAATGCAAGTTAGTCTTTTGCAAAAGAATCATGATGAGTTAGAGGATTTGGCGTTGCGAATGCAACAAAAGGCTCAAGCCATGCAAAAGAATGTGGATCAGCGTGCAGAATATAATCGATTGAAGGATAATTTAGATGCGATTAATAAAGAAGCTAAGCGTATGAAGTTTCAAGTAACTGATCTAAGAATTCAGATGGTCGAGCTAGATAAGCGAAAAACATACTTAGAATCCTCATTTAGGAAACAGAATTAGAAAGCGCTTCCTTAGAAAATGCCTTTTGCTGGTGAAATTTTTTACAGGTTTTTAGTGGATTTTGACCCTCTAAATTCTAAGTATATATCGCTTGTAATATAGATTGCTATTGAAAATATTAGACTTAGAGCGGTTGCATTAAAAAAATATATTGTTCTTAGGTTGCGCACAGTGTTTTTGTATGTTATGGTAATAGTAGGTTAGTTTTTGGATGTTTGACAAGGTGCAGTTTGAATAAACAAGGGCTGCAAAAGGGTATGTGTGTGAATCAGGAAAAATGTTATTATACCATTCTTATTCCTCCAACTCACAAATCCCTTGAGAAAGCCCACGACAAAGGAGTGAGTATGAGAGGACTACAGAAAAAATCAGGTTTTACGCTTGTAGAAATCATGATCGTTGTTGCCATTATCGCTTTATTAGCGGCAATCGCGATCCCCAACTTGTTGCGCGCTAAGTTAAATGCGAACGACGCCTTGGCTAAAGCTACAGTGCGTTCCATTTCAACTTCAGCTGAGTCTTACGCAACAGCAAATAATGGTAATTATCCATTAGAAGTTACATCATTAACAGGTGCTAGTCCAGCGTATATGAATACTGCATATTGTGCTTCTACAATATCTGGGTATTTCTATACCTGTACGTTCGGTATTGCAACATATACCGTATCAGCAACACCTGTTACGGTTGGAACAACAGGTACAACAACTTACACCGTTTCAACAGGTGGTGTTTTAACACCATAATTGTTGTAACGTAATAAGTTATAAGCTTACCCTGCACCATACGGTGCAGGGTTTTTTTTTGGAAAAAGCGTTGATTTTGCAGTGGAATAGACTAATATAAATTTATTAATCTATATTAATTCCAAAATATGATAAAAAATCTACATAACGCTTTTTTCTACTTTTTTATATCCTTATTTCTTCTTTGTGGCGTTAGTAATTCTTTAGCGCAAGATCTCACCGGCGAAATTATTAACGTTAATCCCATCCAAAATATTGCATTTATTGATTTAGGAAAAGACAGCATCACGACAGGGGATGTATTCTCTGTAGATGCGGCAAGTGGGGTGATGTATTTGGAAGTTGTTGAAACGGCACCTGCTGTGTCTAAACTTGGCATTTGTCAGAAAAGTAGTTTTAAAAGCGCTGCGTCGGATTTTCAAACAGTTGCCATTGGTTCAACAGCCAAGCGCGTTTTTTCTAATAAGCCATTAGAAATGATGCCTGCGTCACAAGGTGAATCAACCACTAGCATGCCAAAAATACCGACGGGTATTCCCAATATCGATCCACAAGTCTTGGTTAAACCTAACATTGCCAATGAAACCATTCAAAGTTTAGACACCCGTCTTGATAAGATGGTTGAAAGTAATGTGAAGTTGTTTAATACGTTAACAGAGCTGCTCAATGAAAAGAAACAATGGCAAGCTAGTACGGATAAAGTCCATGCAGATCTTTTAGCCGCACAAGCTCAAATTCAAACGCTAAATTTAAATAGCATTGATCTTAAAAAGCAGTTGGCTGATGCCAACTTTCAAACAGCTTCGACCGTCGCTGAAAATGAAAAGAATAAGAAATTATTAGCCGATGCGCAAGCAAAATTGCAAACCCTTAAAACGCGTTTAGATAGTTTAAATACAATCATACAAGATCGATTAAAACAATGAAAAAAAATCTCCGTATAACGATCCATGTTGTCATGATCATTTCTTTTTTTGCCTCAAACCTTAGGGCGCAGGAAGTAGCAGTTGCGACTCCTGTTGAAGAGAAGACGCAAATAGAACTTGCCATTGATGTATTAAAACGTGAGAAAGATAAATATGAACGCGAGATTTTAGAGCTCTCCAATAAGTTCATTGATGAGAAAGCAGCGACGCCAGAGGGCTTTAAAGAATTAAAAGATAAAATGTTAGCGTTGGAATCAGATTTAAGGGATAAGACGACGTTGATTAATTACCTCATGGTTGAGAAAGCTGATCTTGCACGACAAGTTCCATCGATCAATCAAGATCGTGATGCGTTAAAAACTACGATTGATGTATTAAATAAAAAAGTTGCGGATACTAAGGCTGAATCTCAAGCACGTATTGATGCTTTGGTTGAAGAAAGAAATAAACAACAAAAAGAATTAGATGTCAAGATTCAACAATATGTAGAGGTGAGTGCGCAGTTGAGAGATGTTCAAGAAAAAATGGCGGCATCAACGTCAACACGCGAGAATCAAGATCAAAAGGTTGAAAGTTTGACGCGAAGTTTAACAGATTTGAAAGTTCAATTACAGCAGGCCACAGACGCAAAACTTGCACTAAGTCAGCAATTAACAGAGCTTCAAAATGTGCATGAAGTTGCAAAGAACAAAGACAAAGAACTTCAGGTATTGCAAGAAAAAGATCAAGACGCGACAGCCAAGATACAATCATTACAACAGCAATTTAATGCGGCTCAAAATGAATTGGCGAAGGCTAAGCAAACTCAGGAAGCGTTAAATAAAGATAAAATCAATAGCGACGGGCGTATTGCAGAACTTACCAAGCAAATACAAGATGTTTCGGCAAGGCTAGAACAGTCTCTTAAGACAAAAAATGAAGGTCGTTCTGCCTTAGAAAATCAGATTCAAGTTAAGGTCAAAGAAGCACAAGAGGTGGCTCGAAAATTAACTGCAGAGCAAGAAAATAGTGCGCGTTTGTTAGGTCAAATCAAAGAAGCTGCGTCGAAGAATGAAGTATTATCCACTCAAATCGCTAAACTCAATGAAGCATATAAAGATGCCACAACTAAGGCTCAACAGTTTTCTGATAATGCAGCAAGATTAACAGATCAAATCAATCAAATGACGGCGCTTAAGAAAAATGTCGAGGATCAACTGGCTCAAGCAAATCAGGGTAAGTCGAGGTTGCAGGAAGATTTGCAAGGTCAGTTAAAGGCCCTTAATGATCAAGTCGTTAAGAAAGATCAGGAGTTGTCACAATTGCGCAATGCTTCCGTCGCAGCTCAGAAAGATTTTGAATCACAGTTAAATGTCGCTAAAGGTAATCTCAAAGAAAGCAATCAAGCCCTCACATCTACACAAGCCCGTTTAGATCAAATATCAAAAGAAATTACTCAGAAGCAAACAGCTTTAGATCAAGCCAAACAAGCCAATGAGAATGTTCAACAAGATAATCAAGCAACAAAAGCCCGCATTGCAACCCTCGAGAAGAGTTTACAAGAAAGCAAAAAATCTTTTGAAGCGCAAGTTGTGTCCAATAAGCAATTACAAGATGTCGTTGCTAAATTAAATGCACAAGTGGCTCAAATCAATAATGAGCATAAAGTTTCACAAGGTGGTTTAGAGCAAAAAATTGCACAATTAAATGATCAGTTAGCAAATGCTGCTAAGGAAAAATCAAAATTAGAGCAAGGTCTAAAGCAAAGCGCAGAAAAAATTGTTCAGCAGGCTCAAGATAATAAAAATGACGTTGAGGCATTGAATAAATCAAAAGCCAATGTTGAAGCTCAGTACCAAGCATTGCTTAAGGCCAAGGAAGTTAATGACACACAATTAAAGCTAGCTTTGCAATCAAAAGATAATTTAGAAACTCAAGTGCGTCAAATGGCAGAACAATTGGCGGCGAATAAAACAGCGTCGATTAGTATGCAGAAACAGTTTGAGGCGCAGGTGGTTTCCTTGCAGCAAGCCAAGCAATCACTGCAAGATCAAATGCAGGCCAATGTACAGAAATTTAATGAGCAGATCAGCGCTGTGGCTAAACAAAAAGATGGTCAAGAAAATGAATTCAAGAATAATTTGGCACAAATCACCCAAGCCAAATCTGTTTTGGAAGATCAGTTAAGAAAAAGCACTCAAGATTTACAAGCGATGAAGGCGTCGATCGATGCAGTTTCACGTGCTAAAGAAGCTGCGGCAAATGATGCAAAACGTGCCATAGATGGTTTAAATAATCAAATTAATGCGTTATCTCAAACTAAAAAATCTAGCGAAGAGCAAATTTCTCAAATCACCGAGAAATTATCACAAAATCGTAATGCAGCGCAAGTTATGCAAAAGCAGTTTGAAGAACAAGTGACGCGTTTGCAGGAAGCGGTGCAAGCCAAACAAGCGGCGTTAACCACAACGGCAGGGGTGAATGCGCAATTAAATAAACAGGTGGAGTCGTTGACGGCATCACAAGTTCAAGGGCAAGCCAATATTAAAAGTTTGGCAGATCAAATCAGTCTTCTAAAGCAAGCTAAGTCAAACGTCGAAGGAGAATTAAATGCGTTGACTCAAGCAAAAACTAAGGAAGTACAAGAGGCTAAGGCACAGATTGGGCGTTTGGAAGAGCAAATTAAAGTTACTTCAGATAAGTTATTGCAACAACAAAATGCTTCAGTGGCAATGCAAAAAGAATTTGAAGGGCAGGTAGCACGGTTGCAGCAAGACATGCAATCCAAGCAAGCGGCTTTGGTTAAAAGCAGTGCCAATAGCGAGCAACTAAAGCAGGATATTGCAAAGCAACAGCAGGCGTATGAACAATTGCAAGTTCAGTTAAAAGAGACACAAGGCAATCTAACGGTACAAAATTCAGCGTTAAGTCAAAAGATAACAGCAATGACACAGGCGCAGAATGCATTGGAAGCAAATCGCAAAGATTTGGCAAATCAAATATCAGCATTATCACAAGCAAAAGACCAGGCTGTTAATGAATCAAAGGTCACGATTGATAATCTTAATCAACAATTAAAAGCATTAACTCAGGCGAAAGAAAAGACGGTCAATGAGTTAACTCAAGCTAAGGCACAAGTCGAAGAAAAATTAGCGCTTGCTCGTCAAAATCAAACGAACTTAGAAAATCAAATGAGAGATATTGCTCAAAAATTAGAGCAAAGTAAAACAGCGGCAGCGAAAGCCCAACAACAGTTTGAAGGTCAAATCACGCGTTTAACACAAGATGCACAAGCCAAACAAGCAGCAATTGTTTCAAGCAATAATGCCAATGATCAATTAAAGCAAGCCATGACACAGCAACAACATGCTTATGCTCAATTACAATCAGAGTTTAAGGATGTGCAGGGTCGTTTGGCGAGCACGACGGAGCAATTAAATAAGCAATTAGCGACGGTATCGGTTGCTTACGAGCAATCCCAAACCAAAACAAAAGATTTGGTCAATCAAATTGCAGGATTAAATCAAGCCAGGGAAAAAGCTGCGATTGAGACAAAGAATAAAGTGGCTGATTTAAGTGCACAGATTGAAAAGATTTTGCAAGAGAAACAAGCGCGTGAAGCGACACAAAATAACAACATCACCGCTTTGTCTGGACAGATTAAAGATTTAGAAAGAGAAAAAGTAGAGCAAGCACAAGCGCTTGTTGGCAAACAACAAGAAGTGGTTCAATTAGCGGCGCAGATTCAATCGATGACAGAAAAGTTAGCCCAACAAAAAAGCGCTGCTGTTGCCATGCAGAAAGAATTTGAAGGTCAATTAACGGCGTTAAAACAAGCATTTGAGGATAAACAATCTGCACTTGTCATAAGTTTAAAGAGTGCTGAACAATTAAGACAAGAACTAGCCAAGCAAGAACAAGCATACGCGCAATTTCATGCTCAAGCCAAGCAAAATCAGGCGAATTTATCGACGACAAATGCACAATTAAATCAACAGTTATTGCGCATGACAGCGGCATTAGAACAAGCGCAAGCAACGGACAAAGATTTATCATCGAAGATTGTTAACGTAGAATCTCAACTCAAGTCTTTAAATCAAGAAAAGTCAAATCAAGAGCAAGCAGCAAAAAAGAAAATATCCGATCTAAATAATCAGATCAGTGCATTATCTAAAGATCAAGCTGCAGCACGTCAAAATCAAATGCAATTGCAGGAGAAAATTTCATCAATGAGTGAAGTTAATAATGAGGCGCAAACAAAAATTAAGTCATTTGCCTCGCAAATAGATGCCTTAATGAAATCTAAAGCAATGGTAGAGATGCAGTTGCAAAGCACGTCGGCATCCCTAAATACGTATGTGAAGAATCTTGCTCAAGTAAAAGCAGAGCAAGAAAAACAATTAGCCAATGCCAAGCAAAGCCAACTAAATCTAGAGGACCAAATCCGTAAGATGGCAGAGCAGTTAAGTCAAAATAAATCAGCTGCTGCCGCGATGCAACAACAATTAGAGGGCAACATCAATAAACTTAGTCGAGATTTACAAACAAAACAAGCTGACCTCCTTGAGGCAAATAAGAATATGGAACAGCTAAAGGGTCAAATTGCGGCGGTAAATCAAGCGAAAGACGCTGCCGTTAATGAAGCAAAAAATGTTCAAGCGAATCTAAATCAACAATTGAGCGGTTTATCTCAAGCAAAACAAAAGAGTGAAGCTCAATTAACAAATAATATCGCGGGTCTTAATGCACAGATAAAAGACTTAACAAATACCAAAGAAACCCAAGCACAGATGTTGGCCCGTGGTGCGCAGAATCAAAAGAACCTTGAAGATCAAATCCGTCAATTGGCAGAAAAATTAACGCAAAGCAAAGCAGCGTCAGCAGCATTGCAACAACAAATGGATGCAAGCATTGCTAAACTTCAACAAGATGTGCAAGCCAAACAGGCGGCACTGGCATCATCTAGCAAAGACAATGAACAATTAAAAATAGTATTAAGTCAACAACAACAGGCAAGTGCGCAAATGCAGGCGAAAGCGCGTCAAGTTGAAGACGACTTATCAGCGACGAATGATCAACTTAATAAAAAATTAACAGAATCAGAAGCATCTAATAAGAAAGCACAATTAAAAATTCAAGCTTTAGACGAACAAATCGGAGCATTAGCTAAAGCCAAGGATGGGGTATTAAATGAAGCAAAGAATGTTCAAGCGGATTTGAACAATCAAATTAATGAGTTAAATCAAGCAAAGCTCAATAGTGAAGAACAATTGAAGAAAAATATTTCTACGTTAAGCATTCAAATAAAAGATTTGACACAAGTCAAAGATTTACAGGCACAGCAAATCACACGCGCTGCACAAAGCCAAAAGAATTTAGAAGATCAAATTAGAGAATTAGCACAAAAATTAGCGCAACAAAAAAATGCAACAACAGCCAGTGAGCTGCAATATCAAGCGGATGTTGCCAAGCTAAAGAATACCTTGCAATCCAAACAAGCTGAATTCATGGCGAGCGTGAATGCAAATGAGAAGATAAAAGAAGAAATTTCTAAAAAGCTCTCGATGGCAACGGAATCTTATAATCAGTCCCAAGATAAGAATAAAGATTTGTTAAATCAGATTCAAGCGCTCACAGAATCTAAAAACAAGGCCGCAGAAGTATCAAGAGCAAGTATTGAAGCTTTACAAAATGAACTAAAAGCCTCCATGCAATCCAAGCAAGCCGCATTGCTTGAGAGCAATAAATTAAATGAACAAGTAAAGCAAGATCTCAATAGACAATTGTCAGCGGCAACGCAAGCATATAATCAAGCCATGGCAAATGGCAAAACATTGACGGAGCAGTTAAAGGCGCTTAATCAATCAAAGATTAATAGTGAAGAACAATTACGTGGCAATGTCGCATCTCTTGAAAATCAAATCAAAGGATTATTACAAATTAAGACAGCGCAGGAAGAGCAATTAGCGCATGCAAAACAAAATCAAATTAATTTAGAGTCTCAAATTAGATCATTAGCAGAAAAGATGTCACAAGATAAAGCAGCGGCAGTATTAAGGCAAAAGCAGTTAGAAGAACTGATAAGCAAAGCAAATCAAGATATACAAGTTAAGCAGGCGGCTTTGGCTAGCAGCAATGCAAATATTGATCAGTTAAGACAAGAACAATCTGCCCAACAAAAAGCGTATGCTCAATTCCAAGCCAAGGCACAGGAAGCTCAAGATGGTTTATCGTTAACAAATGCACAGTTAAATAAACAATTGTTAGCTGCGACGGAAGCTTTAAAGCAAGCAGAGGCAAATAGTAAATCGTTATCAGCAAATATTACGCGTTTAGAAGATGCGAATCAGAAAATAACTGTTGCTAAAGAGCAAGCCGAGAAGCAGGCGCAAGAACGTTTGAATGTGTTAAATCAAGAGTTAACATCAATTGCTCAGTCAAAAGCTCGTCTTGAACAAGAATCAAAGGTGGCTATAGAGGGACTAAACAATCAGATCGCGGCATTAAACAAGGCAAAAAATATTCAGCAGGAAAGTTCTAATCAACAAGTTGCCGGTTTAAAAGAACAGATTGAGAGCATAACTAATAAATTAAGAGAAAATAAAGATGCAAGTTTAGCCCTGCAGCAGAAATATGAAATGCAAGTATCAAAACTTCAACAAGAACTTAGCCATCAGGTATCGCTAACAGCACAAACACAGAATCAAGCTACAGAAAAAAATAAGGCATTGACGGATAAGATTAATGCTATCACTCAGGCTAAGAATAAAACTGATGAAGCGTTAGGTCTTGCATACAAAAATAAAGATAACTTGGAGAATCAAATCAGAGCATTAGCGGAGAGAATATCTCAAGATAAGCAAGCTGCCGCGTCGATGCAGAAACAGTATGAAGCGCAATTGAATCAACAACAGCAAGATATTCAAGCAAAACAAGCAAGTTTCGATAAGGTCAATAATCAAGCACAGGCAACTGTTAAAGAGTTGTCAGCAAAGATTGCTAGCTTATCAGATGAGAATAAGTCCATTTCACAACTTAGACAAAAGCTCGAAGAAGATTTAAGAGAAGCCAATAAAACAAAAACCATTCAACAAGAAAACGCGAATCAGCAAATTGCCAGTTTAAATGATCAGATCCGAAGTTTGACGGAGAAATTTAATCAAAATAAAGAAGCTGCCGCGACGATGCAAAAGCAATATGAGCAGCAATTAAGCAAGGCTCAACAAGATGTGCAAGCTGGTCAAGTGGCTTTAAATACAACGAGTAATCAAGCACAAGCCAACATTAAAGAATTATCTGCAAAGATTGCAAGTTTAACTGATCAAAACAATCAGCTGTTACAAGCCAAAGAAAATGCAACCAAAGCGGCGCAAGCAAATGCCGATGCGCTAAATAATCAGATCAAGGAAATCACTAAGGCTAAATCGATACAACAGGAAAGTGCGAATCAACAGATTGCCAGTTTAAATGAACAAATTCGCGTTTTAACGCAGAAGTTTAATCAGAATAAAGAAGCAGCCGCGACGATGCAAAAGCAATATGAACAGCAATTAAGTAAACTCAAGCAAGATT
>CAZNDZ010000002.1:420149-420450 GCA_964572155.1 uncultured Planctomycetales bacterium | reverse complement strand
GCCGCGACGATGCAAAAGCAATATGAACAGCAATTAAGTAAACTCAAGCAAGATTTGCAATCAAGTCAAGGTGCATTGAATGCGGCTAGTGCTCAAGCTCAAGATAAGATCGCGCAACTTAATGCTCAAATCAATGAATTAAATAAGGCAAAGAGCGTCCAACAAGAAAGTGCCAACCAACAAATCGCGTCTTTAAATGAACAGCAAAGAAGCCTGACAGAGAAGTTTAATCAGAATAATGAAGCTGCCGCGACGATGCAAAAGCAATATGAACAGCAATTAAGTAAACTCAAGCAAGATT
>CAZNDZ010000002.1:0-420049 GCA_964572155.1 uncultured Planctomycetales bacterium | reverse complement strand
AACAAATCGCGTCTTTAAATGAACAGCAAAGAAGCCTGACAGAGAAGTTTAATCAAAATAAAGAAGCAGCTGCTGCGATGCAAAAGCAATACGAGCAACAGTTAAGCAAGCTCAAACAAGATTTACAATCAAATCAAGGTGCATTGAATACGGCAAGCACTCAAGCTCAGGATAAGATCGCGCAGCTTAATGGTCAGATCAATGAATTAAATAAGGCGAAAAGCGTTCAACAAGAAAGCGCGAATCAACACATTGCTGCTCTAAATGAACAAATCCGTAGTTTGACGGAGAAGTTCAATCAAAATAAGGATGCAGCTGCTGCGATGCAAAAGCAATATGAACAGCAATTAGGCAAGGCGCAACAAGATATTCAAGCGGGTCAGGTGGCATTAAATACGGCGAATGGTCAAGCACAAGCTAACATCAAAGAAATGTCAGCTAAAATCGCGAGTTTAATAGAGCAAAACAATCAATTGCAACAAGCCAGAGATAATGCGCTTAAACAAACACAAGAAAAAGCAGTGGCGCTAAATAATCAAATTAAAGAATTAAGCAAAGCCAAAGATGTTCAACAAGAAAGCGCGAATCAACACATTGCTGCTCTAAATGAACAAATCCGTAGTTTGACGGAGAAATTCAATCAAAATAAAGAAGCTGCAGCGACGATGCAAAAACAATATGAACAACAATTAAGCAAGGCTCAACAAGATCTGCAAGCAGGTCAAGCAGCACTAAATACAACCAGTAATCAAGCGCAAGCCAACATTAAAGAATTAACAGTAAAGATTGCAAGTTTAACAGAGCAAAATAATCAGCTCCAACAAGCAAGAGATGTCGCAATAAAACAAGCGCAAGAAAATGCAGCTGCCTTAAACAATCAGATTAAAGAAATCACCAAAGCAAAATCCATTCAACAAGAAAGTGCCAATCAGCAATCTGTTGCTTTAAATGAACAAATCCGTAGCCTGACAGAGAAGTTCAATCAAAATAATGAAGCTGCAGCGACGATGCAAAAGCAATATGAGCAACAATTAAGCAAGCTTCAGCAGGAAGTTTCGAATAAGCAATCTGTGTTATCAGCAAGCAATACTGCGAGCGATCAAATCAAGCAAGCATTAGCGCAGCAGCAACAAGCTTACGCTCAATTACAAGCAAAGCTAAAGGAATCAGAGGATAAAGTTGTGTCATTAAACGTAGCAAAACAAAATCTTGAAAAAGAAGCTCAGGAGATGCTTGCAGCTATAAAAAAATCCAGTGATGAACAAGTACGTCAATTAACAGCTAAGTTGACTCAAGCAGATAGTGTAAATACTCAACTAAAAGTTGATCTGGAACATATCAATAGTGAATATAAGCAAATGCAAGTGCAAGCGCAGGGATCGCAATCAAGTTTAGCCAAGTCAAACGACCAGCTAAATAGTCAACTTGCACTAGCTAAGAAAGAGTTGGAACGTTCACAAAGTGCCGTTAAAGATTTAGAAAATAAGATGCAGGTGTTGTCGCAACAATTACAAACAGCGGCGGCGTCTAAAGAGAATCAAGCAAAGCTATCTCAAAATAATGAGCAATTATCAAGCCAGTTGGCTCAAGTTCAAGCTAGGGCCAATCAAATGCAAGAGCAGGTAGCAAAATTGACGGCACAATTGAATCAAGTTAATCAATCCTTTGTCGATACGCAAAAACAAAGGGAGTCGACGGGTAAGCAATTAAATGATCAGTTAAAAGAGCTAGTTGCTGCTAAGGCTAAAGATCAAGAAAGTCTTAAGCAAATGCAAGAACAGTTAAGCATTGCTCAAACAAAGATTAATGATCAAAAGCTCAATATTGAACATTTAGATCAACAAAATAAAATCATGACTGATATGCAAAAGCAGTACCAAGAACAAATAAATGTAGCCGCTGCAGCTTTAAAGGCGTCACAAGATAAGGTATTGGCTTTGGAACAAGTCAAGAACCAGCAAGCAGCTGGTGTTAATGTTGCTCAAGAAAAGATGATGCAAAGTTTGAATCAAATGGCTGAACAGCGTAAGACATTAGTACAAGAGAATGAGGTATTGCAAAGCCGATTAACAGCGGCGATAAATTCACTTGATTCTAAGGTAAGGGAAGCTAGTGGTCCTCTGAACATTAAAATTGCTGAACTACAAAAGAGTTTAAGTGAGCAACAAGCTCAAATGCAAGAATGGCAATCTAAAATGAGTCAAGATGAAAAAAATAAAGCAGATTTATTAAAGAATCAAGAGAACGCACTTGTTCAAACCAAGCAATTACAAGATCAATTGAAATTAAAAGATGAAAATTTATTTGGGTTACAAGAAAATGCCCGCTTGTTACAAGAAAGAGTTAAAAGCCTAGAAGCTCAATTATCGGCACAACAACAAACGGTGACTGCTAAGAGTAATGAACAACAAAAGATTCTCGAGAACAAATTAAGTTTACTACAAGCTGATTTTGACAAACAAAATCAAGCGCTTGTTGCTCAAAATAAGGCTTACAGTAATCTTTATTATGATAAAGCCATCTTGACCAAACAAGTCACGGATATGCAAAGAGAAAAAGATAGCTTGGTGACTCAAATGCAAGTTTTGAAAGAAAAAGCTAAGACTGTGGAAAACGTTCCTGATCTTATTTCACAAGCACGGGTGTCGTTAGAGAATGAAGTTAAAGGTTTAAATGAGCAGATAAAGATGTTGCAAAAACAAAATACAGATAAAGATACGATGATTAATTCTTTGCGCAGCCAACAAAATCAAATCAATGATTGGCAATCTAAGGCGGCAAAGAATGAAGAAAGTTTACGAGCTATACAACAGGAGATAGAAAAAGCGCGGGACTTAGTCAACGCGCCTTAACGTGCTATGGTCCGTTATCCTAAAAAAACCGTCGCGTATCAACCTGTTGCCGTCCCTGCAGATAAACCTGTTACGCCGCCGGTTGAACCCAAAGTAATAACACCACGCCCGGTCGAAGACGTTAAGGTTCAACAGCTAAATGAGCATATTCGTGTTTTAGAAGAAAAATTGAAAGCCATTGAAGTTAATGTGGCCTCTAGAGCAACTTCACAACAACCTCCAAAAGTTCAGAAGCAAACTAAAGGCGTAGGTTTCTCTTTTCGCAAGCGCTATTGGTTTGTTCTTGTCATATTACTTTTGATTTATCCAGTTTTTCTTGGGGTTAATCAGTGGATGAATCCTGCGTACACAGCGACTACAGGATTCTTTGTCAGCGCTTCGGATGTAAAGGTTTCAGGGTTGGATTTATTCGTTCCAATTGCGGTTCAGGAAAAAATTATTCATTCCGATAATATGGTAGCAAAAGCATGGGCGCGTGTGGCGCGTTGGCCAGGGTGGATGATGCGCCCGTTGGTTTGGTTTTATCAGAAGAGAATCACGATTGACAAACATCCAAGTGCGGCAGGTTTTGTTATTAATGTTCAAGATAATTTCTTAGAACAATCTCGCGCATTTGCGACGGCGATCACAGCTGAGTTTAAGCTACAATATGCCAAAGAGCGTCAAGCGCGTTTACGAGCAGCACTGAACAATACAATATCTCAGGCGGAGGATCATCATAAACGACTTGAAAAAATTCTGACGAGTTTACGTACTTATAATCAGCAAGAGCAATGCATCATCGTGAGCGCTGGGGTAAAAAAGAGTTTAGATATGATCGCCACAACACGTGCTTTAGAGTTAGAGCAGGATTATGCCCGTGTTAAAGAACAATCACAGTCATTTCCGTTTAAAGGTTTTAGCGATGAGAAACAAATTGATCGGGTTGCATTCTATGGGCTATTGACACGATTGGTAGATATGGAATTAAAGAAGTATCTGGTTATGTCCGATGCCACTTCGACTTACGAAGGTGGTCTACAGCCGACAAAAGCAAAGATTGCCAATATGATCAATGCCTATGTGGCCAATAATGCTTCAGAGGATGCGAATGTGTTGATTAAATCAGTTTTTGTTAAAGCAAAGTATGATGCATTAGATGCGCTCTTAAATAAGCGTTATGGTCCGATGAGTTCTTTTACGGGGCGCATGGCTGAGTTTTCAGGTCTACAAGCAGAGCATGTTAAACGCTTTGGTTTATTAGAGAATGCCTTGGCTATCAAAGAACAGCTTGATCGATTATTAAAACAAGACCTATCAACCGAAGTGGTGGTTGATATGCCCGTGATTGTGATGAAGAAATAATATGAGCCAAATACCACAAAATGTTTTAGATGAAATTAATCGTCATGATGTGAGTGCCTTTAAGGCATTGGGCATTGATCATGGCGGTGTGACCAATGCCGTCGCATTTTTGCTTAATGCGAATATGCCTGAGATGGCGCAGCATTTGCGTCAAATGGCGCAAGCAGGTTTTATTCGTCAAGGACCATTGGATGGTATCGTGGCAGCGGCTGTTGTTTTATCGTCAGGAGAGTACATTCTTCTAAGTACGCTTTATTCGGAATTTAATACAAACGCAGAGATCATGGCAAGTCTAGTTCAAGAGGTTGGTTTTTTAAAAGCATTTAATCGCGCCTTAGAAGAAAATGAGTTGCGATGTCAGAAGTCATTGCAATGGTTGTCGCAACAGAAACCAGCGGTCGCACCAGCTAGTTTTATTGCCTCCGCCGCTCAGAAATCTGAACGTAAGGTTAAAGGTACTCTCATTGATGTGTTACTTGCAGAGAAACGCATTACAGAAGATCAATTGCGTGACGCGCGAGACAAGCAAATGGGTGCTAAGAAACCGTTGCATGATGTTTTGGTTGATATGGGTTTTATCAGCGATGATGATTTAGCCAATGTTTTTTCAAAAGTCTTTGATATGCCCTTAGTTGAGATCAATGATCAAGATGTAGATGCTAGCGTATCGGGATTATTAAATTTTGATCAAATGCGACGGTATAGTGCTTTTCCTTATAAAAAAGAAGGTGGTCAAATCTTGGTCGCGATGAGTAATCCAAGAGATTTTGGGGCTCTTGAAGACTTAGCTGCGGTGTTAGATGGGACCATTAAGCCTGTTTTAGTTTCTCGTAAGACCATCATCAAGCGTTTAGATAGTACGGATTCAAATGATGAGGCGGTTAATGGTTTATTAAATAATACGTTAGCGGCAAGTGTTCAAAGTATTAATATTGAACCTGTTGTTGCGCCGGTGTCATCTGTCAGCGAAGAGCCTGCGAAGAAGCAAGATGCAAAAGAGATTATCACGGATATGGAAAAGAAGGAGAAGACGGTTCCTGCTTTTCCGAATATGCCGATGGAATTTCAATGTTTGATGCAAGAAGAAACCCCTACGGTCAAACTTGTTAATCTGATCGTTGCTGATGCCATTAAAGTTAAATCGAGTGATATCCACATTGAACCACGTGAATCCGTAATTGAGATTCGTTATCGTATTGACGGGGATTTAAAAAATATTCTACAAATTCCCATTAAATTTCATACCAAGATTGTTGCGCGTATCAAGATTTTAGCATCCTTGGATATTACTCAGAATATGTTGCCACAGGATGGGCGTATACAATTGGTTGTTGAAGGGCGCAAGGTTGATTTTCGTGTATCAACGATCCCAACATTTTATGGTGAGAAGATTGTTATTCGTATTTTAGACGCGTCGGCGGCGCGTACCGATCTTAATGTCTTAGGCTTTAACCCATCTGAAAAAGAAGCTTTCATGGAAGCTGTTAAGAATCCACAGGGGATGGTGCTTGTAACAGGTCCGACGGGGTCAGGTAAAACATCTACGCTGTATGCGGCGCTGAATTTTGTGAAGAATGAAACCAACAATGTTGTCACCATTGAAGATCCTATTGAATTTATTAGTGAAGGGATAAATCAGATTCAAGTAAATCCAGCGCGTGGCGTCACCTTTGCGTCTGGTTTACGTAGTATCTTGCGGCAAGATCCCAACGTTATTTTATTGGGGGAAATTCGTGATAAAGAAACAGCGGATATAGCGTTAAAAGCATCTATTACTGGGCATTTGTTGTTGTCTACGCTGCACACAAACAGTTGTGTTGCAACCATCACCCGTTTGGCGGATGTGGGTATTGACTATTATCAAATCTCTTCTGCATTGATCATGATTGTCAGTCAACGTTTGGTTAAGACAATTTGCCCAGATTGTAAGACTGAGTTTACTCCTGATGAAGAATTTAAAAAGAAATTTAAAGATGAAATAGATGAATTTAAATTCACGACATACCACAAGGGAAAAGGTTGTGCGAAGTGTAATTACAGTGGTTATAAAGGCCGTACGGCAGTTTTTGAGGTTATGAAGATTACGGAAGGTTTAAAGAACATTATCGCCAAAGGCTTGTCAGAAGAGGAAATGCTTAAAGAGGCAAAACGTCTAGGTTTTAAGACATTGATTCAAGCGGGGATGGATAAGGTTAAAGAGGGGGTAACTACACTCGAAGAAGTTATTAAGCATTTAGGAAATGTTGAACGCGTAGTGCCTGCGGCAAGTGAAGCAAAGCCAGAGACGCCGGCGCTAGATCCGAATCGCAAACGAAAAATATTAATGGTTGACGACGAGGATGATATTCGAAAAATCGTATCTAAATATTTACAAACAGCAGGGTATGATGTGGTGCAAGCGATCAATGGTCAAAATGCCATTGAACAAGCATATAAAGAAAAGCCAGATTTGATCATCACAGATGTGATGATGCCTGTGATGGATGGTATCGAAGCGACGAAGATTTTACGTTCTAAGGTTGAAACAGCTGTAATTCCAATTATCATGTTAACTGCAAAGCAAGATAAGGAAAGTGAGTTAGCGGGATTAAATGTCGGCGCTGATGACTACATCACTAAACCATTTGATAAAGAAAAACTATTAGCGCGTGTATCGATGCTTTTAAGGCGAGGAAGTTTAAGAAATGGCTAAGTATCCAACGTCACAAGAACAATATAAAATTATTTTTGAAAACTCCGCCGCTGCGATCATGTTGACAGATGATCAACAAAAGATTATTTCATGGAATCGTTTTACGGAAGATATGTTAGGCATGGGCGAAGATGATTTATATCAACGTGCCGTAGCATCTTTATACCCCAAAGATGAATGGGAGCGCTTGCAGTTATTAAAAGTTAGTGACAAGGGTAAACAGGATCATTTTGAAACTAAGATGATCAAGAAAAATGGGCAAACGATTGATGTGGATGTTTCTATTACTGTTATAAAAGATGAGACGGGAAAAGTAACAGGTTCAGTTGGTGTTGTTCGTGATATTAGTGAACGCAAGGTGATTCAGCGAGAATTGCTCGATGCACATCGCATGAAAGGTGATTTTTTAGCCATGGTTTCTCATGAGTTGCGCACACCCTTGACCGCTATCAAGGGCTCTATTGGTATTGTTTTAGATGGATCAACGGGTGACGTTAATGAAGAACAAAAAGACTTTCTAACAACAGCGCAGCGCAATACGGATCGTTTAGAAATTTTGATCAATAATGTGTTGGATTATCAGCGTCTCGAGGCTGGGGCTATTGAATTTAAGCTGGTGCCGGATGATGTGAATACCATTGTGGATTTAGCAAAGGCAGAAATGGATCTTTTGGCAAGTAAGAAAAATCTAAGCATACGCGTTGAGAAAACAGCTGATTTGCCAAGGGTTATGATTGATCGCGAACGATTTAAACGCGCCATTCGCAATCTTGTTGATAATGCCATCAAGTTCACCGAGCAGGGTGAGATTGTTCTAAGTACTGGTCTGGAATTAAAACAAGTTAGCATTTCGGTTAAAGATACAGGCATTGGCATTAAACCCGAGGATAGATCAACAATTTTTGATCGTTTTAGTCAAGTTTCAGCGGGACATGGTCGGCAAACAGGTAGCCTTGGTTTAGGTTTGGTGACTGCCCGTAAAATTGTTTCCGCACACCACGGGGATATTTGGATTCAATCAGAGTTTGGTAAGGGTAGCACATTTACAATATTGCTACCTGCGCTGGAGAGTTGATATGAAAATATTGATTATCGATGATGCGCAAGATATTGTGCAGATCATCAAGTTTGTTTTAACTAAACAAGGTCATGTTGTTTCAGTTGCTCAAAGTGGACAGGAAGCCTTGGCGGTAGCTAAAAATGTTGAACCCGACTTGCTATTTGTTGATTATCATTTGCCCGATATGGAAGGGCCTCAAGTGGTTGCGTCAATTAATCAGGCCCTTAATAAAAACACTAAAGCTGTTTTAGTTACAGGGTTGTGTGATGATCAATTAGAATCAAAGTTATCGTCTATGGGTTTCTCGGCGCTGATAGCAAAACCTTTTACGGCAGATATCATTAAGAAAGTTATGGAGAAGTTTATGTAAAAAAGTTGAGAAATTTAGAGAATAATTATTTTAGAGTTTTATAATATTATTAATACTTTAGGAAGGAGTAGTAATGAAGAAAATTATGATTGTTGATGATTCTGGTGTGCAACGCAAAATGATTGGTGGCATCATACGTAAAGCAGGTTACACCAATGAGATTTTAGAAGCAGGTGATGGTGAGCAAGGGATTGAAGTCTTAGGCTCAAATTTTGCTGATATTGGTTTAATCTTGTGTGACTGGAATATGCCTAAAATGTCTGGTTTAGAGTTTATTTCAGGTGTGGCAAAAATTGAAATGTTAGCGAGTATCCCGATCATCATGGTTACAACTGAAAGCACTGATGAAAAGATTGCTCAAGCAAAAGCGGCAAATCCAAATTTAGCTGGTTATGTGGCAAAACCATTTACACCTGAACAATTTAAAACAGCCATTACGCCAATTTTAGGGGAACCTGCTTAAAGGTATGTCTGATTTATCTGAATTAATGTTAAACAGTTTGCTGTCGTCTGTGAAAGATTGTTTTAGTACAACATTAAGTATTAATCTTACAGATAGCAATGATGTCAAACAGCCGAATCCTGAAAATTGTTTGATCTGTTCCATTGGTTTTACAGGGAAGATTGAAGGTAGTGTTGCAGTTGTAATTTTAGATAAAAGTGCGTGTAAAATTGTTGGACAAATGTTGTCGATGGAATTCGCCGAATTAGATGGCGATGTTAAGGATGGTATGGGCGAAATATGTAATATGATCGCAGGAGGCGTAAAAAACCGTTTATCAACGGCTGGGCATCCTTGTGAGATTACAGTTCCAACAGCCATCATCGGACGAAATTTAGAAATTTCCTTCCCCAAAGATGTGACCCAGTTTTCTAGAAGATTTACCAGTGAAGGCATTCTTTTAGATGTCTTCATTGATTTTAAAATACACCAACCAAAAGCTGCGGAAGTAACTGTTGAAGGTAGCATGAAAGAAGCGGCGTTGGCGCGGTTTAGAAACTTGGTTAACACCAATTTATCAAAAACATAACTAATTGAAAGAAGTGGGCTTATGAGCAATTTATCTTCTAAGCAAGAGATTTTGTTAGAGGCAGGAACCAATGAATTGGAAATCGTTGAGTTTCTCTTAGATAACGAATATTTTGGTATCAATGTGGCAAAAGTAAGAGAAATCATCAGGGGAAGTGTTCCGATTGTACCAATGCCAGATGCGCATCCATCTGTAATTGGTGTTGTTAATCTTCGTGGAAAGATCACGCCCGTTGTTGATTTAGCTAAACATTTGCATGTTGATACGCCACATGGTGATCGTGCTAATCGTATTATCATTGCAGAATTCAATAAAATGAATGTTGGTTTTTGGGTCTCTGGTGTAACCCGCATTCATCGTCTTTCATGGAAGCAAGTCGAATCTCCATCTGGCATTATGCAAACTAAAGATGGGTATGCTGTTGGGATTGTGAAAATTGAAGATCGCATTTTGTTTCTCATCGATTTTGAAAAGATTGCCTCTGTGATTAACCCTGAATCTGGAATTCAGGCAACGGGTGAAGCGAATAATGTTTCTGCTGAAATGAAAACATTAAGAGCGATGAAGAAGATCATTATTGCTGAAGATTCACCATTCATTGGCGATATGCTGAAATCATATTTAACAGAAGGTGGTTATAAGGTTGAGTTGTATGACAATGGACAAAAAGCTTGGGATGCTCTAGAAAAAGCGGCTAATAATCCAAGTTTTAGAAAGTTAGAAGATTTTTATCATTTGATGGTTTCAGATTTAGAAATGCCTCAAATGGATGGTTTGCATCTGATTAAGAAGGTTAAAGATAATCCGAATTTAAAACGCTTGCCGTGCATTGTTTTCTCATCGCTTATTTCGCCGGAACAAGCCATGAAATGTCAAGCGGTTGGTGCTGACGGGCAGTTGACAAAACCAGAGATTGATAATCTAGTTAAACTTGTAGATTCAAAGGTGCTCTAATGTCAAATCCATCTGAAAAACGTAAGTTTATCCGATTAAGAGCAAATCATTTAACGCGTCATATTAAATTTAAATTGCCTGGGGTGGATCTTTATCCAAATAATGAGGCTGTCAGTAAAGACATTAGTGCAGGCGGTGTTTTATTTTTATCGGATCGCGCGTATGAGATGGGTGATATTTTACGCATGGAATTACATATCCCAGGTTGGGAGAAATATAAGAATGAGTTTTTTAAACTGGATCGCCCAACGAAGACGTTGCCTGTTTTAGTTTTAGTTAAAGTTGTGCGCGTGGAAGCTTTGGGTAATGGTAAGTTTGATATAGGGGTTTCTTTTGTTGGGATCGATGATGGTCATCAAGAAGCTTTGAGCAAATATATCGCACATCATTTAAATATAAAATCATAAATTGTATGAAAAACAGTTATCGGAGGGGCTATGTTCAAAGCTTTAAATGATTTATCTATTAAGATTAAGATTAATGGTGTCATGGTTGTTTTCTTATCATTGTTTTTAGTCAGTGGTTTTGTTAGTTTTCAAGCAATCAATAAGTTGGGGCATGCCTTAGAACTTGTTGCAAATGTGGATATGCCCGCGCTACAAACAATGACCTTGGCAGATATGATGCATGATGGTATCCGTGCCGTGATTTATCGGGCTTTACAAGAAGGAGGGGATCCAGAAGAAGCGAAAGTGATTGCTGAAGAATTAAAAGAATTTACTGAGGCAATCAATGGTCATGTAAAGAAATTAAATGAACTACCATTGACAGCTGAAATTAAGGCAGCCATTTCTAAAGCTCAGCCAGATATCTTAGAATATGTAGCCATGTCTACCCAAATTGGAGATTTGGCGTTAAATGGGAAGAAGGATGAAGCTTTAGTGATTATGCCTCGTTTTAAGGATAGTTTTTCAAAGTTGGAGGGATCTTTAGGGGCTTTGGGTGAATTGATAGAAAAGTCAGCAAACAAAGACGTTGAAGAAGACTTAAAGATTAAAGGAGTGGCTGTTGCATCCGTGGTTGTTGTTTTAGCTATTTGTCTTGTCGTTGTTTTTATTGCTTTTACCATATCTGCTGTGGTTGTTAAATCTATTAACGAAGTGATGCTTGGCCTTAAGGATGTTTCTGAGGGGGATGGTGATTTGACCAAACGTATTAAAGAATCATCCAAAGATGAATCTGGGCAATTAGCCAAGTATTTTAATATTTTTATTGGTAAGGTTGAAACGATCATTTCACAAGTCAAGAGTGCGGCAGGGCAATTAGCCGCAGCAACGGATGAAGTCTCAACCAGTGCTCAAAAAATTTCTGATGGGGCGCAGCAACAAAGCGCATCATTTGAACAATTAACATCTTCCGTGCAATCCAATGCAACCAACGCGCAATCTGCCAGTGAAGTCTCGGTGACGGTTTCAAAGAATGCCACGAAGACAGGTGAAGGCATGAACAATACGATTGATGCCATGCATGGCATTGAAAAGAGTTCTAAGCAAATCACCGAAGCGGTAGACATTATCACCGATATTGCGGATCAGACAAATTTATTGGCGTTAAATGCGGCCATTGAAGCGGCCCGCGCGGGTGAACATGGCAAAGGTTTCGCGGTTGTGGCAGATGAAGTGCGTAAACTCGCAGAACGTTCCGCGTCTTCCGCTAAAGAAATTAGATTATTAATTGAAGATAGTTCCGCACAGGTTTCTAATGGGGTTAATTTATCCCAAGCAGCTGGGGGCAATTTAAAGTTGATGGTTGCGGACATTGCAAAAGTTGCTGACCAGTTAAAATCAATTTCTACAGCAACACAGGAACAGGCGGCGACCATGGAAGAAAACACATCCATTACCGAAAGCAATGCGTCAGCAGCAGAAGAATTAGCCGCATCGTCGGAAGAAATGGCTTCCCAATCGCAAGAATTACAACGCTTGGTGTCACGTTTTAAAGTTGGAAAATTGTCGTAGTATATAGGGAGATTTTATGGGCATTAAACTTGATCAGAAAATGAAGGTAATAATCTCAGCGGTTGTTTTGATTGTAATTTTTGCGACATTCTGGGCGATCTCATCATCTACATTAAAGCAATTACAAGTCAATGGCCCCGTATATAAGAAGATCGCATTAAATTTTGAGTTAGCCGCAGATATTTTGCCACCACCTGCATATATTCTTGAAACGTATTTAGTCGCATTACAGGTTTTGGAAGAGCAAGACACCAAAGCACAAGGTGATTATTTAGAGAAATTAAAATCTTTACAAAATGACTATAATACCCGTCATGAGTATTGGATCAAGAGCCTTGAACAAGGAAAAATAAAATCAACCCTTCTGGAAGATTCTTACAACCCTGCGGTAGAGTTTTACCGTATTTTAAATGAACAATTTGTGCCAGCCTTACAAAAGGGAGATAAAGAAACAGCATCAAAGCTTGCCTTTGGAGAGCTCAGAACTCAATATTTAGCGCACCGTGTTGCCATTGATCAAGTCGTTTCGATGACAAATGAGAAGATAGTAGCAGATCAAAAAGAAGCAGATGAAACAATTGCAAGCCGTACAACCATATTAACTGGCTTGGGTGCATTCACGATTTTTGCTTTTATTTTAGTTTTGTCACTGTTAGCTAAGTCATTATCAATTACAAGTTTTGTTAATAGAATCCGTGGTGTTTTAAATGCCATGATCAATGGTGATTTAACACAGCGCATTTCAGATAAGCGTGATGATGAGATTGGCCAAGTAGCAAAAAGCATTGATAGTTTATCTAATAGTTTAACGAAGATGGTTTCTCAAATTCGCTCAGCGGCCGAGCAGTTAACGGCAGCAACAGAAGAAGTATCAACGAGCGCTCAAAAGATTTCTGATGGTGCCCAACAACAAAGCGCGTCGTTTGAGCAATTGTCTTCTTCTGTGCAATCAAATGCCACTAATGCCCAATCAGCCAGTGAGACATCTCAAACGGTTTCTAAGAATGCAACCACATCAGGTGAAGGCATGAATAATACAATTGATGCCATGCATGGCATTGAGAAGAGTTCTAAACAAATTACTGAAGCGGTCGATATCATTACGGATATTGCGGATCAAACAAATTTGTTAGCCTTAAACGCTGCCATCGAAGCTGCACGTGCCGGTGAACATGGTAAAGGGTTTGCGGTTGTTGCTGATGAAGTGCGTAAATTAGCTGAACGTTCATCTTCCTCGGCTAAAGATATCAAAGTATTGATAGAAGAAAGTACGGGGCAAGTTGCTGGTGGAGTGCAATTGTCCAAGAAAGCAGGAGAAAGTCTTAAATTGATGGTGACAGATATTACAAAAGTTGCCGATCAATTAAAATCAATCTCCACATCAACACAAGAACAAGCAGCGACGATGGAAGAAAATACATCGATTACGGAAAGCAACGCTGCAGCAGCTGAAGAGTTGGCAGCATCAGCAGAAGAAATGTCTGCACAGGCGCAGGAATTAAATAGTTTGGTTAGTAAATTTAAAGTAAGTCCAGCTGATATAAATAAAGCAACAGCTACAGTAGAAAACGTCAGTATAACACCTGAACAAGTACAGCAAACTAAGGTTCAAAAAGTTATAAGAACACTGAAATCAAAGAAGGATAAGGTAACGAACGTTAAAGAAGAAACTTTAAGGATTGGATAAAGTTATGAGTGAAGAACAACAATCAGTTATCTCAGAAGCAACTATACAGTTGGTGTGTTTTAAGCTTGCTGACGAAGAGTACGCTGTAAAAATCACAGACATTCAAGAGGTTATTCGTATTGGACATATCACGCATATTCCTCAAACACCAAATTTTACTTTGGGTGTAATTAATTTGCGAGGTAATATTGTCTCGGTATTTGATCTAAGGTCAAAGTTAAAGCTGCCACAGAAAGCATTTGATAACAGTACTAAGATCATCGTTGCTAATGTCGAGGGTGAAGTTTTCTCGTTTGTTGTCGATGCTATCTTAGAAAACGTAACTTTAGAAAGCATTCAAATTGATGCGGCACCCAGTGTCAAAATGACGATCGATAATGAATGTGTGGCGGGTCTAGGTGAACTTGAAGGTCGCATGATTACAATTTTGAACTTAAAGAAAGTTCATGAAGATATAAAGAAAGAAGTAATGGAACATGTTGTCAATTTCTGATGAAGAATTTGAAGGTATTCGTCGGGTGATGTTTGCTCAGACGGGGGCGCGTTTAAAAGAATCAAAACGACCACTGGTCATTGCTCGTCTAAGAAAACGTCTAGAAGAATTAAACCTAAGTAGTTTTAGTCAATATATAAAGCTTTTGACGCCGAATAATGATGCAGAGCTTGAATATTTTGTTAATGCATTAACGACCAATGAGACATTTTTCTTTCGTCATACAATGCAGTTTAATTACCTGTATGAAGTTATTTTGCCAACGTTAGTTGAGTCGGGTAATAAGAAGATTGAGATTTGGTCAGGCGCTTCTTCAACAGGAGAAGAGCCATATTCAATCGCGATTGCTTTAACAGAGTTTGCAAAGAAGAATAACATAGAATTTAAAATTCATGCGTCTGATATCAATAGTGAAGTTATTGCTGAAGCAAAAGAAGGACGCTATGACCAGCGTGCTGTTAAAGAAGTTCCGGAATCTTTGAGAAAGAAATATTTTAAGGAAGTACCTGCAAAGCGTGGTGATGGTGTTGAGTATGTTGTTAGCGACGAGATCAAACGTAAGGTGACATTTTTCGAGCATAATTTGCAGCACACGGCGCCTTTAAAGAATATGGATATTATTTTCTTACGCAATGTCCTCATATATTTTGATAAAGACATAAAAGAAAAAGTAGTTAATTTATTAGAGCCAAGTATCAAACCTAAAGGGTATTTTTTTATAAGCTTGTCTGAAAATTTAAACGATATCCGAACAGGATTAAAGTTAATAGAATCGGGAATATTTATTAAGCAATGATAAAAGTAGCATGTGCTGATGATTCAGCCTTTTTAAGACAAATCATTAAAGAAGTTTTAGAGTCGTCAGGAAAAATTCAAGTTATTGGTCAGTTGAAGAACGGCAAAGAAGCTTTGGAATTTGCCAAGACGCAAAAGCCTGATTTAATGATCTTAGATTGTGAAATGCCTGTCATGAATGGTTTGGAAGCATTGCGTAGGATCATGCAGGAAGCGCCATTACCGATTGTGATGTTTAGTTCTTTGACCTCAGAAGGTGCAGCGGTGACTATCAAAGCCTTGGAATATGGCGCGGTTGATTTCATGTTAAAGCCATCGAGCAATGTCAATCGCTTAGAAGAAGTGGCAGAATCCTTGATCCGTAAGATTGAAATGATCGCATTTCGCCGAACGTTTATGTTAACTGAAAAAACGCCTAAACGTACGGCTTCTTCAGATGCATCAATAGAAACTGTTGCGACGCGCAATATTGATTTGATTGGTTTGGGTTCATCGACGGGTGGGGTACAAGCGGCTATGGCTTTGATTCCAAAGTTACCAGAAAAAACGCCCCCAATTGTTTGGGTACAACATATGCCTGAATTTTTTACAAAAAGTTTTGCTGATCGTCTCAATGGTTTATCAAAAATGAATGTTAAGGAAGCTGAAGATGGCGATATTGTCACAACAGGAAGCGTCTATTTAGGTCGAGGTGGTACGCAAATGAAGGTCGTTAAAGATGGGGCGCGTTTGAGGATAAAATTTGCAGGACATGACAAGGTCAATGGTTTTTGTCCTAGTTGTAATGTTCTTTTCGGATCCATTGCACAGTATTATGGTCAGAACGCTTTGGGTATTATTTTAACTGGCATGGGTAATGACGGTACTGAAGGTTTGGTTTCAATGCACCAAAAGGGTGCATATGTGTTAGGTCAAGATGAATTTACATCGACGGTGTATGGTATGCCTCGGACGGCTTATGAAGCAGGGGCTGTTGATGTACAGTTACCGATTGACCGCATGGCAGAGGGTGTTATGAAAGTTTGTGGAACACAGGGAGGATAAAGTATGTCAGCAGCATATGAAATGTCGGAAGATGATAAAAGAGAAATAGTGGCTGAGTTTTTATCTGAGAGCGATCAGCACATTCAAACACTAAATAAACTTTTACTTTCAGCTGAAGATATCATCAAAGCTAACGGCGAAGTTGCGAATGATCAAATCAACACCATGTTTCGATCAGCGCATACCATCAAAGGTTCAGCCTCGATGTTGGGTTTTGAAAACCTAAGCCATTTAACGCATGAGATGGAAACATTGCTTGACCGTGTGCGTAACAAGAAAATGCAACTAACGCTTGGGATCATTGAAGTCTTGTTTGCGGCCTTTGATTCTTTAAATACCTTGTTAGACAAATTGCGTAATGAAGGTAGCGACGTGATGGATGTTAGCGACGTCATCAATAAGATTAAGTCTGTTTTAACAGGTGAAGGAGCTCCTGCTGCTGCAGCCGTTGCGCCACCTCCGCCAGCGCCTGAGCCTGTGCCTGCGCCTTCAGCTCAAGAGCAAAAAGAACGCGCCGCTGATATTTCTAAATTTATGCCCGCATTTTTGGAAGATTCTGATGGTTGTGTGCAACGGTTCAATGAAATTATCATGGAGATTGAAAAAGGCAATTTTAATCCAGATCAACTTAATGAATTGTTTCGCTTAGCACATACATTAAAAGGATCGTCGGGGGTTATTAAGTGTAAGGGGATTGAAAGTGTTGCTCATAAGATGGAAGATCAAATGTCTGATCTACGGACAAAGAGCCAAAAACCATCTCCGGAAATTCTCACATTATTATTTAAAGGGATTGATTGGATTAAGAATGCACTTGATGCCCTTCGAAAGGGAGTGTATCAAGAGCAAGATCTTACCGCATTCTTAAAAGATTTTCAGACCAAGGCTGTTGGTGCGGTACCTGTTGCTGCTTCAGCAACACCGTCGACTACGGCTGCTGACCCTTTTGCTGCCAATTTATCAGATGAGATTAAGGGAAAGATTCGTTCTGCCTTAAGCGCAAGCAATCAAGTTTATAAGGCCACTGTTTCTATTCAAAAGAAAGCTATTAAAGGTTTAAAAGCTGCGATCATTGAAGAGCGTTTAAAGAAGATGGGGACAATCATTGTTGCCGTTCCTGCTTTTAATGCGGTCCCTGAAGATCCTCAAGATGTGATTGTTCATATTTTATATGCCACTCCGAATCAAGAGAATGATGTTAAAAACTTTTTATCAGTCGACGAGGTGGATATCGTGAAAATTTCTAAAGAAGAATTTTCTGATTTGAATCAGCCTGTTGCAGCGCCTGTAGCAGCTGCGGCACCTGCCCCGGCAGCACCTGCAGGCGCAGCGCCAGCTGCCAGTGGTGCAAAAGGACCTGTTGAAATTACAACCATGAAGGTGGATGCTAGAAAACTAGATGGTTTAATGAATTTAGCGGGAGAATTAGTTATCACCCGTGCTCGTTTTGCGCAGTTAGTCAGTGAGTTTAATAATGAAGTTTTTCATATGCGCGAATCAGCAAATCGTTTGGGACAGTTAAATGCGGATATTGAAAATGTTAAAGGTTTAGTTCGAAAGAACGTTACATCCATGGAAGGTGATAAGATTCAAAAGATTTTATCGACGATGGAGAGCAATTTAGTTGCTGCTCAAGGTTCTTTCTCATCAAAAGATGTTGGTGCGAAAGTTTATGGATTAGATGAAGCTACATCTTTGCTTGGAAAGTTATCGTCGGATATTCAAAGTGCCGTCATGCAAACGCGGATGGTGCCTATTGAAGGCGTGTTTAGCCGTTTTAAGAGATTGGTGCGAGATATTTCCAAAGAGTTGGGTAAAGAAATTAATTTAGAGCTTTATGGTGAAGATACGGAATTGGATAAAAAGATCATTGATTCACTTCCAGATTCTTTAACACATATGATCCGTAATTCCGTTGATCATGGTATTGAAAGCAAGAAAGATCGTCTAGCGGCTGGTAAAAAAGAATATGGGACAATCAAGTTGCGCGCCGTTCATCAGGGTAATAGCATTTGTATTGAGATCATCGACGATGGTAAAGGTCTCGATGTAAATCGCATTGCTAAAAAGGCCATTGAAAAAGGCATTTTAACGGAAGAGAAAGCATCTAAATTAACCGATAAGGAAAAGTTAAATCTTATTTTTCTACCAGGTTTCTCCACAGCAGAAAAAGTAACAGGTCTTTCAGGTCGCGGTGTGGGGATGGATGTTGTTAAAAAAATGATTGAGTCGTTAAGTGGAACAGTTGATGTGGAAACGGAATTAGGCAAAGGCACAAAGTTTGTTTTAAGAATCCCCTTAACGCTCGCTATCATTCAAGCGTTGCTGGTGGTGATTAATAAACAAGTGTATGCATTGCCGCTGGAATCTGTTTCTGAGATCATTAAGATTGGACCTAAGGATGTTTATTCTGTCGACGGGGTTCCAATGATCAAATTACGTGGGCATGCGTTAAGTTTATTGTCAATGTCTAATATCTTAGGTACGGATAAGACAGATGTGAAAGTTGATGCAGATAGAAAGATCGTTGTTATAACAGCCAATGGTGAGTTAGCAGGTATTGGTGTTGATCGTCTAATTGGTGAAGATGAAATTGTCATTAAATCTTTCCCAGATTATTTTGCTAATGTGCGAGGTATCAGTGGAGCCTCTATTTTGGGCGATGGTAACATTGCATTGATTTTGGATGTTATGGCGATCATGCGGGCTGTATAACAGAAAGAAGGCGTATGCTTATGACTGAAGTGCCGTTATTAGCGGTTGGTATTGGAGACATTAAGATTGGTAAAGGCCCAGCCTTAGTGAGAACCAATTTGGGCTCTTGCGTTGGAGTTTGTTTGTATCATCCAAGCACTAAAGTGGGTGGGATGTTGCATTGCATGTTGCCATATGCGTCGGAATATCGTGATAAACCAGCATTTCGTGCAGCTAAATATGCTGATAGCGGTCTTGAAGAATTAGTTTCAGAAATTAAGAAATTGTATGGATGTTGATCCAAGGCAATTGACTGCAAAGATTTTTGGTGGAGCCAGTGTTCTTAAGAATATCTCATTAAATATTGGTAAGACCAACGAAGAGTCTGTGCGCGCTGTCCTTAAGAATTTACATATACCAATCATTGCCGCAAGAACAGGTGGCGAAAAAGGGTATCAAATTGATTTTGACTTAGAAGACGGATCAGTCTTGTGCCGTGTTTTCGGTCAAGAAACTCAGGAGTTTTAATATGTCATCTGAATCCATTAGCCGTGCGGTCCAGTTGGTTGCGGAGCAAAGCATTGACAAGGCATCTCAATCATTGTCTAAGATGTTAAAGGCTGGCGCATCCATTGAACTCAAACGCATCACCATGGTCGATGTGGCCGATATTTCTGCTGAACTTAGTCGAGAAAACGAAGAGGTTATTGGATCTTTCGTAGATCTGTGGGGGGATGCGCCGTTTAAGTTTTTATTTTATGTCGATACACCTGGTGCTTACACCTTAACGGATTTGCTCATGCGTCGCACACCTGGGACAACCAAAGAATTTGATATGTACGTTTCAAGTACGATTCAAGAAATTGGGAATATCTTAGCCAGTGCGGTAGCCAATACGTTTTCAAATAATTTTCAAATGAGCTTAAAACCATCGCCACCGATGGTGTTCAATGATTTTGCTGCGACATTATTTCAAGAATTGATTTTTGATGCGGCGTCAGAAGATAATAAGATCCTGATTATGGAAAGCCGATTTGAAGTCATCAAAATGAATTTGCCTTGCCGGATTTTTGTGATCCCCATGCCGGGTTCATATAAAATCTTGGAATTCGCGGGAGGTAAAGCATGAGCAATGACCTAAATATTTTAGTGGTTGATGATAATAAAGATATGGTGTCGTATTTAAAATCATATTTGTCACGTCGTGGGCATCATGTCGTTGGTGTATACAATGTGGCACAAGCTTTAGATGCTATTGAAGAAAATGTTTTTGATGCCATGATCGTCGATGTTTGTCTTGATAATATATCGGGTGTAAGTTTATTAAAATCTGTTAAGAATCGCGGAGATTTGAGTCCTGTGATCATGATGTCAGGATACGCGAGCCAAGAAATGGCCATGGAATGTTTATCTTTGGGTGCTTATGACTTTTTGTTTAAGCCTTTTAGATTGCAAGTGCTTGAAGATATTTTATTGACTGTTCAAAATAGGAAAGCACGACTAACTAGGATGGGGGTAATGGTATGAGCGCAGCCCAATCAAAATCATTGAATCGGATATTGGTTGTTGATGATACAAAAACAGATAGAGATTTATTTAAATATTTGTTAACTCAAGCAGGGTTTGTTGTCGAGACAGCTGCGGATGGTCAAGAAGCATTGGCGGCATTGAAAAAGAATGATTTTGATTTAGCCTTATGTGATTATTTGATGCCTAATATGGATGGCTATGATTTTTTGTTGCAAGTTCGTAAAGACAGCAAATTATCTCACGTCATCGTGATCATCATCACCTCAGATGAGACGGAAGAAACAAAAGTTAAGTTGCTTAAAGCTGGCGCCAATGATTTTATTCATAAGGGGGTTAGTAAAAATGAGGTGGTTGGTCGTATCCGCGTGCACTTAGATGCCCAGACAGCACAAGTACACCGCAAAGTATTAGAAGTTGCCGGTGAAATGGCCAATAGCATTAACCAACCGCTATCTGTAATGGTGGCCGCACTGGATGTTTTAAAAGATAAGGTTCAAACATTATCAGCGGGTCAGAAATCAGAATTCTTGGAAGTGTTAAAAACAATCGATAAACAAGCAGATGCAATGATGGTAACGTCTGAGAATTTAAAGAAATTAGCGTTGGATAATCGTAAACATTACAAGATTGAAAAGTAAGTTTTAAGAAGGGGGCACGTATGGCTAAGAAAATTTTAATTGTCGATGATGCGCCGATCATTCGTCTGATGCTCAAGGATATTTTAGAGCATTATGAATATGAGATCGTCGGTGAAGCTGGCAATGGTAACCAAGCGGTTGAAAAGTATAAACAATTAAAACCGGATCTTGTTACCATGGATATCACCATGCCAGAGAAAGATGGTATAGAGGCATTGGGTGAGATTTTAGCATTTGATAAAAGCGCTAAAGTGGTCATGGTGACCGCCATTGATCAACGTGATTCATTGATGTCAGCCATTAAGATTGGCGCGGTCGATTATATTGTAAAACCGTTTGAAGAAGATCGTGTTATTTCAGCGGTTAAGAAAGCTTTGCCTGCGTAATGGAGATATGATGGATAAAAAAGAAATTCTTGAAGCATTAGGTGGTATTCCTGAAGAAGTATATGATGCAATTGTGCAGTCATTTTACGAAGAAACACGCACTAAAATTGAACCGCTAAAAGCTGCGATTGCAGCCAATGACGCCGTCGCGGTGGCTAAGATAGGCCACGGTATTAAAGGATCTGCAGCAAATTTAAGATTAATAGAGATTTCTGAAGTAGGAAAGAAAATTGAATTAGCAGGAAAAGCTGCAGATTCTAGTCAATTTAGTTCACTCTATAATGAACTCATTGCCTTGATCCCATGACATCTACGACGCCAAGACCTCTTCTCCTTAAAATCATCCCGTGGGTTGTTTTATGCTTGCTCCTTTTTTTTAGCTTCTCAGTTTTTAATGCGATGAAAGAACAAGAAGACATTGAAGCAGCCCACCATTTCGAGAATCAAGTCAATGTCATTTGTGCCACCTTTAAAAATCGTACCGATGATATTCGTATTATCTTGCATGCTGGCCGAGGGTTATTTCAGGCATCTAAGAGTGTAGAGCGAGATGAATGGAAGCAGTTTAGTAACTCAATCATATTAAATAATGCTCAACCTGGTATTCTTGGGCTAGGTTTTGCACGATGGGTAAACGCTGAAGCGATTCCTGAGTTAGAAACTTTGGTTCAAAATGATGGTTTGGTAAATTTTAAAGTTTGGCCTCAGTCAAATCACTCTCAACAAACGCCTATCATTTATTTAGAACCACAAAATGAATTAAATGAAAAAGCCCTTGGTTATGACATGTTCTCCGAGACAAGAAGGCAGGTAGCAATGCAGCAAGCATATGCTAATGACCAAGAAGTAATGACTCGTAGTGTGAAGCTTGTTCAAGATGCGAATAGTAGTGCGATATTAGTTTATTATCCTGTTTATGTGAATAATACGATACATGAAACTTTAGAGGATCGTAAGCTTCATTTGTTTGGGTTTGTATATATGCCAATCCGTGTAAAGGAATTTATTGAACGGAATATGGCTAAGTTATTGGATAACATTCAGTTGGAAGTCTTTGAAGATAAGGATTTGAACCAACAGAATTTAATTTATGATAACCAGAAATATCTTAACACCAACGAGCAATCAAAGTTTGTGACTCAAAAACCTTTTGAAATATTTGGTCAAACCTGGGTGTTGAGGTTCTCTGGTTTAAAACCTTCTGTTTATACGTGGCGCCCTTATGTCGGGTTAGGTATTTGCATATTGTTGACATTTTTTATCTTCATTGTTTTTTATAATTCAACCCAACTTAATGAAAAAGCTGAAAAGATGGCACATCAAATGACCATGACGCTGGAGAAAAAGAATCAAGAATTGTTGAATATTAATAACGAGGTTGAAGCTAGTCGCATTGAGTTAAAAGCAAGTGAAGCGCGTTTTAGAGCGGTGATTGATAACGCTTTGGATATCATTATCTTAATGGATGAGGATGGGCGTATTACAGAATGGAATAAGCAGGCTCAGCAAATCTTAGGACGAACATTAGAGGAAGTAAAGGGTAAGAACTTTGTGAGCCATTTATTGCCCATACAGAAACAACAAGGGTTATCATTGCCAGCGATCGTTAATCAGAGAGTACGCCAAACCTTAGAAATGGTGCATCACGATGGTCATAAGATTATGATGGAAGCATCGTTCTCTGAATTTAAAGTAAATGAGCGTCGATCTTACAGCTGTTTTTGTCGTGATATTACTGAACTTGCGAAGCAGCAAGAATTGGATCGTCAACGAGCGGCAACGTTAGAACGCATGAATCGTTTAATGGTTGACCGAGAGTTGCGCATGAGTGAATTAAAGAAACAATTACAAATTTTACAAAATCAACAAAAGGGTTCGGCTTAATTTTTATATGTCACTAAAACGACGCACCATCATCATCGTCACCGTATCGCTCATCGGTTTGTTAGCCGGAGTTTATTTATTGATGTCATCTTTTATTGCCAGAGGTTTTGGTGATGTGGAGCGTCAATGGGCTAATGATAATGTGTTGCGTGTTCAAGAAGCATATAAGGCCATGGAAGTTGGCTTGATTTCAAAGAGCGCAGATTGGGCTGTATGGTCGGATATGTACCAATTTGTCGTGGATAAAAACGAGCCTTTTATTGATTCTAATTTAGGCAATGTTTCTTTTAGTAACTTAAGAATTGATTACATGTTGTACTTAAATGACAAAGATGAAGAGGTGTGGAGTAAGCATTATGATGTTGATGAAGACAAAGAAAAGCCATTTGATCCTGATCTAAAGAAACTCTTTGCTCCAGGGAGTGATTTATTAAAGTTTAAAGATCTCGACGATATCCATTCTGGTGTGTTGATGTCCCAAGGCAAACCTGTAGTGTTTGTAGCTCGCCCGATATTAACCAGCGACCACACGGGTCCAAGTCATGGGACCCTTGTTTTTATGAAGAAACTAACGGATACTCAAGTTCAAAATCTTTCTAAGACAGTTAAATTTCCTTTATCTATAGAAAAAGTTGCAACATCTAATCCTTCGCCAATGCATGTCAGTATTGTTGATGATAATACTCTAGAAGGGTATTTATTAACCAATGATTATTTTGGTAATCCGGCTTTTATATTTAAAGTCATCTTACAGAGGGATATTCATGGGCAAGCACAGAAAACAATTAGAACGATTGGTGTATTCTTACTTATTGCCGCAGGAATATTTATTGTCGTTATGATCATTGTGTTAAATGAACTGCTCATTAAGCGATTAACGCAGTTAGGTCAAGAGATAGCCCAATTGACCAAACAGCAAGAGCAGCAATTTATAACCTTTAGATTGGATGCTAAAGGACAAGATGAGTTTTCTGCTGTTGCATTGACGATCAATCGATTGCTTGAAGCTATGGAGAAGTCGGCACTAAAAATTAAGGAAAGCGATGCGTCGTTGCGAGATAAAGAAAAAGAAATCTTAGCGCAACAGCAAAAGCGTCTAGCAGAGCTTGAAGCCATTAATAAGCAGATCATTCAAAAATCAATAGATCTTGAAAAAATGCAAGCGGCAAATTTAAATATCATGGAAGATTTGCAAGTCGCACGTCATGATGCGGAGATTGCGGGTAAAGCGAAGAGTCAGTTTTTGGCAAATATGAGTCACGAAATTCGAACTCCTTTAAATGCTGTGTTGGGTTTCTCAGATCTTTTGCGTCAGTCTAGCCTAGATGAAGATCAAAAGAAATATTTAACAACCATCACAACCAGCGGTGAGTTGTTGTTATCGATCATCAACGATATCCTAGATATTTCTAAGATTGAAGCGGGTCATGTGCACCTTGAATCAATTGATTTTAATGTTAAAGAATTGGTTGAAAGTACATTTAACATTGTAAAAGAAAAGGTTTCAGGAAAGCCAGTTGAGTTGCAGTTTGACATTAAGCCAGAGGTTGGTGCATGGTATAAAGGGGATCCTACGCGCATTCGACAGATCATTGTTAATCTTTTAAGCAATGCCGCCAAGTTTACCAAAGAGGGGCACATTCGTTTAACGATCGACCGAGAAAAAGTTTTAGATAAAGAAGGTAAACAAGGTTTGCGTTTCAAAGTATCAGATACGGGTATTGGCATTGCAAAAGAGAAGCTAAGAGCTATTTTTGAGCCATTTACGCAGGAAGATAGTTCTACAACGAGGAAATTTGGGGGAACTGGTTTGGGTCTTACCATTTGCCAAAATTTAGCCGGTATGATGTCTGGTGAGATTTGGGTTGAATCAGAACAGGGTAAAGGCAGTGATTTTATATTTACAGTTCTATTATCACCTGGGCAAGCACAAACTAAAGTCGAAGTTAAAGTTGCAGCCAATAACGTGGATCTTAAAGGCGTTCGCGTGCTCGTTGTTGATGATAGTATGCCCAATCAGCAATTGATCAAAGCATTCTTTGGGATGTTCGGCTGTCAAGGTGTGTATGCTAATAATGGTCAAGAAGCTGTAGATATATTGCGCAATGATACGAATTTTAATTTATGTCTGATGGATATGCAAATGCCCGTCTTAGGTGGTGTGGACGCAACGCGGATTATTCGTGCTGAAATTAGCAAAGATATTCCCATTATCGCTTTAACAGCAGCTGCTTTGAAGGAAGATCAAGAGAAAGCCTATAGTGCTGGCATGAATGATTTTTTAACAAAGCCAATTGAAATGAATAAATTAAAAGCAGCCATCATTTCGTATGTAAGAAAATAAAAGAATCTAGCTGTTGAAAAGGCATAGAATGCCAGCTATGATTTAATATTAAGGTTAAAGTAAAAATATTCGTTTTAAAGATAACAAGATAGGGAGTGTTTATGGCTAGCGGTAAGGGTGTTGATCCCCAAGTCCTGATGACCACCATGATGGGTGTAACCGAAGAAGTTTTAGGCACGATGAGTGGTGTTACAGCGACCGAACCAATGCAGACAAAAGAAGTGGATATCATTGAATACAATGGCCGTATGCGTTGTGTGGGGATGGAAAAATTTAATGCGCCTTCTTATGTTTCTGTTGTGAATTATTACTTAAACCCGCAAGATTTAGAAGCTCATAAACGTGCCAAAGGGGCATTGGTTTTATATATTGATTTCGAGAATGCTGGGAAATTATTTAAAAGTCTTGGTTTCTCTGTATCGGAAGATGAAGATGATGCGTCCATGATGGATGCTGCAGGTGAGTTTTGCAACATGTTGGGTGGTGGTTTTAAGAATGAGATTAGTAAATTAGGGTATTTAGATATGTCGATGAGCGCGCCACACAACTATAAGAATTCAGTCATGGAAGGGGTTGAGTTTAGCCCAGACCAAGATACAAAATATGAATTAAGTTTCTTTTATTGGAAACGCAAGGCCATCGTTGTTGAAATAACATTAGCTGCTATCCCAATGAAGAAATAACTTTATGCTTTTCCGTCGGATCAAATCATCCGTACAAACCCTGTACCCACGTGGTGCAGGGTTTACTTTTGTAGAGCTCCTCTTAGCTGTAAGTATCCTTGCCGTCATTGTTGTTGGAATTGAAGAAATGTTTATTATGGCCTCTGTGTTGGGCGATATATCAACAAATACATCTAAAGCCATTGTTGAAGCACGCAATAAACTCCAAGAAATTCAGAATACTAACTTTGACCAGATTGTCACAAAATATTCCCAAGGCGGAGATATAGGAAATACTTTTGATTTAATCAATTTAAGAGGTAAGGGGGTTGTGACGATCGACCAGACAAACCCTGTATTATTAATAATAACGATCGACGTTAGTTATATGAACAAGAATAATCGTGTGGTAGGAGAAGATCAGAACTTAGATGGTATTCTTGAAGGTGGCGAGGATGTAAACAATAATAATAAATTAGATTCGGTAGCTACGCTAACAACGTATATAGCAAAGAGATAATATGTCGACCTGTGTAGGACTAAAGAACTCTCGAGCGATGACCATGGTTGAAGCGGTGCTATCACTTTCATTTTTCGGCATTGTCTTAGGGGTCTCGTTTATGTTGTGTCATGTTGGTTGGGATTCGTGGTTGACAAATAGTGCCAGAGTTAACATGGCAGAAAATTTACGTAGAGTAGAGAGTTGGATGAAAATTGATTTAAACCAGTCCGGAGCCGTCACCTTAACAGATGTTCCTGCGGATGGTACGTGGTATCACACGATCACGTTTAAACGGGCAGACTCCATTGTAGACGGTGCCATTGTCTGGGGGGATACAATGTCTTACGCATTGGGAGGTTCCGACGGGCATCGATTGATAAGAACTAAGGGGAGCGTAAGTAATCCAGTCTCACAGAATATTGTAGGCTTTGATGTCCGAAGGGAAGTGGCTTCGCCTAATATTGTGCAGGTGCATGTTACAACGAGAGAGAAAACAGGCCGCTCTGCGGATGAAGCGTATGAGGGAAGTTTAGATTTTATCATCTTAATGCATAATTAATATGAGAATTCAAACACAACAAGGATCAATGATTTTAATGGCATTTTATGTCATTGTGTCATTGCTTGCGATTAGCGCATCATTTGTCACTATGATGGTTAACGATCGATTAAGTGCAACACGTCAAGTAAAGACCGAACAAGCATCTGCGTTAGCTCAAGCTGGTTTTGAGAAGGCGATTAGTGAATTGAGGTCAGATTATCGCAGCAATTCCAATTGGTATGATGGTACGATCAATGGCAATGTTGTTACACAGGGCCATGAGGCATACTATGATTTTATTCCATCAACCAATGAAGCAAAGGGCTCATTTGTTGTGACTTTAAAAAATATCGAAGGTGCTACAGATAAGATTTGGATAAAATCCGTTGGTGTTGTTGGGGATTCACGTCAGACAATTGAAGCGTATGTTACTGTTGAGAATCCATCTGATTGGGCTGTTAAAATAGTCATGTGGCAAAAAATTTGATTTGTTTCGCGTATTTTTATTTTTGTCTGTTAAAATGACGTTAACATATGAATTTCAATAACTTATTTAAAAACTACGTTTCATTCTTAGACCAATATGTGCCTAAACCGCCACGCTTGCCGGTTGTTGGTATAGACATTGGGACAAGTGCTGTTAAAGCTGTGCAGATTTCACCACTATCGTCGGGTTTAGAGTTAAGTGCGTGGGGTGTTGAACGCATAGAGAATGGCAATATAAAAGATGCGCTTGTCAAATTGCAATCCAAGGTGAGTTTTACAGGCAATGTTGTGACGGTGACGTCTGTTTCTGGTAAAGGAACACTAATCCGTTATGTTGATATGCCAATCATGCCATTAGAAGATTTACGTAAATCTTTTGCTTTTGAACTTGATAAATATTTCCCCTTCGACCCTCAAACCATTTACACCGATTGCGCCATTTTAGAGCAAAGACCAAAAGATAAAAAAATGTCTGTCTTGGTCGTTGCTGTAAAGAAAGAAATTGTCGATGAGCGCATTAATTTATTTAAAGAAGTGGGTGTTTCGCTTAATCGCATCACGGTTAATTCGTTGGCGGTTGCCAATGCTTTTGAACGTTTAGGGCCTGTCTCTCCGACTACAGATAAGGCAAAGGCTATTTTAGATTTCGGTGGTGCTGTAAGTAGTTTGCTTGTTGTCAAAGATTTCTCTCCTCGATTCACACGTGACATTTTTATCGGCAGCCACGAGATCACCCAGCAAATTGCCAATATCCTAGGTGTGGATTCGCATAAGGCAGAAAGTTTGAAGCTCGATCCAGAATCTTTACAAAAGCCGGAAGTGCAAGAGGCGTGTGAAGCGGCGGTCAGTAATTTGGTTGCTGAGATTCGTTTGTCTTTAGACTATTTCATGACAGAACGCAACATTTTGATTGATGAATTGTTTTTATTTGGTGGTGGGTCATTGATTTCTGGTATTGAAACTATCGTCGGAAAACAAATTGGCATCACGGTCAAGCGCTGGGATCCGTTAAATGATCTAAAGTTTAGTCCAGCGGTTGCAGGTTCTGATGTTAAGAATTATTCTACACAACTTGGTGCGGCCATTGGTTTAGGATTGGTGAAATCATGATCGATATTAACTTACTGCCCTCAGGTATGCGTAAGCAAGCAGGATTATCCTCAGTATCCATTGATATTCCGTCTGAGATAACCTTAGGAGTAGGGGGTTCGGTTCTTATCTTGTTAATCTTGACCAATATTGGTTTGGGATTATTTTGTGGGTACAAAGGCATTGTCATTGCAACCAAAAAAGCTGTTTGGGAAAAGATGCAGCCTGCACGAAAATCCATTGACGATATCAACAAAGAATCGACCGATATTCGAAATAAGGTTACAGGAATAAAGAATGCGGTTGTCACCAAATCTACGGGTTGGTCGCGCAAGCTTAACATCATCAGCGACGCAGTTACCAAGGGGATGTGGTTAAAAAAGATTACAGTTGATGCAAAGAGTCTGACAATTGAAGGTTATGCCGTGTCAAAAGTTCAAAGTGATATGACAACCGTAAATGCTTTTGTGGGCACGCTTCGAAAAGATGCTTTCTTTATGACAGATTTTAGTTCTATCGATATTAATAATGTCAATCGTGAAAAGCGTGGCATTGTTGACATATCAAAGTTTAGTATTACAGCGAAAGTAAAATAGGTTTTAGGAGACGTATGGCAAGTAAAGTTTCAATAGAAGATATCATTGGTCGTTTTAATGCGCTGGATATAAAGATCCGTTTAGGCGTTTTTGCTGGAGTTTTGTTGCTGATTGTCGCCATAGATTATTTTGCAATCATGCAGTTTGAAATTAAAACCTTAAGCGGCATGACGGCAGGGATTAAGAAAGCTGACGATGATATTGCTAAACTTGAAGCAGATCAAGCAAGGCTTGGGTCTATTAAGTCATCCTTGGTTAAGCTCAAAGAAGATTTTAATAAGATTCAATCAAAAGTTCGACCGGTGCAAGAATTGTCGTTAGTAGTTGATGATATCAGTAAAGTCGCTGCAGCGGCGCAGCTAACCATCGATCAGATCACCCCATCACGAGAGGGGCAAGAAGATTTTACAACCGTTGGTGGGGTTAAATACTTTGCAGTACCTGTGGTTATCATGGCTCATTGTGCCTATCATAATTTCGGACAATTTTTAAGTGCACTTGAAGCGTCGAATATCATGTTTTTAGTAAAAGATCTACGCATGGAAGGTAGTGATAAGCAGAATGCTCCTATTGCGGTTACAGCCACATTGAAAGTGATTGTTGCCGAGAAGCCTTTGGAGGCGGTTAAATGAAAAAAGGGATTGCCTTAAGCATTATTGTGGCTATGATGATCCTTTATACAATGGTGACTTTCGCCGAGGATGTCTTTGTGTATGATCCTCATGATAAGCACGATCCGTTTAACCCATTGGTTACATCGACGGGCTCTGTGCAAATATATGATTCAGATCTAACAGTATCAGATATGACACTGGAAGGCATTCTAGAAGATCCAGGCGGAAACAGCGCCGTGATTATTAATGGGAAAGTATTAAAGGTGGGCGATCCGATAGGTGCGTATCAAGTTCAATCTGTCGCCAGTGATCATGTGATTTTGCTAAAAGATGGCCAAGGTTTTACATTGAATATCAAAAAAGGAGGATAATGATGCGATTAAGCTCATTTTCCATATTGTTGTGTGTGTTATTAATGTCGACGGTGGTTTTCGCAGAAGATAATAAGAATGCACAACCTTTAGATAATATGTCTGATTTTACATCATCCTATGTAAAAAAAGATGTTTCCGTTAAAGAAGTGGCTCTTTCAGGTACGCCAGCGCCAGAGACAGATGCAACAACAGCCCCTGCAGTTGCGCCAACAACGAAGGAACCTGTCTCAATTGCCGCTACTACAAAACCTGTGGCAGATACAGGTTTGGTCTCATTGAATTTTCAAGATGTTGATATTCGCAATGTATTAAAAGTTTTGGCTTATAAGAGCGGGACAAACGTTGTGACCACGCCAGAAGTAACAGGCACAGTGACCATTCAATTAAATGATGTGCCATGGAAAAAAGCTTTGGATGTTATTTTGTCGACGTATGGTTATGGCTATGAACGCCAAGGCAATATCATCACCGTTATGCCGATCGATTCTTTAAAGAAGCATCGCGAAGATACGGCGGCCCTGCAAGAACAAGAGCCATTGGTGACAAAGACCTATTTATTAAGTTACGCCAAGGCATCAGACATCATGGATTCAATTAATAAGATCAAAAGCCCTAAGGGAACAATTAACTTTGATGCCCGCACCAATGCATTGATTATCCGTGAAGTTTCAAGCAACTTAGAGTTGATTGACACGGTCATTAAAACATTAGATTCCGTAACGCCTCAAGTTTTGATTGAAGCCAAGGTTGTTGAGACGACGCTGGGGACTGATGATAAATTAGGTGTTGATTGGGCAATTAAGGCTAGTGCCACAGGTTCTAAGCGTTCCTTAGCTTTACCTTGGAATATTTCTGATGCCAGTAATTTGTTACCAGCGCCTGCAGCCGCACCAACTTCAACCTTTACGTTAGGCACACTGGATGCGACCACAGTATCAGCAGTTTTTCAAATGCTAAGCAGTAAAACAGATACCAATATTTTATCTAATCCAAAGATCATCACGCTTGATAATCAACCAGCAAAGATTGTCGTTGGAACCCAATATCCAATTCCGAATTATACATATAATGCAGATCAAGGTAAGATGCAAGTTTCAGGTTGGGAGTACAAAGATATCGGTATCATTTTTGAGGTAACACCACACGTTAATAACCCAGGGATGGTGACATTGGAATTACATCCTGTGATTACGGATATTACGGGGACGGTGACGGTTGAGAACACATCATTGCCTCAATTAAGTGTCGAAGAAACAAGAACAAAGGTCATGATTGAAGATGGACAGACATTGGTTATTGCAGGGTTGATCAAGGATAAAACAGAGTTCACCAAGGGCAAGGTGCCCTTTTTAGGTGACATGCCTATCCTTGGCGAAGCATTTAAGAAAACTTCTACGGTAAAGTCAAAAACTGAACTCTTAGTTTTCTTAACTCCGCACATCATCATCCCAGGTAAGCAGAAAGAAGCCATCGCTGCCGTTACTGAGAAATAACCCTGTCTGTTCTAAAGAACGAACGTTAATTCTTTAAAGAAGGAGTGTATTTGTGTCTAAGGAAATTTTAATTCATGTGGCAGATGGTGAACGCCGTGTGGCAATTTTGTCAGATGGCAGGCTCGATGATTTTTATATAGAGCTTGATCGTTATCAATCGATGTTGGGTAATATTTATAAAGGTAAGGTGGAATCCATTTTACCGTCGATCAATGGGGCTTTCGTTAATATTGGTCAGGAAAAAAACGGCTTCTTGTATTTAACGGATGCTGATAATCCGTTCCTCAAAGATATTGAAAAGATTGAAGAAGAGCCTTCCATGGGGCAGCGTTTGCTTAATATGTTTATCCCCAAAGATAAAAAAGTGGAAGGGGCGGCGCCTGCAAAACCAAAGAATGATATACCACTAAAGAAAGATCAAGAAGTTTTGGTTCAAGTGGTGAAGGATCCTTTTGGTACCAAGGGTGCGCGTTTGACGACGCATATTAGTTTGGCGGGTCGTTTTGTCGTCTATATGCCACTCGATAAGAACAATGGTATTTCTAAAAAGATTGAGAAGCCAGAAGAGCGCCAACGTTTGCGCGATATTTTGCGTTCCTTTAATTTTGTCCGCAGCGGTGGTTTTATTGTGCGCACAGCGTCGGTTGATATCGGAGAAAAGGAAATCACCCGCGATGCTAAGTTTTTAACAGCCATGTGGGATAAGATTCGAGCTTTAGGAAAACAAAAGCAACCGCCTGCGTTGGTGTATAAAGAATATGATTTAATTTGGAAAGTCGTGCGTGATTTGCTTAAAGACGAAGTTAGCCGATTGATCATAGACAGCCAAGAGGAGTATGTTAAGCTGCGCAAGTTTGCTGAAACATTGGCTGGTAAAGAAATGGTCGACAAGATTCATTATCATGCAGGTCCAAAGCCCATCTTTGAAGATAAGAATGTCGCTCAAGAACTTGAGAAAATTTATGAAACAAAAGTATATTTAAAGTCTGGTGCTTATGTGGTCATAGAACCAACGGAAGGGTTGATCGTTGTTGACGTCAACAGCGGTCGATTTAAGACCAAGGGTAGTCCTGAAGATGCCGCGTTTGCGGTCAACATGGAAGCTGCTCCAGAAATTGCCCGTCAATTGCGTTTGCGCGATTTGGGCGGTATCATTGTCATTGACTTCATTGACATGACCCGTGAAGACCATAAACGTAAAGTTGTCAGTGCCTTGCGTGAAGAATTGCTCAGAGACCATGCCAAAACAGAGGTCAATCGCATCTCCCAATTGGGCTTGGTTGAAATGACCCGTGCTAGAACAGGGAAAACCATTGAGTCTCTGAAGTTCCATGCCTGTCCATATTGCGAAGGCCGTGGCAAAGTCAAAATTGACTAAGCTCAAATATTCCTTTTGACCTTTTTGGCTTTTTATGTATAATTGGTGCTTCTATTGAAACGTTAACGTAAGGGGTTTATCATGTTTGCAGTTGTCCAATTAAAAAATCAACAATACAAAGTAGCCATCGGCGAAACCATTAGCGCAAACCGCGTGGATGCCAAGGTTGGCGAAAAGATTAATTTTGATGTGTTATTAGTTTCCGACGGTAAGACAGTTCAAATTGGTCAACCTGCGGTTAAGGGTGCCAAGGTCACAGGTGAAGTTATCGCTCACCCACGTGCACCAAAAGTTGTGGCGTTTCATTACCGCAAACGTAAAGATTCTGCCCGTACCTACGGACATCGTCAGGATTTAACCCAAATCAAGATTGAAGCGATTTCAATCTAATATTTTTGGAAAGCTTATAAAATCCCAGAATTTCAGATGACCGATGGTCAGACGAGCTCTGGGATTTTTTATTTCGAGGTGTTACATGGCATTCGTAGACCAAGCACGCATAGAAGTTCACGCCGGAGATGGTGGTAAAGGCTGTTCCAGCCACTACCGTGATAAATACATGCGCTATCCCCATCCTGATGGGGGTGATGGCGGCGCTGGTGGGGATATTATCATTAAGGCTGATCGTAATTTACATACCCTCTTAGATTACCGTTTTAAGCAACACTACAACGGTGAGCGCGGCGGGCATGCGAGTTCCAATAATAAGACGGGTAAAACAGGGGATAAATGTGTCCTGCGTGTTCCAGTTGGCACCATGGTGTGGGATCATGACACCGAGTTATTGATCCGTGATCTAGTGACCAATGGCGACGAGGTTTTGGTGGCCAAGGGTGGTGCTGGTGGCCGCGGGAATAACAATGGCCGCACCCCAACATTACCGCACATGGGTGAGAAGCGCACCATCCGTTTAGAACTTAAAGTTATCGCTGATGTGGGTTTAGTTGGCTTTCCAAATGCTGGGAAATCTACTTTGATCAACGCGGTAAGTAAGGTAAAATCTAAAGTTGCCAATTATCAATTCACCACCAAATCACCGGTTTTGGGGATCGTGGTCGATGAAACAGGTAAACGTGACAATTTTGTCATGGCGGATTTACCTGGGCTGATCGAAGGGGCTCATGAGGGTAAGGGCTTAGGGCATCAGTTCTTAAAGCATTGTGAACGCACCAAGATTTTAATGCACGTCATTGATATGGCCGGCAGCGAAGGCCGTGATCCGGTTAAGGATTATGAAAAAATCTGTGACGAGCTGGATTTATATAGTGAAGAATTAAGGCATAAGCATCGTATTTTGGTTGCCAATAAAATGGACATGCCAGATGCTAAAAAGAATTTAACACGCTTTAAACGCAAATATGGCAAAGATATCATCGCGATATCAGCGGCGGAAAAACAAGGTTTAGACGACGTTATAAAGGCGATTTGGAAATTACTCTAAGATGAAACGCATTGTTGTTAAATTAGGTTCTAGTCAAATAGTTGATACAAAGCTGAAGGCAAAGTTAGGCGACCTAAAGCGTTTGATCAAGCAAGTGGCTGTCTTGCAGAAAAAAGGCGTAGAGGTTGTGATCGTCTCTTCTGGTGCGATCGCGCTTGGGATGGGCGAACTCAATGAAGATCGTCGTCCAACTGATTTAGGTGCCTTGCAAGCACGCGCCGCCATTGGCCAAGCTGTACTCATGCGTTTGTATGCAGAATTATTAAAGAAATACCGCTTAAAATGCGCGCAAGTGCTTTTGACCCGCGATGACTTAGATGACAAGACCAGATCCACCAATGCCAAGCATACCTTAGATGCAATCCTCAAAAAAGGAATTGTGCCCATCATCAATGAGAATGACACAACAGCGACGGAAGAAATTAAATTTGGGGATAATGATAAATTATCAGCGCTGGTTGCGGAATTGATTAATGCGGATATGTATGTGATCTTATCGGATGTAAAAGGGTTTTATGATCAACGCAAAGATGTTTTGCCTGTTGTTGAAGATATCACACCTGCGATTGTGACCATGGCTTCCGGCACGGCCAATGTGCAGATTGCCAAAGGCGGCATGATCACCAAGATTGATGCCGTTAAAATCACAACGCATGCAGGGATACCGTCGTTTATTGCAGCAGGGAATGAACCAGATGTATTATTGCGATTATTAAAACGAGAGTCGGTCGGTACCTATTTTGTCGAGAAAAAATAATGAGCACATCTATTCTCAAAACAGCACAAGCGGCTAAGCGAGCATCCTTTCATTTAGCAAGCGTTGCTTCGAAAGAAAAGCAGAAGGCGCTACTGGCCATGGCGCAAGCTTTGGTTGCCAATCAAGCCTATATTATTAAAGAAAATGCTAAGGATTTAGATTTGGCGAAAAAGGCCAACTATGTCAAGGCGCTCGTCGATCGTTTGACCTTAAATGAAAAACGCATTAAAGATATGGCCGATGGCGTTAAGGAAACCGCCAAGCTTAAAGATCCGATTGGCGCTATTTTAGAAACAATCCGTCGTCCTAATGGCTTATTGATTAAGAAGGTGCGTGTGCCTCTAGGTGTTGTTGGTATTATCTTTGAATCTCGTCCTAATGTTACCAGCGACTGTGCGGCCTTGTGTTTGCAATCTGGTAATGCGGCGATCTTAAAAGGCGGGCGAGAAGCAGCGCATTCAAATCGTGCGATTTATACTGTTTTACGTAAAGCTTTGGCTAAGACAAAGATTCCGGCTGATGCACTGCAGTTGATTGAATCAACCGACAGGACGTCCGTGCATGAATTATTGAAATTAGATAATATCGTTGATGTGATTGTGCCACGTGGTGGGGAAGAATTGATCCGTTTTGTGACGGAGAATACCCGTATCCCTGTGGTTAAACATTTCAAAGGTGTCTGTCACGTTTATGTCAGTCGTCACGCCGATCTAAAGATGGCGCGCAACATTGTGCTCAATGCCAAGACACAAAAACCAGGGGTATGCAATGCCATGGAAACGCTCTTGGTTGATCGAGCCATTGCTAAGAAGTTTTTACCAGATATGATTGATGCGTTGTCAAAAGCAGGTTGTGAAATTCGTGGCGATCAAGCGGTTAAGGCTATTGGCAAAGACTTAGTCAAGCGTGTCACGGATGCGGATTATTCTACCGAATACTTAGATTTAATTTTATCTGCTCGTGTGGTCGATGGATTAGATATGGCCGTTGAACATATCAATACTTATGGCTCACATCATTCCGATGCGATTGTAACGAAAAGTAAAACAGAAGCGCAGGCATTCTTAAATGCGGTTGATTCCGCGTGTGTATACCACAATGCCTCAACGCGATTTACCGATGGGTTTGAGTTTGGTTTTGGGGCAGAGGTGGGTATTAGCACCGACAAGCTTCATGTGCGGGGCCCAATGGCCTTGGAAGGTTTGTGTAGCTATAAATACGAAATCTATGGCCATGGTCAAATTCGCCAGTAAAAAACGCATTGGTATTTTTGGGGGCTCCTTTAGCCCTATCCATCATGGTCATTTATTGATGGCAGAAATTGCGCGTGTGAAGATGAAGTTGGATTATGTGATCTTCATGCCGGTATTTCATTCCCCATATAAATCACGGTCGCCCATTTCTCAGGATAAGCATCGCCTGAATATGATCAAATTGGCCATTGCTAATAATCCCTATTTTAAAGTCAGCGACATGGAACTCAAACGCAAGGGCGTGTCGTATTCGATCGATACCTTGCGCGAAGTGCAAAACATTAATCCAACTTCAAAGTTATTTTGGATCATTGGGGATGATCATATTGAAAAGCTCCCTAAGTGGAAAAATTTTGATGAGATTATAAAGATTGCATCGTTTGTGGCGATCAGCCGTTTGTGGTTTAATGTTTCCTCGACGGAAGTTCGGCAATTGATCCGCACAAAACAATCGATTCGATATTTGACAACCGATAAGGTCATTGATTATATTAAGAAACATCAGTTATATCGCAAACAGTAGCATAGAAAGGGTTGTATATGGCAGATCCTAAGCAAGTCATTAAATTTGGAACCGATGGTTGGCGTGCGGTGATTTCAGATACGTTCACATTTGAAAATGTGCGCATCGTGGCACAAGCAACAGCTGACTGGGTTTATAAAAACAATACACAGTTTTCAGAAAAGAAAGTTGCCGTCGGGTATGACAATCGTTTCTTATCTGCCGAATATGCCCGTACATTTGCGGAAGTCTTATCGGGCAATGGCATAAAGGTTTATTTGTCCGGTGCGTCCCTGCCAACGCCGGCGTTAAGCTATGGCGTCACGCTCTTAAATGGTGTATGCGGCATCATGATCACCGCTAGCCACAATCCTGCTAAGTTTAACGGCATCAAAATTAAAACCGCACAAGGCGGCGCTGCTCCTAAAGATATTACAGGTGTTGTTGAATCTTATTTGGGTGCGAGTGACGTAAAAAAATCCAATGACTTAATTGTCATGCATGATTTTAAAAAAGCTTATGTGGCTTTTATTCGCAAATATTTAGATTTAAAGAAGATTAAATCCGCAAAATATAAAGTATTGACCGATGTTATGCACGGATCCGGTGGCACGTTGATGGCCGATATCTTAAAAGGTACCAGTGTCCGCTTGGAGATCATGCGCAGTGATATTAATCCAGGATTCGACGGTAGCAAACCTGAGCCTATTCCAGAATGTTTGGAAGGGATCATGGGTCGCATGAAAAAAGAAAAGATTGATTTAGGCCTCGTGCTCGACGGTGATGCTGATCGCATTGCCGCTGTTGCAACGGGTGGTGAATTTGTTTCCCCACAACGCATTTTAGGTTTATTGATCTTGCACTTAGCGCGTAATCGCAAGGTGCAAGGGGGCGTGATCAAAACATTGTGCGGCACAACCATGCTCGATCATATTGCCAAAAAATTAAATCGTAAATTATATGAAACCCCCGTTGGTTTTAAATATATTTCTGATTTGATGGTGAGCCAACCCATTGTGGCTGGTGGGGAAGAAGCCGGTGGCATGGGCTTACCAAATTATATCCCAGAACGCGATGGCAGTTTGGCGGGTTTATTGTTACTTGAGATGATGGTTTACAATAAACGCAATTTTAAACAACTCTTAGATGACATGGAAAAAGAATTCGGCCGTTATTATTATCAACGTCTGGATTATGCCATGGATTCAAGACGAGTTGATTTAAATAAATTAAAACAAGTAAAGTCCGTCTTAGGCAAAGACGTGGTTGAGGTTAAAGATTTTGATGGTGTTAAATTAACCTGCGCCAATGAAGACTGGTTGATGTTTCGTCCATCGGGCACAGAACCGTTGGTGCGCATTTACTCGGAAGCTAAAAGCCTCAAGCGTGCCAAGGATTTATTAGAATTCGGCCGCAAGCTCATTGACCCATGATCTATTACATCATCTATTTTCTGACGAAACTTTTAAGTGTCATTTATTTTCCACGAAAAGTTTCTGGGCATGAACATATCCCGAGATTTGGGGGATTTATCATTGCCAGCAATCATGTCAGTAATTTAGATCCAGTTGTCCTTGGTATATCGTCGCTGCGTCGCATCAATTTTGTTGCCAAGATCGAATTATTTCGAAAGCAACCCTTAGGGTTTATCTTAACAAAGCTTGGCGCTTTTCCAATCAAACGTGAATCTGCAGATTTAGGCGCGCTCAAAGAAGCCATAGCCCGTTTAAAGCGGGGCAAGCCCGTGTTAGTCTTTGTTGAAGGAACGCGCCGCATCGGTAATACCAAGCCAACCGCTCAATCCGGCGTCGGCTTTATCGCTGTCAAAGCCAACGTGCCAGTTATCCCCGTATATATAGAAGGCACCCAAAATGTCATGCCCCCAAGGTCAAAATTCTTCAAACGCAACCCCGTAACCGTCCGCTTTGGCCCAGCTGTATCTTTCGATGTAACAGAATCTTATGATGTCATCGCACAGAAAATACTAGATGATATTTATGTGTTAGCTTCGCATTAATTAAATAGTTTTGACAATCTTTAAAATGCCAGCTATACTTTGTTTAGATTGTTAAACAAATGTTTAATATTTGGGACATTATTTTATGAGATTTCAAGCGCCAATCACTTCTATTTTTAATAATAAGGCAAAAGTTGATTGCCTTCGCTTCCTATATAAGTACCCAGCCGAATTAACCGGAAGACAGTTAGCAAAGATGGTTAAGGGGGCGCCAGCTACAATTCATCGGGTCATGCAAGAGCTTAGCGATGAGCAAGTGGTGACTTCAAGGAATGTGGGTAATGCGCATATTTATGAGATCAACAAAAAGAATATGATCGTTGACCGCATTATCATTCCTATGTTTAAGGAAGAAGATCAATTATTGTCTGGTGTTTTAAGCCAATTGACGCAAAAAATTGCCAAGTCACCTTTAAAAAACAAGATCATTTCAGTTGCTTTGTTCGGCAGTGTTCATGAAAAAAGAGAAAATCCAACCAGCGACATAGACATTTTCATATTGGTTCATGATTCTGGAGATAAAAAGCGATTGGAAGATTTGATTCAAGAATTTGGTAATGAAATTCATTCACAGATTAATATGAGCATCGAACCATTTGTTAAAACGATATCGGAATTTCAAACTCAAAAAGAAACAAATATCATCAAATCAATTATTAGATCGCACCGCATTATTTATGGAGAACCATTGGAGAATTCATTATGAGTGCAAGGGTTTCTAAGGTTCATTCTGAAAACAAAGCAAGTTACAAGGTTTATTTAGATCGTTCACGACAGTTTTATGAGACAATGTTGTCTGCTTCAAGATCAGAAAGATGGTCTGCTGTGGGTCTTAATGCCGTACATTGCGCCATATCAATGAATGATGCTATGACGATTCTATTTTTAGGCAAAAGATCGGTTGGGGATGATCATCGGTCAGCTGCTGATTTGATATCACAAGTTAAGGTGGAAGATGCTCAAAATCAAGTCGCTAATTATAAGAGGATCATTGCAAAGAAAAATGCGATTGCTTATGAAGAACGAGAATTTAGGCAAAGTGAAGCATTGGAAATAGTGAAACAAGTAGAACGTTTTTATAAATGGGGATTGAATCATTTACCAGAATCCAATTAAAAGGAAATTTGTGAACAAGCGACACGTTTTTTATAGCCTACTTCTAATCTTCTATTTCTTCCCCATCATGTCTTCCCACGCAGATCTACGTAATGGGTTAATTGGGTGGTGGAAGCTTGATGAAAGCAGTGGCAATGCGGTTGATTCTAGCGGGAATGGTAAGACAGGTACACCAAATGGGACAGCTATTGTAGCAGGGTGTAAACAAAGCGGTTGTCGAAGTTTCAATGGTACTAGTGATCGCATTACTTCAGCATCGTTTACAGGACTTGGAAGTTCAAATAGGAGTGTTTCAGTATGGTTTAATGTTACAGGAGGAAGTGGTTCTCGTCGTGTGTTTACATTACCTGCAGATGCTACCGCGGTAGATACTCCAGCAATAGTTATTTCTGTTAATACAACTACAGCAAGTATTGGTTTTGGTGGATCGCCTTGGGATTGTTATGTTATTTTCACTCCCACTGTGAATACTTGGACTCATTCGGTTGCTACTGTTAGCGGCAATCAGCTGACTGCGTATGTAAATGGTGTAAGTGTGGGTTCATGCACAAATTCTGGAGGGGTAGGAGCAAATCCTATTGGAGAAATTGGAAGATACAACAATCACTATGGGCAATATTTTCAAGGTCTAATTGATGATGTTCGTGTATACAATCGTGCTTTGACAGCACAAGAGGTGGGGGATTTGTTTAAGTCGGGCATTGTGATGCGCAATGGTGTTGTCCGCAATGGGCGGATTAATAAGTAAATTTTCTCCTTCCAGAAAAAATAATTGACAAAAAAAGTGTTTCTGGCATAATCGCACTACTCTCGCGTCAGTGTACCGGGAGAATTCTAGACTCAAGAAAGAGAGAAAAAGAACATGCGTAGTGAACAAATCGTAATGACCGCAGAACGGTCAGCAATGGAAGAGATGTACGCAAGTACCTTGCGTGATATTAAAGAAGGTGAAGTATCAAAAGGTACGATCGCAGCGATTAATCAAAAGGAGGTTATTGTCGATATCGGATTCAAATCCGAAGGATTCGTCCCCATCGAAGAGTTCAGAAATCCCAGTGAACTTACCGTTGGTCAACAATTAGAAGTCCTCATTGAAAATATAGAAGATGACAATGGTCGTTTAATTTTATCCTACTCTAAAGCCGAACGCCTTAAAGGCTGGCAAAAGATTGCCGATGATCTAAACGAAGGCGACACGGTTGAAGGTAAAGTTGTCCGTGCGGTTAAGGGCGGTTACATCGTCGATGTTTTTGGTGTTGAAGCGTTCTTGCCAATGTCGTTATCCGCATTCAAGGGTTTATCCAATCACGATATCACAACCAACGCTTACAAGTTTGTTGTGGCCAAAATGAATAAGCAACGCCGTAATTTAATTCTGTCCCGCCGTGAAATGGTACAGAAGGAGCGCGAAGAAGTTCGTGAAAAATTATGGGGCGAACTTAAAAAAGGCCAAAAACGTAAGGGTGTTGTTAAGGGTATTACTGATTTCGGTGCCTTCATCGATTTAGGCGGTGTGGATGGTTTATTACACATCACCGACATGAGCTGGAGCCGTATCAATCACCCATCCGAAGTTGTCGCGGTTGGTCAACGTTTAGAAGTTTTGATTTTGGATTTCGATCAAGCGAATTCTAAAGTCTCTTTAGGCTTGAAACAAATCGTCAGCAATCCTTGGGATGATGCTGTTGCTAAGTTCCCAGCGGGTTCTCGCGTTAAGGGTAAGATTGTTAACATCATGCCATACGGCGTGTTTGTTGAAATCGATAAGGGCATTGAAGGTTTATTGCATGCCTCTGAAATTACCTGGCAAAAGAAGATGGTCAATCCTGCTGAAATGTTCAAATTAGGCGATGCCATCGACGTTCAAATCATCAATGTTGATAAAGATGCCAAGCGCATTTCTTTATCCATGAAACAATTAGAAGAAAATCCTTGGGGATCAGCCGCAGCCAAATTAACTGTTGGTAATAAAGTTAAGGGTGTTGTGCGCGGGTTTACCGATTACGGTGCTTTCGTTGAATTAGACAATGGCTTAGAAGGCATGATCCACGTGTCTGATATGTCATGGACAAAGAAAGTCAACCATCCACAAGAAGTTTTGCAAAAGGGGCAAGAATTAGAAGTTGTTATCTTAGCCGTGGATGCTGAAGCACGCAAGATCACCTTAGGTTTAAAGCAATTGCAACAAAATCCATGGAATGACATTGCAACCAAGTTCCCAGTCGGCGCAACAGTCGATAGTGTGGTTGTCATGAATTCCAATTTTGGCGTGTTTGTTAAGTTAGAAGATGACATCGAAGCCTTGGTGTATTCATCTGAAATTGATAAGACTCAAGCAGCTGGCCTCAAAGCCGGTGATAAGCTTCAAGTTAAAATCATCAAAGTTGACGTCGAAGGCATGAAAATCGGCGTGAGCGCACGCTTATAAGACCGTGAATCCGCTATCTCTCTTAGAGCGCGGCACAACGGAAATCATCTCAAAGGGCGACCTAGAGCAGAAATTGGCTCTTGGTCGCCCTTTAGTTATTAAAGCGGGTTTTGATCCCACCGCACCTGACATTCATTTAGGCCATGTTGTTCTCTTACGCAAACTCAAACAATTCCAAGATCTAGGTCATAAGGTTGTTTTCTTAATCGGCGATTTCACCGCGCAAGTGGGTGATCCGACGGGAAGAAATGAATTGCGCAAGAAAATGACGCCAGAAGAAGTGGCGAAGAATGCCGAAACATACAAAGCTCAAGTATTCAAAGTCTTAGATCCCAAGAAAACGGAAGTTGTCTTTAATAGCCATTGGCTTAATAAATTAACACCCGCAGATTTATTAGAATTATCCGCACGATGCACCGTCGCGCAAATGTTAGCGCGTGCTGATTTTAAAAAGCGCTTTGAAGGCGGCAAAGAGATCAGCGTTTTGGAATTCATTTATCCCTTATTACAAGGTTTTGATTCCGTGCATTTAAAAGCCGACGTTGAGCTTGGCGGCAATGATCAGAAATTTAATTTGCTCATGGGTCGACAGCTCCAAGAAAGCTACGGCCAAAAACCCCAAGTGGTCATGATGACCCCATTGCTCGAAGGCACCGACGGTGTCCAAAAGATGAGCAAGTCTTTGGGTAATTACATTGGCATCAATGAAAGCCCAGATGAAATCTTCGGCAAAGTCATGTCGATTAGCGATGAACTGATGTTGCGTTATTATGAAATCTTAACTGAAGCAAATTTAAATGATATTAAAGCGATGCATCCGAAAGAAGCCAAGATGCAATTAGCTACAACGATCATCAGCATGTTTCATCCTAAAGAAGCGGGAGAGAAGGCAAAGCAAAATTTCGAACACGCCTTCAGCCAACACCAAATCCCAGAAAATATCCCAGAATATAAGTTAGTTTCTGGCGAAAAACTCTTAGATATACTTCAAGTTACGAAAATAATTGCGTCAAAGAATGAAGGGCGACGCTTGCTTCAAGAAGGGGCCATTTCTTTTGATGGCACTGTAATTTCCGACGAGCATTGGACACCAATACCATGCGTCTTAAAAGTTGGAAAACGCCGTTTCCTGCGTATTCAGTAGATTTGACAAATTTTTCCAATCATAAAATATAAATAGTATATAATTATGAAGTTTATGATGTATTATAAAATACTAACGCATTCCTTATGAAAATACGTCGACAAATCACCATACCCCCAGTGTTTCATTTGCCAAAACTTTCCCATGTGCCAATGTTTTTTAGAGAAACATTTGGTACATATGCAATACCTCGAGAACCTGAGCCTGACATCGTCATGGATGATCCTCGCGCTGTAACAGCTTTTACAGAGGCGGGTCGTCCCCATGGACCTGCGGCAGCATATTATTTGTTTTATACGGCTCATGCCTCTTTGACGATTCAAGGTGCTAAACGTGTGCTGGATATTGGTACAGGCCCAGGTACTCAACTCATTCAACTGGCGGAATTACATCCTCAAACTAATTTTGTAGGTATGGATCTTTCAGAATCCATGTTGGAAGAAGCCCGTCGCTATGCTGCTAAGCGGGGTGTGCATAATATTGAATTTATCAAAGGTGATTTTACACGTCTTAATTTTCCTGATGGCTATTTTGATGGGGTGACCGGAATCATGGCGCTTCATCATCTCCCATCCATGAATATGTTGCGTCAAACGTTTACTGAAATTAAGCGCGTTTTGGCACCGGAGGGTGCTGTTTTCTTTGTAGATTTTGGACGATTAAAATCTCCATTTTCAATGTTAAGTGTGGCATTTGAAAAAAGAAACCAGCAAGATATTTTGCTAACACGCGATTATGAACGCTCTTTACGTGCAGCTTTTCGACTTGAGGATTATCAGGCTTTGGCCCAAGAATATTTTCCCGGGACCAAGGTTGTATCTACTTTTAAAATACCTCTCTTAGTTATGATTAAAAGTGGTGACCGGGTATTACCTAGTTCTACATTAGAACGTATACATGATGCTGCCGATCAACTGGGCGCGCCACAGCGAAAAGATTTAGATGAAATTCGTGTTTTTTTAGGTTTAGGAGGGTTAGCAAACGATCCATTTCAGCATGGCATAGAAATCCCATTTGCTTACCGTCGTATCGCCGAGCAAGGCGCAGAACCCGTGCAATCTTCTTTAAATTTCAGTGCGGGATTTCGCGCTTGGGTGACATTCGGTCTGACTTTACGATTGGCGTTAAATAATTTCCGAAATAGTTTTTGGACGGATCTTGAAAACATAGGGGCTCGAAGAAAAATACAAGCTCAAAAAAAGGATTTGAATGATTTAGGTCGTACCTTACGCAAAAATTTGGGCGCACTCAAAGGCCCTTTAATGAAGTTTGGCCAAATGGCGAGCTATGTAGATGATAGGGTGCCTGTCGAGGTTCGCAAACTTTTAAGCTCTTTGCAAGATCATTCTCCATCATTACCGGCGAATAAAATTAGGGCCTCTGTTGAAAAAGCTTTAGGGCGTTCTATTGCAGAAGCCTACGCGGAGTGGGATGATCGGCCTTTAGCCACAGCCAGTATTAGCCAGCTGCATTTGGCGCGTCTCCATAACGGAGAACGGGTGGTTGTCAAAGTGCTATTTCCTAATATTGCACGTGCTGTCCAAACAGATTTGCGCCTTATAAGCATGTTGACCCCATGGCTTCGTCGTCAGTTGAGAGTGTCCAATATTCAAGATCTCTTATCTGAAATGGGCAAAATGATTTTAAAGGAATGTGATTTGTCCAATGAAGCAAAGATGCAAAATTCCTTTAGAGGTGCTTTTATGGACGATCCTGACCTTATTATTCCGCGTGTTTATGCAAGCCATTCCACCTCAGAAGTTTTGACCATGGAGTATATTGAAGGACGCTCCTTTTCGCAATTTGTGGAGGAGGCGAGTCCCTTAGAAAAGAGCCGCGCTGCAGAAATCATCGCTCGCGTTACCGTGACATCGCTGCACAAGCATTGCATTTTTAACGGTGATCCGCATCCGGGGAATTATTTATTCCTAGAAAATGGAAAGGTTGCTTTTCTTGATTTTGGCTTTACGCGCGTGTGGGATAAAGAATTTGTCAACCTGATGAAGATGCAAGCTATGTCGGCGATGAACAAAGATTTAAACACATTTGCCATTGTCAGCAGAAAAATGGGGTATGAATGTGCCTCGGATAATGGTTATGCAGATTTAATGCGTTTATTGCTCGAAGCGCCCTATCAGCCTTGGCTTGAGGATCGATCTTTCCATTACACCAGAGACTTCGTCCGCAAAGAACTTTTAAGTATGTCTAATTTTTATAAACAGCATGGGCCTGTACGACTTTCAGCAAACCATCTCATTGTGCATCGCGTATTCTGGGGACATCACGCGATTTTCGCCGATCTCGATGCAAAGTTCAACCTGCACCGCATCCTTGTTCCATTACTACAACAATCGCTTTAAAATAAGTGCGGCACATTGAGTCTTTAGTCCTTAAATTAAACACACTTACACGTATAACGTTAATATGGTATTATTATGATCATCTAATTTTATAATATTAAGGATAGTACATGATACCTAAACATCGCATACCTGTGCACCCAGGTGAAATATTGCTTCAAGAATTTATTGTACCCAGAAAAATCTTTCAGGTAGTGCTGCGAGACAGCTTAAAGTTCCTAATAGCTTTCTTCGTTTTATTCATCTTTTCGTCGACAGTTTACGCCAATATCAATGATGGGCTTGTTGGGTGTGGAGGTTTGATGAGGCCAGCGGTAATGCCGTTGATTCGAGTGGAAGTGGCAATACAGGAACGCCTACAGGAGCAACAATCGTTTCTAATTGTAAAAGAGGGGGTTGTCGTAGTTTCAATGGTTCAACTGATTTCATAAGTGTAGTAGACAGTGCTTTTGTTGATTTGCCCCAGAATCATACCGTATCTGTTTGGGTAAAGCTAAATAGCGGCACGGGTGATCAAGCTATAGTATTCAAGGGGCGATGCAATGAAAAGTACGCTTCTTATTCACTTAAGATTGGAGTTTGTGATGGCAGTGGTTCTGCCAATAAAATTAATTATACCATTAGGACTTCGAATGCTGCTGGGGGTGTTACTGTTACTCAAACTGGATCGCCTAATACAGGGGTCTGGACTCATATTGTTGGTGTGCAAGACGGGACAACGTTAATGCTTTATATTAATGGGGTTCTAGACAATACTTCAGTTGGAAACTCATCTGCACCTTATAACGTATCTACTATATTACAGTTTGGTTCAGATTGGGATTGTGCTGCGGCACGTAGATTCCAATTTAGTGGTCAGATGGATGACGTCCGTATTTACAATCGCGCATTAACGGCTCAAGAGGTGCATGATCTTTATGTGCCTGGGGTTGTTCTTGGTGGGTTTGTGATTAATGGGGCTAAGATAAATCAGTAAATCTTTTTGGGTTGTTTGGAGTTGGTTTGGTTTCTTCCGACGGGATTTTTGTTGGGATGTTGCCTGCCTGGATTATTCACACTAACTAGAAAGATTATTGTTGACAACAACTTAAGTGCGAGATATACTTTCGGTTCATATTTTTGTGCCAAGCACTGTGTCTGTTTATTGTGTTTGGTAGCTGCAGGCGGGCTGGATTTGCTGCCCCTGTAGCTCAGTTGGTAGAGCACGTCCTTGGTAAGGACGAGGCCAGCGGTTCAATACCGCTCGGGGGCTTATAGATATAGTAGTTAAATCTTCTGTTCACTCCGTCACTTAGTAAGCGTGTTTGCCTAGCATCAAAGCGGGCCTGCCCGCCGAAGGCGGGGGAGCGCAACAACATTTAGGATTAATATGCGCGAGACAATTCATTTTCAATGCACTGAGTGCAATCGTATCAATTACAACAGTACCAAAGATAAAAAACAAAAGCCAGAACGCTTGGAATTGAAGAAATTCTGTTCTTCTTGTCGCAAACGCGTCATGCACAAGGAAACAAAGAAGTAAGCTCTTTAATAGCAATGGTCTTTTATAGGCCTGTAGCTCCAATTGGTAGAGCGATGGTCTCCAAAACCATGCGTTGAAGGTTCGAGCCCTTCCAGGCCTGTTTAGATATAGAAGGGCGAGAAGGAGCTCCGTTTATAAATCCGACGAATAGGAGGATTTATGGAGCGGGGGCCCGACCGGAGCGAAGCGGAGGCGGCGACTCCTTCCAAGCTCACGGATAAGAAGATCTTAGGGAAATTACGATGATTACAAAAACAAAAAGTTTTATAGCTGAAGTTGTCGCCGAGATGAAGAAGGTTTCTTGGACCACTCGTGCGGAATTGATTGATTCAACATTGATTGTTATTTTTGCTTCACTGATATTAGGGATTTTTATTGCAGGTATTGATGTCATCTTTGCAAAAGGAGTAACCACGATACTACAATGAGCACGATGAAATGGTACGTAGTTCATACGCAAACAGGTGCAGAAGAGCGTGCAAGAGCAGGCTTAGAAAGCCGCATTGCCACGACGGCATTAAAGCAATTTGTTGGTGAAGTTGTTGTTCCCACAGAGCAAGTTTCTGAGGTGCGTGGCGGAAAGAAACGGATCACAACCCGTCGCTTTTTCCCAGGCTACCTTTTAATTAAGATGGATATGAACAAAGACAGCTGGTACTTGGTGAAAACCACACCAGGGATCACCGGCTTTATCGGCCCCGGCAATCAGCCTCAACCGTTGACCGATTCTGAAGTTGATAACATCTTAAAGCGTACACAAGAAACTGAAAACAAACCCTCGCCGAAGATCATCTTCGAGGTGAGTGAAGCGGTTCGCATCGCGCAAGGGCCTTTTGCGAACTTTAACGGTTCGGTCATGGAAGTTTATCCGGATCGCGGCAAATTAAAGGTTAGTGTTTCCATCTTCGGCCGTGCGACGCTGGTTGAATTGGAATACTGGCAAGTTGAGAAAATTTAAGGTAAAAGATTATGGCAAAAGAAGCAGTTGCACAAATTAGATTGTATGTTCCAGCTGGTCAAGCAAACCCAGCGCCTCCGGTTGGTCCTGCATTGGGTCAACACGGTGTTAACATCATGATGTTTTGTAAGGCTTTTAATGATAAGACCAAGGGTAAAGATCCATTACCTTTGCCAGTCGTTATCACGGTATACAAGGACAAGTCGTTTGATTTTATTATTAAAACTCCACCAACATCCGCGCTCATTAAAAAGACCGCGAAATTGGCTAAGGCTTCCGGTACTGCTGGTAAAGAGACCATCGGCAGCTTGACGACCAAGCAGGTGGAGGAGATTGCGAAGCTTAAGATGGATGATTTAAACACCATCGATATGGCCCAAGCGATCGTCACCATCACGGGTACTGCCCGTAGCATGGGGATTGAAGTTAAGGGATAAAACTATGTCAAGACTCAGTAAACGCATGAAAGAAGTAGGTAAAGCCGTCGGGGATGTTGCAAACCCGATCCCTTTACAGGAAGCGATCAATCGCTTATCAAAAGCACCAAAGGTGAAATTTGATGAAACGGTTGAATTGCATTTCAATTTGAATTTAGATTTGAAGTCCGCTGAACAAGGTGTCCGCGGTACCGTCGCTCTTCCTCACGGAACGGGTAAGAAAGTTAAGGTAGCCGTATTTTGTAAAGGCGATGCACAAGCCAAAGCCCAAGCCGCAGGTGCTGATTACGTCGGTAGTAATGACTTAATTGACAAAGTGGCTGGTGGTTTCATGGATTTCGACATTGTCATTTCAACACCAGATATGATGCGCGACTTAAGTAAATTAGGTAAGGTATTAGGTCCTCGTGGGCTTATGCCAACACCAAAAGCTGGCACGGTTACAACCGACGTCGAACGCACCATCAAAGAAGTCAAAGCTGGTCGCGTTGAATTTAAATCAGACAAACAAGGCGGCATCCATTTAGGTATCGGAAAACGCTCCTTTGCTGAAAATAAATTGATTGAAAACGCACAACAGGTCATTGAAGCCATTAACCATGCCAAACCATCGGCGGTTAAAGGTAATTTGATCAAAAGTTTATCCGTCGCTTCCACCATGGGGCCGGGGATTAAGGTGGTGTTATAATGGCTGCTCCAATGAAAATAGGTCAAATTTTTAGACAAAAAATGTCATCCTCGATTTCCGAGGGTGTCAAGACTCAAGGAACAACGTTTGTGGTTAGCTTCCGTGGGATTTCTTCCGCGAAGATGAACGTGTTGCGCAAAGATTTGAAGCGCAAAAAAGCAGATGTGCATGTTGCCAAAACATCTGTATCACGCATCGCCTTAAAAGAAGCCAAATTTGAAACCCTGTCTGGCTACGTAAGTGGTCAAACAGCGCTCGTCTTAAGCAACTCTGATGCCTCTGAGGTCTCTAAGATCCTCGTCAAGTTTGCGAAAGATTACGAAGGTTTTGTTGTACAAGGTGGGGTTTTAAACGGGGATGTATTAAATCCAGATCAAATTAAAACTTTATCAGATTTACCATCCAGAGAAGTATTGCTCGCGAAATTAATGGGTACCATGAACGCACCATTAGTACGCTTTGCATCAGGATTAAATGCCAAAACAAGAGATTTCATGTCAATATTGAAACAGAAAAGCGAAAAGGGAGGGTCTTAAGATGTCCGAAACAGCTACATTATCCCCAAAATTAGAGGGAATCTACAAAGAAGTAACAACCTTATCTGTCTTAGAACTCGCAGAATTAGTCAAGGCGATGGAAGATAGATTAGGTATCTCAGCCGCTGCGCCTGTAGCGGTTGCTGCTGTCGGTGGCGGTGCTGCCGCTGCTGCTCCTGCCGAAGAGAAAACATCTTTCGATGTTATCTTAAAGGAAGTTGATGCAGCGAAAAAGATCGCCGTTATCAAAGAAGTTCGCGCGATCACAAACTTAGGTTTAGCTGAAGCTAAGACTTTAGTCGAATCAGCTCCTAAGACCATCAAAGAATCTGTGCCTAAGGCTGAAGCAGAAGATATCAAGAAGAAGATTGAAGCTGCCGGCGCTAAAGTTGAATTAAAGTAATTTAATTTAAACTTTAAACGGGTTCGAGTCGTATTTCCTAAACACATCATTCCTGGGGGGTAGTATCTACCCCTCAGGACTATTGGAAGATAAAATGGAAAAATTAAAAATCAGAAATTTTAGCAAATTCCAAGATAACTTCGAATTGCCTAAACTTTTGGATATCCAGACGCTTTCTTACGAAGAATTTTTGCAACGTGAGATCCCGACGGATAAACGCAAGGATCAAGGCTTAGAAGAAGTGTTCCGTGAAGTTTTCCCATTAGAAAGTTATGACGCCCAGATTCGTCTGGAATATATTGGCTATAGCATCGGAAAAGAAAAGTATTCTCGCTATGAATGTCAGCGTCGTGGCATGACCTATGCAGCGCCTTTGAAAGTTAAATTGCGTTTGATTACACCTGTCGATATTAAGGAACAAGAAGTTTATTTTGGCGATTTCCCACTTATGACCGACACCGGTACTTTCATCATCAATGGTGATGAACGTGTCGTTGTTTCACAAATCCAACGCCCACCAGGCGTCTCATTCGAAGAAGAAACCCATCCCACAGGTAAGAGCATTTATTATGGTCGCTTGATCCCATCACGTGGTGCATGGTTTGAAATTAAATATGACTTAAACGATGTTTTGATCGCGTATGTTGATCGTCGTCGTAATTTTCCTGCCACACAAATTTTGCGTATCTTAGGGCTCGCAAACACCGATGATATGAAAAAGATGTTGGGCGATCACTATAGTAAGTTAGCGAACACCTTAGAAAAAGATCATACAACCAACAAAGAAGAAGCCTTGTTGGATTTCTACCGTAAAATGCGCCCAACAGAGCCTGCAACGGTTGAAGTCGCTGAAACATTGTTCTTCCGTCTGTTCTTTGATCCTAAGCGTTATGATTTAAGTAAAGTCGGCCGTCACATCGTCAACCGTAAATTAAATACCAATGTTCCGATGGATAATCGTGTCTTAGACGTTGATACCGTTGTATCGGTCATTAAGTATTTAGTTGGTTTGCGTGAAGGCACAGGCGAATGCGATGATATCGACCATTTGGGTAATCGTCGTATTAAATCCGTCGGTGAATTGGTTCAAAACCAAGTACGCATCGGCTTGGCTCGTCTTGAACGTTCTATCAAGGAACGCTTGGTTGTCATGAGCTCATTCGAGAATTTGACCGTGCATCATTTGATCAATTCCCGTTTGTTCTCGAATCAAATCCAAGACTTCTTTTCTAGAAGCCAATTGTCTCAGTTTATGGATCAAGTCAATCCTTTATCGGAAATGACCCATAAACGCCGTATGTCAGCTTTAGGGCCAGGTGGCCTTTCTCGTGAACGCGCCGGTTTCGAAGTGCGTGACGTTCACCCAACACACTACGGTCGTGTTTGTCCGATTGAAACCCCTGAAGGTCCGAACATCGGTTTGATCGCTTCTTTAACAACCTGCGCCCGCGTGAATGAACTCGGATTCATTGAAACGCCATACCGCAAAGTTATCGACGGTAAGGTTACCAAGAAGATCGAATTCTTAACCGCAGACGTGGATCAAATTAAAAATATTGCACAGGCAAACTCAACCATCGATGCGACAGGTAAGTTTACAGAACCGTTGGTTGCTTGCCGTTATAAAGGTGACTTCCCAAGACTTAAAGGTGATAAAGTTGAATACATGGACGTAAGTCCAAAACAATTGGTTTCCGTTGCTGCCGCTTTAATCCCATTCTTGGAACATGACGACGCTAACCGTGCGCTCATGGGTTCTAACATGCAGCGTCAATCTGTGCCTTTGATGATCCCAGAAGTTCCATTCGTTGGAACAGGTATGGAAGAAAAAGTAGCCCGTGACTCTGGTGTTGTGGTTATTGCTAAGAATGCTGGTACGGTTACTAAGGTTGATGGTCGTGAAATTGTCGTTGGTAAAGAAACATACATCTTAAAGAATTTCCAACGTTCTAACGCGAACACCTGCGTGCATCAACGCCCATTAGTTAAGTTAGGCGATAAAGTCGAAGCTGGTCAAACCATCGCCGACGGTATCGGTACTCAAAATGGTCGTTTGGCATTAGGCCGTAATGCCTTGGTTGCGTTCATGCCATGGCGCGGTTACAACTTCGAAGATGCTATTTTGATCAACGAACGCATTGTCCGTGAAGACGTTTTCACCTCTATTCACGTCGAACGTTTTGAATGTGAATGCCGTGAAACACGTTTAGGTAATGAAGAAATCACCCGCGATATTCCAAACATCGGTGAAGAAGCCTTGAAGGACTTAACCGAAGAAGGTATTGTGCGCGTTGGTGCTGAAGTTAAAGCTGGGGACATCTTAGTTGGTAAGGTCACACCTAAGAGCGAAAAAGAATTATCTCCAGAAGAAAGACTGTTGCGTGCGATCTTCGGTGAAAAAGCCGCAGATGTGCGTGATACATCCTTAACATTATCCCCAGGTATCGAAGGGGTTGTTGTTAACGTCGAAGTCTTTGCCCGTAATGAACGTGGACGTAAGTCAAAACAAGACAAGACCAAAGAATCAGCAGAAATCAACAAAATTAAAGAATACTACGCTCAAGAAATCGAATTTGTTAACAACGAAAAAGATACCAAGCTCGCAAAGATCTTAGGCATCGATAAGAAACGTGTTAGCAAGTTAACTTTAGACGATATCGATGAAGGCTCAGAAGCACGTGAAGTCATGAGCTTCTACATGGATAAAGCCGCAGAGTTAATCGAAGATCAAGAGCATGAATTAGATCGTGTCCGTCGTGGTGATGAATTACCTGCGGGTGTCTTGAAGCGCGTGGTTGTTTACGTTGCGACAAAACGCAAGTTGCAAGTGGGTGATAAGATGGCCGGGCGTCACGGTAATAAAGGTATCGTCTCACGCATCATGCCTGAAGAAGATATGCCTTACATGGAAGATGGTCGCTCCGTCGATATCGTTTTAAACCCATTAGGTGTTCCTTCACGTATGAACGTTGGACAGTTGCTTGAAACGCATTTAGGTTGGGCTGCACAAGCCTTAGGTTTCCATGCGGAAACACCGGTATTTAATGGTGCCACCGAAGAAGAAATCCGTGATTTATTAAAGAGCGCTGGTTTACCTGTCGAAGGTAAGACAACGGTCTTTGATGGTCACACAGGCGAAGCGTTCTCACAAAAAGTCACTGTGGGTTATATTTATATGTTGAAGTTAAACCACTTGGTCGACGAAAAGATCCACGCACGTTCCATTGGGCCATATTCCTTGGTCACCCAACAACCACTCGGCGGTAAAGCGCATTTCGGTGGTCAGCGTTTCGGGGAAATGGAAGTTTGGGCGTTGGAAGCTTATGGTGCCGCATATACATTGCAGGAAATGTTGACGGTTAAATCCGACGACGTTACCGGTCGTAGCCGTATTTACGAAGCAATCGTCAAGGGTGAGCAAGCATTGGCACCAGGCGTTCCTGAATCATTCAACGTTTTAGTTAAAGAATTGCAAGGTTTGTGTTTGGATATCCGTATGGAAAAAGCCGAAGGCAGTGAAGTAAAGGTTGACGCCGCCGCGGACGAAAAACAAAACTAAAAGGAAATCTAATGGCTAAAATTGATTATAGCAAACAAGATCGTATCACCATCCGCATCGCATCTCCTGATGTGATCATGTCATGGTCAAATGGACCGGTAAGAAAAGCGGAGACGCTTAATTACCGTACGTTGAAACCAGAGAAGGATGGATTATTCTGTGAAAAGATCTTTGGACCTATCCGTGATTGGGAATGTAATTGCGGTAAGTACAAGGGTATTAAGTTCAAGGGGATCACCTGTGACCGTTGCGGTGTTTTAGTCACCCGTTCATCTGTCCGTCGTGAACGCATGGGCCATATTGATTTGGCTTGCCCTGTCACACACATCTGGTTTTACAAGGCGGTGCCATCCCGTTTAGCGGCATTGCTCCAAGTTGGTTTACGTGATCTCGAAAAATTGATCTACTATGAAGAATATGTGGTCATTGATCCAGGTACATCGCCACTCAAGAAAAAACAATTCTTATCTGAAGATGAATACCAAGAAGCCTTGGTTAAGCACGGTGGGGCCTTCAAAGCCAAAATCGGTGCTGAAGCTGTCCGTGATATTTTGCGTGAATTAAACATGAATGATTTATGCAAGAAATTACGCAAGGACTTAACGGATGCAAATCCAAATGGTACCAACTTCAAGAAGATTGCAAAGACCTTAAAGATCGTCGAAGATTTCAAAGCATCTGAAAACAATCCTGATTGGATGGTCCTCGATGTATTGCCAGTTATTCCTCCTGATTTACGTCCTTTAGTTCCACTAGAAGGTGGCCGTTTTGCGACATCTGACTTAAACGATTTGTACCGTCGTGTTATCAACCGTAACAATCGTTTAAAGAAGTTGATGGATTTAAACGCCCCAGAAATCATCATCCGTAACGAAAAGCGCATGTTGCAAGAAGCTGTCGATGCGCTCTTAGACAACGGTCGTCATGGTCGTCCTGTCTTAGGTTCTGGTAACCGTCCTTTGAAATCTTTATCCGATATGTTAAAGGGTAAGCAAGGCCGTTTCCGTATGAACTTACTTGGTAAACGTGTTGACTATTCTGGTCGTTCTGTCATCGTCGTCGGTCCAGAACTTAAATTACATCAATGTGGTTTGCCAAAGAAAATGGCCCTCGAATTATTCGAGCCATTTATCATCCGCAAATTACGTGAAAAAGGTTTTGTGCATACGATCAAGGGCGCTAAGCGCATGGTCGAACGTGCGAAGATTGAAGTCTGGGATATCTTAGATGAAGTCATCCAAGATCATCCAGTTATGCTCAACCGCGCGCCAACATTGCACAGATTGTCTATTCAAGCATTTCAACCCATCTTGATTGAAGGTAAGGCCATCAAGTTGCACCCACTCGTATGTAGCGCGTTTAACGCTGACTTCGACGGGGATCAAATGGCTGTGCACGTGCCTTTATCATTGGAAGCTCAAATGGAATGCCGTTTGCAATTGTTGTCCGTCAACAATTTGTTCTCACCAGCAGATGGTCGTCCAATTGTTTCTCCGACGCAGGATATCGTTTTAGGCTTATATTACTTAAGCAAGGAACGTAATGGTGCTAAAGGGGATGGGCATTTGTTTGGTTCCACCAATGAAGTTAAAGTTGCGTACTGGGATGGTTATGTTGAATTACATTCCCGAATCAAATTACGTTTAAATGGCCCAGTCTGGGGACAAGAAAAACCATCCATGGTTATTCACCCAGATGCTAAAGATAAATCAAAGAAGGAAGAAGAAATTAAAGTTGCCGACGCTAACGTCATTGAAACAACTGTTGGTCGCGTGTTCTTTAATGAAGAACTTCCTCCTCATTACGGTTTCGTCAATGAATTGTTAGACAAGAAACGCATCGGCGCTGTTATTGCCGATTGCTATAAGCGTTTCGGTCATCATGAAACAGTTTTATTGTTGGATCGTGTAAAGACACTTGGTTTCACTCAAGCTACCCAAGCTGGTATATCGATTGGTATGTCAGATTTAACCATTCCAGAAGATAAACCAAAGATCATTGCGGGTGCTAAGGCGGAAGTTGCGAAGGTTGATGATCAATACCGTAAGGGTATCATCACCGGCCGCGAACGCTACAATAAAGTTATCGATATTTGGACCCACACCACTGAACAAATTTCTGATTTAGTTTTCAAGAAAATGGATCAGTTTAATCCGGTCTACATCATGGCGGATTCCGGTGCGCGTGGTTCTAAATTACAGATCCGTCAGTTATCCGGTATGCGCGGGCTCATGGCCAAGCCATCTGGTGAAATTATTGAAAACCCGATCACTGCATCTTTCCGTGAAGGTTTAACGGTTTTGGAATACTTCATTTCCACTCACGGTGCACGTAAGGGTCTCGCAGATACAGCGCTTAAAACAGCCGACGCTGGTTATTTAACCCGTCGTTTGGTTGACGTTGCTCAAGAAGTCGTCGTCAATATCGCTGATTGCGAAACGGTTAATGGTATCACCGTTGCTGCGATCACCGAAGGTGATGAAAGTGTTGTTACCCTCAAGGAACGTATTGTTGGTCGTGTCGCGCTTGATAATATCGTCGACATCGTCACTGACACGCAAGTTGTTGTCGCAGGGGATGAAATCACCGAAGAGAAGGCTGACTTAATTGAACAATTAGGTATTGAAAAAGTGCGTATCCGTTCCGTCTTAACCTGCGAAGCCCCAACCGGCTGCTGTGTTAAGTGCTACGGCCGTAACTTAGGTAATCAACGCATCGTCGAAATTGGCGAAGCGGTAGGTACGATTGCTGCTCAAAGTATCGGTGAACCTGGGACACAGTTAACCATGCGTACGTTTCACATCGGTGGTACGGCATCTCGTTCCATCGAACAATCCTTTATCAAGGTCAAGCAAGACGGTATCGTGAAGTATCACTCATTACGTGTTGTTGCCCGCGGTAAAGAATACATTGTCTTAAACCGGAACGGTGCGATCAGTATCAATAATGAATACGGCCGTGAATTTGAACGTCACAATTTACCACAAGGTTCTTCCATCGCATTCTCCGATGGAGATAGTATCGCCAAGGGTACAATTGTGGCCACATGGGATCCATACACGATTCCGATCATCACCGAAGCTAAGGGTCGCGTGTCGTTTGAAGATTTAATCGAAGACAATACGTTCCGTCGTGAAGAAAATCCTGTCACAGGGGTTGTCGAACGCGTCGTCGTCGAACACAAGCAAGAATTCCATCCTCAAATTATCATCAATGATGAAAAGGATGAGGTTGTCGGCATCTACTCAATTCCAACAGGTGCTCACATTTTAGTTAACGATAAAGAAAATGTTGGTGCTGGTCAGTTGATTGCAAAGATCCCGCGCGGTGCAAGTAAAACACGCGACATCACCGGTGGTTTGCCACGTGTTGCGGAATTATTTGAAGCCCGTCGTCCAAAAGATCCTGCAGTTATCTCTGAGATCGACGGTACTTGCGAATTCGGCGAAGACAAAAAAGGTTTACGTACGATCATCGTCAAATCATCGACGGGTATGACCAAGGATTACACCATTCCACATGGTAAGCATCCAAACGTCTACAAGGGTGATCACGTTTTCGCTGGTCAACAATTGACAGATGGTCCTGTTGTTCCGCACGATATCTTACGCGTCAGCGGCGACAAGGCCTTGCAAGAATATTTGCTCAACGAAGTTCAAGAAGTTTATCGTCTGCAAGGTGTGCGTATTAATGATAAGCACATTGAAATCATCATCGGACAAATGTTGAAAAAAGTTCGCATTGATGATGCAGGTGATACGGATTTCTTAATCGGTGATCAAGTTGATCGTCCAGAATTTAAGAAAGCCAACGAAGCTGTGTTGAAGAAAAAGGGTAAGCCTGCACAAGCAACTCCGTTGCTGTTAGGTATTACAAAAGTGTCGCTCACAACGGAAAGTTTTATCTCTGCTGCAAGTTTCCAAGAAACAACAAGAGTCTTGACAGAAGCTGCTGCAAGTGGTAAAGTTGACCTTTTACGTGGGTTAAAAGAAAATGTAATTGTTGGTCACCTGATCCCAGCGGGAACAGGGATGCAAGATTACGCTAATGTTGAAATGGTAAAATATGCCAACGATATCACAATTAATCAGACATCGCCGGAACATCAAAGTCAAGCGCAGTAAGTCACCTGCCTTAACAAAATGCCCTCAAAGACGTGGGGTATGTTTACAAGTTAAGACAATGACTCCTAAAAAGCCTAACTCGGCTTTGCGTAAGATTTCACGTGTCCGTCTATCGAACAAAATTGAAGTCACTTCCTACATTCCAGGGGAAGGTCATAACTTACAGGAACACTCGATCGTTTTAGTTCGTGGCGGTCGTGTTAAGGATTTGCCAGGTGTGCGTTATCACATTGTTCGTGGTACACTTGACACAGCTGGTGTAGCAAATCGTAATCAATCACGCTCCAAGTATGGAACAAAAAGACCAAAGGCTAAATAATGAGACGTCGTCGTGCAGATAAAAGAGAAGTAACTCCAGATCCAAAGTTTAACAGTGACTTGGTATCACGTTTTGTGGCCATCGTCATGGTTGAAGGCAAAAAGACAACCGCAGAACGCATTGTCTATAGCGCACTTGAAATCTTAAAAGAAAAGACCGCTGAAGAAAATGCTTCTAAAGCATTGACCAAGGCGATTGATAATGCCCGTCCGAGACTTGAAGTTAAAGGTCGTCGCGTGGGTGGTGCAACTTACCAAGTTCCAACCGATGTTGTTCCTGCACGTGGTATGTCATTGGCCATGCGCTGGATTCGTGATTTTGCCCGTAATAAAAAAGGTAAGCCAATGGAAGTTAAGCTTGCTGAAGAGTTGATTGCTGCTTACAAAAGCGAAGGTCCCGCAATTAAGAAACGTGATGAAACCCATAAAATGGCCGAAGCCAACCGCGCTTTTAGCCACCTACGCTGGTAATTTCCCATGTCTGCTAATACAGTTCCTTTAAACATGTTCCGTAATATTGGTATCATCGCTCACATCGACGCGGGTAAAACCACGACGACAGAGCGTATTTTGTACTATACAGGTACTATCCATAAAATGGGTAATATCGACGATGGTAACACCGCCATGGATTGGATGCCACAAGAACAAGAACGTGGTATTACGATCACCGCAGCGGCGACAACTTGCTTCTGGAAGGATCATCGCATCAACATCATCGATACCCCAGGGCACGTGGATTTTACCATTGAAGTCGAACGTTCCTTAAAAGTTCTCGACGGTGCTGTTATTGTTTTGTGTGCATGTTCTGGTGTTCAACCACAAACAGAAACGGTATATCGTCAAGCTGATAAATATAATGTCCCACGCATCGCGTTCATCAATAAAATTGACCGTTTAGGTGCTGATTTCGATCGCGTCTTAGGTGAAATGCGTGAACGTTTTGGTGCCAATGCGGCATCCATTGTGTTCAATGATGGTACAGAAAATAATTTTAAAGGTCTCATTGACGTCGTCAATGAAAAATATATCCAATACAAAGATGCTGATGGCCAAGAATTTGATTTGTTACCTGTGCCACCAGAGTTTCATGAAAGATTATCAGAATACCGTCATACATTGATTGAACGTTTGGCAGATGTCGACGATGAAATGGCAGATCTTTATCTGAATGGTAAAGAACCAACCAAAGAACAATTGATGCAAGCCATCCGTCGCGCAGTTATTGCTTGTAAATTTATCCCTGTTTTAACGGGAACTTCAAAAATGAACCGCGGCGTTCAATTCGTTCTTGATGCCGTCGTTGCGTATTTACCTTCACCACTCGATGTCACCAAGATGAAGGGTTCTAATCCAGATAAAAAAGAAGAAGCTATCACCATTAAGGCTGATCCAAATTTGCCACCGGTGGCGCTGGTTTTCAAAATCGCTTCTGATAAATACGTTGGAAAGATTTTCTTTACCCGCATTTACCAAGGTAAATTCGTTCCAGGTCAAGAATACTTAAACGCTTCCAATGGTAAGAAAGAAAAGATTGCTAAGATTGTTATCATGCACTCCAACAAGCAAGAAATTATTTCTTCAGCGTCTGCTGGTGAAATTGTTGCATTCGTTGGTTTGAAGGAAAGTAAGAGTGGGGACACCCTATGTTTAGAATCAACCCCAATTTTATTGGATGGTTTGAAACCACCCGAAGCTGTTGTGTCTTTGGCGATTGAACCAAAAACAAAAGCAGATCAAGATAAAATGGGCTTGGTTTTACGTAAGTTCCTTGACGAGGATCCTTCATTACGTGTTAAATTTGATCACGAAACATCGCAAACAATTATTTCTGGGATGGGTGAGTTGCACTTGGAAATCATTGTTGATCGTATGAAACGTGAAGATAAATTGGAAGCCAACGTCGGTCGTCCTGAAGTTGCTTACAAAGAAGCTATTACGAAAAAAGTCACTGGTATTGTTGGTAAGTATGTTCAACAGTCTGGTGGTCGTGGTAAATATGGTCACGTTGTGATCGATGTAGAGCCAGGTGAAGCTGGCAAAGGTTTTGTGTTCATTGATAAAATCAAAGGTGGGGCAATCCCTCGTGAATTTATCAAGCCTGCCCGTGAAGGTATGGAATTAGGCACACAAAACGGTGTCTTAGCAGGTTATCCTGTCACCGATGTTACCGTAACTTTGGTCGATGGTTCTTATCACGATGTTGACTCAGACGAAATGTCTTTCCAATTGGCTGGCAAACAAGCCATCAAGGAAGCCATGCGTAAAGCAGGTTCTGTTTTCCAAGAACCAATCATGAAATTAGAAGTTGAATGTTCTGATGATCACTGGGGTAACGTTACAGGTGATTTGATGAAAAGACGCGCACAGATTAAAGAGACAGGAAATCGTGGCAAATTAAAAACTGCCTTGGTTGATGTTCCTTTATCTGAAATGTTTGGCTACGCGAATGCGCTGCGCTCTCTCACGCAGGGACGCGCATCATTCTCAATGGAACCGTCGCACTATGACCAAGTTCCAAACACTATCGCCGAGAAAATCATCGGCGCTCGTCAAGAGTTTGTTGCTAAAGTCAGTTAACGCATATTGTTGTTGACATTTAGTTTTTAATATTGTATCCTTTTAAACTTTAATTTTTTAAACGGAGGGTCTCACGATGGCTAAAGAAAAATTCAATCGTAATAAACCGCACTTGAACATCGGTACAATCGGTCACGTTGATCATGGTAAGACAACATTGTCTGCTGCGATTGCGACAGTACTCAGTCACAAAGGTTTGGCTCAAGCACGTGCTTACGATTCTATCGATAATGCACCAGAAGAAAAAGAACGCGGTGTTACGATCAACATTTCGCATTTGGAATACGAAACAGAAGGTCGTCACTACGCTCACATCGACTGTCCAGGTCACGCGGATTATATCAAGAACATGATCACAGGTGCCGCTCAAATGGATGGTGCTATCCTCGTCGTATCAGCAACTGACGGTCCAATGCCACAAACACGCGAACACATCCTTTTAGCCCGTCAAGTTAACGTTCCAAAGATCGTTGTTTTCTTAAACAAATGCGATCAAGTTCAAGATAAAGAATTATTAGAGTTAGTTGAATTAGAAGTTAGAGATTTGTTAACCAAGTATAAGTTCGACGGTGACAATACTCCAATCATCAAGGGTTCCGCACTAGAAGCATTAAACAATCCAAAAGATTTTGAAGGCAAAGCAAAACCAATCTTAGACTTAATGAAGGCTGTTGACGAATTTATTCCAAATCCAACACGTGAATTGGATAAGCCTTTCATCATGGCTGTTGAAGACGTGTTCTCGATCTCAGGTCGTGGTACCGTCGCTACAGGTCGTATCGAACGTGGTCGCGTTAAGGTTAACGATGAAGTTGCGTTGATCGGTTTACGCCCAGATGTAAAGCCTGTTGTTGTGACCGGTGTTGAAATGTTCCGCAAGGACTTAGATGAAGGTCAAGCAGGTGATAACGTTGGTTTATTGTTACGCGGTGCGAACAAGGAAGATATCGAACGCGGGATGGTTTTAGCCGCTAAGGGTTCTATTAATCCTCACACCAAATTCAAGGCAACGGTTTACATTTTAACAAAAGAAGAAGGTGGTCGTCATACCCCATTCTTCAAAGGTTACCGTCCTCAATTCTATTTCCGTACAACAGACGTTACAGGTACAGCCGAATTACCAGAAGGCCAAGAAATGTGTATGCCAGGTGATAACGCAACCTTAACCGTTGAATTGATTACGCCTGTCGCTATGGAAAAAGAATTACGTTTCGCTATCCGCGAAGGTGGTCGTACGGTCGGTGCAGGTGTTATCTCAGAAATCATTAAATAAGGTAGAAATTGATGCAAAAAATTAGGATTAAATTAAAAGCGTTTGACCATAGGTTGATTGATCAATCAACTCAAGAAATTGTGGACACAGCGATCCGTACCGGTGCCCAAGTGTTGGGTCCAGTACCGCTACCGACGAAAAAGGAACTGTTCACCGTCCTTCGTTCACCGGTCATTGATAAGAAAAGCCGGGAGCAATTTCAATTGGCAACGCATAAACGCCTGATTGATCTTGTTAACCCCACATCCAAAACCGTGGAAGCTTTGCGCAAGCTAAACTTACCCGCTGGTGTGGATGTAGAGATCAAGCAGTAGGAGATAATACATGATTCGCGGTTTAATGGGAAAAAAAGTGGGCATGACCCAGATTTTCGACACAGAAGGTAACATCATTCCAGTTACCGTCGTTGAAGCTGGTCCATGTACAATATTAGGTTTAAAAGATAAACCTACAAAAGTTGTTTTAGGGTATTTACCGGTTAAAGAAAGCCGTTTGAATAAACCAGAACTTGGTTTCTTCAAGAGACACAACGTGTCCCCTTTAAAGCATATCAAGGAATTCAAGTCTACCGATAATAAGGATTACAAGATCGGTCAAGAATTGAAAGCTGATTTCTTTCAAGCGGGTGATTTCGTTGATGTCACAGGCACATCGATTGGTAAAGGTTTCCAAGGCGGTATGGTGCGCTGGGGTTGGAATGGTGGTCCCGCAGCTCACGGTTCTATGCATCACCGTCGCATTGGTTCCAACAGCTCTTCTTCTGACCCTTCACGTACATATAAGGGTAAACACATGCCAGGTCATATGGGTATGGATACCGTGACGGTGCAAAGTTTGCGCGTCATGAAAGTTGAACCTGAAACCAATTTGATCTTAGTCAAAGGTTGCGTTCCAGGTCATAAGAACGGGATTGTTTACATTAATAAGTCATTCAAGAAAGCTTTCCGCTCATTGGATGATAAGAGAGAAGTCGTTGCTGTTAAACGTAATCCAATGAAGCAAAGTAAAGCTTCTGTAGCCAAAACGGCTAAGAAATAAAGACTTCCTCGGTGTATAATTAGAGGAGTATTTATTCCCCGTTTCATGGGGACTAAATGAATAACGGGAAATAAGGAAAGTTTATGCCAGAATTAGTGGTTGTTAATATTAAAGGTAAAAAAGCAGACAGCATTCAATTGCCAAAGGAAAAGTTTGGCGTGCATGTTTCCAACGGTGTTTTACATCAAGCCATTGTCATGTACAACGCTAACAACCGTCAAGGAACTGTATCTACGAAAGATCGTGGTGAAGTTTCTGGTGGTGGTAAGAAACCTTGGGCACAAAAAGGTACAGGCCGTGCGCGTGCTGGTTCTTCACGTTCTCCGCTATGGAAAAAGGGTGGTATCACCTTCGGTCCAAAGCCTCGTGATTTCAGCTACGAAGTTCCTCGCAAAGTTAGATCTGCCGCCTTACGTGAATCATTGAATGCTAAGTTCTTAAGCAATGAATTAATTTGCATTGAGAAATGGGAAATTGCTTCTGGTAAAACCAAAGAGTTCGTCGCTGTTTTAGCGGCACTTAAGCTTGAAGGTCGCACCTTGGTCATGCTCGATAACAATGATGAGAAGACATTATTAGCTGCCCGTAACATTCCTTATGTGACCTTAAGTTCTGCACATAATGCGAATGCCAAGGACATCTTAAGCAATAAGAACGTTTTAGTAACCAAATCAGCACTTGAAACATTATTAAAGAGAATCCAATGATTACTTGCTACGACACATTAAAAGCGCTTGTGCGCACAGAAAAAACAACCGGTTTAGAAGCACAACGTAAATATGTTTTTCATATTTCCGATACAGCGACAAAGATCGATGTGCGTCGTGCGGTTGAAGAAATTTATAAGGTTAAAGTTCAAGACGTCAACACCAGCATGGTCGTCGGAAAATTAAAGCGCGTGCGTTTTAAGTCCGGTTACACCCGTGCATGGAAAAAAGCTTGTGTCACTCTTCAAGAGGGACAAAAAATAGAGTCAGCAATCTAAGGTCGGCCTCTAATCTAGAGCCCGACACGGTATCAAATTTGCAATAGTATAACCAGGGGAGTTTATAAATGGGTATCAAGCGTTTTAAACCAACAACGAACGGATTACGCCACGCAGCGTTACCTGATTTCGCTGAAATCACCAAGGGTAAACCGGAAAAATCTTTGTTAACACCACTCAAGAGAACCGGTGGACGTAACAGCTATGGCCGTATCACGTCACGTCACCGTGGCGCAGGTCACAAGCGCATGTATCGTTTGATTGATTTTAAACGTACCCGTCTCGATGATATTGCAACGGTCTTAGGCATTGAATATGATCCTAACCGCACCTGCCGCATCGCGTTGATCGAATATAAAAGTGATAAACAAAAGTCATACATTTTAGCACCACTAGATCTGAAAGTCGGAGATTCTGTCATCAGCACCAACGATGGTGATGTGGAAATGCGTTCTGGTAATTGCATGCCATTAAAGAAGATCCCACTCGGTACAGGTATTCATAACGTGGAATTAAAAGCAGGCTTAGGCGGCCAATTGGCACGTTCAGCTGGTGCAACTGCTCAATTGATTGCCCGTGAAGGTTTAATGGCGCATGTGCGTTTACCATCGTCAGAAGTTCGTAAAATTTCCGTTGATTGCCGTGCAACCATCGGTCAATTAAGCAATGTGGAAAATGAAACCGTCTCAATCGGTAAGGCTGGTCGTAGCCGCTGGTTAGGTCGTCGTCCACAATCTCGTGGTGTGGTTATGAACCCAGTAGACCATCCTCACGGTGGTGGGGAAGGTAAAACACCTCAAGGTAATCCTCATCCAGTTACACCATGGGGTAAACCAACCAAAGGTGCCAAGACCCGTAAGAAGAGAAAATATTCTGATCATTTGATCGTAAAGAGAAGGACCAAATAATATGGCACGTTCCGTAAAAAAAGGCGCATATGTAGAAGAATCATTGCAACGTCGTTTTGACAAAACCATCGCTTCTGGTTCACGTCAACCTATCAAGACATGGTCACGCCGTTCAACGATTATCCCAAACTTTGTCGGGTATACATTCGCGGTTCATGATGGTAAAAAACACGTTCCTGTTTTTGTGACGGAGAACATGGTTGGTTTAAAATTAGGCGAATTCGTTTCTACACGCACGTTCAAAGCTCACGGCGGTGTTAAGGCGAAGAAGTCCATGCAGAAGAAATAAGGAAATTTTATGATAGCTAAAGCTAATGCCAAATATTTAAGAGTATCTTCGATGAAAATGCGTCAAGTCATTGACGTGTTGCGCGGCAAAGACATTGCCACATCCAATGCTTTATTGCAGCAAATCAACAAGGGCAGCGTTGATTCTGTACAAAAGGTTTTGGATTCAGCTGTCGCTAATGCCAAGCAAAAAGGTTTAACCGAAGATCAATTGTACATTTCACGTATCACCGCCGATCATGGTGGTTCGTGGAAACGTTTTAGAGCAGCATCTTTTGGTCGCGCAACACCAATTTTACGACGCACCACACATTTAGTGATTGAGCTCGATTTAACAACGAACAGAAAATCTTAAATTAACAAAAGGACAAATCAGTGGGACAAAAAGTTCATCCGTTAGCACTCAGATTAGGTTATACAAAGAATTGGCGCAGCTTATGGTTTGCTGAACGCAGAGATTATGCGAAGAACGTGCAAGAAGATTACAAGATCCGTAAGTACATCCGCGTGAAATTTTTACAAGCTGCTGTTTCTTTGATCGTCATCGAGCGCTTAGCTGAACAAATTAAAGTCCGCATCCATACCGCACGCCCAGGTGTTATCATTGGCCGTCGTGGCGCTGACATTGACCGTTTGCGTGCAGAACTCAAAGATATCACCGGCAAAGACATGGATAAAATTGTCGTCGATATCCAAGAGATCAAACAACCAAATTTAGATGCACAATTAGTTGCCCAAAGCGTAGCTTTCCAATTGGAAAAACGCGTTGCTTTCCGTCGTGCGATGAAACGTGCGATTGAAACTTCTCGTCAAGCAGGGGCAAAGGGTATCAAGATCCGTTGCGCAGGTCGTTTAGGCGGCGCGGAAATGGCCCGTACTGAAAAATATTATGAAGGTAAGATTCCATTGCAAACATTGCGTGCGGACATTGATTATGGTTTCGCAGAAGCCACAACAACCTATGGTTTATTAGGTGTTAAGGTTTGGATTTATAAGGGTGATGTTATCAAGGATCAAGAAGAAATCGAAGCAGCGGCAGCAGCAGCAACCCAAGTACAAGCGGTTAGCGAAGCAGCTCCAGTTGCACCAACAGCAGCTTAAGGACTAAAGGATAAAAGATTATGTTGTTAATGCCAAGAAGAGTAAAGTATCGCAAAATGCAAAAAGGGAAATCCCGTGGTGTTGCCACCACCGGCGCCCAAATGCACTTTGGTGAATATGGCCTCAAAGTTCTCGAGAATGGATTTATCCCTTCCCGTCAATTAGAAGCATCCCGCGTTGTGGTTGCCCGTAAATTGCGTGGTACCGGTAAATTGTGGGTCAATGCATTCCCTCATAAATCCATCACCAAAAAACCAGCGGAAGTTCGTATGGGTAAAGGTAAGGGTGAATTGGATCATTGGGTCGCGGTTGTTAAGCGCGGTAAAGTTATCTTCGAATTAGGCGGCGTACCTGAAGATTTCGCAAAACAAATCTTACGCTTAGTTGCATTTAAGTTGTCATTGAAAACAAAGTTTATCACCCGTGAAGGGGCTCATTAAGGATTAATATGAAGATCAAAGACATTAAAGCCTTGTCCGTCGAGGAATTAGTCGCAAAAGAAAAGCAAATCAAGAAAGATTTGTTTATCTTAAACAATCAACGCCAATTAGGTAAGATTGAAAAGCCTTCTGATGTGCGTAAGTCCCGTCGGGATATTGCTAAAATCTTAACTATCTTAAATGAAAGAAAACGTGATGGAAAAAAGAGTTAATCGTCGCCGTATTTTAACAGCGACTGTCGTCAGCGATAAAATGGATAAAACACGCGTGGTCCAAGTTGGACAAGTTTCTAAACATGCGAAATATTTGAAACCTGTGCGTAGTGTTGTGACCTATAAAGCGCATGATGAAAAGAACGCGACAAAAACCGGGGATGTGGTGCGTATCATGGAAACTCGCCCTATATCTAAAGATAAACGCTGGGTTATACAAGACGTGGTTGGTTCTAAGTAATAAGAAAATAGGACATTTATATGATTCAATTAAAAACAATTTTAGATGTTGCTGATAATACAGGGGCTCGCAAGGCTTCTCTTATCGGTGTGTTAAAGGCCAAAGGTAAGATGTGGGCACAAGTTGGCGACATTGTTAAAGTCAATGTCAAGGAAAGTGCTCCTGATGCTGCTGTTAAAAAGGGCACCATGGCCAAGGGCATCATTGTCCGCACCAAGAAGGCGATCCGCCGTACGGACGGTACCTATGTACGTTTTGATACCAATGCGATTGTTATTATTGACGACGCTGGTAACCCTAAAGGTACACGCGTTTTTGGACCTGTGGCACGTGAGTTGCGTAACATGGAATACATGAAAATTATTTCTTTAGCTCCTGAGGTGGTGTGAGATGTTAAGAATTCGTAAAGATGATAATGTGATGGTCATGGCTGGTAAAAACAAAGGTAAGACAGGCAAAGTTGTTCGTGTTTTACCAAAAGTTAACAAGGCTGTCATTGAAAATATCAATGTTGTAAAGAAGTCCGTTAAGAAAAGCGATACATATCCTCAAGGTGGTTATGTGGAAGTTGAAAAACCCATCGCTTTGTCAAATTTAATGTTGGTGGATAAGAAGAGCAATAAACCAACACGTTTTTCTGCGAAGCTTCTTAAAGATGGCGGAAAAGTTCGTGTTGCTAAAGGCTCTGGTGAAACACTATAAGTGAGGTAATTAACGTGAGTGCCCGTTTGTTAGAAAAATACAGAAATGAAGTAGTCCCAGAAATGCAAAAGAAGTACAACATCACAAATCCTATGGCTGTGCCAATGATTGAAAAAGTTGTCGTCAATATGGGTGTTGGTGAAGCTATTTCTGATGTGAAGATTTTAGACCGTGCTGCTGTAGATTTAGCGACGATCACTGGTCAAAAACCTGCGATCCGTCGTGCTAAAAAAGCGATTTCAAACTTCAAGTTGCGTGAGAATTTACCGGTGGGCTGCAAGGTCACATTGCGTCGTGCACGTATGTTTGAATTTATCGATCGTTTGGTTAACATTAGCTTACCACGTATCCGTGACTTCAACGGTGTTTCACGTAAAGCATTTGACCGCGACGGTAATTACACCTTAGGTATCCAAGATCAAGGGATCTTCCCAGAAATTGATGCTGGTGCGCGTGATCATCGCATTCAAGGTATGGACATTACCTTTGTTATTCGTAATGGTAATAAAGAGCAAAATTTAGAATTATTGCGTCTCTTCGGGATGCCTTTTACAAAACAATCTTAAAAGAGGATTTATGGCAAAAAAGTCTTTAGTTAACAAAGCAATGGAAACCCCCAAATTCGCAGTCCGTCAGCATAATCGCTGCGGCTTATGCGGCCGTCCACGCGGTTATTTACGCCGTTTCGGTATCTGCCGTATTTGTTTTCGTGAATTAGCTTGGAAGGGCGAAGTTCCAGGAATTAAGAAAGCGAGCTGGTAATGTCAGTATCTGATTCTATCGCAGATTCATTAACGGTGATCCGTAATGCGGCTAATGCACGCAAAGAAACAGCAGAATTTCCTGCATCCAAGATTTTGCAACACATTTTGGGCATTTTCAAGACAGATGGTTATGTCGAAGATTTCCGTTTGCTCAAAGATGATAAGCAAGGGATGTTGAAAGTTTATTTGAAGTATGAAAATAATAAGCCTTCGATCATGGGACTAAAACGTATTTCTCGTCCAGGTTTACGTGTATATGCAGATAATGGCCGCATCCCACGCGTCTTAAATGGTTTGGGAACAGCTGTTTTATCCACATCCAAAGGTGTTATCACGGATCGTGAAGCCCGCAAGTTGAAAGTCGGCGGCGAAGTCGTTTGTTATATTTGGTAATTCAGCCTCCGGCTGACAAGTTAATTAAGGAATAAAAAATGTCAAGAATTGCTAAAACACCAGTTGCAGTACCTAAGAATGTGAAGATTGCATTCGATAAAGTTAAAATTAACGTCGAAGGACCTAAGGGTAAATTATCCATGAATTTGCCAGGTTTGGTTACTTTGGAACATAAGGGTGATGAATTATTCATCAACCGCATCAATGATACCAAGCAAGCCAGATCTAACCATGGCACAACCAAGCGCTTGATTGTTAACATGTGCGATGGTGTGACCACAGGTCATAAAAAAGATTTAGAAGTGCAAGGCGTTGGTTTCCGTGTTGCCATGCAAGGCAGCAAATTGGTGATGAATTTAGGTTATTCTCACCCGATTGAATTTGAAGTGCCTAAAGAAGTGAAAGTTACTTCTGCTAAGCCTACAGAAATTTCCGTCGAAGGTGTTGATAAAGCTTTGGTTGGTTTAGTTGCGGCTAAGATCCGTGGCTATAAACCCCCTGAACCTTACAAGGGTAAGGGTATACGCTATGTCGGCGAAGTGGTTAAACGTAAACAAGGTAAACAAGTAACTAAATAATAGGTTTTCATATGATATCCGTTAAAGAAAGTTCAAGAAGTTTTCGTCACGCCCGTATCCGCAAACGCATCAGCGGAAGCACCGAGCGTCCACGTATGTGCATTCACCGTAGTTTAAACAACTTGAATGTTCAAATTGTCGACGATGTTACAGGCAAAGTCCTGATGGGTAAATCAACCTTAGCCAAAGATGTTAAGTCTAAAACAAAGACAGGTGGCAATGTTTCAGCTGCAGGTATATTAGGTGAAGCTGTTGCAACCGAAGCTAAGAAAAAAGGTATTACTAAAGTCAGTTTTGATCGCGGGGGATATTTATATCACGGCCGTATCAAAGCATTTGCAGAAGCCGCGCGTAAAGCCGGATTGGAGTTTTAAACCTTATGAAAGACATTAAGAAAAACGAAGAATCAGAAGAAAAGATTGTTAAAAACGTTGCCCAAGCAGAGCAAATTTTAGAAGAAGAACTTGCTCCTGTTGCCGCAGAAGTTGTACCTGAAGCTGGTAAAGCAGCGGCGGGTCCAGGTGGTTTTCGCGGACGCAAGGGTGGTAAAGGCGGCGAACGTCGTCCAGCACCAAAAAAATCTTCTTTGACCGATAGTGGTCTTATTGAAAAAGTTGTTTCTATCAACCGTGTTTCTAAGACAACCAAGGGTGGAACAAGATTAGCTTTTTCTGCATTAGTTGTCGTCGGTGATGGTAAAGGTAAAGTCGGCTATGGTTTAGGTAAAGCGGGTGAAGTTGCAACCGCCATCAAGAAAAGCTTGGCCGCTGCTAAGAAACAAATGATCATTATCAACCGTCGTGGCACAACCATCACCCATGAAATTTTGGGTCAATGTGGTTCTGCGTCGGTTTTATTGAAGCCTGCATCTGAAGGTACCGGTGTTATCGCCGCAGGTGCTGTGCGCGCCGTTTGCGACGGGGCTGGGATTAGCAATATTTTAACCAAATGTCACCGTTCCAATAATCCTATCAATGTCGTGAAAGCCACATTCGACGGATTATCAAGATTAAAATCCATCAAAGAGAAATTATAATATGCAATTACATCAGATTAGTGCTCCTGTAGGTTCAAGTAAACGTAAAAAGATCGTTGGTCGTGGTCGTGGTACAGGTCATGGTAAGCGTTCAGGCCGTGGTCAAACAGGTCAAGGTTCTCGTTCAGGTCGTGGTACCATGGTTGCCTATGAAGGCGGTCAGATGAACTTGTTACGCCGTTTGCCTAAGGTTGGTTTCAACAGCAAGTGGCCAGATGAATATCAAATTGTGAATGTTGAATCATTAAATAAATTTGAAAACGGTGCTGTGGTTAATCCACAAACACTGCGCGCGGCAGATTTAATCCGCAGCTTACGCAAGCCCGTTAAGATTTTAAGCGATGGCGCTATCACCAAGAAGTTAACCGTTCAAGCACATCGTTTCTCCAAAGCTGCTGCTGAAAAGATTTCAAAAGCAGGCGGAAAAACAGAGCTTATCGAGGCGAAAAAATCATAATTTATGATTTCGCAATTTTTTACAGGATTGACGAATTGCTTTAAGATTCAAGAACTTCGTCAAAAAATATTTTTTACAATTGGTATCTTGGCGGTCTATCGTTTGGGTTGTTATATCCCAACACCAGGTATTAATGGCGCCGCTTTAAATGAATTTTTTGCACGCATGAGTAGTTCTACCGGCGGTGGTAATGTGTTCTCAATCATGAACATGTTTTCCGGTGGCGCATTGGGAAAGATGACCTTGTTTTCATTGGGGGTCATGCCGTACATCTCAAGCTCGATTATCATGCAATTGTTAACAGCTGTTATCCCAGCCTTAGAGAAAATGTCTAAGGAAGGTCAAGCAGGGTATAAGAAGATCAATCAATATACCCGTTATGGAACAGTTGCTCTTGCAGCGATACAAGGTTTTTTTATTGCTCTTTGGCTTGAAAGTCCTTCCACCTTTGGTGGCTTACAAATCGTCAATGAACCAGGTTGGGGTTTTCGCATTTCAACCATGATCACCTTGACGTCAGGTGCTATATTATTAATGTGGTTGGGTGAACGCATTCAGGAAAAGGGTATAGGTAATGGGACATCGCTGATCATCACCGCAGGTATTTTATCTTCGGCACCAACAGCGTTTCATTATTTGCAATTGCTCTTAAATCCTTCAAGCGGATCAAGCCAATTGCAGCCCATCGCATTAGTTGCGATGATTTTCTTTTTGATCTTTGTTATTGTAGCGGTCACCCTGATTAGCCAAGCACAACGTCGTATTCCTGTGCAATATGCACGTTTGGTTTCTGGTGGACAAACCGTGGGTGGTCAATCAACATTTATTCCGTTGAAGGTTGATACAGCTGGTATCATTGCTATCATTTTTGCGCAGTCAATTATTTTGTTTCCAGCAACAATTGCTAGCTTTATGCCAAATAGTCCACTGCAACATTTTGTATCTTGGATTTCTCGTGGACACCCAAGCTATTATGTGGTGTATGCATTCTTAATCATTTTCTTCTGTTATTTTTATACAGCCATTGTTTTTAATCCAAGCGATGTGTCTGATAATTTGAAGAAACATGGTGGTTTCATCCCAGGCATTCGCCCAGGTAAAGAAACCGCAGATTATTTAGATTTTGTGTTAACACGCATCACCTTGGTCGGCGCTTTATATGTGTGTTTTATCGCCGTTATGCCAGACATGATCATGGCATCACTTAAGGTTCCGTATTTAGTGGCATCATTCTTTGGTGGTACTGGCGTTTTGATTACTGTAGGTGTTATGCTTGATACCATGAAACAAATTGAATCTCATTTGCAAATGCATCATTATGAAGGTTTCATGAAGACCGGTCATTTGCGAGGACGTCGATGAGAATAGTTTTATTAGGGCCTCCGGGCGCTGGTAAAGGTTCTTTGGCAGGTGTGATTAAAGACATGTTGCATATTGCCCATATTTCAACAGGGGATATGTTGCGTGAAGAAATGAAAAAGGGTTCAAGCTTAGGGCTTGAAATCAAAGGGTTGATTGAAAAAGGATCCTTGGTTTCCGACGAGATTGTTACCCGTTTGGTTGAACAACGTTTAAGCAGCAACGATGCGGATTTGAAAACAGGCTATATGTTAGATGGGTTCCCACGCACCGTCCAACAAGCCAAAGATTTAGATAAAATTTTAACACGCATTGGTCAGCCTTTAGATTTTGCCTTAAATATGGAAGCTAGTTTAGATATTATTCTGATGCGTTTGACAGGACGACGGGTTTGTAAGAAATGTGGCGCGCTATTTCACTTAAGAAATAAACCATCTAAGGTTGCTGATGTTTGTGATGAATGCGGCGGTGTGTTGTATCAACGCAGCGATGATAATGAAGCAACTATCGTCAAGCGCATGGACATTTATACACAGAGCACAAAACCTATTGTAGATTTTTACGCGCAAACAGGTCGGTTGAAGCAAGTTAGCGGCGACAAAGAGACTGCCCAAGTGCGAGATGATTTGGTCAGGATTCTCAATGAAAACAAAAAATAATATTCGCATTAAAACAGCAGCAGAAATTGACATTTTGCGTAAAGCTGGTAAGATTCTGGCTTCAATTATTACGGATTTAAAAGGTTCTTTAACAATTGGGATGACCACCAAGGAGATCGATCAGAAGACCGACGAGCTCATCAAGAAGTATCAGGTGAAATCAGCATTCAAAGGGTATCGTGGTTTCCCAGGATGCGCCTGTATCTCTGTTAATGAAGGTGTGGTGCATGGGATTGGCAATTCACGCGTGATCGTGGCCGGTGACATTGTATCTCTTGATGTGGGCATCATTTATAATGATTTTTATTCCGATACAGCGACGACAGTTGCGGTTGGACAAATCGATAAAGAACGCCAACGTTTATTGGATGTGGCAGAAGCGTCATTATACAAAGGTATTGAAGCAGCCAAAGTGTCGGCAAGGCTTTCAGATATTTCTTATAGCGTGCAAAGTTATGTAGAGTTGCACGGTTTCTCAGTCGTCAGAGATTTTGTTGGGCATGGGATAGGTCGTCAGTTGCACGAAGAGCCAGAAATACCCAATTATGGGAAACCCAATGATGGTCCAGTTTTAGAAGAAGGTATGGTTTTTGCGATTGAACCGATGGTGAATATGGGAACGCATCGCACGAGGGTATTACGCGATGGATGGACGGTTGTAACAGAAGATGGTAAACCATCCGCACACTTTGAACATTGTGTGGTCATAACAAAAAATGGACCTGAGATTTTAACCAAATAAGGGTATGGCTAAAGAAGATTTAATTGAAGTAGATGGGGTTGTCGAAGAAGCGTTACCCAACGCGATGTTTCGTGTCGTGTTGGAAAATAACCATAAGGTTTTAGCCCATGTGTCAGGGAAGATTCGGATGAATTTTATCCGTATCCTACCGGGTGATAAAGTCAAAGTTGAGTTATCGCCGTATGATTTAAGTCGAGGTAGGATTACCTTTAGATTAAAATAGGCATCACGCCGCTGCGAGATGCACGGTATTATATAAGCAATTGAATAACCAGGGAAAATGAAATGAAAGTAAAATCGTCAGTAAAAAGAATCTGTGGGAATTGCAAGATCATTCGTCGTAAACGTGTGGTGCGTATCATTTGTACGAACCCAAAACATAAGCAAAGACAAGGATAAGAAGTATGCCAAGAATTTTAGGTATTGATTTACCAAAAGACAAAAGAATTGAAGCGGCTCTTCCATATATTTATGGAGTAGGTCCAGCACGCGCCCGCGAAATTTTAGCGCAAGTGCAAGTGCCTTTAGATAAACGTGCAAAAGATTTGACCGAAGAAGAAATTTCTAAGATCACCAATCTTATCCAAAAGAACTTTGTCACCGAAGGTGATTTGCGCCGCGATACGAATGAGAATATCCGTCGTCATATGGAAATGGGTTCATTCCGTGGTATTCGCCACCGTAAGGGTTTACCGGTTCGTGGTCAACGCACCAAGACCAATGCCCGCACACGTAAGGGTAAGAAGCCGATCGTCGGACATATTATCAAGAAGGAAGAAACGAAAAAATAAGGAAAAATTAAATTATGGCAACAAAACCAGCAGATCAACAAGCAGCAAAGAAACCTAGCAAAGCGAAAAAGAAGTCGCTAAAGGGCGTTACCTCAGGTATCGTCACGATCGCGGCATCTTTTAATAATACCATCATCACCATTTCTGATAAGACCGGTGCGACCATCGTTTGGGCGACACCTGGTTTAGTTGGATTTCATGGGTCAAAAAAATCAACACCATTTGCTGCTCAAGTTGCTGCGTCTGATGCTGCGCGTCGTGCAAAAGAATTGGGATTGCTCAATGTGGATGTGTTGGTCAAGGGCCCAGGTTCAGGCCGTGAATCTGCGATCCGTGCGTTGGTCGCCGCTGGCTTAAATGTAACTTCAATCAAAGATGTGACACCAATACCGCACAACGGTTGCCGTTCACGCAAGAAACGTAGAGTGTAAGGAAAGGAATCATATGGGACGTGATTTAGGTCCAGATTGTCGTTTATGCCGCCGCGAAGGCGAAAAACTTTTTTTAAAAGGCTTGCGTTGCTATACACACAAGTGTGCAATTTCTCGTCGTGAATATGCCCCAGGTCAACATGGTTTAAGAAAAACCAAGTTGTCTAACTTTGGTGTCCAATTGCGTGAAAAGCAAAAGGTCAAGCGTATTTATGGCGTGTTAGAAAAACAATTCCGTAATTACTTCTTAAAAGCAGCGGGTACTAAGGGTGTTACAGGTCACATCTTGTTACAATTCTTAGAACGCCGTTTAGATAGTGTCATCTTTAACTTAGGTTTTGCAAAATCTCGTAAAGATGCACGTCAAGTTGTTAGCCACAATCACGTCTCTATTAATGGCCGTCGTGTGAATATCAGTTCATTCATGGTAAAGCCAAATGATTTGATCGAAATCAAGACGGATACAAAGACAACAAATACCATTAAGAGTAACATTGAATTGACCAAAGAACGTAAAGTTCCAGCATGGTTACAAGTTGATGCAGCAAATTTAACAGCGAAGGTTGTTCGTATTCCATTGCGCGATGATATTGGTTTCGCCGTCAATGAACAATTAATCGTTGAATTGTATTCAAGATAATTTTACAACATAAGTCTACGGAGGATAATCTCATGGGTGTTAAATGGCGCGATTTTCAAATGCCAAAACGTTTAGATTGTGATGAATCAAGCTATACCAATACGTATGGCAAATTCATTGCGGAACCGTTTGAACGCGGCTATGGTGTTACCTTAGGTAATTCCTTGCGTCGTATTTTGATCTCCTCAATCGAAGGTAGCGCGGTTACATCCATTCGCATCGAAGGTGTGGCACATGAATTTTCTACCATGCCAGGTGTGCTTGAATCTGTTACCAATATTGTTTTAAATATCAAAGGTTTGATCATCCGTTCACATTCTAAAGCGCCAAAGAGTGTTTTTATCAAGGCGAATAAGAAGGGCGAGATCAGAGCTAAAGATATCATCTCTGATGAAGTGATTGAAATCTTAAACCCAGAACATCACATTGCCACATTGACACAAGATATTCCATTTAACATGGAATTGGAAGTTTCTCGTGGTCGTGGTTATGTGCCTGCGGATCAAAATAAAAAAGAAGGCGCTCCAGTTGGTACGATCGCCATCGATTCTATCTTTACGCCAATCATTAACGTGAATTCCACCGTCGAGAATACCCGCGTTGGTCAACGCACCGATTATGATCGCGTGATCTTAGAAATCACCACCAATGGTTCCATTAATCCTAAGGAAGCATTGTTGTATGGTGCGAACATTTTGCAACGCCATTTAGACGTCTTCGTCGCCTATGGTCAATTGCCAGAGGAAGAAGAAGTTGAAGAAGAAGTTTCTGCAGAAGAAGAAGCGTTGTATTCTAAATTGCGCTTACCAATTTCAGAATTGGAATTGTCTGTCCGTTCTGCAAATTGTTTGAAAGATGCAAATATCAAGACCATCGGCGAATTGGTCCGTCGTCAAGAATCAGAATTATTGGAATTTCGTAATTTTGGTAAGAAATCTTTGACGGAAATCGGTGATCTTCTAAAGGCGATGGGATTGTCTTTAGGTATGAAGGTCGACACTAAAAAATTGAAGTCAAAGTAATAGGTGAATTATGAGACACAAAGTATCAGGTAATCGTTTAAGTCGTAATCAAAGTTTGCGCGCCGCCACATTGCGTGATTTGGCTAAAGCAACTTTATTGCAAGAACGCATTTGTACAACCAGAGCTAAGGCCAAAGAAGGCCGTCGTTTGGTTGAACAATTAATCACATTGGGTAAGAAAGATACGTTGAATGCTCGTCGTAAAGCTTTCTCAATCCTTTGCGATCGCGATCTTGTTGTCGCATTATTTAAAGAAACAGCCCCACGTTTTAAATCACGTCAGGGCGGCTATACACGCATCATCCCATACGGAAAACGCGATGGGGATAATGCGGATATGGTGTTCTTAGAATTAACAGAAAAAAGCCGTGCCATCATCACCGGTGTTAAGAAAGAAAAATCACAAGCCGCTGATGTCAAGACGGTCGCAGAAGCTGAAACAAAACCTGTAGAAACAGAAAAAGCTCCTAAGTCCAAGAAGGCAGAAGGTTCCAAAGCTGATGTCAAAACAACGACAAAAGCTGCCGCTAAGCCAACTGGCGTAAAGAAGCTATTTCAACGTAAGACAGGTAGCGAATAAGCTTTAGCTTAAATAGCCTTAAAAAGGGTCACACAGCATCATGTGTGGCCCTTTTTTTATGCCTCTCTAGATTGGCAAATATCTAAATTATATGGTAAATTTTAGTTTATGTTCCGTAAAGCATTGAGCCTTATCATAGTTGCAGCATTATTGCCGCTTTCAAGCCTGAGGGCCGAACAAGCCCTTGTTTTGCCTCGTGTTGGCACGATGGTGGCTTTAAGTGCGCCGTTTACGCCTGCATCTTTAAAAGGCTTGGTCATTTATCCAAATGATCCATTTAAATTTGATTTCATCATTAGCCACGGCGATGAAGTTCTACCTAATGCTCAAAAACAAGAAAGCTATACGAACCTAATCAAATATTTTTTAGCAGCCTTGGCTGTTGCCGATGACCAGCAATGGGTTAATTTAAGCCCCTATGAAAAAGACCGCATCATTCCCGAAACATTTGGGCAAACGCAAATGGGCAATGACCTTTTGGCGCAGGATTATATCTTAAAACAATTAAGTGCAAGTTTGCTTTATCCCGAGGGAGAGATAGGTAAGAAATTCTGGGCGCAGGTATACGCACAAGCCGCCGATAAAAATGTTAATGTGCCCATCAATACATTTAATAAAGTTTGGATTGTCCCAGATCGAGCCGTGGTGTATGAAAAAGGCAATGCCGTTTATGTCGTCGAGAATCATTTGAAAGTTATGACCGAGCAAGATTATCTAGCATCACAAAAAAATGAAACCGCCGCACAAGATCCAACCATCAACGCGTTTAAAGATATTGTCCTGCCGCAAATAGAAAAAGAAATCAACGAAGGTAAAAATTTTACCTCATTGCGCCAAGTCTATAGCGGCATGTTGTTGGCCACCTGGTACAAAAGAACCCTACAAGACAGCATCCTATCAAGGGCCTATGCCAATCAAGGTAAAGTCGCTGGCGTTAATATTGACCCCAAGAACAATCAGCTAATCTACGAACAATACTTACAAGCCTTCAAAAAAGGCGTCTTTAACATGATTAAAGAATCAGACATGCTTGGCGTCTCTGGCCCCAGAAAATATTTCTCCGGCGGAACAAAAGGATATGATCAAGCACAGATTGCTAAAACGAACCAAATAGGAAATATTGGCCAAGCAGATATTGTAACGACACGTTTATCATCGCCATCTGTAGTTGATCCAAGTCGGCGCCGGTTCTTGAATGTCATGGGTGCTTTTGCATTAGCACCTGTTATTAATAATGTAAGCATGCCCGTTGATATGTTAAATTCAGCATCAACTAAAACTGTCTCAGAGGGGGTTGCAGCGAGCATCGATACTCAAATGATGACGGGTAAGGTGTATCAAATACCTGGGCTGATTGATGATGTTGCAGAGTTTTATGTAACAAATGCACGTTCTTTATCAGGTGGGAATGCTGTTTTAGACATTGTATGGCTCCATCAACCAGGAAATCCTAAGACACAAATGACAGTTAATTTAGCTGATTTTCTAGCAAGTGTTGAAGAGGTTGAAGGTTTTGGGTTTACTGCTTATACGCAAGAGATTGCCGTGGAAGAAGCTGTAGAGGCTTCGGAGGTCCGATCGGTCTTTGGTTTAAGAATGAGAGCAAGACTTGGGCTAGCATTAAACGCATTACGTAAAAAGTTGAGTGACCAAAACCTTGAGCTTCTTGTTGAACCAACAATTTCAAAAGACGCGGCGATGTTGGGGTTTCTTTTTGCGTTTCATAGAGGACAGGGGCCTACGTTATTAGAAGGGGTTCATCAAGGAAGTCTTTCTGGGATGACGTTGTCGGAGGTTGTAGATTCAGAGTCATTGCAATATTTAGCAGAGCAGGGATTTAGTAGAGAGAGTATTCAATTATTAATAACGGATCCAGATCGAACAGAGGGAATGAGTTTTGGGTTGTATAAGTCTTTCCGGCCAGAACATTTGAATGCGCAATTACGACAAGTAAATACGATTGATCGCGTGCTTGAGCGGTTTCTAAAAGCAAGAGCACTAACCGATAAAACAGTATCAATATTACAAATTGGGTTGGGTGCAGATGGTTTTATAGAAACAAATGATATTATTTCGGCGTTTAAAGATGCTTTAGATCGTCTGGGTATTTCCAAGGAAGATCAACCATCATGGGAATTAAAGTTAAAAGCTGTGGATTTTGATAAAAAGATCATTAAAAGTTTTTTACGTCGTTTTAAAAAGTCTACGCCTTTTAAATTAACGCTCCAGACGGCAGAGGTTGATGCTTTAATCAAGTCAGATATAGATCGTTTAGTTGGGTCAGATGAGATCGATATTGTTTTTAATCGTAATGTTCATTATGGTAATTATCATGCGGCCTATGGGGGGCTAGATTTAAATAAAGCAAGGAATGATGATACGATTTTATCTTCAATTTTGGGAGTCTATATTGCTGTAAGAAATATCATGCAGGGATTAAAGCAAGGATCGTATTTTGTTATTGAGCCGGTTGAAGGTATGGTTAATTTACAAATACCTGGGGCGGTAATGCATGGTGATGGGGTTTATATGGTGGATGATCCACAAGCAATCAGTAAAGCGAATTTAGAAGGATTTCTTAAAATGCAGCAGAAAAATAATAATTTCCCCAAAATTCCTGAAGGCAAAGTATTTTATCCAGGTGACCCAGATATTCCTGAGTTATTTTCTAAAGGTGGTATTGATATGAATGGTTCTAGCCTTGATTTACAGATCAAGCGTGATGGGCGAGGGATGGTGTTGCCTGTGGGGCGTCAAGATTTGGATAAGTTGCATATTAATGGGCTTGTACCGGTGATTTTAGATATTAAACCTGCTGATCCTGCTGCAATTTTTGCTTAATTCCTCCGTTGTCAAAATTGCATTTTGCTTACCCTAATAAAACTGTTTTATGATATATTATCCACTGTTTAATTGAAACCTATAACTAGAAGGAAAAATCATGTTAGAAGTCAATCGTAGGATTAAAGACATTGTTGGTTCAACGACGTTGGCCATTACGGCTCGGGCGAAAGAATTGCAAGCCCAAGGGCATGATGTGGTTAATTTTGGGGCAGGTGAACCTGATTTTGATACGCCGGATTTTATCAAAGAAGCAGGCATCAAAGCCATCCAAACAGGGGTAACAAAATATACGCCATCGATTGGTACCGTTGATTTACGCGAAGCCATTGCGGCAAAGTTTTTAAAAGATAATAACCTTACCTATAAGGCCAATCAAATTGTGGTTTCCTGTGGGGCTAAGCATTCTTTGTTTAACATCATCCAAGTCTTGGTTGATGACGGGCAAGAGGTGATTTTTCAAGCGCCATATTGGGTGAGCTATCCTGAAATGGTCAAGGCGGCAGGGGGCAAGTCGGTGATTATCAAGACCGATAAGTCAACCGGCTATAAGATGACGGCAGCTCAAATTGAAAAGCACATTACGCCAAAAACAAAAGTGCTCATTATTAATTCGCCATCGAATCCAACCGGTGTTATGTATACCAAGCAAGAGTTAACGGCGATCGCCGCTGTTTGCGTAAAGCATAAAATTTACGTGATTAGTGATGAAATATACGAAAAACTCATCTATGATACCAATGAATACACGTCGATTGCGGCATTAGGCAAAGAGATCTTTGATTTGACGATCACGGTTAATGGTGTTTCAAAGGCATATTCTATGACGGGTTGGCGCATTGGTTATGCGGCAGGGCCGGTTGAGATCATGGAATACATTAAGAAATACCAAGATCATTCCACGTCTAATCCAACATCGATTTCTCAAGCAGCGTCGGTGGCAGCATTAAAGGCGTCGTCTGAGACGGTGGATGCAATGTGCAAGGTTTTTAAAGCACGACGTGATTTGATGCTCTCATGTTTGGATGCAATCCCTGAGATTAGCTATATCCGTCCCGACGGTGCTTTCTATGTATTTTGTGATTTCTCTAAAGTAGGCGATGGTGGGGATATTGCCCGTCGCATGTTGGATGACATTAAAGTGGCAGGTATCCCAGGGGATGGTTTTGGGACACCAGAGTATATACGGTTAAGTTTTTCAACCTCTGATGCAAAAATAAAAGAAGGCGTTCGCCGTATCGGTGAATGGATCAAGGAACATGGAAAAGAACACGCTGCTTCGCGAACTGTTACTGCTTAGTATTTCTCAGAATGCATCTGATTTGCATTTAACAGAAAATACACCACCCATCTTGCGTATAGATGGTCGACTCGTTCCGGTTCAACAAGAACCGCTCAGCCGTGAAAAATTGCACAGCATGATTTATGAAATCCTCAATGAAAGTCAAATCGCTAAGTTTGAAGAAGCCAAAGAGCTTGATATTTCACTTGCCCTCAATGGTCTAGATCGTTTTCGTGTTAATGTGCATATCCAACGTGGCGCAGTTGAAGCTGCTTTCCGTCGGGTTCCATTATTTATCCCAACAATTGAAGAATTGCAGTTGCCACCCATTGTTGGCGACCTTGCCCGCAAGCAAAGTGGTTTGGTCTTAATTACAGGTGCCACAGGTACAGGTAAAACAACCACCATGGCAGCGATGATTAATTTAATTAATTCTGAGCGTTCTTCTGTTGTCATTAGCATTGAAGATCCCATTGAATTTATTCATACCAATAAAAAATCTGTCATCAAACAACGGGAAGTTTACCGTGATACTAATTCATTTGCGGAAGCGCTCCGTCGCTGTTTGCGTCAAGATCCTGATGTTATCGTTGTCGGGGAAATGCGTGATTTGGAAACCATTTCAACGGCATTGACCGCGGCCGAAACAGGGCATTTGGTTTTAGCCACCTTGCACACGCCTGATGCACCGCAAACCATTGAACGTATCATCGACGTTTTTCCTCCATATCAACAACAACAAGTGCGTTTGCAGTTGGCGACTGCCTTGGAAGGTGTCATTTCACAACAATTAGTGCCGCGCGCATCCGGTGTTGGCCGTGTCATGATCCCTGAAATCATGGTGGCCACCTCGGGTATTCGAAACATGGTGCGCGAGCAAGCAGTGGAACAAATCCGTACGGCCATTCAAACAGGCGGGCAGCATGGCATGAAGACCATGGATAAATCGTTGCAAGAAGCGTATCAAAAAGGTGTGATCACCTATGAAATGGCGCTGTTGCATGCGCACAATGTTGAAGAAATTAAGAGTTTAATCCGTAAATAAATACAAGGAGCCCTATGGCACATCAAGTAACCTTATTACCCGGTGACGGGATTGGACCAGAAGTAACAGACGCCATGCGTCGTTGTGTAGAAGCAACGGGTGTTAAGATCGACTGGGATGTGCAAGAAGTGGGCGAGAAGTCGATGGCCAAGCATGGCAAGCCATTAACCGATGATGTTTTAAACGCCATCCGTCGGACAAAGGTAGCTATTAAAGGCCCAATCACAACGCCCATTGGCAAAGGTTTTCGTTCTGTTAATGTGCAATTACGCCAATCCTTAGATTTGTATGCATGTGTCCGTCCCTGTCTTTATTATGAAGGAACAAAGACACCTATAAAGAATGTAAACTTGGTTATTTTTCGTGAGAATACGGAAGATTTATACGCGGGTATTGAATTTGATAAAGGTACACCGGAATGTGACTCATTGATTGAAAAGATTAATAGCATGTCTCAAAAAAAGATCAGGGCTGGTTCAGCAGTTTCTATTAAACCTATCTCAGCAGAAGCATCCAAGCGCATTGTTCGCGCGGCATTTGAATATGCGGTTAAGAACGGTCGTAAGAAAATCACCGCAGTACATAAAGCCAATATCATGAAATTCTCCGACGGTCTTTTCTTGAAGAGCGCCCAAGAAGTTGCGGAAGAATATAAGGGTCGTGTGGAATTCAATGATTGCATCGTCGATAATATGTGCATGCAGTTGGTGCAATACACATCGATGTATGACATGTTGGTTTTGCCTAATTTGTATGGGGACATCGTCTCTGATTTATGTGCAGGTTTAATCGGGGGATTAGGCATTGCTTCAGGTGCTAATTATGGCGACGAAATTGCCTTGTTTGAGCCTGTGCATGGTTCTGCGCCAAAGTATGCTGGTCAAAACAAAGTCAATCCAACCGCTCAAATTTTATCAAGCGTTTTGATGTTACGCCATTTAAATGAAATTGGCGCGGCAAATCGTTTAGAAAATGCAGTCCGTACCGTTTTGCGTGAAGGCAAAGAGGTAACGTACGATCTTAAAGATGATCGTTCTGATCCAACCGCCGTATCTACCATGCAAATGGCCGAAGCGATTTGTAAGAAGTTATAATGTTGCACGTCGAACATTGGGGCAGCATTGCTTACCCAGAAAGCTATGAGCGTCAACGGCATATTGTTGAAGCTGTCTTAGCTGGGGCAGAAGATCGTTTAATTTTCTGTGAGCATCCTTCCGTTATCACCCTTGGTCGCATGACCAAGCCGGATAGCCTGATCTACACCCAAGATGACATCAAGGCTCAAGGCATATCCATCATCCCTGTTGATCGCGGCGGGGATGTGACCATGCATACCCCAGGGCAGTTGGTGGTGTATTGCATCATCAATCTTAATAAACGCGGCAAAGATTTAAAAATCTACATGCAACAGCTAGAGCAGTTGGCCGTTGATTTATTAAAAGATTTTGGTATATTGGCAATAAGCGTTGAAGGCAAACGTGGTGTTTTTGTCGGCCCCCGTAAGATCGTATCCATTGGTGTGGGGGTGCGCAAATGGGTCACATTTCATGGTTTAGGTATTAATGTGAGCAATGATTTATCGTTGTATCGTTTTATAAAACCTTGTGGTTTAGATGTGCAAATGACATCGATCGAGCAATCGTTAAAGCGGCCTGTGGCTATGTCGGCTGTGATCGACGGGTGCACGAGACACGCTAAAAATATTTTTGAGGCCGCATGACAAATATCATTTTACCAGAGTTAGGGGATGGCATCACCAAGGCTATTGTTGCATGTTGGCATGTGCAAGCAGGTCAAGCGGTGAATGCCGGTGATGAAGTCGTTGAAGTCGTGACAGATAAAGCATCCTTTTGTGTGGAGGCGCCAGTTAAAGGGACATTAAAATCATTGTCCGTGCCACAAGGTGTTGAAGCCAAGGTGGGTCAAGTTTTAGGTGTGATTGAATAATATGGTAGAGTTCAAGCCAAAACGTGTGTTGTTGATGTACATCTCCCAAGTCTCTGGGCATCGTCAGAGCGCTGTCGCTATTTCCAAGTCATTAAAGAGTTTAAATCCCGATTGCGAGATCATGAGTATCAACGGATTTGGTTATACTTATCCGATGATGGAAAAAATTGTCAACACCGCATATATGGGTGTGATCAAACGTGCGCCGCAAATTTGGGAATATCTTTATGATAACCCTAAGGTTATTAAGGCATCGGCGAAATGGAAAGAAAAGGTTTATAAGTCGTCGCATAAAAAGTTAAAGGCATTGATCGAAGGGTTTAAGCCGGATGTGGTGATTTGTACACAAGCTTTCCCATGTGGGATGGTGGCGGATTATAAGAAGTCAAATAATCTAAACTTTAAGGTCGTTGGTGTTTTAACTGATTTTGCCCCACATTTATACTGGTTACATCCAGGTGTTGATTATTATATTGTGCCCTCCAATGAAGCCAAAGAACGTTATATGAAAGAAGGCATTGAGCCTGATCGCATTCAAGTGTTTGGGATACCTATTCGAGATAAATTTGCGGAAACAGTGGATCATGCACGCGTGGCAAAAAAGCTTGGCATATCGTTAGATATTCCGACGGTGTTGGTCATGGGTGGTGGTCAAGGTCTAGGACCGATCAAAGATGCGGTTAAGTCAATGATGCGTTTGAAACGAAACTTGCAAATGGTTGTTATAGCAGGGACGAATGTGAAATTATTGCGATGGTTAAAGAAGCTAAAGGTAAGTTCAGATAAGAAATTAATCACCTATGACTATGTAACCAATGTTGATGAGTTAATGTCGGTAGCATCCATGATCGTTAGTAAGCCAGGTGGGATGACCACGTCTGAATGTTTGGCGAAAGGTTTGCCAATGTTGGTCATTGATCCTATCCCAGGCCAAGAAGAGCGTAATGCGCAATTCTTAGTTAAGAGTGGCATTGCGGTGCGCGTGGATGATAAGAAACAAATCGGGTCGATGATTGATAATTTATTGGATGATCCCGAGCAGTTAAAGCGCATGCGACAAGCTGCGGCGTCTCATGGTTTGCCTAAAGCAGCGGAAAATATTGCAACTTTTGTCTTAAGCCATTAGGAAAAATCATTGGGCAATTATTATCTTTATATGATGGCCTTTTTTTGCACCCGTGCAATGCCACGACGGATGGCATATGCTTTTGCCATGGCCTTGGCCGATTGTCATTTTCTTCTTTCCAAACAAGATCGACTTGCCGTTGAATCCAATTTAAAGACAGTGCTTCAAGTAGACCATGTCCCTTGGCAATCCGTGCGATTGGTTTTTAGGAATTTTGGAAAATATTTGGCGGATTTCTTTACCCAAACTAAATATCTGGATGGGAATTTTATTTCTCAACATGTGCATATTCGCAATGCAGAACGTCTTAATGATGTCTTAGCACAAAAAAAGGGATGCATCATTATAAGTGCCCATTTAGGTAATTGGGAGTTGGCTGGTGCGATTTTGTCTAAGCTAGGGTATAGATTGTCCATTGTCGCGCTCCCGCATCAAGATCCAAAAGTAAATCAATTCTTCAATGCCCAGCGAGAGTTTTTTGGCACAACCGTGATTCCAACAACAACAGCCATTCGTCGCTGTATAGAACATTTGAAAGATAATCGTATCTTAGCTATTTTAGCGGAGCGTGATTTTACCCAGCATGGCATTGTCATGGATTTCTTTGGGAAGCCGACGTTGATACCTAAAGGCGCAGCGTTATTTGCTTTAAAGACAGGTTCGCCTATCGTTCCAACCTTTTTCTTGCGCACAGAGAATGATGAGTATGAGATTGAATTCTTAGAACCCATTTATCCGCCAACAATATCAAAAGCAAAATATTCTGATCAAGACATTGAAGATTTTATGCGTCGCTATGTGTATATTATTGAAAATGCCATTCGCAAACATCCTCACCAATGGTTGATGTTTAGAAAGTTTGAAGTATGAGTTCATTGCTCATCATTGTTCCTGCATTAAATGAAGGTAAGTTTATTGGTACAGTTGTACGTGATATTAAAACTTTGGGCCATGACGTGTTGGTCATTGATGATGGTTCAACCGATGATACAGCTCAACTTGCTAAGGCTTCTGGCGCGCAGGTTATATCAACCGGCAGGCGCAGTGGGAAAGGCAATGCCTTGCGTGTTGGGTTTGATGCGGCGATCAAAGCCAACGTTGAGGTGGTCATCACCTTAGACGGCGACGGACAGCACGCCATTTCAGATGTAAAAACATTCGTAGATAAATATGCGGCAACTAAGGCAGGGCTTATTAATGGCAACCGTTTGGAGAATCCTAAAGGTATGCCTTGGTTGCGATTGTTGACCAATAAATTTATGTCATGGATTATTTCTAGCATTTGTCGTCAACGTGTTGCGGATTCACAATGTGGTTTTCGTTTGATGACAACTGAAATGTTGCGGGCTGTAAAATTAGAGAGCGATAATTATGAAATAGAAACAGAATTACTTGTCCAAGCGAGCAAAAAAGGGTTTAGAATAGATAATGTGCCAGTTAGGACGATATACCGCGATGAAGTTAGCAAAATTCGCCCTCTTAACGACACATGGCGTTTTATTAAATATTTGATCAAAGAATCACGACGTAAATAATGTTCGATAATTTTCTACCCAAAGCTATTTTTATTTCTGTGACCGTGCATACATTGATTGTTTGTGGGGGGTATCTAATGCACATGCCCGTTGCAACTAAGAAAGCAAAGGTCAAAGGTGTGGAGATTACCGTTAAGCCGCAAGCACCTAAAAAGGTGGATTTAAAAGATCGTCCTGTAAAGCCAGCTCAACAGTTAGATTTAAAGAATGCGAGCACAGGCTCTCGGGATAATGTGGTTGGTGTGAAATTAAACCGTCAACAAACCTTGCCTAAGAATTTTATGATGGTTGACCGCAAGCGTGTGATCATCCAAGCATCTGCCATGGCGCATAAGATTTCTGTGACGCCGATTAAATCAGAAAAAATTAATAATCCTGCCTATGCTGCGTATAATGAGATGGTACGTAGTCGCATTGAAACTAAGGTTTATGAGAATTATCAACAAACGCTAGAGGGTGGCGGGGTATATTTAACATTTGTCATTGGAGCAGATGGAAGTCTTAAGGCATCACAAATTTTAGATGACCGTTCACATGCGTCGCAGGGATTGAAAGATGTTTCACTTAAAAGTATTAAAGATTGCACATTTCCACCGTTTTTAAAAGGCATGACATTGCCAGAATATACCTTTAATATAGAAATTCAGTTTCAAGTTAAAGATTAACGTGGGGGACATATGAGGCAGAAGATATTTTTATGTATCATGTTGTTAAGTTTTGCTGCCAATGCCCATGCTGAAATCTTTTATAAAGATAATCCTACCCCGTCTGTCACATCTGTTTCAGATAAGAACGATAAAAATCAAATTGATTGCCAACGCAGCAAATCAAAATCTTGCCAAGCAACGAATAAGCCAATGCAATTTACTGCATTCGGAGATTGCCAAACGATTTCAACGCGCAGTGGTCGTGGCGTCTTTATTCCGGCGCGTTCCAAAAAGGAATGGGCTAATTTTAAAAGCTGGGCACAGAAGAATCCACAAATTGTGACCATGGATAGTTGTCATAATCCTCAGTGGACAGCATGGTCTGCATGTTCAAATGTTTGCGGCACAGGCACGCAAACCCGTCAATGTAATCGGCCATCTTGCGTTGGTGAAGCCTCACAAGCATGTTCGGATTTTTCAGGCTGCGCCTGTGGTCCACTTGAGAAGCGCGCTATTTTTTGTGAAGGGCAAGATGCTAATTTTACCGAAGCACCGCCTGCGGTATCCTATGTCGACTTTGAAAAATGCGATCATCAAACCCCATGTCAAGCCCGATGCCCCATGGGTGATGTTGCGATCGAAGACGGTAGTGGTTGTAAAACCTTAAGCGGAGAATAAGGGTATGTCTGAAACTCAAGATAAGAATATTGATCGTCGTTCATTCTTAAAGTGGTCTATGTTAAGTTGGCCAGCTTTTGCCGTGACGTTAGCTGGTTGCGGGTCTGCATTGATGGGTAAAGATCGTAGTGAGACGGTGTTTAGATTAAAATGTGGGCCAGTAGTTGAAACAGATTGTACTTTAGGTGGTCATTGCCGATTGATTGCTGATCAAAACTTTGTGTTATCAAATCCTCAAAACGCGCTTGATGGTCATCGGATGGTGTGGGAGATCATTCAAGATGAGGTTGGCGGAAGAGCGATGAATTTAGGTGATAAATTTGTATTTGGTGCTGATTTAACACAGGTTGAATTAACATCCACACCACATAAACGTGATTTCTTTACAGCGATTTATAATAGTTTCACAGACCGTTGGTATGTGGTGGCGTTTATTAAAGGGTATTGATGCGCGTCTTAATTTTTGGTTTGCCAGGCTCGGGAAAGACAACATTAGCAAAAGCCATTGTGGCCCGTATGCCGTGTTTGTATTTAAACGGTGATGAGGTTCGCCATTTATTTAATGATCATGATTTCTCCCTTGAAGCACGGCTACGTCAAGCTCGTCGGATGAGGGCTTTGGCTGACATGTCACACGATGTTGTTGTGATTGCAGATTTTGTTTGTCCAACAGAAAAGACCAGGGCGATTTTTGAGCCACATGTGACGGTTTGGATGAACACAATCCAACAAGGTCGTTTTAAAGATACCAATAGCATTTTTGAAAGACCGCAGCACGTTGATATTGAAGTCACATCAAAAGATGCGGACCTTTACGCAAAACAGATTGTTGAGCGCTTGTCCACAGAGGCGTTTATATGAAAAAAATATATTTTATGTCAGGGTTACCCCGCAGTGGTTCGACATTACTTGCCAATATTTTAGCCCAAAATCCTAGATTTCATGCAACATCAACCAGTGGTGTCCTTGACCTGATTTCAGGTATTCGCAATCAATGGGACAATATCATTGAGTTTAAGGCGACGCCCAATGATGAGGCTAAAAAACGCGTCATGATTGGGGCGCTCCATAATTTTTATGCTGACATAGAAAAGCCTGTTATTTTTGATAAGTGCAGGGGATGGTTGGCATGGATTGAATTCCTTGAAGATGCTTTAGATGAAAAAGTAAAAATCATTGTTCCTGTGCGTGATATGCGTGATGTCTTAACAAGTTTTGAAAAATTATACCGAAAAAATTATATGAGGCAAAACACCTTAGAAAAAGATTTGTATTTGCAGTGCCAGACCGTTGAAGGGCGATGCGCCATGTGGCTGTCTTTTAATAATCCGCTGGGTATTGCGTATAACCGGATACAAGGGGCGATACAACGTGGTTACCGCGATCGGTTGCATTTTGTTCATTTTGAAAAGTTGACAACCAACCCCAGTGAAGAAATGTCGAAGATTTATAAGTTTTTAAATGAAAAAGAATACAAGCATGATTTTAATCATGTCAAACAAGTCACATGGGAAGATGATGCGGCATATGGTTTAGGGAAATTGCATGACATCCGACCGGTTGTGACGCCCGTTGAATCACAATGGCGAACTATCCTAGGAGAATTTGCAGAGGAGTTTGGCAAATTGAATTTCAATGATTAAAGTGCCTGTTCCATATGAGATCACCGATATTTCAACCAAGTGGGGCTTGGTCACGGTATATAATTCCGATCGCACCATCAATCGTCAGTATAAAATAACAGCAGATGAAGCAGAAGCGGTGCATCATGGGAATAATGTTTTACCCCCGCGCTGTACACTTGCAGAATGGCAAGAGGGTCGCGTGGTGGTTGAAAGCAGGCCTTGTAACCCAGGACAAGGTTTTATCAATCCCGATGGTGTTCTCATGTTAAATTGCGGTGTGCATGAAGCAAAAGATAGGGTCAATGTGTCCTTACTACAAATTCATCCTGAAAAATGGACACTTGCAGGCGCGCGATTATTCTTAGATTCTGATGTGGTTGAGCATATCGCATCGATAACGTCTCAACAAAGGATTGCTTAATATGGCTGTTGCTTATGTGGCGTCTGCGATCATAATGGCTTCTTCTGGGGGTTCTAGTACTGTTTCAACGGCCATTAGTTCAGGGGCTGGTTCAAATCGACTATTACTTGGGCTAACACGACCGTGGTCAAATTCTGTTACTTCGGGATCATATAATGGTGCTGCATTAACAAGTGCGGGGACTTTTGGTTCACTTAAAATGTGGAAGAAAGTTGCGCCAACGACGGGTTCTAATACGGTAAGCTTTACAACGAGTAGTACCTATACTCAGGTTTCTGTATCGATTGCAACATTTTCGGGTGTGGATCAAGCGACGCCATTGGGAACTGCGTCTAGTGCTAGCGGCTCATCCGCTACGGCAGCTACGGCAAGCATTACATGTCCCTCGGGTGGCGCGATTTATGCAGGTGAGTATACTGGTTATGCTGTTGCCGCCTTCACCCCAACAATTGCAAGTGGCACATTAGCTGGTGCAGGTCAAACGCTTGGGCAAACAATGGCAGGTGGCTATCGAACAACAACGGGTACAATTAGTTGGTCAATACGAAGTGCTCCTTGGGACGTTTATGGTTTTCCTATTAATGTTGCTGCCACTCCTGCTAATCCTCGTTACGGCGATATGAATTTTATGGGGATTTAAGTGGTTGTTGAGAATTTTATTTTTTAGGATATTTTTAGTATGGCTGTTGCATACAATAACGGAGAGACAAGGTATTCAAATCCTGGCACAACTATTTCTTGGGCATATTCTTGTTCTGCGGGATCAAATAGGTTGTTGCTTTCTCAAACTTCGGGTAATGGTGTTACGGTTAACAGTGGAACATATGCAGCAGCTGCGCTTACAAATGCTGGTAGTACTAATGTTCTGACAATGTGGAGAAAAATAGCGCCTACCACAGGTTCTAATACGCTGTCATTTACTTTATCTAGTTATAGCCGTTGTCATGCTTCGACGAGTGATTGGACAGGTGTAGATCAAACAACGCCTCTTGGTACCAAAGTGGGCAATACGGCCACTAATGCTTCACCATCAACTGGTAGTATTACATGTCCAGGTGACGGTGCAATTTTTGGAAGTGTATTTTCTGGTTATTGTACAGCGATACCAACTGCTGGAGCAGGAACTACTTTGGTAGGTTCAGAACGAGAAGGAGCGGGGGGGAGCTGTAAAGCTGGTGGAAGGAGGTCAAGTACAGGTGCTATCTCTTTTGCGTTAACACCAAGTCAGTTTCATACTATACAAGCTTTTCCAATTAAACCAGTTTCATTTCCACGCAATGGCGACATGAATTTTATGGGGATTTAGTTTGGGGTGGTTCACAAAACGTTGACAATAAAACTTTGGAATGGTATTGTAGCAAACTATGGAAATTCACAATCGATTTGGCGACAATATTGAAAATGATGGTGGTGGATTAATTGGTCCGGATGGCCAACCACTAAAGGCAGAACCTCAAGAAGCACAAGATCCCCAAACACAAGAACCAGAATTAGATTTCTTCAACTATGTGGCTTCGCTTGGTTTTCAAGCGATGATTTTCTTAGGAGAAGTGCCGAATCCTATGACCAGCCAAGTTGAAAAGAATTTAAAGCAAGCCAAGTTCTTGATTGATACACTCGTTTTAATTAGAGAAAAGACGGTGGGTAACTTAACCAAAGAAGAAGGTGAGTTGCTTAACGGTTCAATTTTTGAATTACAACGACGCTACGTGGATATTGCCAAAGCAGAATGATTGATGCCAAATTATTAGAGATTTTGTCATGTCCCCAGTGTCAAGGGGATGTGAAGCTACTTGATGCGCCATCAGGCGATGCAAAGATCCTTTGCACCAAATGTGGCAGAAAATACCCAATAGTTAACGGGATCCCTGTATTAATCGCTGATCAATCAGAAAAATAACTATGACGCCCCGTATCAAACGTTTAATTGCTGAATTTCCACGTTTTAAAAATATCGACGCGCTCCTAGTTACCAATGATACCAATATTAAATACTTAACTCAGTTTAACGCCAGTGAGTCATGGCTTTTGGTGGTTCGGGGCAAAGCTTTTTACATTACGGATTTTCGCTATGTCCAAGAAGCCAAAGAGGGTTTAAAGGGTGTGACCTTAAAGCAATATACCCAAACCCCTTGCGTGACGCTCCTAGAATTATGTAAGCGCTATAAGGTAAAGCGTTTGGGTTTTGATGAAAAGCACACCTCCGTATGTTTGCATAAGAAGTTAAAAGAGTTTTGTCCGACCCGCACCAAATTACTCCCAGCCACAGGCATAGTCGAAGATTTAAGAGAAATTAAGGACCAAAGTGAGATTGCCCAGATCAAAAAGTGCTTAGAATTACACGGTAAAGCCTTAAAGCTTTTGCAGAAAGTGGTGAAGCCAGGGCTTACAGAACGCCAAGTTTTAGCTAAATTGGAGGGCTTTGTTAAAGAAAATCGGGCAAAATTCGCCTTTGATCCCATTATTGCCAGTGGGCCTAATTCAGCATATCCTCATGCAAAGATCAGTGACAGGGTGATACGCAACAATGAGCCGGTCTTGATCGATATTGGTATGGATATAAATGGTTATAAGTCTGACTTGACACGCAATTTCTTTTTGGGTAGAATAACGCCTTCTTACGCAAAGGTTTTGGCGGCTTTAAACCAAGCGCAGCAAGAAGCGATAGCCATGATCAAACCAGGGGTGGCCGTCGCAGATGTGGATACAAAAGCCCGTAACGTATTGCGTAAGTTTGGTTTAGCAAAATATTTTGGTCATTCTCTGGGGCATGGGGTGGGTTTGGATATTCACGAAAATCCAAGGCTTTCTTTAAAAAGTAAATGTTTGCTCCAGCCAGGCATGATCGTGACGGTTGAGCCGGGTGTTTATTTACCGGGAAAATTTGGGATTAGGGTCGAGGACATGGTCCTTGTAACAAACGAAAGCTGTGAGGTGTTAAGTGGCAATTACAATTAATGAAGTTGAAAATGGGATGGGTTTGATCGTAGATGGTCAACTCTATTTTGTGGTCGAATTTAATCACGTAAAGCCAGGCAAGGGTAGTGCTTTCGTGCGCATCCGTTTAAAGAACATCAAAACCGATGCTGTTTTGGAACGCACCTTTAGAACAGCGGATAGCTTAGAAGATGCCCCGCTTGAACGCCGTCGTATGCAATTTACCTACGAAGCTGGTGATGATTATCATTTCATGGATCAAAGTACCTTTGAAGATACGGTTATCAGCCGTGAGCTTTTAGGCGAAGGTTTAAAATATTTAAAAGATGATACGGTCATGGAAGCCATCTTGTATAAAGGCCAAGTGGTTAAGGCGGAAATGCCTAATTTCATCATCTCCAAGATCATCGAAACAGATCCAGGTTTAAAAGGCGATTCATCCCGTGCTGGATATAAGCAAGCCAAGATTGAAACGGGCGCTGCTATTCAAATCCCGCTATTTATTCAAGTGGGCGAAACCATTAAAGTTGACACACGCACCGGCATCTATGTCGAAAGGGTCAAGCAATGAACTTAAAAGAGATCAAAGAGATCATTGCCCTCATGAATGAAAACGCTTTAAGTGAAATTGAGATCGAGCGTGAGGGACTAAAGTTGAAGTTAAAGAAGACAGCCCTTGAAGCGCAAGTTGCAGCCGCGCCTCAATATGTTGTTGAATCAATCCCTTCACCAAAAATTGCCGCACCAAAATTAGCAGAAACGCCACAGTCAGCAGCATCTAAGAACCAAAAAGAAATCAAGTCACCAATGGTTGGCACATTCTACCGTTCTCCGTCGCCAGAAGCAGGTGTGTTTGTAGAAGTTGGTTCCATGGTTGAAGTGGGTCAAGTGGTCTGTATTGTAGAAGCCATGAAATTAATGAATGAGATTAAATCAGAAGTTCGCGGTAAAGTTGTGGAAGTGGCTGTTCAAAATGCCGAACCCGTTGAATTTGGTCAAACCTTATTTTTGGTTGAACCGGTTTAATCCATTATGTTCTCAAAAATATTAATAGCCAACCGTGGTGAGATTGCCCTGCGCATCATCCGTGCCTGCAAAGAGCTAGGCATTCGCACCGTTGCTGTTTATTCCCAAGCTGATAAGAATTCCTTGCATGTCCGTTTTGCCGATGAGGCTGTTTGTATCGGTAAGGCGACCAGCAAAGAAAGTTATTTAAATATCCCTGCCATCATTTCAGCCGCAGAGATCACCGACGTGGAAGCCATCCATCCAGGTTATGGTTTCTTATCTGAAAACGCGCATTTCGCTGAAGTGTGTGAATCCTGTCACATCAAATTCATTGGGCCATCGGTTGATTCCATCCGTAAGATGGGTGATAAAATTGTCGCCAAAGAAACCGTGAAGAAGTCCGGCGTTCCTTTAACACCAGGTGGGGATGGGATCATTAAGAAACAAGAAGATGCCCTGCGTATTGCTCAAAAAATTAAATACCCTGTGATCATTAAAGCTGCAGCCGGCGGTGGTGGTAAAGGGATGCGTGTTTGCCATAATGATGCCACGTTAATTAGCTCTTTTAAAATGGCACAAGCCGAAGCCGAAGCCAACTTTGGCCGCGGTGATGTGTACATTGAAAAATATATTGAAGGCCCACGTCACGTCGAGTTTCAGATTTTAGCCGATGAACATGGTAACATCATCCATTTAGGTGAACGTGATTGTTCAGTTCAGCGCCGACATCAAAAACTATTAGAAGAATCACCATCGCCAGCATTGGATGCGGGTTTGCGCAAACGCATGGGTGATGCCGCGATCAAGGCCGCTAAGGCGGTTAATTATCATGGTGTTGGGACGATTGAATTCTTGCTCGATGCGCATAATAATTTTTATTTCATGGAAATGAATACCCGTATTCAAGTTGAACATCCAGTCACTGAAATGGTTACTGGGATCGATCTGATTAAAGAACAAATCAAAATTGCTAATGGTCAGAAATTAAAAATTAAACAAGAAGATGTGAAAGCCAAGGGTTGGTCGATCGAATGTCGCATCAATGCTGAAGATCCATATAATAATTTTATTCCTTCTCCTGGAAGGATAGATGAGTTAAACTTACCAGGTGGCCCAGGGGTGCGTTTAGATACACATATTTACCCAGGCTACACGATTAGCCCGTATTATGATTCTATGGTTGCGAAAATCATCGTCCATGGGCGTGATCGTGATGAAGCCGTGCGTATCATGCGTCGGGCTTTAGATGAATTTTATATTTCGCCAATTAAGACGACGATTCCATTGCATATGGAGATTTTACATCATCCTGTTTTCTTGCAAGGTAAGGCAACAACACATTTTTTAGAAAAGATGATGAAAAACGATTAATTCTAAGGGGATAACATGCGCCAAGAGAATACCGTTGATTTAGGTTCTGTGCAAATGCATAAGAAGGTCATTGGTGATATCGCGGTTGCAGCCCTAAATGAAATCTCAGGCGTGTCACTTGCTGAGTTTGGTTTCTTGGGAGATCTCTTCGATGTTTTTGGTCACAAGCATTATCCTGCCGTCAGCGTTAGATCTAATAAAAATGGTGATTTGTCGCTAAATTTACGTGTTAACGTTGAGTATGGTTTAAACATTCCAAACGTTGCCTCGCGCATTCAAGATGCGGTGCAAAATGCCATCGAGCGTTCGGTTGATATTGATGATGTTGAGATTAATGTGAATATCCAGTCGGTTCAAAGGAGGGATTCCTAATGTGGCTCATGACGCGCGTTGCAATTTTGTTTTATGTCATCATCCTTTGGATAACGAGCATTGCCGTTATACTTTTTACGTTGCATGTGATTGATTTAGGAACAATAGGTGAAGTTTTAGATATTGTTTATAGCGATATGCATATGCGTTTGGTTGTTGCGGGAATCGCCATCGGAATCATTTGCATCAGCATTGCCTTGGAGAATTTGATATATGGAAGTCGCCGTCGGGAGCGCACCATTGCTTTTGATAATCCAAGCGGCCCTGTCACCGTTTCATTATCGGCGTTAGAAGATTTAATTAAGCGTCTTAGTTCTCAATTAAGTGAAATTAAGGAAATTCGTCCAACCGTGTTGGCGATTCGCAAGGGTTTGGACATCGATATTAAGTTGATTTTAAAATCAGAGGCAAATATCCCTGAATTAACGGGCCGCTTGCAAGATTTGGTTAAACGTAAGATTGAAGAATCGATTGGCATGGAAGGCAAGTTAAATATCCATGTGCATGTGATCAAAATTTCTTTAGAAGATATTAAATCTCGTCGAACAATGTTGGTGGAAGAACCACAAGTGCCGTTTCACGGCTATAGGGTATAATGAAGAAAATTGGTATTTTAACAGGTGGGGCTGATTGCCCAGGGCTTAACTCGGTTATCCGTGCGGTAGTGCGCAAAGGGATGCAAGAAGGCTTTGTGGTGACCGGCATTAAAAATGGCTGGTTGGGTTTGATTGAAAACGACATGCGCGTTTTAGATATCAAATCAACGACGGGTATTTTAGACCGCGGCGGCACCATACTCGGCACCAGCCGTGTGAATCCTCTTGATGATGAAGATCAAATTAAAAAGATCAAAGAAAATTATTCTCGTAGTGGCATCGATGCCTTGATTGTGGTTGGTGGCGAAGAGACCTTAAAGGTTTCCTTAGCCCTTTATAAGCGCGGCATCATTTCCGTCGTTGGTGTTCCAAAGTCCATAGATAATGCCTTGTCAGGAACAGATTATGCGTTTGGTTTTGATACCGCTGTAAATGTGGCGACCGAATGCATTGATCGTTTGCACACGACCGCAGAATCGCATCACCGCATCATGGTTGTTGAGGTGATGGGTTTATACACCGGATGGCTAGCTGTCCAAGCGGGTATCGCCGGTGGTGCTGACATCATCTTGATCCCTGAAATCCCAGTGAATTTAGAAGAATTATACGAACGTTTAAACGAACGCCATAAACGCGGCAAACCATTTAGCATCATTGTGATCTCGGAAGGTACAAAGATCGATGGCTATGCACCTAATCAAAGTGGTGCTTTAGGTGCAACGATTGAAAAACGTCGATTTGGCAGTGTCGGTGAATATTTAGCGAAATCGATCGAAGATCATACCGGTTATGAAACGCGGGTGAGTGTTTTAGGTTATATTTTACGCGGGGGCACACCGACCAGCTTCGACCGTGTTCTAGGCACGCGCTTGGGCGTTAAAGCTGTTGAGCTCGTCAAAGAACACAAGTTCGGCAAAATGGCAAGCCTTCGAGATAATAAGATCCGTTTTGTTGATATCGAAGAAGCTGTCCGCGAACGCAAGCAAGTCACCCCTGACATGATTGAAATCTCCAATATCTTTTCTGCCAAACATTAAGGATTCCCATGCAACAAACCATTGAAAAAATCTTTGCTGAATCAATTGCTGTTAAACAAGAAACATTAAAAAAGAACGCTAAAAATATCGAAGCCGCATCGGTCGCTATCATTGATGCCCTGCGTGCTGGCAATAAATTATTTTTCTGCGGCAACGGTGGTTCTGCCGCTGACAGCCAACACATCGCCGCTGAATTCGTCGGCCGCTTCCAAAAAGAACGCGCCGCATGGCCCGCGATCGCTTTAACCGTAGACACCTCTGCATTGACCGCTCTTGGCAATGATTACAGTTTTGACATAGTTTTCTCAAGACAATTAGAAGCCTTAGGCAAAAAGGGCGACGTCTTGATTGGCATCTCAACCAGCGGCAATTCCAAAAACGTTTTAAAAGCTCTAGAAACCGCCAAAGAAATGGGCATTAAAACCATCGGTGTAACCGGTGGAACTGGCGGCAGTATGTTGTCATTGTGCGATATTACATTAATAGCGAGCTCCCCCAAAACCGCTCGCATCCAAGAATCGCACTTAGTTATGTTTCACACCATCTGTGAAATTGTCGAAAACACGTTAAGTTAAGCTACCCCCAAGCTTAGCATCACTTGACGAAATGTCTCAAATATGATACATTTGAAATGTAGATAGGAGTAGCTATGCTTAAGTTTTTTGAGCATTTTCTTATTTATGCAGGGGAGAGATTTTCAGTTTATTTCCACGCAGAAGCAGAAGAGGTGTCCAAGGTTTATGAATATTATCAAGATTGTGATGATGTAACCCGAGCTAGTTTGCTCTATCTTGTGAAAAGAATTTCAGACCATGGACAAATATATGATGAAACGAAGTTTCGTATTGAAGACAAAGAGCATAAGATATATTGTTTTAAACCCAGGCAAGAGAGATTTTTCTGTTTTTTCTTTAGTGGTAAGAGAATTATAATAACGTCGGGTCATACAAAAAAGAAGCAAAAGCTTGATCGTAACGAATTAGAAAAAGCTGTGCGCATATGGAGAGAATATCAATAAGGGGGAACGTATAATGCGTAAGTCTATATTTAATAAAGAGATGGAAGATTCAAAGTTTAAGGCGACTTACGATGAAGTGTCTGCTCAAATGAGCATTGGCGAACAAATTGCGGCATTAAGACATAAAGCTAATATGACACAATTAGATTTGGCAAAAAAAGTTAACACAAGCAGAACCGCAATCATTCGATATGAGAGTGGGAAATATGATAGCTTCAATATCAAAACGCTAGCCAAAATTGCTAAGGCTTTTCATAAGAATTTAAAAATATCATTTTCTTCTTAAAGAAATCACTACCGATTAACCCTCAAACCAGTTATAATTTCCTTCATGTCTGCAAATAAAAAAATTATTTCTATTAAGTTGTTGGTGGCCAAATTGCCAGTATTGCGCAAGCAAGGTAAAGTCATTGCGTTTACCAATGGGTGTTTTGATATTATGCATATGGGGCATGTGGCTTATTTGCAGAAAGCTAAGAAAGACAATCGTATTTTGATTGTTGGGCTAAATAGTGATAAGTCGATTAGTAATATCAAAGGTCCTAATCGTCCCATTTGTCCACAACAGTCACGCGCGGCAGTACTTGCGGCTTTGGCTTGTGTGGATTTTGTTGTGCTTTTCAATGAAGCAACGCCGTATAACTTGATCAAGGCGGTTAAGCCGGATGTGTTGATCAAGGGGGCTGATTATAAAAACAAAGAAGTTGTTGGTTCTGACATTGCTAAAAAGGTTGAATTATTGCCTTTTATCAAAGGGTTTTCAACGACCGATATCATAAAGAAGATTGCTAAAACCAATGGCTGCGCCTAAAGAATTGTATCGCATCATTGATGCGAATTTTAATCGGAGTAAAGAAGGTTTGCGTGTTTGTGAAGATATGGCGCGCTTTGTTTGGGATGATAAAGGTTTAAGTGCTGCGATCAAAAGTGTGCGTCACGATTTAAATAAAGCCATTGAGCCTTTAGGTTTGCTTAAAGTACTGTCATTTAGAGACATACAAAACGATGTAGGTCGGGCGACAAGTAAGAGTGAAGCAAAACGTGCACAATTAAATGATATTTTCTGGGCCAATAGTCAACGCGTGAAAGAGTCATTGCGCGTTTTAGAAGAAGTCACAAAGTTATTGGATGTTAAGAGCTCCCAATCCATCAAAAATCTGCGTTATAAAATCTATGCCATTGAGCAAAAAGCGTTTAAAAGACGCTAAAATTTATTTAATCCTCGATGCGCAAGTCCTTGATTACCATCAACTTTTAATTGTATTAAAAGAATCTGTACGTAATGGAATTGATATAGTACAATTACGAGATAAATTTGGGGTACCCAAAGATATTTTGCTCTTTTGTAAGCATGCGATGAAGATCACTGCACACAAAGTACCGTTTATTTTAAACGATCGCGTGGATTTAGCCAAGATCGCAGGCGTCGACGGGATACATGTGGGGCAGGAGGATATATCTTGCAGGGATGCTAGAAAATTTCTAGGATCAAAGGCCTTGGTCGGTGTTTCTTGCCAGAATTTAAGCCAAGTCAGACAAGCAGAGCGTGATGGGGCAGATTATGTTGGTTTTGGTTCGGTGTTTAAGACACTAACAAAGCCAGAACGCAGCCCAATGGATCAAAAGTTATTGCATGATGTTGTTACCAAAGCAAAAATTCCAGTTTTTGCGATTGGCGGCATCAATAAAGATAATATAAAGCTTTTAAAACCTATGGGAGTTACTAGGGTTGCTGTTTGTAGAGATATTTTGTTAAGTAAGAATATTAAAGATACAATTGCTAGCCTTAAAACGTCCGTCTAGTTTTGGGGTGACAGTGAGTCCCCTAGAGGGACGAACGCCAGAGGGGCGTAGCCCCTATGGGGAGCGAGATTACGGAGATTAAATTGAGTATCGAGCGACTGCGCGGGGGTCATACAGTGGTAGTATTTCAGCTTCCCAAGCTGATAGCGAGGGTTCGATTCCCTTCCCCCGCTCTTTTTTTGTTCTTTGTTTTGTTGTCAGGTTGTGCCACAACAGAATACCCAACCTTGCCGCAAGTTCCTGAAAAGTCGAGCAGTATGCCGAGTAGATCGATCGATAAGGGCACGATTGGCAATGTTGAAGCACAACCCAAAGGGATTTATCATAAGATCGCCAAAGGTCAAACATTGTGGCGCATTGCTAAGTTTTATGGGGTGAGTGTTGATAGCATTATCCAAAGCAACCAAATTCCAAATGCAGGGGCTGTTGAAGTTGATCAATTGATTTTGATCCCTGGGGCTACCGAAGTCAAAGATATTCCGGTGCGTACAGCGGAGGATAAGACCCAAGAATTTGGTTGGCCGATTCGCGGCCGTGTCATCTCATATTTTAATGACCGCAAAGGGGATGTTTCAAACCGCGGCATTGATATCGAGGCGGGCGAAGGTGATGTGGTCAAGGCGGTGCGCGAAGGCGTTGTGGTGTTATCTGATTATGTCGCAGGTTATGGCCAGATGTTATGTGTAGACCATGGCGACGGTTTTATCAGTGTTTATGCTAATAATCGCAAATTGCTTTCTAAGTTGGGGGAGCGGGTGTTTAAGGGAGATCCTATTGCTGAAGTTGGGCGCATGGGGCGTCGGTCATCCATGCATTTTGAATTACGTAAAGGTGCACAAGCTGTTAACCCATTATATTATTTGCCGTCTTAAATATGATCGATATTGAAAATAATTTCTTTGGACGTAAAGATGTCTTAGACCTGCTAGCCAAGCGCTTGCAAGGTTTGAAGGAAGGTTACCGTCAAAATGTGGCCTTGGTTGGTCCAAGAACAGTTGGAAAAACAGCGTTATTGACCAAATGGATAGCAGATCACGATGATCCTCAAGTTATTTTGTTATATTTGGACCTTGAGTCGCGCGACCTAGAATATTTTTCCCGTCAATTCTGTAAAAGTTTACTCTATCACTACTTAAAATCACAAAAATTACCCGTTCAAGAGAATTTAAAATTGTTATGTGCTGCTACGCGTGAATATATTCCAGCGACGGTATCAGCCATTGAATCCATACAACTTTTGCTAACAGAAAACAAGAAGTCAGAAGCATACATTAGCTTATTGACGTTATCCGATGTTTTTACACAAGAGACCAAGAAAAGCATGGTGTTGATTCTAGATGAATTCCATCACCTGTCGAATTTCGAGATCCCAGAAGTTTATACCGAGCTTGGTCGCCGCATCATGACACAAAAGAACTGCCTTTATGTTCTAACTAGTTCATATAAGGTTAAAGCCCAAGAAATCTTAGCGGCTAAGTTATCCTTGCTCTTTGGTAACTTTGAAGTCTTGGAGTTAGGTGTCTTTGATTTGCCAACCAGTTTGAAATTAATGGACAATCATTTAGAGGAATTAAGGATTGGTTTGCAGTTGAAGAATTTCTTAGCAGACTTCACGGGAGGCCATCCATTATATATCAATATCTTATGTCAAGAGATGACCGCGTTGTCAGGGGTTTATGGACAAAAAGAAATTTACGCGCCCATTGTTACATCGACGTTAGAAAATTTATTATTTAATCCATGGGGCGTATTAAGCCGTCATTTTGAATTATTTATCAATGAATTATGCCGTGGCAAATCCGAGGGGCCTTTGGCTGCACTATTAATTGCCTTAGCCCAGGGCCGTCATCGCATCAATGAATTGTGTGATGATTTAAATTTAAAACCTGCGCAGGTGAATCAACGTTTAAATGTGCTATTGTCGTCGGAAATTGTTGCGAAGAACGGCAACTATTTTTACATTAAAGATAAATTATTTAAGTATTGGATCAAATACGTTTATGAACGCCGCATGCGGGCCATTGATTTAGAGCCGGGTAGAAGTCGCAAATTATTTAAAGAAGAAATCACCAAGGCGATCAATGAATTCACCCAAGTATCACGTAAAGATTTATCAACGCGCATGATCGATTTGTTACATAAATGTGGTCAGGAAGCTTTTGAGATTGCTGGTCGCCGATATAAATTATCCATGTTCCGTGATATAAGCCCACTTAAAATGCGTTTATCCGCGGGCAGCTACGTTGATGCCATTGTTGCAAATACGGATGAAGGGATATGGATCATTGCGTTAAAGAAAGATCCAGTACTTGAAGGTGATTTAAATGCCTTTTTAGAAGAAACAAAGAAAATGACCCCACGCCCAAGTCGCTGTGTGATTGTGTCGTTATCAGGATTTGATGATAATGCCAAAATCAAAGCGCTCCAAGAAAAGTGTTGGGTTTGGAATGAACAAGAAGTTAACACGCTCATGCATTTATATGATGAGCCATATATTGTGCGATGATCATTGGCGTTTTATCAGACACCCATTCACTAAATTTACCACCCCAAATGCTCGAAGCTTTCAAAAAAGTAGATTTGATCATTCATTGCGGTGATATTTGCGACCAAGAAGTTTTAAAAGAGCTTCAGGCGATAAAAAAGGTTGTGGCCGTGCAAGGGAATATGGATGATGGCCAACTTAAGAAAAAATTACCGCTTAAAGAAAAAATTGAACTAGAAGGTGTGAAGATCGGTGTATATCATGGTCATGGCATGACGCGCGATGCCAGAGGCAATGCCGCTGTACAATTTGCACAAGACGCCGTCGATATTATCCTGTTTGGTCACTCACACCAACCATTCTTAGAAAAACAAGGCAGCATCACCTTCTTTAATCCAGGAAGTCCCAACGACGCGGTGCGTGCACCCTATTTTTCTTATGGTATAATCGATGTGAACAAAGGAAAATTTAAAGCGAGTATTGTGAAGATCTAAAATTTCTACGTTTTACAGATTTCTAGTTAATTGCTTGGCATCCCCAATGTTTGGCATTAACAGTTTAAAAATCCCCCGATAATAAAAACTACTTTAATCAAGGGGGTTTTATGTCTAAAAAAGAAATTCATTCAGTATGTATAGAAATCATTGAGAAACGAATTTATCTGATTCGAGGACGAAAGGTGATGTTTGATAATGATTTGGCAGAATTGTATGGGGTGTCTACAAAAAGATTTAACGAGCAGGTGAAAAGGAATATAAGCAGATTTCCAGAGGACTTCATGTTTCAATTAAGTGAATCTGAATATTTGAACTTGAGGTCGCAAAATGCGACCTCAAGTTGGGGTGGCAGGCGGTATTTGCCATATGTTTTTACTGATTATGGGGTTGCCATGTTGTCTAGCGTTTTGAATAGCGAAAAAGCCATTGAAGTAAATATTCAAATCATGCGTGTTTTTTCTAAATTAAGAGAGTTTATGGTCTCACATAAAGACTTGGCTATGAAAATTGAAGAAATCGAAAAGAAATACGATAACCAGTTTAAGTCAGTATTTGAGGCTATTAAGAGATTAGTCACATATCCCGATGATGCATATAAGCGATCTAAAATTGGTTTTATCGCCAAATGAGTATTTTCCTCTGGCGTCTGGTTGATTCTTTGTTAAAATGATTGTTCTATGCAACGTTTATGGGCGCCGTGGCGCACAACATATATCACCAAGGTGATTGGTAATAAGCATAAGGGCTGTGTGTTTTGTAATATCCTTAAAGATAAAAAAGATGCGAGGCATTTTATTTTTATCCGAGGGAAACTGGCGTATGCGGTTTTAAATATTTATCCTTACAGCAATGGGCATTGTTTGATTGTTCCTCATCGTCATGTCAATGATATTAGCAAGATGACCAAGGAAGAGTTGTCAGAGATGATGGATCTATTGCTCGAGACCAAAGCTCGATTGCAAAAGGCCATCAATCCACAGGGTTTTAATATTGGTTTTAATTTAGGGCGTCTTGCAGGGGCGGGCATCCCAGGGCATGTGCATATGCACGTCGTGCCGCGTTGGAAGGGTGATCATAATTTTATGCCGATCACCGGCGCAACAAAAGTCATTTCTCAATCATTAGAAGATATATATAAGGCCTTGATAAAATGCGCACAAGACAAGACATTGAAGTATTAGAAGCAAAGATTTTAGCGCCCTACGCCATGAAGTCCAAAGACAGTGCGGGGCGTGAGTACGACGAGCCTTTGCATGAAGGTCGTACCTGTTATCAACGTGACCGTGACCGGATTGTTCACGCCGAAGCTTTTAGAAAACTTGAGTATAAAACTCAAGTTTTTATCATTTTTGAGGGTGATTATTATCGTACCCGTTTGACCCATACGATTGAAGTTGCTCAGTTGGCGCGTACGATTGGTCGAAATTTACGTCTTAATGAAGATTTGATCGAGGCCATTGCCTTGGCGCATGATTTAGGACATCCGCCATTTGGTCATGCGGGCGAAGAGGCTTTGGATGATTTAGTCAAGAAAGCTAACCCAAAAGGGTTTAACCATAATTTGCGTTCATTTGAAATTGTGACAAAATTCGAGAAGAAATATCCGAAATTTTCCGGATTAAATTTAAGTCGAGAAGTCTTGGTTGGTATTTTAAAACATCAAACCATTTATGATACGCCAGGTGGTTCGGTATACCGCAAGTATAAAGAAGGTCCGACACTCGAAGCGCAAGTGGTGGATGTTGCTGATTCATTGGCCTACCTAAATCACGACGTGGATGATGGCTTGACGTCGGGGTGTATCACTGAAGCTGATTTGATGGAAAGTTCATTGTGGCAGCGTGCAGTTAAAAAAGTAGGGGACTATGCAGCCAACGACCGCAGTATGTTTAAGTATCAAGTGGTCAAAGAATTGATTGATATGCAGGTTAAAGATTTGTTGTTAGCGACGGATGAACGCATCAAAACATCTGCTATTGCTTCGTCGGATGATGTGAAGAAGATCAAAGAGTACTTTGTTGGTTTTTCTAGCCAGATGAAGAAAGATCGCGATCAATTGCAAGGCATGCTTAATACCAAGTTATATCATCACTGGCGTGTTGAACGCATGACATTTAAAGCCAAACGCATCTTAGGTGATTTGTTTAAAGTATATATGGATAATCCAAAACAATTGCCATATGAAATTTATTCGCGAGATGAGAAGTTCTCAACAGCACAACAACATGAGCTTATTGGAAATTATATTGCCTCGATGACTGATCGTTTCGCCATCGACGAGCATCGACGATTATTTGACCCATATCAAAAAGTATGAAGCAATCCATCGCCAAAAGATATCGTCTAACATTATCTGCCGTACACATGGTGTATCGTCTTGTTAATTCAACTTATAGTGTTAAAGAATTGACATTACGTTTAACCCGCTTGATTTGTCAGTTTGTTCATGCGGGATCTGCGACGGTTTATATTCTGCATGAAGATAAAAAACGTTTTGCTTTTGCTGCTAGTTTCGATAACAAAATTAATATCATGGAAGATAAACCAGCTCAAATCAAAGCCATCCCCGAGCCAATCATGGCGATCGCATTAGGTGAGGCTGTTTTTGAAAAAGACATGATTGGTTTGCCTTTGGTGACAGATGACTATTTAGGTGCATTGGTAGTGCGTCGAACAAGCGCAGCGACGGATTTTGATGAATTTGATCGTGAGATGTTGGCGGTTTTTGCAGAACAAGCCGTGACCGCGATTAAAAATTTACAATTCCAAGAGCAGCATGAGCGCATCATTTTAGGTAGCATCAAATCAATCGGACAATTTATACAAAAACAAAGCAGGGTGGGATTAACGCACACGCCTGTTTATGTCCAAGTCGTACGTCAATTGGCTGTGGAATTAAAAGCCAGCGGCGAGCTAATTAAATCATTGGAGTATGCCGCCTTCTTGCATGACATTGGTGCGATCGACGTGCCCTATGAAATTTTATCCAAACGTGAGCGTTTGACGAAGGAAGAAATGAAAATTGTGCGTAAGCATACCAAGGCAAGTGTGGCGCTTATAAAGCCAGTCGAGTTCTTGAAACCGATTTTACCAATCATCATGCACCATCATGAAAAGTATGACGGTACAGGTTATCCGTCGAGATTAAAGAAAGAGCAAATCCCTTTTGGTGCGAGATTGATTGCTCTCGTCGACGCTTTCGAAGCCATGGTCCAAGGTAGGCCCTATAAAAAAGCGATGAGTGTGTCTGCTGCCGTCGAGGAAATTAAGCTTCATCGGGGCACTCAATTTGATCCTGCCATAGTTGACGTGTTTGTGCGTTTATCAGTGACAAAAAAGTTTAGAAATTTATTGTCATTGCTTGCTAACTAGCCCTATAATAACGTTTATAAACGTAATTATTCCTTATACTTAAAACAATTTACTAATAAGAGTCTATGAATATTAATTATAAACAACCCCAATTCGAATTATTCCCTGCAAGTTCCGCTACACTCGAAGATGTTAACAAGCCAAAGTTCCTTTTAGCCAATTTGACCCTCTCATTAGAAAGTCTTGTCATTTTGACGATTTTGGTTATAATGGTTGCACTTTTTACGTTCTCCTTAGGGGTAGAGCGTGGCAAGCATTTAGCAGCCCAAGCATTGGATGAACGGGTGGGTGCGGCTTGGAATTTAGCCCCACATAAACCTGTTTTGCCAACCGTAGCTGCAAAGCCAGCTGTTGTTGCAAAAGTTGCAATGACACCAGCAAAGCCAATAGGTAATGCCGGTGTGATGACAGCAACGGCCGCAGTTGTTGCCAAGCCAAGTGTTGTGGCTGCATCAACAACCCGTTATACGGTGCAATTAGCGTCTTATAAAAATGAGGCCTATGCCAGGCAAGATGCGTTGAGCTTAAAAGCTAATGGTTTGCCCAGTTTTCTTATTAAAAAAGGTAATTTCTGGTTGTTGTGTGTTGGGCAGTTGCCGTCTAAAGATAATGCAGATGCACTTGCTAAACGATTGCAGCCGAAATTCAAGAATTTAAGTGTAAGGAGATTTTAAATGTCATTGCATTCATCACTCAAAATCGACAAAGCATCTGTCACCCAACGCACGGTTGTGACACGCATTGAGCGCATCAAAGAATTAATGCGCAAAGGCCTTTGGAAGGCAGAATCATCTGTCATGGGTTTACCAAAGACAAAGATCGTTCGTATCAAAGCTAAGAAAAAAGTGAAGGCTGAAGAAGGTGCTGCTGCTCCTGCTGCAGCCAAACCCGCTGCCGGTGCAAAAGCTGCTGGTGCAGCCAAGAAATAATTCATTGACGATGAAATTCAAATTATGCTCATCTGTAATGTTGATGTTGGTCCTAACCAGCATCGGTTTTGCAGATGAGCATTTTCCTTTATCAGGCCAGATTAGCCGCGGCCCTGTCAACGTCCGTTCTGGGGCGAATACTAATTTTGAAATTGTGACAAAGTTATCCAAAGGTGAGAAGATTGTCATTTTGGATAAAAGCTACGAGTGGTACAAGATCCAATTGCCCGCAACGGCCAATGCCTTTATCCGTGCAGACTATATTAAAGAAGTGGGTGACCACGGCGGAGAAATCATTGGTAATAAAGTCAATGTGCGCAGCAAGCCCGATAGCAATTCAGCCATTTTAGGTCAATTAGTTGGCGGTGATTTTGTAAAGCTAACTCAAAAAGCCAATGATTGGTGGCAAGTACAGCCACCTAGCGGAACTTTTGCTTGGGTGCACAGTTCCTTTGTGGGTTTAACCAATGAGCCTGTGTTGGCTGCGGCACTTCGAAAGCCATTGAAAGCAGAAGATGTTGTTGCTGCTAAACCCAAAGTCATTGAAAAGCCGGTGGTGCCAATATTTAAAACGCAAGGCATGTTAAAGGCTATGGCTGAGAATGTAATACCCAATGTGCACTATAAAATTGTTGCGGCAGGGCAAACGATTTGTTACCTCAAAGATACGGATAATTTAGATAAATTCAAAGATGTTGTTGTCAGCATTGACGGTGTCAAAGATGACACAGTTCCCATGTTGTCATATCCCATCATCAATATTAATAAAATTACCTTACTCTTATAATGCTTGATTGTATCTTGCTCATCTGTTTTGGTGCAATCCCAGCCATTGTGCTCCATGAAGTGGCACACGGTTTTGCTGCCAATTGTCTGGGCGATCCTACAGCAAAGAACGAAGGTCGTTTAACATTTAACCCAATCAGTCACATGGATTTGGTTGGCAGTGTCATCGTACCAGGCGCGTTATTTTTATTGCATTATTTTGGGGTGACTAAATCATTGATCTTGTTTGGGTGGGCCAAGCCGGTTCCAGTTAATTTTAGCAGGTTAAAGCCACAACGCTTAGGAATAATGGCTGTTGCTTTTGCAGGGCCATTGACCAATATTATCCTCGCTTTTCTTTTGATCCAACTGTATCAACAGCCATGGGCAAATGGCATTTCGCATTTGGTAGGGTGGTCGATCATGCTAAACTTAATGTTGGCAGTATTTAATATGATTCCAATCCCGCCGCTGGATGGGTCGCGCATTGTCACCGCGTTATTGCCGCTTAAGTTAGCTTACGAGTATAATCGTTTAGAGCGTTTTGGATTTATCATCATTATTATCCTTATGCAGTTAAATATGCTAAAATTTATATATCCTGCGATTAGCTGGTTGGGAAATATATTAGGAATTCAACTATGACCAAACGTATCCGCGTCAATTTAAAAGAACGCAGTTATGACATTGTAATCGGTGCCGGTATTTTGAATCAGATGGCATCGTCCTTAGCTAAGTTAGGTTTAGGTAAAGATGCTGTTATTATCACACATCCTAAACTTGCACGCCTCTATGGCAATGCGCTTGCCAAGCATTTGACAAAGCACGGTTATACAACCAAGATTTTGAGTGTTCCCGAAGGGGAGAAGAGTAAATCTGCGGCATGCGCTTTGCAATTATTAGAGCAGGTGGCCGCCTATGATGTGCAAAAGAAGATTGTTATCATCGCTTTAGGTGGGGGAGTGGTCGGTGATTTAGCAGGTTTTGTGGCGTCCATCTATAAACGTGGCGTGCCATACATACAAGTGCCCACAACATTGCTCGCTCAAATTGATTCTGCCATCGGCGGTAAAACAGCCATCGATTTAAAGTACGGTAAGAATCTAGTTGGCGCCATTTATCAACCCAAATTGGTTGTGGCGGATATCAATGTCCTAAAAACGCTGTCTTGTCGACAAATTCAAAATGGATTAGCAGAAGCCATTAAATACGGCATCATTAAGGATCCAAGTCTTTTTGTTTTCATTGAAAAGAATCATGCCAAATTTTTAAAGAATGATGCAACTGTTATCAATGCCATCATTGCCCGTTGTGCTAAGATCAAGGCTGATGTGGTGGCCATCGATGAGAAGGATGTGACAGGGGTTCGTGCCATTCTAAATTTTGGTCATACCATTGGGCATGCCATCGAAGCGGCTAGTTTGTTTGGAGAATACCAGCATGGTGAAGCCGTGGCCTTAGGGATGCGTGTGGCCTCTAATATTTCAGTTCAATTAAAGATGTTGCCTAACAGTACTGATCAACGCATCAATGCATTAATATCGTCGGTGGGATTGCCAAAACGCATTAGCCGCGTAAAATTAAAAGATGTATTGTCGCTCATGATGCACGATAAGAAATTCGTCGGGACTAAGAAACGTTTTGTATTAACCCGTCGCATTGGTTCTGTTGAACTTGTTGCGGATGTGCCGTTGGATGTTGTGGTTGCTGCAGTTAAATCGCTGATGGATTAAGGCCGGACGCGAACATTTTCTTCTTTGCCATTTCTTAAAATGGAGATGCTCGCACTATCAATCGTTAAGATTTTAATACTTCCAAGTTCATCGCCTTCTTCATAAATCTTATCATTAATCAAAGCCACTGTTTTTCCACCTTGGCTTAATATCCCTTGGATATTCAATTTTTCTTCGGTTTCCGTTGCGACTTGGGCAATCGGTACAGGAGTAGCTTTATTCTCTGATAATGTCCTTGGTTTCTTTTCTGTTGTGGACGTGCTGATCGTCACCTTTGGAATCTCAATCTTGTTTAACTTAACATTTGGTAGGTCGAATGCCATGCGGATACGGTCCCAGTGTTTGAGGAGTTGATTGTATCCAAAATAAAATGCAGCAACTAAAAGGATTAAAGCCATCAAGGCATTAAATGGGCTAAATTTTTTCTTTTCTTTTTCAGGGGGTTGCTGTCCATCATTGGCAGCAGGTTTACGTTGAAAGTTATCTTGAACCTTTTTTAAGGCGTCATGAATGATGCTCATAGACCGTTTGAACCTCTTTCGCGCAGGTGTGTACAAGTTCATCATTGATGGTAAACGTTTCTCGGACAAAGCCCGCCAGTAACGCACGGTCGCATAAAATATTGATAATGCGGGGAGTGCCTTGTGAGTATTCATAAACAGCTTCGATAGCTTCGGGCGTAAAATGTAGACGCTCGTCTGCTTGAGCAATCTTTAAGCGATGAGCTACATATTCGCCGATTTCATCTTTGAGCAAAGGTAAGATGTGATAACGCACGGTGACACGTTGATTCAATTGGCGAAGCGCAGGATTCTTTAATTTTTCGCTAAGCTCTGGTTGACCAACTAAGATGATTTGCAGTAATTTTTCTTTTTCTGTCTCTAAATTAGATAACAAACGAATTTGTTCGAGTTGGCGGATATTTAAGTTTTGGCATTCATCGATGACAATGGCCACATTGTTGCCACGCATGGATTGTTCTAATAGAAATTGGGTGATGGTGCCGACAAGGTCGAGCTTTGTGGTTTTTGTACAAACAATCCCTAAATCACGGATGATCATTTGTAGCAATTGTAAGTCTGAGAAGGATGGATTCAAGATGAGCGCTGTTTTGATCTTGTCATCTAATTTATTTAAGAGCGCGCGGCATAAGGTGGTTTTACCTGTACCGATTTCTCCAGTAATAACAATGATGCCTTTGCGGTTTTCGATCCCATACATCAAATGAACGAAGGCTTCCTCATGACGGGCTGAAGGAAAAAAGAAAGAAGGGTCAGAGGTAATATTAAAAGGGTCTTCTTTGAGGTGATAAAACTTTTTATACATTGTCTGAATTATAGCATAGGATCTGTTGGGATATAATCTTTTAAATAAAATTTATAAAAAGGGCAGTGCATTCGCTTTTTTTTAATATATCATAGGCATTATGATTGCAAAGACAGAAGGATTTGTGCTTAAAAGTTTTGATTTTCGCGAGACAAGCCGCATTGCAACATTCTTTACCCGTGATTATGGTAAAGTGAAAGGTGTGCTCAAAGGCATTCGCAAAAACCCCCGTAAGTTTGCTTCCAGCGTCGATAGATTCTCTTTAAACGATATCATGTATTACCAATACCGCAATAGTGACATTCATTTGATCAGTCATTGTGATATGAAGGATTATTTTTCTGGGCTGCGCCAAGATTTAAAGCGCATGACAGCGGCTAGTTATGTCACGGAGCTCATTGACGCGGTCATGCCGATAGAACAGCAAAACAGTGAAATTTATGACCTGATGCATAGTGTCCTTGATGAATTGCAGCATGCTCAAGATATTAGCAAGGTGGTGCATTTGTTTCAGATTAAGATTTTGTCGCTCTCAGGTTTCAAGCCACATTTAGAATCGTGTGTGCGTTGTGCTTCATTGATCACATCCGCGACACGTTTTAATTTACGGCTTGGCGGCCTTGTGTGCCAGCGCTGTCAAGAAATCCCAGGGGAGGCCATGGCCATTTCTAAAGGGGCAGTGGCGTCGATCTTGCACGTGCAGCAAACACCGTGGGATATGTCGCTGCGTTTAGGTTTGTCTGATCCGATTAAAAAAGAATTAAAGTATGTGCTCAATCATTTCTTGGTGTTTCATTTAGAGCGGCACTTGCGGTCAACGAGGTTTTTAGCATGAAGAATGTCGTTGCCATTTTAATCGCTTTTACCTTGGCTGTTGGTTTTGGTGTTTGGACATTGCAGCAAAAGACAGAGGTTGCCTCCAAGCCAGTGTTAAGCAGCGCTTTGTATGATGTAACCTATGTCTACGACGGAGATACGATTAAATTAAATAATGAAACACGCGTGCGTTTGATTGGGATTGACACACCAGAGTCTCGTGATAATCCAAAACTTGCGCGTGATGTGGCCAAGCGGCATATCGATCGGACCAAGCAAATCGCCATGGGCAAGAAAGCTGCTGCCTATGTCCAAGAATTTTTAAAAGGTCAACGCGTCCGTCTAGAATTTGATGTTGAGCAGCACGACCGTTATGGTCGCGTCTTAGCGTATGTGTATTTGGCAGATGGCACATTTGTGAATGCCAAGATCATTCAAGATGGATATGCTTATCCATTGACGGTGCCACCCAATGTACGATACGCACATTTATTTAAACAATGGTTCGACGAAGCTCGAGAACAAAAAAGGGGGTTATGGCAATGAAACAAATTCTGTGTGCATTAAGTTTGTGTTTATTAGTGGGGTGTGCATCTAATCAGGCGATCTATAAAAATTATTCTACCATGGTTGATAAAGGTGATGGGGTAAGCGAACAAGAAGCAAAGATCATTGCCCAACATGCGATCATAGGATCTCAAGAAAAACGTGATTATCGCGTCACGGCACCGGATGTTAAGAACACAATCGAAGCACAAAAATATCCTGATTTTTGGTTTGTGGTCTTTGGGCATAATTGGTTATCCCCGATCTCAACCGACCCAATGGCTAAAACCTATACGGAATTACGTGAAACACAATACTTGGTTGTCATCAACCGTCGCACGGGTGACATCAAGTTTAATGGTCAATGGTATCCCAAGCGTGCGGATAATTTTGATTGGATCTTTGATCCAGATAGTTATCGTAAGGAAAATGCGATTGGTTTGTTCCCAGGCGAGCCCAGTATACCGTTACGTTAATCAACCCATTCGTTGTGTTCAACAGATGCAGGCTCTTGAGGTAAGGCGCGGGTCATCTTCGCTTTTAATAAAGGGGCCTGCATTTGTTGCACAATGTCTTTTGCAAGTGCCTTTCCAATCCCTTTAATCGACGCTAAATGATCCGCTGTGGCTAATTGCATGTCACTGATTTTATGATATCCGTGTGCATACAGCGTGCGGGCACGTATACGGCCAACACCTTGTAGGGTGGATAACTCGACGAGTTCGGAGCGTATGCCGTAACGGACGCGTCGGCGTAATTCATCAATGACAAAGGTGAGGTTCTTAAATTGATTTAGCTGTGCAATTTGTCCAGCCGCATATAATAACCATTGCGCGCTTTCCACATGGCGGTAAATGTCGCCTGGACCAACGCCAAAATCATCGCACAATGTTTCTTCATTTTCCTCGTCGATCCAACGGGCCATGAGCCACATGGTTTTGAGTGTCGCATAAAATGTGTATGCATCTTCGAGGATGGGTAAATCTTGGGGTTTTAAAATAATTTCATCTTCAATGCGCATGGATAATTCTTCAAGCTTTTCATAATCCGCTTTACCCACATTTAACATTTCACTGTCAGGGCAGGTGGCCATCAAATGTAGCAGCCCTAGGTCTGAAAATGATTTTCCTTCATGTATTTTAAATAAACCATCTCGCAGTGTTAAGGCAGTAATTGGATCAATGTAAAGGCGGCTGGTGATATTGCCCAGCGGCGTTGTGAAGAATCGAAAGCCGCTTTTTTCAATGAAACCGTTTTGTTGCAAGAAATCAAAGATTTCACCAATCAAGCCAATCAAGTTAAGTCCTTGACGCTGATGCGCCAAAAATGTTTTGCTTAAGAAATCAAACATGCCATTGATGTCGTGCACATAACCTGCCGCCATCGAGGAGAGCACATGGATGCGTAGCGACGCTTCTGAACTTAATTTTGACGTGACCGCTTCTGGTTTTGCCAAGACAAAGCGTTCGTATAGGGCATTTTGTTCTGATAACGATTTTGCCATGAGCACGGCTTCACCAGAATCATCGTATTGAGGACGACCGGCACGGCCAGCACATTGTTTATATTCTGAGGTGGCAATGAAAGTCATGCCAACACCGCTGGCATAACGTTTGCAATCACGGATGATGGCCCTACGGGCAGGGAGGTTAACACCTGCGGCCAAGGTTGGGGTTGAACAAATGACCTTGATGATGTTCTTCTTAAAATGATCTTCAATCAATTGACGCTGTTTTGGTGTAAGACCGGCATGGTGAAATGCACAGCCATTCATGACGGTATCAGCAAGCTTCTTACAAACTTTTGTCGCCGAGGCTTCGGTTGCAATTTCTTTGGCGAGTTCTTTCAAAATGGCTTTTTCTTCCGGCTTTAATATTTTGTTAACCGTAGGCCCAAGTTCACGGCTACTGGCTTGTGCACTACGACGAGAATTCACAAACACCAACACTTGGCCACTTGCGCGCAATGTATCTAAGGTGAGCTTTGCTAAATCTTCGTCTTCTTCTTCCATGATCATGCGCGTGGAATCATTATTAAAAATGATGCGGTCATTATAAAACACGCCTTCTTTAAGCGGGATGGGCCGCCATGTGCTGGCTGCTAATTCCGCTTTAAGCCAACTGGCAACTTCCAATGCATTGCCAATCGTTGCTGATAAACCTAATATTTGAATATCGGGTTTTAACTGGGTGATGCGCGTGGTTAAAATTTCAAGTGTAGGACCGCGGGATTCATCGTCGATGAAATGAATTTCATCCAGCACGATCAAGGTTAAATGATGGATAAGCCATGTTGATTTAGCACGCAAAAGGGAATCAACCTTTTCTGCTGTTGCGATCAACACATTGTACTTGTCTAAATATTTGCTAGGCGAGTCTAAATCACCGGTCGCAATGCCTACGCTAATGCCCAATTGTTCATATTTGCGTTTAAAGTCATAGAACTTTTCACTCGCTAAGGCTTTGAGTGGGGCAATGTATAAAACTTTGCCTTTGTATTTTAGGATATGCTGCAACAGAGCCAATTCTGCAATCAACGTTTTACCTGCCGCTGTTGGCACCGCCATGATCAAGTTCTTTTTATCTAAGATCCCTTTTTCAATAGCCAACGCTTGAGGTGGATGAAGATTTACAATGCCTTCTTTTTCAAAAATGTCGATGACATTTTGGGGATATTCATATTTTTTGAGGAGTGTTGTGAGGTTCATGCAGTGATTACAACATAAATCATATGTATTGTCAATTTGCACTCTGCTATTTATAATTCAATCTATGCGTTTAGTTGTTCAATTGATTGTGAAGCTTTGACTCCAAGTTGGTAAAGCAATTGTTCGAGAGATTGATTAGCTTTTTTAGTCATGAGTAACGCTTTTATGGTATTCTTTATAGAGTTTAAAGAAAGGATGAATATGAAATCCAATATAGTTTATATATCTAAAGATGTTATGGGTGGTACGCCTGTTTTTCCGAAAACAAGGGTTCCGGTAAAGACTTTGATTGATTACATTGAGTCTGGAGAAACAGTAAATGATTTTTTATTAGATTTTCCTTCAGTCTCAAGAAAACAAATTATTTCAGTTTTAGATTACATGAAGAAAAAGGTATTTGTTTCATGAAAATTTTGTTGGATGAATCGGTACCAAAACGTTTGGGCAAAGAAATTGTTGGACATCAGGTAAGTACGGTTGTGAATAAAGGTTGGTCTGGCAAAAAGAATGGTGAGTTATTACGTTTAGCAGAGAAAGAGTTTGAAATATTTTTGACAGTTGATCAAAATTTACAATATCAGCAAAATGTACATGGGTATAACATAGCAATCGTCGTTTTATCCGCATCATCAAATAGCTTCGAAGTGCTTAAGCCACATATTCCAAAGTTATTAAAGTTTATCAATGTTGGTTTCAAAGTTGGTAAGGTTTATACAATAAAATAATTGGAAAATTTATCTTCATTAATTCAATGAATTCTCTTAAGCCAAGCCAAGCCAAGCCAAGCCAAGCATTAAATTCCTAATAACGATTTGTTTTTTATCTATGTTTTCCACAACCGTCCATGCGGACTTGCGTAATGGGTTGGTGGGGTGGTGGAAGTTTGATGAGGCAAGTGGCAATGCGATTGATTCCAGTGCTTATGGGAATACAGGAACACCAACTGGTACAACTATTGTATCGGGGTGCAAACGCGCTGGGTGTCGTACTTTTAATGATGCATCAACAGAGAAGATAATTGTGGCAGGTAATACTACGTTAGGTAATATGTCAAATGGTATGACAGTTGCGGCATGGTTTAAGTCAAATCAGACGAGTACAAGTACAGATGATTATATTTTATGTAAAGCTTCCAGCACACAAATTGAATATGGATTATATTTAGCGGCGCCTACTAGTTTCAAAGTCTGCTTTAATACTTATGATAATGCTTGGCATGGTGTGTGTTCTGATGGTTCTGGTTATAATGATAATAATTGGCATTTAGCAGTCGGTGTTTTTAATGGAACAACAAATCGTGTATATGTTGATGGTGCCATACAAAGTGGTAGTGAGGGCAGTGCGGTCCCTACAACGGATACAGCAAATTTATGTTTAGGTACATTTTGTGCATCTGGTGGAAGTGGTTTTGCTGGTGCATATTTTAAGGGAAGTATTGATGATGTCCGCATTTACAACCGCGCTTTATCAGTCCAAGAGGTGCGGGAGCTTTATGTTCCGGGGATTGTGTTGCGGAATGGGGTTGTGAGGAATGGGAAGATTAATCAATAGTATTGCTGCAGTATAAGTTTTTCTTTATAATCAAATCCATGCGTTTAGTTATTCAGCGGGTTAAAAAAGCATCCGTCACCGTTAATCAGGAAACCATTGGGGCCATTGAGCAGGGGATGCTCATTCTTTTAGGTGTGGGTAAGGCTGATAATGAATCTGTGGTTGATCAGTTGGTCAAGAAGGTGGTTGAACTGCGGATTTTTGATGATGCTAATGGTAAGATGAATCTCAGCGCGCTTGACGTTAACGCCGCTTTTTTAGTTGTATCTCAATTTACACTCCTTGGGTCTTGTGACAAAGGCCGTCGACCATCGTTTGATGATGCAGCTGATCCTGTCTTAGCAGAAAAATTATATGAATATTTTGTCCAAGCGCTTAAAAAACATCCAAACACGGTTGCCACAGGTCGTTTTCGCGCTATGATGGAAGTCAGCTTGGTCAATGACGGGCCGGTAACGTTTGTGATGGATAACGCATGACCATCATCGATACCCACGCCCATATAGACCATCTAGAAGATTTAGATAATGTGCTGTTGCGCGCCAAACAGGCCAAGGTTTCAGACATTGTGGCCATGAGCGTTGATTTAGCGTCGATGCAGCAGGTTTTAGATATCGCAAAAAAGAATCTTGAGCCGCGCATTCATCCGGCGATTGGTGTGCATCCAGGTAAAGTAAAGCCAGAAATTCATGATGAGGTTGTTGCTTTCATGAAGGCGCATGTTGCACAAGCGAAGGCCGTCGGTGAAACAGGTTTAGATTATTGGTATAAGTGGGTGCGTAAAGATGAGGTTGAGCGTCAAAAGCAGCAAGATTCTTTTCGCTTTCATTTAGAATTTGCCAAAGCATATGATTTACCCATCGTCATCCATAGCCGTGGGGCATGGAAAGAATGTTTAGCCATGGCACAGGCTGTAGGGACATCAAAGGCGTTGTTTCATTGGTATAGCGGACCTGTTGATGTGATGAAAAAGATCCTAGATGCGGGCTATTATGTGTCAACGTCGCCAAGCGTTGGCTATAGTGTTGAGTCACAGCAGGCGATGCGCGAAGCGCCTTTAGATCGCATTTTAATTGAAACCGATGCACCGGTGTATTATCGGGATCCCGCTGGAGAATACTTAGCAGAACCTAAAGATGTTTGGAAAACATTAAAACATTTAAGCGCTTTAAAATCGGTCGACGAAAATAAGCTTTTAGAACAAGTAAATTCAAACGCAAAACGTTTTTTTGGGATTGTATAATGAAAAATAATTTAAAGATCATTTTAGGGGTCGTTCTTATTGTTGCCTTAGGGGTGGGTGGGTGGTTTATCTATATGACCTATGGGCCAAAGCTGTCCATGGAAGATGTAGTTCCGTCAAAAGCCTTGGTTTATGGCCAATTAAAAAATCCCATTACTTATTGGGATAATTTTGAAAAGAGCGAGTTTTATAAAAGTTTGTCATCGATCGATATGCCGGATGTGTTGCGTCGCAACAATGTGCCTCAGAAAAAAGCAGATCAATATCAGAAAAGCTATCAAGAAATCCTAGCCATTCTAAAGAATCCTATGGTTGGAAAATTATTGGGCAAGGAAGTTGCCTTTGCGGTTTACCCAACCAAGGATCCAAAGGCGGGGGTGATGTTAGTCACGCGTTCGTCCACGTCGATACAAGTGGCGGCAAATTTAAGTTTGTTCTTAAAAGATTTAGGTGAAGACATTGAGGTTAAGAAGGATGTTGTTGATGGTCATGTGGTGATGCATTTAGTTTTTAAGAAAAAGAAAGTTGCCTTTAAGTACGCCCATATCCAAGATTTGTTGGTGTTTACCGATGAGAATAGTGCTCTTATCAATGATGTGATTCAAACGGTGGCGCGTAAACGCCCATCGATCAAGGCCGACGAACAATTTAAAGACTTGTCTGCTAATTTCTATCCTAATGCTCAAGGCACACTGTATGTAGATATCAAGGGCGTGCTGGCTGCAAATGAAGGATGGTCGACATTGTCAAAACCGATTGGTTTTAATGCCTATGGGGTTTCGTTCTTACCAGGAGCAACAACGCGGTATAAGTTTTTAGTCACATATGATGATCAAAAAATAGATCCGATGGCAAAAAAACTTCTTTCATGCGCTCCTGTTGATCAAAATGCGTTATCGTTGGTGCCGCCATTGTCGATTGCGTATCACTGGGGTGGGTGTTATCAATTTGCTGATATTGCCACTCAAATAAGAGATCAGGCACAGAAAGCGTTGGAGGGTCAACCAAAGCGCATTCGAAAATCTTTGCAGAAGAAAATCTCCTCGCAGGAAACAACAGATTTTATAAGCCTATTAGGGCAAGAAGCAGGGTTTTATATTACCGATGTTGATACCCAAGGCATGTTCCCATATCCGCGTGTTTTATTGTTTTTAAAGATGACGGACCCAATGCGGGCAAAATCATTATTGGAAGAATCGATTACGGCTAAAAATGCTTTTAGCTTGATTGCCCAAGAAGATTATAACGGCAATAACATTCATTTTATTGCTCTGCCTTTGGGCGGCAACATGGATCCCGCCTTTGCTTTTCAAGGGAATTATTTCTTATTGGCGTCCAGTCGACAATTGATCAAGAAGTCGATGGATAGTTACAAAGATCCTTCAAAGTCACTGTTAGAGGATAAAACATTTAAAACGTTGGATTTTAATACAGGAACAAAGGCACAGGGAATTTTCTATTTCAATGTTAAGGCGATGGCAAGTCGCATGTTGGGCGTCTTAGACTGGTATGATCGTTATATGTCAAATCAAGTTGAGTTAGCAGCGACGTTCAAACGTGAGGCAGCTCTTAAGAAGAAACAATTGGCCGAAGATTTGATTAGTCAGAAGCAAGAAATAGATCTGGCCAAGGCCAAGATGAAAGAGTGGCAAGAAAAGCCTATAGAAGGCTTAGGTCCTGATGAGTTAGCTCTAAATGCAGATACCATTAAGAATTTTGAAGCTCAAATTGAACAGGTGCAAACAGTTATTAAAGATAATATTGCCCAAGTCAAAGAAATTGATCAGGCCATCACCAAGAATGCTTCCCAAGTTGAAAATTATCGTAAGATCATGTATAACGGGTCACATGTTTTGGCGCCTTTATTTAAAGGGTTTCAATCATTAAACGCGGGGGGCATTAAGTTTTATACGTTGCCAAATACCGTAGCTGCAGAATTTATGTTGAATTAAATGCGTTAACATTTTAGAATCTGGGGGCAAATGCGTAAGAATTGTTTTGTAGGACTGGCAAAACTCATTTGTTTGATCATATTCTGTAGCTCATTAAGTGGCTGCATGTTGTTTGCCTTGCCAGGACAAGTCATTGGGGGCGTTTTTGGTTTGTTAGGCCAAGCGTTTCAATTAGCCCAGAGTATGCCTAAACCTCCACCGTGGATGTTTTTTTAAATGTTCAAAATTGTAAACAAACAGATCATCGCTTTAAACATCAAACGCATCGATATTTCTGCTCCAAGCGTTGCATCAAAAGTAATGGCCGGTCAATTTATCATGATCGCGCCAACGGCATCAACAAAATCTATCCCAATGTCTGTTGTTGAAGCGGATGACCGTAAAGGTGTTATCACGCTCATCGTTCATGAGGTGGGGCCAGTGACTCAAACATTAGGGGCAATGTCGATAGGTGATCAAGTGGCGTCCATTGTCGGGCCCCTTGGTAAACCATCGGTCATTGATCAATATGGTTTTGTGATTTGCGTAGCGACGGGGATTGGGGCTGCTCAGATTCTGCCCATTTGTCGGGCCTTAAAGAAAAAAGGCAATAAGGTGCTTGGGATCATCGGCGCAAAATCCAAAAAAGTGTTGATGTTAGAATCCCAAATGCGTGTGGTCTGTGATGAATTATTTATCACAACCAATGATGGTTCGTATGAGCGTAAGGGTTTAGCTTCACAGCTGATGAAAGAACTTTTAGAGAAGTACAAAGTTAAGGCCGTGTATGCCATTGGTTCTGTGGATATGATGCAACATGCCACGCGTATGGCACAAGCAAATAATATTCCTGTGTGGGTAACGGTCAATTCTTATATGGTTAATGGTTTAGGTTTTTGTGGTTCTTGTCGCGTCAAGGTGGGCAATGGTTTTCAATTGGCATGTGTCGAGGGGCCACAATTTGACGGACGGACGATTGATTTTGATGATTTAGCGAAACGTGATGCGGCATTTAAGGAGAATACATGGGGAAAACAAAATCTCCCATCCAGCCCAAAGAGCGACGGGTTTCCAACGTTAATGAAGTCATTCTTGGGTATGGGAAAAAAGAAAATGTAGACGAAGCACGTCGTTGCCCACAATGTGCGGTGGCGACCTGTTTACCAGGATGTCCTTTAGGCATTGATATCCCAGGGTTTATTCGTTTATTGCGTGAAGACGACGCCGTTGGTGCTCTGACACGCATCCGTTTGCAAAATCCATTTCCTGCCATTTGTGGCCGCGTGTGTCCAGCGCCATGTGAAGGTGTTTGTGTTTTTAACGACGAGGGGGCACCCATTTCCATCCGATTATTAGAGCGATATGCCTCGGATATGGGCAAGGCTAAATTACCAAAAGAAAAGCAGCTGCCTTTGATTAATCGCAAAGTTACAATTGTTGGTTCAGGCCCGTCGGGTATGAGCGCAGCGTTTTATTTAGCCCAAGCTGGCGTGAGTGTGACCATGCTTGAAGCCATGCCTGAGCCAGGCGGGTTGTTGCGTTATGGCATTACCGAGTTTCGTTTGCCTAAACGTGTGCTAGATGAACAATTTGCCATGTTGGCCAGCATGGGTGTGATTGTTAAAACCAATGCTTTTGTCGGCGTGACGATCACCATGAATGAGATTTTTGCAACAAACCAAGCGGCAGTTTTGTTCACCTTAGGTGCTGCTGTTGCCAACTTTGTCGACTTAAAAGGGCATCATCTTGGTGGTGTTTACTATGTTACGGAATTATTGATGCGTGCCCAGCAATTATCCAAGAATGTAAAACTTGATGCTAAGGACATTTGGCATGGCAGTCATACCATTGTGGTTGGTGCGGGTGGCCCAGCCTTAGATGCGGCGCGACTTTCCATCCGTGCAGGTCAAAAAGTTACTTTGATCTTTGATGGGTTAGAAGAACAGATGAATGTGCGGCCAGAAGATTTAGCGTTAGCGCAAGAAGAAGGTGTTGTGATTTTATCGCCCATGAAGGTTTTATCTATTGAAGACAATGCCCATGGTTTTTGTAAAGGGGTGATGGTGAAACCTTTGGATGTTATTGAAGAAGAAGGTCAGTTGATGGTTAAAGAAGGAAATGAAGCAAGTAAGTTAATAGAAGCTCAAACCGTGATTTTATCGACGGGCAGAAAACCAAATACATTTATCCGCCAACATTTGCCGCAATTAAAATTAGATGACGATGGCAGCATTTGGGTGGACGCACAAACTGGTTTAACCAGCATTGAAAAAGTTTTCGCGGCCGGCAATGTGGTGACAGGTGCGGGCAGTGTTGTTGATGCGATTGCAAGTGGTAAAGAAGCCGCTAAAAAAATATTGGAATTCTTAAAAACATGACATTGCATGATATCCAACTGAAGAAGAAATCCGCACAGAAGATGACGATGTTAACCGCTTACGATTATCCAACAGCGCATCTGATGGATCAAAGTGGCATAGATATTATTTTAGTCGGAGATTCCTTAGCCAATGTGGTCTTAGGATTAGATTCAACCACGCAAGTAGGCATGATTGAAATGTTGCATCATTGCAAAGCCGTGACCCGCGCGGTCAAACATGCGTTTGTCGTTGGGGACATGCCCTTTGAAGCCTATCAGATTGATGCACAAAAAGCCGTGGCCAATGCGCGGTTATTTATCGACGAGGCTAAGTGTCATGCGGTAAAATTAGAATGGTTTGAAGGGTGTGCACAAGTTGCTGCTTCAATTGTTAAAGCGGGCATTCCTGTGATGGGCCATGTTGGTTTAACACCACAGACAGTGACGTCCAAACAGGGGATGAAGGTGCAAGGTAAGGATGCTGCGTCAGCCATGCGCATTCGTGAGCAAGCCAAGGCCTTAGAGGCAGCGGGTTGTTTTGCCATCGTTTTAGAATGTATTCCGAAATCATTAGCAGGCATCATCACCAAAGAATTAACCATACCAACCTTTGGCATTGGGGCAGGCGTATTATGTGACGGGCAAGTGCTTGTCAGTCATGATGTGCTTGGTCTTTCATTAAAATATAGCCCTAAGTTTTCAAAGAAATTTGTCGATCTAAGCCCTTTGATCGTCGATGCTTTTAAAAAATACAAAGAAGCTGTGACCTCGGGCGCTTTCCCCGATGACGCCCATTCATTTCATGAATCTAATCCTGCTGTTTAAAGAAGACTTCATAGAGCCCAACCGCGTGCGTTTATCTGGTCGACGATTTGACCACATAACATCGGTATTAAAAGTGCAACTTGGCTCTGAGCTTTGTGTTGGTCAATGCGATGGTAAAATTGGTAAGGGTAAGGTTGTTGTTTTAAATGACGCGGTTGAATTAGATGTTGTTTTAGAGATGGCGCCACCCGCACCATTAGATGTAACATTGATATTAGCGTTACCCCGACCACATTTATTAAAACGTTCATTGTTTTTTGCCAGCATGCTTGGGATTAAAGAAATTCATCTATTAAATTTTAATCGTGTCGAAAAAAGCCTATGGAATTCTTCAGCGCTAAAGGAGGATGCCATTAGAGAACATTTGACCTTAGGTTTAGAACAAGCCAAAGACACTCAAATGCCAATGGTGACGTTGCACCCACAATTTAAGCCGTTTGTTGAGGATCAACTACCAAATATGATCAAAGGCGCCACAACCATTGTCGCTCATCCAGACGGCGACACCATCACAACCGCCACATTTCCTAAACCCATCACGTTAATCATAGGCCCAGAGGGGGGTATTATCCCGTATGAGCTTGAATTATTATCCAACGTTGGCGCTATCAAAGCCAGCTTTGGCCCTCGGATCCTACGTGTTGATGCAGCCTTAGCTTACATCGTTTCAAGATTGTTCTAAAAATTGCCTACACAAGCCGCTTGCATTTCTAAACTCTTTTCGCTACAATAGCCGCTTCTATGACAGATGCAACCCTTATGGATAAGATCGTTGCGGTTTGTAAACGTCGCGGTTTTATCTTTCAATCTTCAGAAATTTATGGTGGTTTAAGCGGCGCTTGGGACTATGGTCCGATGGGTGCGGAGCTTAAACGCAATGTTAAAGCCGCGTGGTGGCAAAGCGTTGTTCATTTTCGTGACGACGTGATGGGGCTTGATTCAAGCATCCTCATGCATCCAACCACATGGAAAGCTTCCGGCCATACCGATAATTTCACCGACGTTTTAGTCGACTGCCGCAAATGCAAACGCCGTTTCCGTCAAGATCATTTAAAGGGTAAGTGTCCAAATTGTGGTGGTACGGAATTCACCGAACCACGCGCATTTAATCTCATGCTTAAAACGAGCGTCGGGGCAATGGAAGATTCTTCATCTGTTGTGTATTTGCGTCCTGAAACTGCCCAAGGTATTTTTGTTAACTTTACCAATGTGATTGATGCCACCCATCGCAAGCTTCCTTTTGGTATTGCACAAATTGGTAAATCATTTCGTAATGAAATTACTCCTGGAAATTTTACATTCCGTACCCGCGAATTTGAACAAATGGAAATCGAATATTTCTGTCGCCCAGAAGATGCGGCCACGAAATATGAAGAATGGATCAAGGCGCGTTATCAATGGTACTTAGATCTAGGCATACGCAAAGAAAATTTAAAATTACGCGTGCATGATAAAGATGAGTTAGCCCATTACGCGGCAGGGTGTACGGATGTCGAATATGAATTCCCATTTGGTTTGTCCGAACTTGAGGGTATTGCCAATCGTGGTGATTACGATTTAAAACAACACGCGCAATTCTCCGGCAAAGATTTGATGTACCATGATCCTGTAACTAATGAGAAATTTTATCCTCATGTCATTGAGCCATCCGGCGGTTGTGACCGAGGGACTTTGGCATTTTTGGTTGATGCTTACCATGAAGAAATGGTCAATGATCAAACCCGTGTCGTGATGAAATTCCACCCAAAATTAGCGCCTATAAAAGTTGCGATCTTGCCTTTATTAAAGAAGAATGAAGGGATTGTTGCGCTCGCTAAGAAATTAAAATCAGAACTTCAAAAAGATATTGTTTGTGTGTATGATGATTCAGCTGCGATAGGGAAGTTGTATCGTAGGCAAGATGAAGTTGGTACCGTGTTCTGTGTTACCGTCGATGTGCAATCCTTAGAAGATAAACAAGTCACTGTTCGGGACCGCGACACCATGAAACAAGAGCGCGTTTCCGTTGATCAATTGCACAAATATTTAAAAGATCGTTTATAACATCATTAAAGAAAGGTTTTAAAGCAATGGCAAACAAGCATGTGTATTCTTACGGCGCTGGAAAAGCGGAAGCTAAAGGTCAAGAATTAACCAAGAACGTCTTAGGTGGTAAAGGCGTTGGTTTAATGGAAATGACCTCTATTGGAATCAACGTTCCTGCCGGTTTTACCGTCACGATTCAAACCTGCGAAGAATATTACAAATTAGGCCGTAAACTTCCAAAAGGTTTAGAAAAAGAAGTCATCGATGCTGTTAAGAAGTTAGAAAAAACAGCAGGCAAAAAATTAGGCGATGCCAATGATCCATTATTAATTTCAGTCCGTTCCGGCGCTGCGCGTTCTATGCCAGGGATGTTGGAAACCATTTTGAACTTAGGGTTGAATGACAAGTCCGTCGAAGGTTTGGCGAAGAAAACCAATAACCCACGTTTCGCCTATGACTCTTACCGCCGTTTCATCCAAATGTATTCTTCAACCGCCATGGGCTTATCCAAGCAACCTATGGAAGACATGCTCCATGATATGAAGCATAAATTAGGTATCAAGAATGACCCAGAAATCCCTGCCGAAGAATTAAAGAAGTTATGTGATCAATTCAAAGCATTTTACAAACAACACAAAAAAGAAGATTTCCCACAAGACCCAATGAAACAATTATGGGGCGCGATCATGGCTGTTTTCAACAGCTGGGAAGCTGAAAAAGCACAAACCTACCGTCGTGTAGAAAAGATCACCGACCTTAAAGGTACAGCCGTTAACATCGTCCAAATGGTGTTCGGTAACAAGGGTGAAAATTCTGGTACAGGTGTTTGCTTTACCCGCGATCCAAATACTGGCGAAAATATTTTCTACGGTGATTACTTGATCAATGCTCAAGGTGAAGACGTTGTTGCTGGTATCCGCACACCGCTCAAACTTGAAACATTAAATGAAACCATGCCTAAAGCGTATGATCAATTGTGTGCCGTTCGTGCGATCCTTGAATCCTATTATAAGGAAATGCAAGATCTTGAATTCACGATCGAAGATGAAAAGTTATATATGTTGCAATGCCGCACTGGTAAACGTTCTCCGTCGGCTGCGTTTGCAATCGCCTTAGATCATGCAACCAAACCATTATTATCTAAAGCGCAAGCTGCAGATTTAGTGAAAAAAGGTTACTTGCCAAAGAAATATGCAGAAATGGCTGTTAAGCCAGTTTTATCTAAAGAAGAAGCTGTCTTACGTATCAATTCCGATGATATCGAACGCTTGTTCTATCCTGTTATCGATACAAAGAAGATCAGCGTTGAAGAATTAAAGAAAATTAAAATTGGTGCTGGTATTAATGCTGTCCCAGGTGCCGCCGCAGGTAAGGTTGTCTTTACTGCCGAAGAAGCTGAAAAATTAGCGCATAAGGGTGAACCGGTCATCTTGGTTCGTAAGGAAACAAGCCCTGAAGACGTCGGTGGTATGCACGCTGCTAAGGGTATCTTAACAGCGACGGGTGGTAAAACCTCTCACGCCGCTGTTGTTGCCCGCGGTTGGGGTAAATGCTGTATCGTCGGATGTGAAGCTTTAAACATCAATTATGAAACAAAGTCATTTGTCATCAATGGCAAAACCGTTAAGCATGGTGATTACATCACCTTAGATGGATCTGCTGGTGAGATCTATTTAGGTAATTTGTCACTCAAAGAACCAGAATTACCTGCAAGCTACTACACAATCCTCAAATGGGCAGACACATTTAGAACCATCAATGTGCGCACCAATGCCGACACACCATACGATGCGCAAAACGCCATCAACATGGGGGCTGAAGGTATTGGTTTATGCCGTACAGAACACATGTTCTTTGATACTGAAGAACGCCGTTTAGCGATTCAGGAAATGATCGTTGCTGATACCTTGGCTTCTCGTAAAGATGCCTTAGCGAAATTATTACCATTCCAACGCAATGACTTCTATGGCATTTTCAAAGCAATGAATGGCAAACCTGTAACAATCCGTTTGATTGATCCACCGTTACATGAATTCACTCCAAAAGATCATGCCGGTGTTGAGAAGTTAAGTAAGATCACAGGCATTTCACCTGAAAAGATCAAACATCGTTGCGAACAATTGCATGAATCTAATCCAATGCTCGGTCACCGTGGTTGCCGTTTGTGTATCACATATCCAGAAATCTTGGACATGCAAATCACCGCGATCATTGAAGCGGCGATCAAGTGCGTTAAGGAAGGCATCAAGGTTTATCCAGAAATCATGCACCCCTTGACCATCGATAGAAAAGAACTTAGAATCTTAGAGCAACAAACACGTGTCGTGGCGGATGCTTTAATCAAACAAGCCAAGGTTAAATTACCTTACCTTGTTGGTACCATGATTGAAATCCCACGCGCCGCATTGTTGGCTAATGAATTAGCTGAAGTCGCTGAATTCTTTAGCTTTGGTACAAACGATTTAACACAAATGACCTTAGGTTTATCCCGTGATGATGCTGGCCGTTTCTTGCCAACATATGTAGCGACGGAAAAAGATGGCGGTAAAGGCATCTTCCGTGATGATCCATTCCAAAGCTTGGATCAATCAGGCGTCGGGATGCTCGTTAAGATGGGTATTGAACGCGGCCGTTCCACCCGCAAGAATTTGAAAATTGGTATTTGCGGTGAACATGGCGGTGAAGCAGAAAGCGTTAAGTTCTGTCACAGAGCAGGGATGAATTATGTTTCTTGTTCTCCTTACCGCGTGCCGATTGCACGTTTAGCAGCCGCGCAAGCAGCGATTGCTGATAAAAAGGGTAAGAAAAAATAACCCGTTAAACTGGGGATATAATGGATCCAATAAAAGTCTATCTTAAAGAAATTAAGAACATCCCATTATTGACGGCGGCGCAAGAAGTTGAACTTGCCAAACGCATTCAAAAAGGGGATAGATCCGCACGTGATGCCATGATCAAAGCAAACTTACGTTTGGTCATTAGCATTGCGAAACGCTACACCAACTTAGGGATCGCTTTAAGTGACTTGATTGAAGAAGGCAATATTGGTCTCATGCGCGGGGTTGATAAATTTGATCCCGATAAAGGATTTCGTTTTTCAACGTATGCGGCATGGTGGATCAAGCAAGGGATATCCCGTGCGATCATCGACCAAGGCAAAATGATCCGCGTTCCGGTTTACTTGAACGAAGAGATTATGAAGTACCGCAAGATGGTTGAAAAGTTAACGCATTCCTTGCGTCGTCGCCCTAGTGTTGCAGAAATTGCTAAGAAATTAAAAGTCTCCGTCGATAAAGTGCGTGAACTTGAAGGTGCCATCACTAAGATGTCCAGTTTGGATGCGCCTTTAGGAGAAGACGGTGAAGGACAAATCAAAGACATCATCGAAGATGAATCCATGGCAGCGCCGGATGCTTCGGTTGAGATGTTCCTCAATAAAGAACGAGCTCAATCATTGCTTAATTGGTTAGACGAGCGTGAGCGCACCATCATTGAAATGCGTTATGGTTTAACCGAAGATGGGGTGGAGCACACCTTATCAGAAATTGCCAAGAAATTAACCATTTCCCGTGAACGTGTCCGTCAGATTCAAGAATTAACCATTAAGAAATTGAAAAAATATTTAAACGAGAAAGAATCACAAGGGGAGGAAAAGTAATGGCAGGGGCAACAAAAAGAAAACCAATCTATGTGCTCATCTTACCTCGTTTCGAAGATATTTTTCATGCCTACTATACCGGTGAAATCACCAAGGGTGTAAATCTAGCTGCATCACGTTTGAATGTGGACTTCTTAGTTCACATCACCGACCGTGATGATCATAGCTCATGGTTGGATGCCACCTTGCTTGACCGCAAGCACGTCGATGGTGTTCTCTTTGCTGATATTGACAATGACATTGATATCGTCAAGAAAGCCATCATGCGCGGCATGCCATGTTTGGTTTTAAACAATATCATTTCTGAACCTATCAATTACATTGCCGTCAATAATTACAAAGCCGCATATAATGTGGTCGAAGAATTTATTAAGCTCGGGCATACCAAGATTGCAACCATCGCCGGTGATTTAACCACCCAAGCTGGCAGTGCTCGTTTGGAAGGGTATCATGATGCGTTAAAGAAGCACAACATTGAACCAGAAAAAAGTTATATTAAAAACGGTGGTTTCTTACGTACGCCTGCCCGTCAAGCAACACAAGACCTTTTGAAATTAAAGGAACGTCCAACTGCCATTTTTGCGGCATCTGATGTCATGGCTTTAGAAGTGTTGGATGTGGCAAAATCTAAAAAGATTTCTGTGCCCGATGAATTGGCTGTTTGTGGTTTTGATGATAATCCGTTAAATACACATTCACCCATCAAATTAGCGACGGTCGCTCAGCCGTTAGTTGAAATGGGTCGTTTAGGTTTAGAAATGTTGTATCAAGTCAGTAACGGTAAGGCAAAATTACCTGTCAAAGAAGTTTTGCCTGCAAAATTTGTACGTGCAAAGTCCATGGGAGCGTTTTAATATGACCGTCGAAGATTTGAAAAAACACATCCGTGATATCCCTGATTTTCCAAAGAAGGGGATTATCTTTAAAGATATTTCAACACTTTTAAAGCACAAAGCAGCTTTTAAGAAAACTATTGATGCGTTGGCTGCCAAGTATAAGGGTGAAAGAATCGAATATGTCGTCGGTGTTGAAGCGCGCGGATTTATCTTTGGTTCTGCTTTGGCCTATAAATTAAATGCTGGTTTTATCCCTGTGCGTAAAAAAGGCAAACTTCCTTATAAGACCAAGAGTGTAACCTATCAATTAGAATATGGTTCTGATACACTCGAAATGCACGAAGATGCCATCGCACCCAATGCCCGTGTTTTAGTCGTTGATGACTTGCTTGCGACCGGCGGAACGGTTAAGGCTGTTGTTGATCTGTTAAAAACCCAAAAAGCAAAACTTGTTGGCGTGGCATTTATCATCGAGCTTGGCTTCTTAAAAGGAAAAGCTAAACTCAAAGGCTTTCCTGTGCATTCCTTAATCAAGTACTAATGCAACCAAAAAAGTTTTTACCGGCAATTTTCCTGCTTACGATCGTGATCGCTGCAGTGAATCATGCAATCATTGCAAATTCCTTCCAGTCGTGGTTTGAACCATTAGTGCTTGTTGTTCACATCATCATTGTTTTTCTACTTTATGTTTTCTTGCAAATGCGTGTCGGTGTAAGGGCGTCAATCGTGGGAGCATTGCTCTTTGCACTATTCCCAGGACATGCATATGTTTTTGCGTCAGGTATTGCCAATGTTGGAACAGTGGCTATTTATGTCATCACATGGTTTATTGCGGCATATTTGGCAATAGGCTATGAACGATTTTATAAATTTTTAAAAACCCAAGAGCCGTTGGTGCGTCATTTATTCTTAGTCGGTGTTTATGTGTTAATTGCATCCATGGTGTTGATGACATTGCAGATTAATTTGATATGGCAAAATAGCCAGTCTTTGTGGAAATATCGCGTCGAGCATTATCAAACACCGGAAGCATTAAATAAGTGGGCTAAGATCTTATATCAAATGCAGGGCAAGAAAGACGAGGCAAAAGCAATTTATCAACGTGCCATTGAAGTTTATCCCAAGTACATTGAAAGTTATTTAGATCTATGTGAGATTTATTATAATGAAAGCAAGAGTGAGAATTTAGTACGTTTGTCGAATCAGCTTCTAGCTGCTGTTCCAGAAGATCCGGATGTGTATTTAAGATTAATGGAAATTTATCATAAAGCCATCGCACGTTTTCCAGACGCAAAGATTTATCAGGAAAAGCGCGAAGAGATGCTTGCCCAATATGAACAGATTTCAAAGCGTAAAAATTATTCAGCCAATGATTATTATAATCTAGGATTTCTGTATGAACAGGTTGGTGGTTTTGAGCAAGCCATGCGTTATTACCGTAAGGCCTTGGAGTTGGATCCCAAACATGAGAAATCATTGTTTAATGTAGCAAATCGCCTGCAGCAAGTGGGGGATTATAAAAATGCTATCATCGTTTATGAGCGCATCATTAAACTATATCCGCGCACAACCAGTGCATATTTGAATCTAGGAATCATCGCTAATGCCTTAGGTGATGTTAATAAAGCCCGCATCATGTATGAGCAAGTCATCAAGATTGATTCAAATAATGCTCAAGCATATTTTAACTTAGGTTATTTAAATGAAACCGCAGGCGAATTGCGAGAAGCGCTAAACGATTATGAAAAAGCTGTAGAAATTAATCCCAAGCACGGTGAGGCTTATTATAATATGGGTAATGTCTACGCAACATTAGGCCAAAATGCTGAAGCCATTGCATCATATTTAAAGACCATAGCGATAAATCCAAACCATTTAAACGCTTTTGTGAATTTATCCATATTATCGTTTAAAGCCAAAGATTTTAAAGGAGCTATCCATTACTTGGAAGAAGCCCAACTTTTAGGGTATACTCCTCCTGAAGGGTTTGCAAAAGCCTTGGAGCCATATAAAAGAAAGTAATTAGAGATTAGAAATTTGAAATTTGATACATCTTCACATCTCTAATCTCAAATCTCGAATTTCTAAAGCAACACAGTTGCTTTTTATGCGCCTGTAGCTCAATTTTGGATAGAGCGAGACACTCCTAACGTCTAGGCTGACCGTTCGATTCGGTCCAGGCGCACGTTTTACTCTGCGTAACAATACGTATTGACTCACCCGCACCAATCTGGTATAAATAAGTTAAATAATGACGTATATAAATCATTGAGGGCAATATGGCTGTTGGATTGTTAATTTTAGCTAGCGTTTTGTACCTGGTTTTTTACACGGCACGTAAGTTTTCTTCGACTAGAAAAAAGACTTGCGGGCATTGTTCGTAAAGGGACTATGAGTTTCTTCGATAAAATATTTAAAAAAGACACCTGTGTTTGTCATGCGTCATCCAAAAACTTAACCCAAGCAAAGTCACGCAGTCGGCTTAAGGTTGAGTGTTTATGTGGTGAAGAGGGTATCTGTGATCGTTTGCGTGAGATGGGTTTTTGTGAGTCATCTGTGATTGAAAAGGTTGCCGACAGCGGCACTTTGATCTGCAAAGTGTGTGATACAAAAGTTATCCTAAGTAAAGAATTGGCTAAGAATATCATCGTCAAAGACATTTGCTCTTGCGTTGGACATGAACATAAACATGTTGGTGGCGCAGTGATCTTAAGTGATATGAAAGTTGGGCAACGGGGAACATTAGCCAATTTTGATTTTGAAGAATCTGAGCGTTTGGAAGAAATGGGTTTAACCCCAGGCGAAGAAATTGAGATCATACGTTATGCGCCTTTAGGTGATCCAATTGAAATTAAAATCCGCGGTTATTTATTGTCACTACGCAAGCAAGAAGCCAATCTCATTAAGGTTAATCTACTGTAAGCAATGCCATCTACTTTAAAAACAACTCCTCATCGCACCATCGCCTTAGTCGGAAATCCTAATTCTGGTAAAACAACGTTGTTTAATGCATTGACCCATTTAAGACAAAAAGTTGGCAACTATGCTGGCGTTACGGTCGAGAAAAAAACAGGTGTTCTAGATTTAGGTCAGCAACAACAGGTTGATATCATTGATTTACCAGGGACCTATAGTTTATCGGTGCGATCTCCTGACGAGCAAATTGCCCGTGATGTCTTATTTGGCAAGGAACAAGGGATAAGCCCTGTTGATTTGGTTATATGTGTTGTTGATGCGGGGAATTTAGAACGCAATTTATATTTGGTCACCCAAGTCCAAGATTTAGGCCTACCTGTTATTTTAGTCTTGAATATGATGGATGAAGTCAAACGTCAGGGTAAGACCATTGATGTGTCCAAATTATCAGCGCATTTAGGGATTCCTATTGTCGAGGCCATCGCAAATCAAAACGTTGGCATCGAGCCTATCAAGACATTGATTCGTAGTATTGTCCAAGTCCAATACAAGCGCAGTTGGCGCATGGCACCACAAATGGAAACATTGGCGCAAGAAATGGCAAGGGCTTTAAGTAAACTCGAGAAGCTTTCTAGCCAAGTAGCTTTTGCAGAAGCGCTGAATTTATTATCTCAATCTAAAGTTGATCCGAAGCGTTTTAAAAATCCTGAAACATATTCCGTTGTGACAACAATTTTGCAACAAGTCGCTTTGCAAGGTGTTTCAGCGCGCACTGCGGTCATTGAAGCACGTTATGATTGGATTAAATTCATCATCAAAGAGTCGGTGATTCAAGCAAAATCCGATGGGTTAGATCTAACTGAAAAGTTGGACCGTGTTCTAACACATAAAGTTTTTGGTTGGATGTTTTTTGTTGGCATCATGGGTTTAATGTTTTATGCCATCTTTACCTTGGCAAGTATACCCATGGATTTTATCAATGGCTTGTTTACGATGATAGGGGATTGGATCGGTGGAAAGCTCCCTGATGGTGACTTAAAAGATTTATTGGTCAATGGGGTGATTGCGGGTGTCGGCGGGGTTGCGATATTCTTACCACAAATTTTGATTCTGTTTTTCTTCATTGGCTTATTGCAAGACACGGGCTATATGGCTCGTGCCGCGTTTATCATGGACCGCGTGATGAGCAAAGTTGGTTTACACGGTAAATCCTTTATTCCGTTATTAAGTTCTTTTGCCTGTGCAATCCCAGGGATTATGTCGGCCCGAACCATCGAGAGTCCCAAAGATCGTTTGGTCACCATCCTAGTTGCGCCACTCATGAGCTGTTCTGCGCGATTACCCGTCTATGCCATCATGATTGCGGTCATGATGCCGCAAGCTAATGCCTTTCAAAAAGCAATGATCATGCTTGTTTTATACCTCTTAGGCATTGTTGGCGCCTGTTTGATGGCGTGGTTATTTAAGAAAACATTATTACGTTCCGTTAAACCTGTCTTCCTAATGGAATTGCCGCCATATCGCTTCCCGTCGTGGAAAACAATTGCTTTGCACATGTGGGAACGAAGCAAATTATTCTTACAAAGGGCAGGGACAGTGATCTTAGCATTGTCGATCATCCTCTGGGCTTTGATGGCCTATCCAAAACATGAGGGACTAGATGAATCAGCAGCATTAAAACATAGTTATGCAGGCCAAGTAGGCACATTCATTGAGCCTGTGATTAAACCTTTGGGTTATGATTGGCGCATTGGGATTGGTCTGGTTGCGTCATTTGCGGCCCGTGAAGTTTTTGTATCAACGATGAATATTGTTTTCAATATTGGACAAGATGCGAATGATGATTCATTAAAGCAAGCATTTGATAAGGCTGAATGGCCTGATGGTCGTCCATTGTTTACGCCATTGGTATGTTTTAGTTTAATGATCTTTTATGTTTTTGCCCTACAGTGTTTGAGCACCATTGCGGTGGTATACCGTGAAACAAATTCTTGGAAGTGGCCATTGTTTCAATTTGTTTACATGGCTGTCCTTGCCTATGGCGCTGCACTATTAGTTTATCAAGTCGGTCGATTGTTCCTTCCTGCGTAGAATTACGTATTTAGACCTGTCCTTAATTGACGTATATTAAACCTATCGATTTAATATACACAAGGGGGCATCATGTCTAATTCATTCAAATATTTATATGGTCCAGTTCATTCGTGGCGTTTAGGTAGGTCACTTGGCATTGACCCATTATCAAGCACGGACAAGATTTGTAATATGGATTGTGTTTATTGTCAATTAGGGGTTACAACCAAGTTGGTGCACACGCGTCATGAATATGTCAAAACAGAAGAAATCCTCGAGGAATTGCAACGCATTCCAAAATATTATGTGGATTACTTAACTTTTTCAGGACGAGGTGAGCCTACATTAGCTAAGAATTTAGGTGAGATTATTCGTGGGATTAAAAAAGTTCGTCATGAGAAAATCGCTGTCATCACAAATTCTTCCTTAATGAAAGATCCAGAAGTACAACAAGACTTGTTAGCCGCTGATTTTGTTTTAGCAAAACTAGATGCATTTGATCAAGAATCTTTCGTTGGTGTTGATGGTCCATGTGGTTTAGATTATGAATCTATCGTTGCTGGCATAGGAAGTTTTAGAGAAAAGTTTCAAGGAAAATTAGCCCTGCAAGTCATGTTGATTAATGAGAATATCGAGAATGTTGCGGAGATTGCTAGTGTTGCACGCAAGCTCAATGCCGATGAGGTGCAATTAAATACAGCTTTTCGACCATGTGCGGTGCGTCCCTTGGAAAGGGTTGAGATAGAATGGGCCAAGAAATTTTTTGGTGATATGACGGTGGTCAGTCCTTGGGATTCTCCGGTGCAAGAATATCAACCCATGGATGTGCAGGCGACGATCAAACGCCATGGTAATTACCGTAAAACGCGTTATGGTTATTAAAATTCAAAAATCACATTCCGCTCCTTAAGTGTTATGATATATTATTAAAAAAAGGCCTGTCACTTTCTGTGACATGCACGTTATCAATTATGCAATAGTATAAACAGGGGTCTGTATGAAAAATAATTTTCTATTCGCGATATTTTTTATCGTTTTTTTGAGCGCACAAAGTATAGTGATTGCTGCACCTGCAGATGTTGATGATGTTAATCAACAAATTGCCAATGATGAAGGGTATGGCAAGGATGATGCGGAATATTATAGTAGTGAAAATGATAATGAAACAATTGTAGAAGAAGAGGCTCCAACGACTGCTGATGATGAAGCTGAAAAAGATGAAGATCTTACCGACGTTAATGAAGAAGTTGGTCTTGACGGCGATATGCCTGATGATGCTGGGGCAAAATAGCAACACGTCTTTTGCTCAAGAATCCATTACGCCACTTGTCAAAGTTAACGCCATTTACTTTAAAGCGCAGCGTTTTTACGAACGTAAAAATTGGCGTGCCGCTAAAGAGGCATATCAAGATTTTCTAGCTATATCGGATCGAAACGTTTTATTTATCCCTGCCATGTATTATCTTGCCTACTGTTATCAACAACTGCACGAGAATCAGAAATCTGCGACGCTGTATCATAAGGTTATCACGCAGGCAAATGAAGACGAAGCGTTTTGGAGCCAAATGGCCCAAAAGCGTTTGGAAGAAGTTTCCCCTACAATCAGTAGCCTAAATTAGGACCTAACCAGCGTTCGATGGCAGGGATGCTCATGCCTTTACGTTTTGCATAATCATCGATTTGGTCGCGGTTAAGTTTGCCCAACGTAAAATATTTGCTTTGAGGATGTGCGAAGTAGTGACCACACACAGCGGCGGTTGGGGTCATGGCATAACTTTCGGTTAATTGTATGCCCGTGATCTTGGTGGCATCAAGCATCTTAAATAAGAATTCTTTCTCAGTGTGATCAGGGCAAGCTGGATAACCAGGGGCAGGGCGAATGCCTTTGTACTCAATGTGAATGAGTTGCTCGTTGGTTAAGTTCTCATCGGGCGCATAGCCCCATAATTCTTTGCGTACTAAATAGTGCATGTATTCTGCAAATGCTTCAGCCATGCGATCTGCCACGGCTTTGGCCATGATGCTTTTATAATCGTCGTGATCTGCTTCAACTTTCGCTACATACGCATCTAATCCAATGCCTGTTGTCAGTGCAAATGCACCTAAATAATCTTTAATACCGGAATCTTTAGGGGCAATGTAGTCTGCTTGTGCTAAGAAGGCGGTGTCTTGGCGTATTTGTGATTGTTGACGCAAGGTGTGCACAACACCATAAACATTTTTACGAGTATCATCTGTATAAAGCTCAATGTCATCGCCAATGCTATTGGCTGGAAAAAACCCAACGCTGGCATTGGCGGTTAATATCTTTTTAGCAATCATTTCATCCAACATAGTGTTTGCATCGTTATACACACGGGTGGCTTCTGCGCCATATTTCGGATCTTTTAAAATGTTAGGGAACTTTCCCTTTAATTCCCATGCAATAAAGAAGGGAGACCAATCGATGTATTTTCGAATGGTGTTTAAATCCACATTGTTAAATGCTTTAACCCCAAGAAATGAAGGTTTGGTTGGTTTATAATTTTTCCAATCACCGATGAATTTATGCTTACGTGCTTCTTCAAGGGTTGCGAGATTCTTTTCTTTGTAACGTAATTCATGTTCTTCGCGTAACGTTTTATATTGATCCAATGTTTTTACTACAAAATCTTTTTTAGCCACATTGTCCATTAAAGAGCGGCAGACGCCAACAGCGCGAGATGCATCTTTAACATGCACGGTAAAACCAGCAGGGTAACCTAAAGCGATTTTAACAGCTGTGTGATTGGGAGAAGTCGTGGCCCCGCCAATTAAGAGGGGAATATTCATGCCAAGCCGTTGCATTTCTTTAGCCACATGCACCATTTCATCAAGCGACGGGGTGATCAAGCCAGAAAGACCAATCATATCCACTTTTTCTTCCATGGCTGCTTTTAAAATCTTATCGCAAGCCACCATAACGCCCAAATCAATGACTTTAAAATTGTTACATGCTAAGACGACGCCAACGATGTTTTTGCCAATATCATGCACGTCGCCTTTGACTGTGGCCATTAAGACAACGCCAGCGTTCTTCGCAGATGCGTCTTTGTTTTGTTCCATGTAAGGCAAAAGGTAGGCCACTGCTTTTTTCATGACGCGTGCGCTCTTAACCACTTGGGGTAAAAACATTTTACCTGACCCAAATAAATCACCGACGATATTCATGCCGTCCATCAATGGCCCTTCAATAACATCTAAAGGTCTTGTGGTTTGTTGACGGGCTTCTTCAACGTCGATATCAATATAATCAACAATGCCTTTAACTAAAGCATGGGAGAGGCGGCTAGCAACTGGTTCTTTGCGCCAGCTTAAATCTTCCTCAAGCTTAATGCCTTTGCTCTTAAAGTTTTCGGCAAAAGTTACTAAACGTTCGGTAGCATCTGGTTTGCGATTAAGTAATACATCTTCAACGAGCACGAGAAGATCTTTTGGAATAGCATCATAGACGGCAATCATGCCGGCATTGACAATCCCCATGTCCATGCCTTCTTTGATGGCATAGTAGAGGAAGGCTGAATGCATGGCTTCACGCACAGGGTCATTACCGCGAAATGAGAAGGACACATTGCTAACCCCGCCGGAGATCAAACATCCAGGGCAGGATTCTTTGATCAGTCGGGTGGCTTTAAAGAAATCAACGGCATAGTTATTATGTTCTTCAATGCCTGTGGCAATCGCAAAGATATTAGGATCAAAAATGATATCGGTTGGATCAAAGCCAACAGTTTGGGTTAAGATGTCATAAGCACGTTTGCAGCAAGAAACCCGTCGATCAACCGTATCCGCTTGACCTTTTTCATCAAAGGCCATGACAACCGCCGCGGCACCATAACGTTTAACCAAGGTGGCTTGACGGATAAATTCTGCTTCACCTTCTTTAAGGCTGATGGAATTAACAATGGGTTTGCCTTGAACACATTTAAGCCCAGCTTCAATGACGCTCCATTTAGAGGAGTCAATCATGATAGGCACTTTGCTGATATCAGGTTCGGCCGCAATCAAATTCAAGAAGGTGGTCATGGCCTCGACAGAATTAAGCATGGCTTCGTCCATGTTAATGTCGATGATCTGTGCGCCATTTTCAACTTGTTGACGGGCAATGCTTAAGGCTTGATCAAATTGTCCAGCAATGATCAATCGAGCGAATTGTTTGGAACCCGTGACATTGGTGCGTTCGCCAACATTGATAAAATTAGTTTCCGGCCTTTTGATCAAAGGTTCTAAGCCGCTAAATGAACTATTAGCGGGGATCGTCGGTAATTGACGTGGCTTGCAATCTTTGACAATCGCGGCAATAGCTTTGATATGATCTGGTGTTGTTCCGCAACAACCGCCAACAATATTTAAAAATCCGTTTTGAGCAAAGTCTTTAATCAAGGCCGCCATTTCATTGGAGGTTTGATCGTATTCACCAAAGGTGTTGGGTAAACCAGCGTTTGGATAAGAGCAAATGTAGGCATCCGCGATGCGTGAGCATTCCTCTATATAAGGGCGCATGTCTTTAGCACCAAGCGCACAATTTAAACCAAATGTTAATGGCTTGCTGTGTTTGACAGAAATCCAAAACGCTTCAGTGGTCTGACCAGACAGGGTGCGGCCGCTGGCATCGGTGATAGTGCCGGAAATCATGATAGGAATTTTACGACCTAGATTTGCACAAAATGCGTCGATCGCAAATAATGCGGCTTTGGCATTAAGGGTATCAAAGATAGTTTCAACTAAAAATAAATCAACGCCGCCATCAACAAGGCCTTTGAGCTGTTCTGTATAGGCTTCAACCAATTGATCAAAACTAACCCCACGAAATGCAGGGTTATTGACGTCAGGGGATATCGAGGCTGTTTTGTTGGTTGGGCCAACAGCACCAGCCACAAAGCGTGGTTTTTTTGGATCTAATTTTGTAAATTTATCTGCCGCCGCACGTGCGATCTTGGCTGAAGCAATGTTTAATTCATACACCAAAGACTCCATGTGATAATCGGCCATGGAAATGCGATTCGCATTAAAGGTGTTTGTTTCAATAATATCAGCACCCGCAGCTAAATATGCCTCATGAATTTCACCAATAATCGTCGGTTGTGTGAGTGATAAGAGTTCGTTGTTACCTTTAACGTCATGAGGATGATTTTTAAAACGTTCGCCGCGATACTTGGCTTCATCGGGTTTGTAACGCTGAATCATCGTGCCCATGGCACCGTCTAAAATGAGGATGCGCTCTTTAAGTAATAACGTGATAGGATGTTGCTCGAATGGTGATTTCATATCGAATAAAGATAGGGTAAACCAAGGTGATTGTCAACTTGAAATTAACCACAAAAAAATTATAATAATGAACATTCCACGTAAAGCTATCTAAGGGAGGGATTTATGTCGTCTGTCAACATCGCATCTGTTAATGAGAAAATCAAAAAAGAATCAGCGGTCATTGAAGCCATCCGCATGGAAGCATCCAAGGTCTTGGTTGGCCAGTTGGTTTTATTGGACCGATTGTTGATTGGCATATTATCTAATGGACATGTGTTAATCGAGGGGGTCCCTGGGCTCGCTAAAACAACAGCCGTTAAGACATTGTCCCAAACCATTCAAGCCAAGTTTGCCCGTTTGCAATTTACACCAGATATGTTGCCTGCTGATTTAACAGGTACGCTAATTTATGACCAGCGCAGTGGTCAATTTAATGTGAAGAAGGGCCCCATCTTTGCCAATATCATATTGGCTGACGAAATCAATCGTGCGCCGGCCAAGGTGCAAAGTGCTTTGCTTGAAGCCATGCAGGAACGTCAAGTCACCATTGGTGAAGAAACACTAAAATTACCGGAACCATTTCTTGTTTTAGCGACGCAAAATCCGATTGAGCAAGAAGGAACATATCCTTTGCCTGAAGCACAGGTTGACCGTTTTATGTTAAAGGTAAAAATTACCTACCCAACCAAAGATGAAGAGTTAAAGATATTAAAACTCATGGCTAATACGAAGACACAACATGAGGTTCGTCCGGTCTTAAGTCCAGCTGATATTATTCGTTTGCGTGGTGTTGTGGATGAGGTATATATGGATGAAAAGATTGAGCATTATATTGTCGATATCGTCGAGGCAACACGCTATCCAGATAAATACAAATTAAAAGATTTGAAAAATTTGATTCAATACGGCGCAAGCCCACGGGCCACGATCAATCTTGCCATCGCTTCTAAAGCACATGCTTTTATAGCTGGACGAGGCTTTGTGACCCCACAAGATGTGAAATCAATCGGCATGGATGTTTTGCGTCATCGCATTGTGCCAAGTTATGAAGCAGAAGCTGAAGAAAAAACCGCAGAGGATTTGATCAAAATTATTTTTGATACTGTGGAAGTACCATGATCCCCAAGAGTGTCCTAGAGAAAGTACGCCGCATTGAGATAACGACCACCCATTTGGTCAGCGATGTATTCGCTGGTGCCTATCATAGTGTTTTTAAAGGGCGTGGGATGGAGTTTGATGAAGTGCGTGAGTATCAACCAGGAGATGACATTCGAACCATCGATTGGAATGTCACGGCACGCACTGGCCTTGCGCACATTAAGAAATATATAGAAGAGCGAGAGCTCACCGTAATGATTTTAGTCGATGCCTCAGCCTCGACATATTTTGGTTCCACCAAAGAATTAAAAAACACCTTAGCCGCCGAGATCGCCGCAGTGCTGGCATTTTCCGCCATTCGCAACAACGATAAGGTGGGGCTTTTGATGTTCACCGATCAAATTGAATTGTTCATGCCGCCCCGCAAAGGTAAAAGCCATGTTTTGCGTGTTATTAGAGAAGTGCTGTATTTTAAACCCAAGGGCAAAGGCACGGATTTAAAAATGGCCTTAGATTATTTAAGCAAGGTTACAAAACGTAAGAGTGTGGCTTTTGTTATTTCCGATTTCTTCGTCGCTAATAATTTCAAAAAACCCCTGCAAATCACCAATAAATATCACGACATCATCGCGATCACGTTAAATGATAAGCGTGAAAGCATTTTACCAGACTGCGGCATGGTGAGCTTGCTAGATGCTGAAACTGGGGCACAGGTGATGGTTGATACTAGCGATAAGAGGGTTAGGACTGCGTACGCTGCCCAAGCAAAATCACGTTTAGAAACGCGTGATCGTCTCTTTGCTCAGACAGGCGTCGATCATATCGATGTGCATACGCATGAGCCATATGCAACGGCCTTAATTAATTTCTTTGCACGACGAAAAGGGAGAAGGTGATGGAAGACATTAAAGACATACATCTTCCGGTTGAGTTTCCATTATGGGGTTGGATAACAATCGCCATTATTCTTGCCTTGATTATAACCGCTGTGGTTTTCTGGTTGATCAAGCGTAAGAAGCCCATCGTGCCACAAGCACCCATTGTGCCTGTGCGTTCACCGTCAGAGATTGCTTTGGCTGCCCTAGAAGACTTGCACCATAAACATTATCCAGCGGCTGGTTTGTTTAAACAATTTTATATCACGCTATCCGACATTGTACGCCGCTACTTGGAAGATCGATTTAGCATCAAGGCGCCGGAAATGACGACGGAAGAATTCTTGATTTACGCGCAAAGCAGTACCTTATTAACGGATGCTCAGAAGCAATTCCTCAAAGATTTCTTAAATGGATGCGACATGGTGAAATTTGCAAAGCATTTACCAACAGTCAATGAAGCGCAGGCTAATTTTGATTTAGCTAAAAAGTTAATCACCGAAACTAGCTATGGAATTTAAAACACCGTTATTCTTATTTGCTATTCCCATTGTTCTGGGGTTAATGTGGTGGCTTGATCGACGATCAAAGCGCGAAGATGTCACGTTCTCATCTGTAGATATTTTAGGAAACCTACCTAAAACATGGCGGATTCAGTTTGGTTTTATACCGCCGGTGTTACGATTACTTGCTGCACTGCTCATTTGTGTTGCCTTGGCAGGACCACGTAAAGTTTTAGAAGAAAGCAAAGTTACGACGGAAGGCATTGATATTATTTTAGCGCTTGATTGTTCTGGCAGTATGGCGGCTGAAGATTTTAAAATTGAAGGCAAGCGATGGAATCGTTTTGAAATCGTTAAGAAAGTAGTGGGTGAGTTTATTGAAAGTAGGCCCAATGATCAAATTGGACTTATTGGCTTTGCCGGTAAGGCGTATACCATTTGTCCATTAACGACAGATCGTAATTGGTTATTAGCTAATTTAGAACGCATGCGCATGGGGTTAATCCAAGACGGGACAGCGATTGGTTCGGGGATTGCCTCTAGCATATCCCGTTTTAAAAACAGCAAAGCTAAATCGAAAATCATCATCTTGTTAACCGATGGGGTTAATAATGCAGGGACCGTTGAACCATTAACCGCCGCAAAGACGGCAGCAGCCATGGGCATCAAGGTTTATACAATTGGCGCCGGTGCAAAAGGTTATGCACCATATCCAGTGCGAGACATGTTTGGCAGAACTTTTTATCAAAACATTCCAACAGATTTAGATGAAGAAGGTCTAACCAAAATTGCTCAGACAACTAAGGCACAATATTTTCGAGCTACCGATACTCAATCTTTACGCGAAGTTTATAAGGCGATTGATACCTTAGAAAAAACAAAGATTGATCAAGTTGGCTATAAACAATATGAGGAATTATTCTGGATTTCTGTGATGGCGGCCATGGTGTGTCTGGCGCTCGAGCTTGTGCTTATTAACACAATATTTTTTAGGATTCCATAATGCAATTTGGTTCACCTGTATATTTGCATGGGTTGTGGTTGGTGCCGATCATCGCGGTTGTTTTGCATTTCTTGTTTTTGCGTCGAGAACGGTTAACGGATTCCTTTGTTGATCGGTCATTATTGACAGCTCAAACAAAACTAAATAATCGTAAGTTTTGGCAACGCAAATCGGTTGCACTGATGATCATTGTGACAGCAGCAAGCATTGCCTTAGCCCGTCCACAATGGGGCTATCAGGTGCAAGATGTCAAACGCCAAGGGGTTGATATATTGATTGCGGTTGATGTGTCAAAAAGCATGCTGACCCAAGATGTGAAACCTTCGCGTTTAGAGCGAACCAAGTTGGAGATGAAAGATTTATTAAAGAAGCTAAAGGGGGATCGCGTGGGATTGATTGCATTTGCCGGCGATGCCTTCCTCGTTTGTCCTTTAACCAACGATTATAATGGTTTTATGTTGTCGTTAAATGATTTGAATGTTGATACGATCCCTCGAGGAGGAACAGATATTTCAAGTGCCATCAAAGAAGCCCAGAAAAGTTATACCAAATCCTTGGGACATTTTAAAAGTTTGGTGATTGTAACCGATGGGGAAGATTTAGAAGGGGATGTTTTAGAAACAGCCAAGAAAGCATCGAAAGAAGGGGTGAAGATTTACACCGTCGGCATTGGAACAGCTGAAGGGGATCTTATTCAAGTTGGTGATGATCGTGGTAATGCGCAATATTTAAAAGATGCACAAGGTAATTACGTCAAATCAAGGCTCAATGAAAATGTGCTACAGCAAATAGCCTATTTAACGGGTGGCGCCTATGTGCGTTCATCAGGTGCTCAATTTGGTTTAGAATATTTGTATACACAACAAATATCCAAACTTGATAAACAAACGATTGAAGAACGCCAAGAAAAGAAATACTACGAAAGGTTCCAATGGTTTTTAAGTGTTTGCTTAATTGCGTTATTTTTCTAATCTTAGTCACGCCGGCCATGGCTAAGTCTTCAGCGACGATTGTCAAAGAAGGCAATGCAAATTACACCCAAGGCCAATACCAAGAGGCCATCAATGCCTATAATAATGCGCTATCTGTTGGTGGACAGGAAAACGTGGCGCGCTATAATTTAGGCAATGCGCTTTTTAGAAAAAGCCAAGCGCAGGCAAAAACTAATATCGATGGTGCGATTGCAGACATGGAGCAGTCCATTGCTAATTATAAGCAAGTGACGGATAAAGCACTGAAAGATAAAGACGCAAAATTTAATCTTGATGTTGCCAAGAAAGCTTTAGAGAAATTAAAACAACAAAAGAAGCAACAAGAACAACAAAAGCAGAACTCTAAAGATCAAAAAGATAATAAAGATAAGAAGGATCAGAACGACCAGAAAAACGATAAAAACGACAAGCAAGACAACAGCAAACAAGATAAATCAGATCAAGGCCAAAAGAACGATCAGAGTCAGAAGAGCGAACAAGGCAAGGATCAACAGCAAGATAGCCAAGATAATCAGGACGAACAAAAGAAACAAGAGGATCAGCAAAAGAAAGAACAAGGCAAACAAGATCAAAGCAAGCAAGATCCGTCGAAGAATAATGAAAAAGACCAAGCACAGCAGCAAGGACAAATGAGCAAAGAAGAAGCGAAGAATATTCTAGAAGACTATCAGCGCAATGAAGAGCCTCAGGGTTTGCTAAATTTTATTGAGAAGAATAAAGGTGATGAACAACCTGTTTCCAAGGACTGGTAATGCGTAAATTAATTTTATCGATCTGTTTCTTATTATCATCGGTTTGCTTGTTATGGGCCGAGGATGTCAGCGTTGAAGCCACTGTTGATAATAATCAAATCAGCATGGGTGAGGCGGGTCAATTAACGCTCACCTTGCATGGAGTAAAAAATGGCATTGAACCACCGCAATGGCCTAAGATTGATGGCATTGAAACGTCATATTTAGGGCCTTCGACGAGCATCTCGATTATCAATGGCCAATATTCCAGTGTGCATGCCTATAATTATAATATTTTTCCAAGCAAGACAGGCGGCGTAAAAATCCCAGGCCTGACGCTGACCATCGACGGTAAAACATATACAACCAATCCCATTGATTTAACCATTGTTGATGCGGCTGCCAAACCACAACCTGCTGCAGGTGCTCCTAATAACGCTGATCCGTCGGTATCGATCAAAGATAAAGTTTTTATGAGCGTATCAACGCCGCAAGCCAATGTCTATTTAGGCCAAAAGGTTCCTATTCGTATCAAACTTTACATTAATCAATTACCCATACGTAATTTGCAGTTTCCAAAGTTAGAGCAGGATGGTTTTACGCTCGAGAATTTTCCACAACCACCACAATATAATGAAGTCGTTAACGGAGTTAATCACACCGTCGTTGATTATCAAGGGTTTATTTATCCAACACGCACTGGTCCTCTAAAGATCGGGCCAATTCGTGTGGATGGCAGCTTGTTATATAAAGTGCGCGGCTCAGCGGGCAATGGTTTTTTTAATGATGATTTATTAAGTTCTATGTTTGAGAGTTATCAAGAGCGGCCAATTAGCGTTAATGCAGATCCTTTGAATATCAACGTATTGCCTTTGCCCACCCAAGGCCAGCCAAGTAATTTTACAGGGGCAGTAGGTCAAGTCAACTTCTCAGCGTCGATATCGCCACAAGCGGTGCACATCGGTGATCCTGTGACGCTACGTATGCAATTATCCGGCGTGGCCAATTATAAATCATTGCATATGCCCGAATTTTCCGACCCACGTTTTAAAACATATGACCCTGTGGTTAAAGATGGGGATAATAGCCGCTCTGTCGAGCAGGTGATTATTCCAAATAGCGACAGCATCACCCAAGTGCCTGCCATTGCCTTTAATTATTTTGATCCAACTGTAGGCGAATACAAAGTCATTGCTCAAGGGCCTTTTGGTTTAAAAGTTTCTCCAATTTCTAAAGATCAAGAATTTAAGGCAGTTGGTTTTGCGGATTTATCTAAAAGCCAAACTACTAAATCCGCCGTGCAGGTGGATTATGTGAAACAATACATCATCGATCCCATCATCTATGTCGTTTCATTAACGAAACGATGGCAATTTTGGTTAAGCATTTTTGTGCTAATCTTGGCTTGGGCGGGGATATATATTTCCAAACGTTTTCGAAAGAAGTTAAAAAAAGATTCGAGCTTTGCTAGGCGGCATCATGCATTAAAACATGTAAAGCAGGGCATAAAGAAGGCATCTGATCATCTTGATCCATCGACATCAAAAGTTTTCTATCACACCCTTGTTAAAGCGTTAAATAATTATATCGTTGATAAAGTTGATGCCGCATCTGCAAGTGATACGATTGCGATCTTAACGGAAAAGGGCGTGTCCTCAGACATCGTCGCTAATATTAAATCCATCTATGAGCATGCAGACTTAGTGCAGTATGCCAGCGGCTCAATCGACGCTGCGCAAATGAAGACCGATTTGGATACAGCTAATGGGATTATTGTGTATCTAGAAAAGAAGTTATGATGGTCGCTGCTCGAGTGCTGGCGCCAGAATTGCCTAATTTAATTTTGACTTGTGCTAAATCGTTGGTCATTTGACCGTAGGTGTTGGGGTTAGCAAAAATATCTTCGATGCCCGCCGCTAGTTTTTCATCGGTTGCGTCTTGTTGGATCAATTCAGGGATGATTTTCTTGCCTGCCACAATATTAACTAAACCAATATAAGGAATTTTAATTACGCTACGAGCTAACCAATAGGTTGGCCATGCTGTTTTATACATGATGATCATGGGGCGTAAGAGAAGGCCACATTCTAAGGTGGCAGTACCTGAGGCAACCATGATGGCATCCATGGCTCCAATCCCGTTATAGGCGGGCCCTTCATAGATGATCACATTGACGCCGCTGTCTTTGATAATATTTTCCAGCATGAACTTTGGAATTGTTGGTGCGCGTAAGACAATGAAGCGTCGATTTGGATTTCTGTTTTGCAAAATTTTAGCCGCCGCCAACATGGTTGGTAAATGGCGTGTGATTTCTTTTTCACGCGAACCAGGCAAAAGCCCTATCGTTGGCATTTGAGGTTTGATCCCAAGTTGTGCTTTGATGCTAGAGGGAGGTTCGGTGATTTTTACTTCGTCGATCAATGGGTGGCCGACATAATCCACGTCCATGCCGTATTTGGCATAAATATCTTTTTCAAAAGGAAATAACACAAGCATTTTGTCGACGATCTGCTTTAAGACCTTAACCCTTTTTTCTTTCCAAGCCCAAACTTGGGGGCTTACATAATAAATAACTTTAATGCCACGAGTCTTTAACGTCTTGGCCATGCGCATATTAAATCCGGGATAGTCAACCAAAAGTGCCGCATCAACAGGATTTTTATCAATGTAGGAAATGATGTTATTGAAAATTTTGGTGATAACGGGTAAGTGTTTGATGACTTCGATGAAACCAACAACGCCGAGTTGATCGATGTTCTCAATAAGCTCAACACCAGCGGCTTTCATGTAGTCGCCGCCAATGCCAACAAATTGATATTGGGGATGGGTTTTTTTCATGGCGCGCACAACGCCCGCCGCGCGCATATCGCCGGATGCTTCGCCAGCAATGACTATAATACGTTTTGTCGGTGTTCCCATATTTTTTGATTAATGTCTAAAGCGACTTTGAGTGCTGCACGGCCTTCAATGCCAGAGACAAGCGGTGTTTTATTGTCGCGGATGCAATCAATAAAATGTTCGAGTTCTTTTTTCAAAGGTTCTTCTTTTTCAATGGGCAAACTTTTTTTATGAATCCCGCGTTCATCTTTAGTGTACATGCTAGCTTCTTGTTTGGCATAGTCCAAGGAGATGTAAGAATTTTTGGTAAACATGCGAATCTTGCGAGTTACTTCCGGCGAAATACGGCTGGATGTGACATTGCACACGCAACCATTTTCAAATGTTAAACGCACGTTGGCAATGTCTTCTTTATCGGTTAACACATTGATGCCAACTGCTTGAATATCTTTGATGGGGGATTGAACTAACCCCAAGATGATGTCAATGTCATGGATCATGAGATCTAAGACAACGCCAATATCAAGGGAACGATTGGGAAATAAATTAAGGCGATGGCATTCAATGAAAACAGGGTCTTTGGCCAACGCAGCAACAGATGTGAAAGCGGAATTAAAACGTTCCACATGGCCAACTTGAAGTTTTAAATTATTCTTTTTGGCTAAGGCGACCAAGACATCGGCTTCTTCCAACGTTGTGGTGATTGGTTTTTCAACAAAGGTATGAACGTTGTTATTTAAAAAGAATTCAGCAATCTCTTTATGTGAGATGGTGGGGGTGCAAATGCTTACCGCATCAACTTTACCGACAAGTTCTTTATAATCAGCTACGACGGGCACATGGTATTGTCGTGCCAAACCTTTGGCATGTTCCACATGATGATCACAGATGGCAACGATATTAAGTTTGTTGCGCAAGTTATGTAAAGTTTTTAAATGACGTGAGCCTAAGAAGCCGCAACCGATGAGGGCAATGTTTATTTTTTGCATGAAAAGGATACTAACAAAGCCCTCGACAAAAGTCAAACCCCATACTAAAATTGAACTTCCTATGAAGAATTATTTTAAATTGCTTTCGTTGGTTGGCGGACACAAGAAACGTTTTGGTTTAGCCATATTTTTTATCCTCCTATCATCCCTGTTCGAAGGTGTGCAGTTATCATTCATGCTGCCGGTCATTGACCGCATTTTCACTAACAAGAAAATCATTTTACCTAATCAGGTACCTGAGTTCATATCTAACATCGTTGATAAATTAAACAATACCGATGTTCATACATTGTTTTGGGTTATTCCATTGTCATTTTTAGCGATGTTCTTTGTTAAGCAAATTATTTTGTTTTGCAGTGATTATTTAATGAATGACATTGCTCAAAGTGTCATGCGTGATGTGCGCTATCGTTTGTTTGATCGCATTCAAACATTATCATTAGACTATTTTTCTAAGAAACGCACGGGTGAGTTAATCTCGCGCATCACCAATGATGTGGCCGTGATTGAAAATGCTGTTTCCTATGCCGTCACTGATTTATTTAAACAGCCATTCTTAATTTTAGTTTTTATCTCATTTGCCTTCACCGTTAATTTCAAAGGTACGCTCATTTTATTTATCATGTTCCCGCTCATCGGCTGGCCCATGGCGCTAATTTCAAAACGGTTGCGCAAGCTTTCAAAGAATACTCAAGAAAAAATGGCTGATATTAATTCATTGTTATTAGAAACAATATCTGGCGTGCGCATCCTTAAAGCGTTCACGACGGAAAAGTATGAGATTGAACGTTTCCGACAACAAAATCAGGGGTATTATAAAGTACGGATGAAATCAATCAAGAGCATGATGCTTGTTGGTCCATTAACCGAAATGGTGGGGGCTATATGTGGGATTGCTATTATTTTGGTTTTAGGTAAACAAGTTTTAGATGGTGGGTTGTCCTTTGGTGTTTTTGGTGTATTTATGGCATCTATTCTACAAGTCATTCGCCCCATCAAGCGCATGGCTAACGTGCAGGCGATTATCCAACAAGCTTTAGGTGCAAATGAACGCATTTATGAAGTGTTAGATGCAAAGCCGTCTGTTGTTGAAAAAGAAAAAGCCAAAGATGCAGAACCGTTAAAGCAAAAAGTTGTGTTTGATCACGTCACGTTTAGTTATGACAAAAATGAGACGGTGTTATCTGATATTAATTTGGAAATTAAAAAAGGTGAGCTGGTTGCCATTGTGGGACCGACGGGCAGTGGTAAGTCAACCTTGGTCAATTTGATTCCGCGTTTTTACGATGCAACCAACGGCAATGTGATTTTTGATGGGGTAAATGTCAAAGATCTTTCGTTTAAATCCTTGCGTGGCCAGATCGGCATTGTGACGCAAGAAGCCGTGTTGTTCAATGACACCGTGCGCAATAATATTGCCTATGGCACATTTGAAGCAACGGATGATCAGATCAAGGCAGCCGCGCAACATGCCTTTGCGAATCATTTTGTTGAAAAGATGCCAAAGGGTTACGACACCATGGTGGGGGATCGTGGTTTTCGTTTATCCGGCGGTGAGAAGCAGCGTTTGACCATTGCGCGTGCCATCTTAAAGAATCCACCAATTTTAATTTTAGATGAAGCTACATCTGCGCTTGATTCTGAATCAGAAAAATATGTGCAGCAAGCTTTGGATGAATTGATGCAAGGCCGCACAGTAATCGCCATTGCCCATCGATTATCGACCATCATGAAAGCCAATAAGATTGTGGTGATAGAAGCGGGTAAGATTGTTGGCTGTGGTCCGCATGATGAATTGTTGTTTACATGCCCGTTATATCGCCGTCTGTATGAAACTCAATTTCATCAAACAAAATAGTGCTATGAAAATTTTTTTAAGTGCATTGTTCGTTATTTTAAGTCTTTCAATAGCCCATGCCGAAACATCTGCAGAATATAATAATCTTGGCATAAAGCTTGCCAAGAAAGGCGAAACAGAGCAAGCCATTCTTAATTTCAATAAGGCCATAGAACTTAACCCTGATAATGCCAAAGCCTACAATAATCGCGGCCAAGCTTATATCACACAAGGTAATTTAGAAGAAGCGTTGCAAGATTTTACAAGAGCCATTGCTGTAGATCCATCCTATGCGAAGGCATACAACCGTCGTGCCTTGACCTATTATGAACTCAAAGATTATGAAAATGCTTGGGCCGATGTCCGCAAAGCTGAATCTTTAGGAGCGATGGTTAATTTAGATTTCATTAATGAATTAATGCAGGCGACGAAATAAGAAAGGTTGTTATGAAAAAGTATCTTTTAATTCTAGCATTTATCACGGCAATTGCTTTTAGTCGTGTGGTGGCCTCTGATTTGCTTAATTGGGATGATCCTGCGCATATTACCAATAATAAATTTGTGACGGAGTTTACATGGTCTGATCCATTGCATATGTTCTTTGAAAAAGACACGGCCAATCATACCTATATTCCGCTCACAGTTTTTAATTTTGCCATTCTCTACAAGTTATTTGCCAAGAATGCCATGGTGTTCCATTTGTCCAGCTTACTTACGCATATCTTAGTTGTGTGGATGGTGTTTTTAGTGGCGATGCGTTTTGGTTTGACGTCGATGGGGGCAATGGCCGCGGCCTTGCTCTTTGCCTTGCATCCCGCACGCGTTGAGAACGTAGCGTGGGCAACGGCTCAAAAAGATTTGATGTATAGTTTGTTTTATTTAATCTCAATTTATTTTTATTTGGGGTATTTAGAAGGTAAAAACAAGGTGCAATTTTTTGTTCTGGCATTGGTAGCAGGTTTCTTAAGTATTTTAGCCAAACCCATGGCATTGTCTTTACCTTGGATTTTGTGGGTGGTTGATTGGATGCGCGGGCGCAAGATTTCGATCGCCTCTATTGTTGATAAAATTCCGTTCTTTTTAGTCATTGAACCCATTGCTTGGATCACCTATTCTCAGAATTCACGCGAGATTAATTTTGATTTCATGACGGGGATCATGACGTGGTTATGGAGCGCGTCGTTTTATATCAAACGTTTCTTCTGGCCCTTTAATTTGTCACCAATTTATAGCATGCCAGAACCGGTTGCGATCACCAACGCGGCGTACATTGTTTCATGGTTGATTTTAGTGGCGACAGGTGTGGGCCTTTGGTTTTACCGTAAGAATCGTTGGGTCATTTTTGCATTTATATATTTTGTACTATCCATTTTCTTCGTCTGGCGTTTGGATGCGCGCGATATTTCTTTCGTTGCTGACCGCTTCTTATATTTACCCGCATTAGCCGCATGTTTGGCGGTTGGTCGTTTGTGGGAGTTTCAATATGCAAAATTAAATGCGTCAAAACGTAAGCTCTTTATGAATGCAAGTTTTGCGGCCGTTGTCATTCTGGCTGGTTTATGTTTCTATAACTTGGGCATGTGGAAAAATGGTTTAACGTTATGGAACAATGTGATCAATCGTTCACCAGAAATTGCTTTTGGGTATAACAACCGCGGGATGATTTATTTAGGTGAAGGCAAGAATGATGAAGCGCTCGCAGATTTTGAGAAGGCATTAGAGGTGGCGAAAAAAGGCCGTATTTATCAAGATGACGGAAAAATCCTAATCTCCGCCGGACGCGCCCAGCATTATGCAAAAGCCTATTACAACATGGGCATCTTGCAAGCAAAGCAGAAGAAATATGAAGAGGCGCTGAAATATTTTAATTTGGCCATCTATTATGACATGGGCCAAGCCGAATATTTTAACAATCGTGGTGCGACGCTGATCAAACTCGGACATCAAAACGAAGCGATGGGTGATTACAATGCCGCGCTCGTCATTGATAAAGAAAATTATGAGGCGCGATTAAATCGTGGTTTATTAAATTATAAGATGAGCAATAAAGAGGAAGCGTTAAAAGAATTCGAAATGCTCACCAAAAGTTTTTCTAAACAAGCTGAACCATTTTTACAAGCCGGCCGCATTTATTATGAAAAAGGCGACATAGATACTGCGCTTGGATTATTTTTATCCGCCTCCAAAGCCGAACCCGAAAATGCACAAGCATGGTATAACCTCGGTGTTCTTTACGCAAAGAAGGGCGATAAAGATAAAGCCAGAGACTCCTTTAGCCAAGCCCAACTCAAATGGATCGCCGACCCAGAAAAATATCCACTCCCAGGTTTAAAGCCAGAGGACGCCAAGGTTTGGGAACAGCGTTTAAAGAAGAATGTTTCATCAAAATAAAACACATTTCTAATGAACACATAATCTAGACCCTCTATAATCTAGATTATATGTTTAAGTCTTTAACTCACTTTGGGCTAGCTCTAGCCCTAATTTTACCCCCATGGCCATTAACACATGCGCCAATCGTTAAATCATCATTAAACATCTCATCAGAGACGATGCCTGTCCTTGATGGTCAGCGTATAACACCCACAAGACCACTAATTTTTTCCGACACAATAAACGGTTTGAATGTCACAACGACGATCACACAAACACCTCATGAATTAATTCAAGATGTGCAGATGACCGGTTCAAAAGAATCGGTTAGTTTTAAATTTGTTTTAGATAATCCCATCGACGTGTATGTTTTTACACAGCATATTCAAGACAAGAAAATCCTAACCAAAGAATTAATCAAAACAAATAAACCAAATGCTAATACAGGCAGTATTTATAAATGGCGATTTAGTTCTGATTCAAATGTCACCCTTGAAATGTTACGCAATGGAACGATTGCACAAATTCAACCTTTTGTTTATTGGACAAAACAAGGACAGCAAAAAGAAGTAAAGGCTTATATTGAAGGATCATCGGTGTTGGTGTTGGAAATTCAAGAACCTAAAGAATCTTACCCGTTGACGATTGATCCGTCGATTGCGTATGGGCAGTGGTTGGGGGAAGGTCAGGCTTTGGCAACAACGGTTGCCGCTGTGGGTGTTGAACCAAGTAGTGGAGAAATTTATGTGGGTGGGGGAACAAATGGTAAGGTGAATCAAGCGGTAACAATGGTGGGGACATATAATGGAGGGACAGCTGTTTTTGTATCAGAAGTCACTAGTGCTAATCCGCCGGTGGTTAATTGGATGATGTATGTTGGTGGTGTTGCTGGGGCAACGCTTAATTCTTTGACGGTTAATGGGGATGAGATTTATGCGGGGGGGTATACTGATTCTTCTGATTTATGGGCAACAGCAGGATCTACTGTTGGTACCGTAACAAATACCCTGTCTGGTGGCAATGAAGGCTTTGTCGTTGAGATTGCGGATGGGAGTCCGCCAACACTTGAATGGTTGATGTGGTTGGGTGGAGTTGGGCTCGATCAAGTTCTTGCGTTATCAGTTAATGGTGATGAGATTTATGCTGGGGGTATTTCATATTCATCTGCTCTGTGGGATACGGCAGTATCTACGATTGGAACTTTTACGGCTTTTTCAGGAAACTCAGAAGGATACGTGGCTGAGATAACAGATGGTGGTCCCCCGACATTAGAGTGGCGTATATGGTTGGGTGGATCTGGTCAAGATATTGTTTATGCTCTTGCAGTAAATGGGGATGAAATTTATGCGGGGGGCGTCTGGGGGTCATATGATTCTATAGAAACATTTGGATCATTGGTTGGTACAAATGTGGCAACTGTTAATGAAGGTTTTGTAGTTGAGATACAGGATGGAGGTCCTCCTTCGTTGCCTTGGGGGATGTATGTTGGGGGTAGTGGTATTGATTCTGTTAGAGCTTTATCCATCAATGGTGATGAAATTTATGCGGGTGGATATACACAATCTTCCGATTCGTGGGACACTGCTGTTTCTACCATTGGTACTTTGACAAATACTTTAGCCAATGGAGAGGGTTTTGTTGTTGAAATTGCTGATGGGGGGCCTCCAAGTTTGGAATGGCGGATGTGGTTGGGAGGTGTTGGGGCGGATGTTGTTCTTGCGTTAGCTATCAATGGGGATGAGATTTATGCAGGTGGTTATGCGAATTCTTCGGCATCTTGGGATACGGCGGGGTCTAGGGTGGGGACGTTGAATAATCCGGGGGTGAATCAAGGGTTTGTTGTTGAGATTGCGGATGGTTCTCCGCCGAGTTTGGCATTTCAGATGTGGTTGGGTAATGCTCAGACGAATCTGGTTTATGGGTTAGCGGTTAATGGTGAGGCGATTTATGCTGGGACTTATGTTATAACAAGTGCTAGTTTGGAAACGTTTACGGTTGTATCTGGGAGTATGCTTGCGGGTGGAAACAATGCCGCATTGTTGGCTGAGTTAAACGATGGGTCGCCACCAACGTATTTCTGGTTGCAATGGTTAATAGGTAGTGGGTCATCTCAGGTTAATGCCTTAGCTGTAAATGGAGATGAGATTTATGCGGGGGGACAATCGTATGCACAAACTTTAGGTACAGTGCCAGATGTAGGGACGCCTAATTATGTGCAAGAAGGATTTGTGATTGAAATTACTGATGGGGCTACACCCAATCTTAATTGGAGAGTATGGTTAGGTGGAGATGGCGGATCTGTTGTTCAGGCTTTGGCTATAAATGGAGATGAGGTTTACGTGGGTGGATATAGCAATTCATCAGGTTCCTGGGATACGGTAGGTTCTGAGGTAGGTACATTTACAGGTGCAAGTGATGGATTTGTTGTTGAAATTGCTGATGGAAGTCCGCCAACTTTAGCATGGCGTGCTTGGTTGGGAGGGAATTTAGGAGAGATAGTTTATGCTTTGGCACTAAATGGTGATGAAATTTATGCTGGAGGATATAGTGGTACTTCTGCTGGTTGGGATACTTTTGGATCTATTGTAGGGACATTTTCAAATAATCAAGAAGAAGGTTTTTTGGTTGAAATTGCCGATGGTGGGCCGCCAACATTTGAATGGCTTGCATTTATTGGAGGGTCAAATCATGATTTTATTTACTCATTAGCTGTTGTAGGTGATGAAATATATGCTGGTGGAGCGAGCGATACGTCTGTTTCGTGGGAAACTTTTGCATCAACATTGGGCACAATGACAGATGCTCTTTACGAAGGTTTTGTGGTGGAAATTGCAGATGGAGGGCCGCCTACATTCGAATGGCGACATTGGTTTGGTGGAGATTCTGTGGATAGTCTATACGCTTTAGCGGTCAATGGTGATGAGATTTATGCAGGTGGATATGCGGATAATTCTGCAACATTTGAAACAGCTGTAATATCATTTGGCACAGTTACAAATACAACGGATAAGGGGTTTGTTGTGGAAATTGCTGATGGCAGTCCGCCAACTTTAGCATGGCGCATGTGGATTGGGGGAAGTGGAAACAATCGGATTAAATCGTTAGCTATAAGTGGTGATGAAATTTATGCTAGCGGTTATACGTATGCGTCTGGTTCTTGGGCAACAGTTAATTCTAAGCTAGGAACATTTACTAATGTAGCAATTATGGAAGGATTTACCGTTGAGATTAGTGACGGGAGTCCCCCATCTATGAATTGGATTACTTGGCTTGGTAGCATTGGTGCGGATGATATTGTTGCATTAGCTGTTAGTGCTAATGAGGTGTATGCTGGCGGTTATGTACCAAATACAGAAGATATGGAAGGGGTTTTTTCGGGAACAAAATACGACGGGCAGAATAGTGCGTTTATTGTTGAGATTGCGGATGATGCGACGGCGGCGGTTATGAATGCGTTATTCTGGTTGGATTAGAATATATTGGCAATATAAAAAATGGGACACATTGGGTTTAAAATGACAAAAACATGAGGGTTTGATGATGAAGAATGTGAATCAAGTAAATAAGCAAGAAATTGTTGTGTTTCGTCCTAAGGGTTCCAAAATAACTGTCGAAGTTCAGTTGAACAATGAGACTGTTTGGCTAAGTCAAGCCCAACTTGCCATTCTATTTGGAACCAAACGTCCTGCAATTACAAAACATTTACTTAATATATTCAAAGATAAGGAGTTAAGTGAAAAATCAGTATGTTCCATTTTGGAACATACTGCCTCTGATAAAAAGACGTATAAAACCAGTATTATAATTTAGATGCGATAAAAACCGTGACACAATGGTTTTCTAGGGTAAGTAGGGGATGTTGGTTTTGGTAGAATATATTGGAAAACGTCAATTTTAGGTTTATACTTTAACTATGCAAAATAGATATTTAGATCAAGTTAAGCAATTGATATTAACAGAATTGGGGCAAGAGCCTGTCGGGGTTCTTTTGTTTGGTTCCCGTGCTCGAGGTGATTCTAATTTTGGCTCAGATGTGGACGTGGCTTTGGTTCCTAAGGTTGGCCAAACAATATCGCGCATTTCATTATTAAGAGAAAAGATTGAAGATTCTTGTATTCCTTATAAGGTCGATCTTGTGAATTTATCTGAAGTTTCTGAAGATTTTAAACAACAGGTGTTGAAGGATGCAATTGTATGGAAAAATTAGAATTAAAGTATCAAGATGTTCTAAAAGCGTTAAAGACATTACAGGATATTTTGAAAGAACCTTATTCAGTTATTATTAGAGATGCTGCAATACAGCGGTTTAAATATACATTTGAAGCATTATGGAAATATACACAAGCGTATTTGAATGAAAAAGAAGGTATTGTTGCTAATTCTCCCAAGGCAGTTTTTAGAGAGTTGTTGCCATTAGGTTTTTTATCTGAAGATGAAGTTGCAGGTTTTTTAGAAATGACAGATCGTCGCAATGACACTGTCCATACGTACAAAGAAGTCGTCGCCCAGATGATTTTTATGAGAATACCTGAATATGCCTCGCTTATTGAGAAGTTAACTAAGAAATTCGTATAGCATTCTTGCTAATGTTTAGAGCCTTACTATTGATATGTTTATTATTGCCAGTATCTTCTCAGGCGGAAGATATTCCTCCAGCATTAATGCCCGCCATTAAAGCTATCATGGTAAAAGCGCAAGGGGATGAGACGGTTGGTTTAAGTAATACAGAGGTTAAGGTTAATTATTCGAAAGATGTTTTTTCTTGCCAGATTAAAATTCCGCTTAATGGTAAAGATTTAAGCATCAGCACCAATTTCTACCGCAAAACCCCGACGGTCGATAAGAAAGTCTTTATCAATTACGATACAACAAGCTATATGTTTACCGGTTTATTGAAAAATGCCAAGATGCCCTTTAAAAGTGTTGTTTACACAGAAGGTGCATTGCAGTGGTTGATTTATGATAATGATGTGGATGTGATTGCGTATCGGCAGCATGCGAAGGACAAGGACACCATCGAGCTTAAAGAATGGATCTATGCCCGCAAACCAAATAGCAAATATGGCAGTCGCTATGAATGGCAATACAAATCCATGGGCCGTAATGTTGTGCTAGAGAGCGCCAAAGACGGGAGTGTGAGTTTGTATCAAGAGATGGTGATCAATGGCATTGATAAGAATGATCGAAAAAAACGCGATCAAGTCATGACCACCGTCAAAAAAGCTCTACCAGATTATAAAATCATGGACAAAATGCTAACCGCCGTCCTAGAGCCAGTGACCTATTGGACCAACGACGGCATCAAAAAACAAGGCAAATACAAAATCCTCGACCAAAAAACCCTAACTGTCATCATCGACGAGCCAGCAACAAGCTATCCATTGTTGATTGATCCGACTTTAGTCTTGCGTAAGTCTTAATAGCGTGTTATATTATGTACATAATAACGTACATAGGAGAATCATATGACAACAGTTTCCGCAACAAGTGCTCGTACAAAGTGGTTTAAGATGATTAAAGATCTCAATAAATCTCACAGGGTTTATGAGATAACTTCCAAAGAAGGTAATGTGGTTTTGCTTTCAAAGGATGATTATGAGAATTTGCTTGAGACGTTAGAAATCCTTTCAACCCCAGGATTGGCAAAAAGTATTAAAGCCGCTGATAAAGAGATCAAGTCTGGAAAAACCTTATCGATGAAAGAGGTTTTTGGTGATTAAACGAAAAGATTTTGAAATTCGTTTTACATCATTAGCCAAGAAGGATATCGACAAGCTCGCTCCAAGATTAAGAAATAAACTTCGAGATATATTAGAAGAAATTATTGCCAAGAATCCCTATGAAGGTAAGAAGCTGATGGGAGAGTTGGCGGGAAATTATTCCTACCGTCTATCTTATAAAGATAGAATTATTTACTCAATAAATGTAGAAGAAAACATTGTATATATAAAGCGGGCTCGTACGCATTATGGTGAATGAAAATATTTCTTGACACAATCAAAATAATCAATATAATTATTGTAGTTTCATCAATCGTTTATCCCCCTAAACGATAAGCTTCATTCGCACCTTAACTTTCCCCCGATTGCAGTTACAAATGAAATGCATGTTTTTGGTTTAACGCCACTCGACACGGCTTTGTCTGTTCTTGGGTTAAACTTCTCCCAAATGCTGATGGACTACATTTTCAAACAATCGTCTATTGGTATCCTACTTGGGGTGGTGGCGTACTTCTTAATTTTTTGGAACCTAGCCAGAAAAGGCCAGTATGGCCGAATATGGGTTTATGTTGTTTCTATTTTTACCCTCGTTGTCTTACTTCTCCCGTCACAATCCTTAAACGATTATAAAAGCGCCCAAGAATCATACGGTCAATCCAGTGTTGAGAGTAAAGACATTAAAGAAGCTTTGATTCGGTTTGATAAAGTGCCTGTGATATTTACCTATGTTAATCAGGGCATTGATTCGTATGTGTTCGCAATGATTGCTATCATGGACAAAATTCTTCCGGAGCATTTGAGGTTTCTTGATAGCCCGTATCAAATACAGAAAGTTTGTCTATATATTAGAGAAGGTACAAACGTTGGCTTTCAAGACAAAGCTTTAAGAGCAACATTCAAGAGTTTTATTCTGCAGCATTACATGCCAGCATGGACGCGTTTGCAACATGATGCGCCTACACGTAAGACCATACAAGATTATTATTCCAAAGAAGAAAAGAAACAGTGGCAGAAGATCGAGCGGGATATTGATCAGTATTTCGAGAATGATCCAAATCTAAAGCAGGCCTCACGTCAAAAATTATCGACATTATTAAATATCTCAAACGATGATCTTAAGCAACTCATTATTAGATCATACGCAGAGCAAAGCATAGGTGATGGTTCCAAGTTAGATGTTTACCCATATGTATTACATGCATTAAATTTTCTACCTGTCTTGCATGGCCTTGCACAAATGTCTTTAGCTGTAATATTTCCATTTGTCATCTTAGCTTTCATCATCAGCAGCAACACAGCATATCTATTTCATTACATCATAAATTTTGTATGGGTTAAATCATGGGCACTATTAGCAACCATTAGCTCCTATGTATCTATTTATGTTGGAAGAACTCAAGCCAACACATTTGAGTATCCATATTTTTGTGTTGTGTTCGTAGGGGTATTCTTTGTCTTAATTATTTTATCAAGAGTTGTTTTTATTAAAGGAGGCAGGGTATGACGTCGTTGTTACGTAAGGTGTTGTTGTTTCAAATATTTATTTTTTGTTTCATGTCGAAGGTTATGGCAGATGATCCTCTTGGTGTAGCCAACGATTTCTCAACACAATCGATCAATATCTTAAAAGGGCCCATAGCCAAAATATTAGGGGCTGTGATCTTATTGACGGGTGTAGCGTCATTATTAAGAGGAAGGCATAAGCTCGCGTTGTCTTGTGCTGTAGCGTTCATCATGCTTTTATTCTTACCCATGTTATTAACAAAGGTTGCGACAGGTTAATCATGCGCAAATGTTATCGCAGTATCGATAAGCCACAAATTCTTTTCGGTCTCGAAGTGGAAGATATCGCCGTCTTGGCATTAGGCATAGGTTTGGGTAGTTTATTTCTTGAACCTTACGTTCCAGGAATATTAGGAATTATCGGGTGGGTCATATTAGTGAAGTTTAAACAAGGCAAACCTTTTGGTTATTTGTTGCATTGGTTGTATGTGCGCGGCATAGATTTCCCAGGTTTAGCACCAAATCCTAAGAACACGCAACAGTATGGAGCTTATGGACGCCGTCAGAAGTAAAAGCACACAATTTGTAGAGCGTTTATCTCGAGCCGAATTTATTAACACGCGGCTGTGGGCTGTTTGCATCGCAATTTGCTGTGTGTGCGTTATTTTAAGCATATCGTTGGTTTACACAATGGCACGACCTAAATCAATTTACTATATACCAGGGGTATGGCAAGCAGGTGTCGCGGTCCCTGCAAACAACAGCATAGAAACCGTGTCTGCTTTTGTGGCTGCGTGGTTGCTTAATTGGAACAATTTCAATCCTATTACATCCCAAGCTGTGTTCGAAAGAACGCAACGTTTCATGTCGCCGTCGTTATTTACGCAAACCAAGTTGAGATTAGTTAAAGATTTAGAAGAAATTAAACGCAGTAATATATCGTCGATGTTCACGCTCGAGAGTGATCCAATTGTCAACGTTAAGAGCAAAGGGTTTATTGTCCATGTCAAAGGGGTCAAGGTGATGTACATGGGGAAGGAAGCAGTTAAAGAGCAACAATTAACTTTTTTAATCACAGTACGCATAGTAGGGCCAACATCAAGCAATCCATATGGCTTGCTTATTGAAGCCATTGAACAGGAGCATGCTTCATGAGAGTTTTTATAATTATTCTGTTTATGGTCATTAGTTACAACCTTAATGCTGCAGAAGTCACGACCGTGCATGTCAACGTTGGTAAGGTGAGTGAAGTGTCATTCCCTGAAAATATTTCTAAGGTCATTAAAGGCGGAGCGGCAGATTCAATTCTAGTAGAAGCTGTAGATCGCACACTATACATCTTGCCAAAGTCTAATACACCTGCAGACATTTTTGTAACAGGGGCGTCAGGTACATCGTATCCACTTAGTTTACAAATATCTCAAGCACACGATTTAAGCGTTGTTATTGGTGGTAAAACAAATTCTTTTAAAGGGGATCTAAATGTCATGGATTTAATGAAGGATGTGCTTCTAGGAAATATTCCAGCAGGATCAACACAGATATCTTTACATAGAACTATAACATTAAAAGATTCACCCATTGAATTAAGTTTTACTCATGCTTATGAGTTTCCAACAACAATCATTTACGAACTAAGTGCAAAAAACTTGAATAACAGCGCCACGATGGTTCCGATTCAACAGATTTCATATAAAGGTATTCTGGCGATAGCGTCAAACTCGGACATCTTAAATCCAAGTGGCCAAGAAGGAGATGAGACAAAGATATGGATGATTACCTCGAAAAACTAAAAGCACAGTTTAAAAAAGATCCATTGGTCTCCTATGGGGTTTTGGGTGTCGTTGCTGTTATATGTTGTGTCTTTGTATTTGCTCAATCAGATCTAACTCAAAAGAAAGATATCCCTATTTTAAAAGAACAATCAAAAGATGCCATGGGCATAGCCGTTGGGGACACTGAGAAGCTGGAATTCATGAAAGGTCTTCAAAAAAGTTACTACGATTTTGAAGATAGGATCAAAGCTATGGAAGAACAAGTACAGTCCATCAAACAAGCAACAGAACAGTCAAACAAAGACCAAAAAATAGTGGTTGATTCGTTAAATAATATTCGAGAAATAATAGCTGCAAATACATCTAATCAGGATACATCAATAACTACATCATTTGAGCTAGCTGTCGCACCGATCAAAGAATTAGATTCAGCTAAAGAATTTGTTTATTTACCGATTGGATCATTTTGTAAAGGGACATTACTAACTGGTGTTTATGCTTCTTCAGATTTAAACAGTCCATTACCTGTCTTAATCAAATTGGATGAGGCTTTTTATGGCCCAAATAAAACAAGAGTTCCATTAAAGGGTGCTTTTGTCTTGGGCAAAGCCGTTGGGGATATAAATTCAGAGCGAGCGCTTATTCAAATTGTTGCCATATCGTTTGTTTTACCCAATGGCCAAGTCTTTGAACACGAACAAGACATTGGCTATGTCACCGACGCTTATGGTGAATTAGGGATCAAAGGGCAAGTTGTTAGAAATACTGGCAAAGCTTTAGCCGTAACATTCTTAGGGGGATTTATGTCAGGTGGTTCAACAGCTTTAGCTGACAATGAAATCACCACATCACAAAGTCGCTTTGGCGAGGTAGAACGTAATGTGACAGGCGATGTGAGCCGGCATGCCTTGTTTAGTGGCCTTGCCAAAAGTTCCAGCGATTTATCCCAATATTACGAAAAACAAGCAGAATACATCATCCCTGCTGTCCATATACCCAGCGGCAATAGTGTATATTTTGTCGTTCAAAAAGGAGTGAGAATCAATGGCCTATTACGCACTAATTTTAATAAGTTGTCTTCTATTAACTAGCGGTTGCGCACACCGACTCGTCAAAGAAACAGCAGAAAGAAAAGTATTAATGCCGGATCTTGAAATAAATCAATTGGACCAATTCAAGGAACAAAAAGTATTTGGCTATGTAAAGCCATATGTTCCCGTTATTGAGCCGCCAGTCGTTAAAAAAGTATGGATCCCAGACCATAAGTCAGATCAAGATTCCGGTGTCCTAGTTGCTGGTCATTGGGTCTATCTTATGATTCGAGGGCCAAAGTGGTTTATTGAGGATGAAATACAAGACTCAATTTTACCTATCATTGTTCCTGGAAAAGAAGGCAAAGGAGAAAAAAATGAAGAAAAATATCAAAGTAAGTGATGTCTCTATAGAAGTTATACAAGAGAGAATTTTTTTGATACGCGGCAAAAAAGTTATGTTGGATAGGGATTTGGCGATTTTGTATGGAGTTGAAACCTTTAGATTAAATGAGCAAGTGAAAAGAAATACAAGAAGGTTTCCTGAAGACTGTATGTTTCAATTAACTCAAGATGAGATGAGAAACTTGATATCGCATTTTGCGATATCAAGATGGGGAGGCGCTAGAAAACCACCATATGCATTCACAGAGCTTGGGATAGCAATGCTATCTTCAGTACTTAACAGTGAGAAAGCCATTGAAGTTAATCTACAAATCATGCGTATTTTTGTCAAATTAAGAGATTTAATTCTAACCCATAAAGAATTAGCACAAAAGATTCAAGAACTCGAATTACGTGTAGAAGGAAGATTTAATATACATGACAGCCAAATCATATCTCTTTTTGAAAAGATTAGAGAGTTATTAAGCATGAAAGAAGAAGATCAAAAAGTTAAAAGTCCAATGGGCTTCCCAATAAAGCAAACTACCCAAAACAAAAGGAAATACGATGCTGCGACATAAAGACATAGAGCAATTATTTGACGAGGGCTTAAGTTTTGTCGACTTGCTACCCTATATTGAATACTCCAACGATATGTGCATTTTATCCGACGGTAGCCTTGGGAAAATTTGGAAGGTGGGGGTGACGGATATTGAAGGGAAAACAGAAGGTGATTTAAATATGATGATCATCCAATGGCAAAACTTCTTAGCTCGTCTGCCATCTGAAAACTTTGCATGCCAACTTATCCTAAGAACAAAGTCTAATATAAATGAGTCCCTTAAGAATTATGCAAATTACAAAGAAGATGAGAATGTTACTTCTGTTTTTTTAAAGAATCGTTCTTCATATATAGAAACCCATCAACACGGTTTGTTTGAGCATAATAACCATAAATTTGTTCTAAAGCATATTGACATTTATGTTGCAGTAAGATTTTTCCCTATTTGGAAAAGAAGTAATGGCGTGCAGGTTGAAAGCGAATTATTAGCGCATCAAAATGCTTTTAAACAACATATTGCCTTAATCGAAGGATTATTTAATTCGGTTCATACTAAGGTTCAACCATTATCTGCAGAAGACTTAACAATTTTTCTTTACGAGATTTTAAATCCAAAACGTTCTTTAAAAACGCCTAATCATCGGTTTAATGAGGAAGAGAATATTCGTGATCAAGTGCTTTTTAATAGTCCATCCGCGAATGCAAAAGGGTTTTTCTTTGAAGAGCAACATATGTGTCTGATGAGTTTAAAGGAAATGCCTATAGAAACTCATATAGGGATGTTTTGTAAAGAATTTTATGAAGGAGGAAGTTTTAATTTATTGGATCAAGCTGTTGAGTTGATGATGGTGGTTAACCTTACGGTTCCATCATCACAGAAATCTTTGGATCAGTTAAAGTTTCAAAAAGATTTTACGTTCATGCATAAAGAAAATTGGTTAGGGGATCAATCTATTGAATCTGTTGCGAAGAAGAACGAGATTGATGATGTGATTAAAGAAATGTATCAGGGTAATCAACGCATCGTGCAGGCCCGCTTTCATTGGATTGTTCGAGGTTTTCAAGCACAAGATGTAGAAGCTCAGAGTGATCAGATTATCAATGGCCTTAATCGACTTCAATGTGAAGGCATGAAGGAGGATTTAATAGGGGCATCATTATTCTTGACGTGTTTGCCTCTTAATTTCGATCCATATTACGAAAACTTTGTCCGTCGCTCCAGAAGGTTGTTATCTAACAATGCTGCTGATATGTTGCCTGTCTTTGGAGCTTATCAAGGAACGCGAACCCTTGCTCAAATGTACTTCAATCGTCGAGGCCAAGCTGTTAATTTTGATATGTTTGATTCTAACATCAACCCCCATGGGGTTGTCGTGGGAGCTTCAGGAGCTGGGAAAAGTTTCTTTATCAATGATTTTATCCTTCAAAGCGATCGTTTAGGGAGTCATTTTTTTATTTTAGATAAAGGCGATTCATATAAGAAATTATGTCAAATCTTGAAAGGACAATATGTTGCTTTTGATTTGAATAATCCTGTTACATTTAATCCTTTTGCCCATCCGCCGACCCCTGAGAATTTATCGTTTTTACTATCATTGTTGTCACAAATGGCAAGTGGTGGAGATGAACGTTATCGTCTGACAAGAGAAGAAGAGGGCCTCCTGCACCAAGCCATCATGGTGGCATATCGCCAGAAAGATGAACGCCAAGAAGTATTCTTATCAGATGTGACGTCAATTTTAAATGACAATGAATTTAACAGCAGTTGTGGCATTAATTCTTTAATGGGGCCAACGCTGGCTTTGCGGTTAACGCCGTTTACTAAGAAAGGACCATACGGTGGGTTCTTTGATGGGCCCAATCAATTCCAAATGAATAGCCGTTTTATTGCTTTTGAGTTAGCAAACTTAAGTTCTTACCCTGATTTACAAGTGGCTGTTTTGCTTAATCTCATGTTCTTTATGACAAATTTTGTAGCTCATCAGGAGATGCGCTCTAAAAGAAAATATTTGCTCATTGATGAAGCGTGGTCCCTGTTAAAAGTAAAAAATACGGCGGATTTTATTACCAATGCCTTTAAGACATTTCGCAAGTACCGCTGTTCAACCATTGCCATCACACAAGAAATTGCAGATTTAACCCGTGTTGAAAGTGGTATTGCCATTATTGCCAATGCCTCAAATAAGATTTTTCTTAAACAAGAACCTGCTGTCATTGACTTGCTTAAAAGCAGCTTATCCTTAGATGATCAGAAAATTAAGTTGCTTAAGACGCTCGAAACCGTGAAGGGTAAGTTTTCTGAAGGGTTAGTGATTACAGAAAACTCTTGTGGTGTTGTGCGTCTTGTGCCGGATCCATTTTTATATTGGGTGGCAAATTCTGAGCCCCGTAATAATGAATATTTAATAAAGAAAGTAGAGGAATGCGAAGGTGATTTTATGGAAGCAATACAATTATGCGCAAAGGAGCACCCTTATGGTCTTTAGGTATATGTTTTTATTGTTATATGGTGTTTTGTGTATGGGTTGCGCTGCGCAAGAAAAGGTAAAACATGAGGCTTCCAAAATCAGCAACGTGCCGTTCTACCATTGGAATGAGCCAATTGTACAAGATGTTGGTGTTCCAGCGCATATTGAAAATGGTGTATTTATCCCAGAACACAAAGAATTGGTACTCATTAAACCAGGGCAATGGGCCAAAGCAGGGGCTTATCCCATAGCAACCCAAAAGGAGTCGTATGAAAAACCTTCTGAAAATAATAACGTTGATGATGTGTCTGACATTACAAGCGTGCCAAGGAGCATGGGCGAGTAACGATGTAACAACGCCGTCCAAAGGATTACAGCAAGTGGTAACACTGCATGTGATGGATTTGCCATTGACGTCGGTGTTGAAACCCATTGCGCAATCTATGGGTTATGATGTTTTGCTTGGGGTTAATGTCGAAGATAAGAAGGTCAGTATCGACGTGAAAGATGTGAGCATTGACAAAGTGTTGAGTCGATTGCTGTATACACTTGGATATGGCTACAAGATCGAAGATCATCAATTGATCATTTTAGCAGAACAAACCAAAATCTTTCGCGTGCTTTTACCGCCCATCACGCAGGATTTCAATGATGTGACTAGCAATGAATCTTTTGTGGAATCCTCAGACAACTCATCCAACAGCACCCAAAGTCAACATGTTAAACTTGGTACAAAGATCGTGGTTGGCAGTCAATTGACAGCATTGTCCTTTTGGGATGATGTGATAAATAATGTTAAGTCATTAGCGTCATCTACAGCCAAAATATCCGTTAATAAGCCCGCAGGCATGGTCATTGTGACCGATGTGCCGCTTAGATTAGAGAGCATTCGACGCTATTTTAAAGATTTAAACAAAAAAGTTTCTGTTCAAATTGAAGTTGATGTGAAGGTTGTTGAAGTCACATTAAACCAAGAGAATCGTTTTGGGGTTGATTGGAATGTGTTGATTGATGATTTAAAGAAGTTTAATAGTTTAGGATTGTCTAGTAATTTTGCATCGAATCATTTTACAAGTGGTGATTTCTTAAAGTTTTACGCGGATGGTTCGAAATTCAAATTAGCCATCGATGCTTTGGCTAAACAAGGCAAGGTGGAAGTTGTTTCGCAACCTAGGGTAAGGATTCTAAATAATCAGGTTGCTGTTATTCAAGTGGGGTCTACTCAAAGTTTCGTTGACCATTCATCCATTGAAACAACTCAAACAGGCACCGTGACGTCAATCTCAACATCCCAAGTTCAAGAAGGCGTGACCATGCGCCTTTTGGGAAATATCGTTGGCGACGATATATATTTATCGGTCACGCCGGTTGTAACCAGCATAGATAATATTCGTTCGATCACCTCAGGCAATACGCTCATTGAAGCGCCGCAAACCACCACGAAGTCTATCAATACCATGGTGAAGTTAAAAGAAGGTCAGACCGTTGCTATTGGCGGGTTGATCACCACAACAAAAGAAAACTCTAAACAAAGCGTACCGATCCTTTCAAAAGTCCCGCTCTTAGGTAAATTCTTTGAGTACAGTCAGCATAAGAATAATAAGACGGAGTTGATTATCTTTATGACGCCAAGGAGAGATCAATGATGTTGCACGCCTTATTTGATGAATGGTTATTCCTTGAGGTTAACGGGAATGTTGGTTCTTATGGAAAAGATGAATTTATCAGAAATTATAAATCCACGTTTAAGCAAGCAACTGTAGCTTGTCTGCATGTTCAAGTAAAACAGTTGACCATTGAACCAAGCATGATGCCTCAAAAAACAACATTGATGTCGCAGGTTTTTAATGATGAGTATCTCGTTTTACAGGAGTGGTTATCTGCCAATGTCGTGCAGTTGATGGCTGTTAATAAATCTAAGATTGAAGAAATCTATGAATATTTCAAGCCCATTACGCCGAGCGCGCTTGTCCCTTATCAAGTGGCTTTACGCGCTTTCTTAAGATCTAAAGATTTGCTTAATGATACGAAGGCAGTGATTGTTGTTGATGATATCAAAACAATGGCCATTGTGACAATTTTTAGCGGTTCTAAATTCAGCGATGCCCGTCACATTGCCATGCGCGATATGGAGTATATGGCTCATGAGATTAAGAGAACTTGGAGCGTTTATAGTGCAGGCAGTGACAAAGACATGGGCTATGTGCTTATTTGCAATAATAAAGAGTGGTTAAGCGCATTGATTAAACTCAAATTAGTCAGTCAAGATGAGGTTTTGCACTTAGATGTTGCGTATCCTGTTCTTGAAGGATTAAAAACCGCAAAATTTCCTCATAGTTTTATCCTGCCTAAAGATTTAGCTAGAAAAAAACGACATGCCCTGTTTACTCAACGGCTCACGTATCTGGGTATTTTGATGGGGGGTATCTTTACATGTGGTGGTATATGGGGCACTGGCATGTATTTGGATCATCAAGCCAAGGCTGCTCAAGCTTTTCATCAACAAAAGGAGCAGCAAATAAAACAAGCCCTTGCTCTAGCGTACAAAACAAAATTAAGCGCGTACTTAAAATCCATATCTTATAAGAATGCCGAGGACATTTATCTTGATCTCATCCAACGTTTGCCTTACGGGTTTGAGGTAAAAGAATTTAATCTTAATCACGTTACAGATGGAGCATGGGATTTAAACGCCATGATACTTCCCAATGTCTATGAGTATCAAGGAGATTTGATGCTCCATGACATATGGCAAGACGCTATTGTGACAAATGAGAAGGTTAATGATCAACTAGGTCAACGCTTGCGATTGGCCCTTACAAAAAATGATGGGTCTAAAGATATACAAACAATGATTAACGTATTAATGCTATTAAAAGATGACGTTGTTTTGAAATCCTCCTTGAATTATGCCGCTTTTATGAGTCGATTGAAACATGATGCGAGCACCTATGGGTTAAAAGTGAATTTAGAGATCGTCGACATAGTTACGAATGATCCAGTATATTTAGGTATGAATGCCATCAAGTTTAAACTTTCGTTTTATCAGGTGTCATCTACGTCAGAACGAGTTCGCATTTTAGACTTGATGAATTCATGGCAAGAGTTTTATCCAATCCGTATTACATCGATTGAATGTAAAAATGCGTTATGTCAAATCATAGGAGGGGTTTATGGGGTTTAAGAAATGTTGTTGTTTCGTCAGTATCTTCTTAATTTGGCAGATTCAGATACATGCCAAAGAAATATCTATGTTGGATCAAGATCCTGACAAGACAGTAGAAGAAAGTAACTCTATTAAGACTGTTGAAAGCGTTGTTCCTGAGAAAAAACCTGAGGATCCGATGCGTGCATTTATTAATCAAGAAAATGAGCGATTACGAGAAATAAAATTATTGGATCTGGATGTAATGCGTGCGGATTTGCAATTGAAGCAAAAAGAAATTCAATCAAAACTCTCTAAGTATGAACAAAGCTCTGAAGTGAACATAAAGGACGTTGCGTCAGATCCCATCAAATTAAATGGCATTGTTCAATTAGGTGCTGAAAAACAGGCGATTGTGCTAATAAATGGCAGTGTGACGTATTTCAAAATAGGGCAGTTTATTGATAGCGCCTATAAGGTCAAGAGTATTTCCGACGACAGAATGGTTATCACAGATGAACAAGGTCAAGAAAAGATCATCATGATTGGGAGGTAAAATGCACAATCAACGCATTGGTCATATTCTAAAAGAACAAGGATTAATCAATGATAAGGCGTTAAATTTTTGTTTATCCGTTCAGAAGAATAATGGGCATGAACGCATCGGGAAAGTGTTAAAGGATTATGACTTTATCAGCGACGATCAAATTGTGCATGCCTTAGCCAAACAAGTTGGATGGGGTGTCTATGAGGGGCGATATGAAGCCGCGCAAGAAATGGTTAAATTGTTAGGCGTTGATTTCATGGTGAAGCATATGATTTTTCCTGCCAAGGCGCATGAGGGCATTGTTTTTATCATGGCTTTTAGTGACGACATGGCAACCACCGATGCCATTGAAGCCAAGATCAATACCAAAGCACAATTTATGTTAGCGCCTGAGGCGGCGTTGCGTAAAGCCATAGAAGATTTAAGTAATAATGATGAGGTATGGAAATCACATGATGATACACGAGGGGATGATCTACCACAGTGGGTAGAGCAATGTTTTAATGACGCGCTCTCGAAAGGGGCTACGGATATTCATATAGAGCCGTCCTTAAAAGCTGTCGAAGTACGTTTTCGCATTGATGGGATCTTGCATTTTTATCAGACCTTAAAGTTAGACTTACAAAAACGGTTGGTCAATATCATCTTTCATAAAGCGGATGTTACGATCAGTGATTTTGGCAAATTTCATGACGCGCGTTTCACATATACGCATCATCATGCCGTGGTGGATGTCCGTGTATCACATATTCCCTGTGTGCAGGGAAGTTCACTGGTCTTGCGGCTTTTAGATAAGCAGAAGGCTTCAATCCCTTTGGTGTCTTTGGGATATACATCAGAGCAGTGGTATACGATCGAACAGAAATTAAAGAAGCCAGAAGGGATGGTATTGATTGTTGGGCCTACAGGATGTGGGAAGACCACGACGCTGTATGCCATGTTAAATTTCATGAAAAGCATTGAGCGCAAGATTCTGACCATTGAAGATCCCGTTGAAATGCATCATGCCTTAATCACGCAAGTACAAACCAATGATAAAAGAGATATTAATTTTGGCAATTCCGTTCGTGCTTTCTTACGCCATGATCCCAACATCATTCTCATTGGTGAAATTCGCGATGCCCAAACTGCGCAAGAAGCCATACGCGCGTCCATGACAGGTCATAAAGTTTTTGCCACTCTGCACGCTAAGCAAGGCATAGATGCATTTTTAAGGCTTCATGATTTAGGTGTGCCATTTGCCTATATGGCATCCAATATTTCTATGGTGATCACACAGCGCTTGGTGCGGTTGGTATGTCCGCATTGTACAAAAGGTTGTAAGTATTGTTTGGGTGGGTTTAAGGGGCGTAGTGTTGTGGCATCGATCATTGATTGTGATGACACCATCGAGGAATTACTATTAGCGCAGAATATGGCCGGTTTAAAAGCGTATTTGAAAACACAGGGTGTTGCCACATCGATGGAGACGCAGGTTTTGCAGATGATCAAAGAGGGTAAAACAACCCCTGACGAAGCAAGGCGGGTGCTTGGATGATCAAACATTGGAAATATCAGGCATTAAATGCTCAAGGTCAAGATGTCCGTGGTTCGTTATCAGCAACCAAACAAGAAATAATGGCATACATAAAGGTGCATCAATTGGAGTTGATCGATTTACAGCCGGATTTCGTCTTATTTTTCGAAAAGTTTTATCAGATGAAACGGTTATCCGTAAAGACCTTAACGGCATTTTTTGAAGATTTAAGCAATATGCAGCAAACAGGATTAAGTTTAACGCAGATGTTGCTGTCACTGAGGGATTCTACTCAAGATGTAACTTTAGCTCATGTTATTGATGTTTTAAGAGATAAGATTGAGGAGGGTTTAAGTCTGGCGGATGCTTTTAGAAAAACCAATACTTTTCCATGGATCGTTATTTTGACCATCAAAAGCGGCGAACAGAGTGGAAAGTTAGAAGCGTCGTATCAACTTTTAGCGCAGTATTTTAAAAGGCAAGCAGAGATCCGTCATAAATTACACGAAGCTTTGACATACCCATCGATCGTATTTTGTTTATTAATAAGCGTGATGATGTATGTGGGTCTAAACGTTATTCCGAAATTAAAACAATTATTACCAGATACTGCACGCCTTAAAGGGACGGCCAGCATTGTGATTGCCATGAGTGTATGCTTACAAAAACATTTTATTTTATTGCTCGTTATTCCGGTGATTCTATTGACTGTAGGCATTTTCGTATTAAGAAAAAATCAGCGTATTTATGACATGGTGATATATCGCATCCCATTGATGGGCCGCATCAAGAAAGAAACAGACTTAGCGTTTTATTTTCTAAATCTATCAATTTTATTGCGCAACGGAGTGCCATTGATCAAATGCATCAATGATTTAAACGCGTTAAATGTGAGCATCATTAGCCGTCATGTTTATCAATGTCGCGATTATTTGTTTGGAGGTATGCCGTTATGGGAAGCTCTCAAAACAGATCCGATTTTTTCCTCTGTTGTGATATTTACTATTCGTCGTGGAGAAGAAATGACACGACTACCGGAATATGTTTCAAACCTATCAGGATATTTTAATAAGCGCGTACATGACCGCGTCGATCAAATGGTCATGCTCATTCAACCAGCATTATTGCTGTTGGGTGGAGTGTTTTTAATCATCATTGCCTTCGCGTTCTTAATTCCTGTGTATGGGAGTTTGACACAGATCGCGGGGGGGTAAAAAAGGAGAGGAAAATGAAAAGAAGAAGCATCGCATCACAAGAAGGTTTTTCTTTAGTAGAACTAGCCATAGGACTGGCTGTGTTAACAGTGCTCATTTTAAGTATTTCAGTATCATCAGGTTTAAGAGACAATGCCCGCGTTCAGTCAGCGGCAAATAGTGTTCAAACTTTAAGGACAGCGGCGGAGAGTTATTTAGCGTCGGGTAATATCAATTATGCTGGCATGAGCGTTGATGTTCTTAAGACCGCGAAAGTATTGCCGGATGGTTTTGTTGCTAGTAAGACGAATCCGTGGGGAGGGGATTATAACGTGGTGGCCAATACGGCAGATAAAACGCGATTTGATATTTCCTTGAGTAGTTTGGCAAAAACTGAGGCGGATAAATTAACCAATTATTTTAACAATAGCGCAACTAAGGTTGCCTATGACGATACAAGTTCAACATGGACCGTCACATTCTAAATAAAAAAGCATTCAGTTTAATTGAATTAGCCGTAGCCATGGGTATCATCGCATTGCTCACATCTGCGTTGATGCCTATGGCGGTGCGGGCTATTGAAATAAAAGCCGGCGAGAAAACCATTACTGAGGTTGGGATCATCCAAACAGCCGCTCAGAAATATTATACTGACAATCGTCGGTGGCCTAATGATTTGGAGCAATTACAAACAGAGGGCTATTTAAGCCCCTTATGGTCATTAAGGAATCCTTGGAATCATGCATATCAGGCATCATTTGCATCAAAAACCATGACGGTCACAACTCAAGTTCCAGTGAATCTGACAGGAATGTTGATGGCACGTTTGTCTCAAGCGTCATCTGAGGGAAGTAGCATCAGCAGCATGATTGGCGTTAGTGATCGTAATATCATCGCCGCTGGTGTGATTGCTGCTTGGTCAGGCACTATTGCAGATATACCCATTGGGTGGATCTTATGCGACGGCAATAATGGTACGCCGGATTTAAGAGATAAGTTTATAGTAGGTGCTAGGCAAGATGACCAAGGTTTTGCTAAAACAAATATCATGGGGGCTTTAAATCAAACTGGTGGCAGTGTCAGTCATGATCATACGGGCTTAACGGGAAGTCATGTTTTAACAATTTCTGAAATACCTTCACATGATCACGAGGAGAATCCAAATGTTTCAATTGATTTAATTAGCAATAAAGGATTGTACGGAAGTAATCCAGGCGGTCATGCCAGCATGTTTAGTCCTATCCCGCGAACGGGAAGGACGGGAGGGGGGCAAGGGCATACACATACCGTTGCAGCAGATTATAATGTTCCGCCGTTTTATGCCTTGGCTTTTATTATGAAAATATGATCCATATTCTTTTTCTCATGTTGTTCGGATCAAACGCATTCGCTGCTGTTACGGATATTCAAGGTGAGGTGGCGCGCATTGGTCATGCGATTACCAAGATCGATATGCAGTGCACCCAATTAAAACAATACGGTCCCTGCATGGTTGGTGATGTTCCAGGCATTAGAATCTCATATTATGAGCCAACTTTTATCATGAGTACGATCGCAAGCAAATCTAGTTTAGGCGCTTTAAACGGAGGAAACCTACGTTTTAATGAAGTGCATGTCTATGATTTCCCGTTGAAACAAATACAACAAGCTGTTTTATGTTCATCGCTATTAAGCACAACAATGGGCATAAGGTATTTATCGGAGTTTAATCAAGAACATTGGCGCAGAGCAACCGTAAATAATGCGTCATATTTTATTGGTAACTGGGGGCCGCTTTATCCAAGGACAGGATTTATCAACCATTATAGCCCAGGGGTTTCATCTGCATTGATTTCCTTGAGAGGGATCAGTGCCGCGGGTTTTGTTGTTGATCCAGTCCGTGATAAAGTGCAAATGTTAGAGCCAAATAAGCTTATGTGCATGGCTCCAGGCACAGATGCTCGTTTATGGGAAAATGATCATGTTGATCCTGCCGGAAAGTATCTGTGGGTTTATTGGAGGTTTAGAGAATGCTGCAAAACCGCAATTCCCGACCCAACATCGCTGTAATATTTTTGGTGATGCTGTTGCCTTCGACGCTATTGGCAAATAGTTTCTTTAAGCTGGAACCCGTTGAATATTTTCAGGTCGATAAAAAGAAACCATTTAAGAAAAAAGAGCATATTTTAGATTGGCCAAAAACAACACCTCAAGTCGTGATCAATCTGCTTAACGACCCAAGTCTAGCAAATGCACAAGCGTACTTAGATTGGCAACAAAAGAAGATGGATCAACTTAAAAAAGCTCAAGAAGCCGTTACAAGGTTAATTGAGGCTCCAACTAAATGATGCACGTAATATTATTAATTCTGATCCTGCAATCCAATGCCATGGCAGATATATTTCAAAGCGATAAAACAGATCATGATTTGACCTCGGCATTAGGTGATCCATATGCGTATAAGAAATCTGTCGTTAAGCCCTTGATGACATGGAGTATTGATCCAGATTTAGAAATTAAGAAATCCATCGATGATTTAAGTGCAACAACGCATCGTCAAAATTTAAAGTCCTCTGACTTACTACTTTGGGAATATGGCGCGCCAGCGGAGGCAGATGTATTTAAACATTTCCAAACATTGTCATATTTGCGTTTTAATACAACGTACGATCGTTTAAAAGACTTGGAAGATAATAATCGTCACGATCTAAATATGCTACGCAAAGAAGCTATCTATAATTGTGTTCAGGAGAAGTTCTTTAGGGGAACATATAAAAACGATTTAGACAGCTTATTAAAAAGTTGTCAAGCCAATGCCGCCTTTAAAGATTTTGAATATGTAAATGCGCCAAATCTTTTTGAAAAGTTATTTAACCTTTTCAATCTTCGAGGCGCTAAGAAGGAAAACATTCTATCCATCTTGCCTGTTTGGCGAGTTGAGAGTGGGGCAATATTTTTAGTCGGCCCATCCAAAAGGATTGGACATGTCTTAAAAGCATATAAAGACACGAATATCACGACAATTAACAATGCGCTTTCAACATATCAGCATCAAAAGACAGTAGCCACGGATCTGTTAGAAAGTTTGTCCCAACCTAATAGGCCTTTTACATCTGTAGACTTCATTTTTTTACTTACGCTTAATGATGCTGATCGTCTAAATCATGTGCAAGCGATTGCATCCCAACGTGCCATTAGTCAAGCCATCGACCAATATAATGAAGCATTAGAATGGCTCAACCGCTATAAAGATCATCCCATCTTGGAAGATGCTTACAAGAATATTATCCAAAAAGGTATCACCTATTTACAACAAGAAAAAGATTCCCTTACAGATAAATTAAAAGATATAAGCGATTATGCCATTGTGATTGACCACATGCTCAATCAAGCCAAAGAAGAGCAGCTTCGAACACTTGAAGAAAGCAAAGCCCAAGAACGTTTTAAAGCAATGGGAGGCTTATGACCAATGTATCATTTGGAAAGATAGGCGAGCAAGCCGCGTGTGAATATTTGCACTCAAAGGGATTTAAGATCATCGAACAAAATTTTCGATGCTTATTAGGTGAAATCGACATAGTTGCTCGAGACGGAGGAGTGCTCGTGTTTGTGGAGGTCAAAACCCGTTTCTCAACACAATACGGCCAACCCTTCGAATCCGTCACCTACCACAAACAAAAACGCCTGATCAAACTAGCACAAGTGTACATGAAATACAAACACGGCACGGTCGCCATCTTAAGCAGATTCGATGTGGTCTCAATTTTGATGAAGGATAGGGCCAAAGAAATAACACACATTAAGAATGCGTTTTTTAGATTAAAATAACTAGCTTTTGCAACTATATACAGTTGCAAAATAACAGAAATGTGATAAACTAATAAATGAGTCAAATACAGAAATTAATTCACAGGATTAAGAGCAGGCCAAAAGATTTCAAATGGGAAGAGGTGTGTAGGTTGTTAAGGCATTTTGGTTACGAGGAGTTTTACGGTAATGGTTCTAGAAGAAAATTCATGCATGAAAAATATGGTTTAATTATTTTGCATGAGCCTCATCCAAGCAAAATATTAAAAATGTATCAGATTGATCAAGTTATAGAAATACTAAATGAAGGAAATCTCTTATGAAAGACATGATGGAGTATAAAGGATATTATGGTTCTGTTCATTATAGTGATGATGATAAATGTTTTTATGGGAAGGTGGAGCAGATTAAGGGTTTAGTTAGCTATGAAGGATATGATGTTGCTTCTTTAAGAAAATCTTTTGAAACGGCTGTCATTGATTATTTAGAAACGTGTAAGAAGAAAAACATTATACCTGAAAAGCCATTTAAAGGTTCTTTTAATATTCGCACTGGTGAAGAGTTGCATCGCTTGGTTTATATGTACGCACAAGAAAAGAAAATATCATTAAATCAGGTGGTAATTAGCGCACTGCAAAAATATCTCATGAAGTACGCCACATAAAAATTTCCACTTTTTCACTTCAACAAACCCATTCCTCCTATATAATTAATATATTATATAATTCAATATGGAGGATCCTGTATGACTCAATGCTTCCGCCGTGTTTTCACCCTTACCTTCTTGATCGCAACCCTATGTTTCACAACAAATATTTTTGCCGCTGGTTCAGGTGCTTTTCGCACTGAGGTACCCGATGCTGCTGCTGAAGCGATGGGTTCTGCATTTGTGGGGCAAGCGAATACGCCCGCTGCTGTTTATTATAATCCTGCAGGTTTAACGCAGATCAAAGAGGTGCAAACTGCTGTTGGTTTTGCCATTTTAAGTCCGCAGTCGGATTATAAATCGTCTTCCGGTGATAAGGTTCAAGCGCGTCGTAATAATTTCTTTATCCCTAATTTGTATGTTTCGGTTCCAGTGATTGCTAATAAATTAACCGTTGGTTTTGGTGCGAATTCATATTTCGGTTTAGCTACACAATGGGCTGAGGATTCATCGTTGCGATATGTGGCGACAGAATCCGTTATTGAGAATAAAAATTTTGCCTTAACCGCCGCCTATCAAGTGACGGACAACTGGTCATTCGCGTTAAGTTCCGATTACGATGATTCCAAAATTAGCTTAAGCAAGCGCTTGATCCAGCCAGGTGGTGCGGATGGTGATTTTCAATTAAAAGGAAAAGATGGTGCGCTAGGGTATCGTTTGGCGTCGATGTATAAAATCAATGACACCAATCAATGGGGCATCATGTATCGCAGTGGATTTTTCCATGAATATGAGGGAAAAGCATATTTAAGTAAGTTAAATGGTTCAGGTTCAAATTATCTAGGAATTTTTGGCGATACATCCTATGAAACAAAAGTAACAAGCAAGATGACGCTACCACAAAGCGTCATCATAGGTTACAGTTTCAAACCGATTGAACGCTTGCGCGTTAACCTTGATTTAGAATGGATGGATTGGGGCAGCATCAAGAATCAAGCCGTCAACTTCACCCAAGAAACAGATGCCACAAGATTGTCCGTGCTAAATTCCGGAAATCCAACATCTAAAGATTGGAATTCAGTCTGGTCACAAGCCATCGGTTTTGAATATTCAGCGACAGATGCGCTACGTTTACGTGCCGGGTATTACCATCACACATCCCCAATTCCAGACGACACCTTCGACCCCAGTCTAGCCGATAGTGATTCGCATGGCTTGACGGCAGGTTTCGGTTACGACTTAACAAAAAGTCTAACCTTAGACATGGCCTATTCCGCATTAATTTATCAACCACGCAAGATTGATAATGATGTAGGTAGCGCAAGTGGGGCGACGGTGGATGGGAAGTATACGCAGATTATTAATATGGTCTTGATGAATTTGACACATAAATTCTAAATAAATTCTTTATGCTATACAATAAAAAGATATGGTATAAGAATTGGTCAATAGCGTTTTTGTTGTATATTCGTGATTTTGTTGTCAATTTATTGCCTGTTAGAAGGCTTCCATCTTCTTTACGTAGATTTTTGTATGGTTTTGATTCTGATTTTATTTTCTTAGTTCACCCTAGAAGATCGCAAGATTTTTTTATCGCACTTCCCTTTCTTTCATTTATTAGAAAATTCTTAATAAAGAAGAAGTTTGTTAGATTGTTAGGATTGTTCCCACCTTTTGTTATATCAAGAATTAAAACTAGTAAAGGAGTGAATGGATTAATTGTTTCAAGTTTATTGCTTCCAGATGAATTATTGAATGATAGAAAGAAGTCTTTAAAAGAAGCAAAGAGGATGATTGATTTCTCTGTTAAGATTTCGAGAAGAAATTGTAATGTTGGGTTAGGTGCATGGTGGCCAATAGTTACTAAACGTGGAGAATATTTTAATAAATTTATCAGCGAAAAAGATGTTTTCATAACTACTGGGCACACGGTTACTTCTATTTCTATACTTATCTCTATTCGTAGAATGTTGTTTTTGTCAAATATTGCTATAAAAGATCTAAGAATAATCATTTTGGGGGCCGGTAGAATGGGCTCACAGATTGTAGAAATGTTGGCGTTACAAGGAGTGATAAATATTTCTTTGTATGATATAAACGAAAAGAGGTTAAAATTTGTTAAATCAAGGCTTAAAGAAAAATTTCCTAAAGTAAATATTCAGATTTTTTCTGCGATGTTAAAAAGTGATGAAAGAAAAGAAGTTTTGAAAGAGCATCATCTAGGTGTTTGTGTTACTTCATCAATAAATAGAGTTCTCATGCCTGAAGATATTCCTCAGAATTTTATTATTTTAGATGATGCTAGACCTGAGGGAATAAATCGTAATTTAGGAGATGATTCTAAGGTTGTGCTTGAGGGAGGATTGGTAGATTTTAGTGGTTTAGAATCCGATTATGATTTTGGATTTGGTAAGAGTTGCACAATTTTTGGATGTTTAGCTGAAGCAATTATACTTTCAATCGACCATGCAAAAGTTTTAAAACCTACAACTGGTAGTGTAGATATGAGTAATTTATCTAATTTTCTTTTGTTTATGAAAGAAAGTGGACTTGATAATTGTGTATTTAAGTCAGGCGCAAAGATTTTTTCTGATGATGAAATAAAGAAAATTCTTTTACTAAGGGGCCAATATATCAAAGATCGAAATATTAACATTAATTCCCATTTATCATTCCAGTTGACTTAAAAAATGAATAATTACGAATTATTATTTATTTGTTCTTATGCCTTTAATGCAATCGTTCTAGCATTCTTGGCTTTTTTTGTTCTATTAAAGAATCCAAAGAATATAGCAAATAGAACATATTCATTTTATTCATTAGCTATTTCTTTTTGGAGTTTCTTTTCCATCTTAATGATTAAGTCAAAATTTCCTGATGAGGCACTATTTTGGGACAGGTTGTGTATTTTAGGGGTTATTTTTATACCAACAACATTTTTCCATTTTACTTGTTCTTTTTTAAAACTTTCAGATAAAGGGTTCTTGATAAAAGGGGCTTATGCGCTAGCGATACTCTTCTCATTTTTAAATTTTACTCCTTTTTTTGTTGAGAAAACTGCTCCTGCTTTTCTTCTGAGAAACTTTACAGTTCCAGGGGTTGGGTATTATATTTTTCTGATTTATTACACGTTAATTGTTTTATGGTGCATTTATTTAATATTTTTTGAGTTTAATAGTGAGAAAAGCATATTAAGAAAACAACAACTGAAGTTTCTATTGTGGTCTACAATCTTTGGTTATGCTGGAGGTGCATTTAATTTTAATTTGGTACTTAAGATTCCACCTTATGAAATTGTTCCTTTTGGCAATGTCTGTATTGGATTGTACGGTTTATGTGTTGCGTATGCAATGGTTAGGTATCAACTTTTAGACATTAAGATTATTTTTACAAGAGCTTCAATCTTTGTGTTTGTGTATGCATTGGTTCTAGGAATACCGTTATGGGTTGGTTACAAAATTCTTGGTAACGGTTTATGGCTTATTCCGACAGTTTTTATGGCGTTCTTTTGTACAGTTGGTCCATTTATTTATTTGTATCTTCAGAAACGAGCGGAAGATAAGATTCTTCAAGAGCAGCGTCGATATCAAGCGACTTTACGACAAGCGGCAACTGGGATGGGGAGGGTTAAGCAGTTAAAGAAGTTGTTGAATTTGGTTGTGTATGTTGTAACTCGCGCTGTTCATTTGGAACATACGTTAGTTTATTTAAGAGATGATAAGGCTAAACAGTATATCTTGAGTGCCTTTAAAAGTAGAAGACAGAGTAATGATTATTTAGAATTTTTGCCATTTAGTTCAGTTTTAGTTGGCCAATTAACTGGTAATCATAATCCTATTAATTTTGAAGAATTTCAGCAGAAGAATAAGGATCAAAAGATTCAGCGGCTTGGGGAGATTGAGCAGGAGATTATTCAGTTGAAGGGGGAGTTGGTGCTTCCGATTCATATTGAGGATAAGTTGTTGGCTTTTATTGTTTTTGGAAAGAAGGAGTCGGGGAAGGCTTTTACGGATGAGGATTTGACGGTGTTCTCGTCGTTGACAAATCAGATTGCTTTGGCTATTGAAAATGCTCAGTTTTATGAGGAAGTCAAACGCACTCAGGAGCAGTTGTTTCAGGCGGAGAAGATGGCTACTATTGGGACGATGGCGGATGGGTTGTCGCATCAGATTAATAATCGGTTTCATGCGATGGGGTTTATTGCGGGGGATGCGTTGGATACGATTAAGATTACTAAAGATAAAGGGGTTCCGGATAATTATAAAGAGACGTTTGATGATTTGGAGAGGGCGTTTACTAGGGTTCAGGAAAACGTTGTTCAGGGTGGGGAAATTGTGCAGGGGTTGTTGCGTTATACGCGTAAAGGGGATGCTGGTTTGGCGGAAGTTGATTTTGATGCGGTGTTGAAGTCTGCTTTTGAGATGGCGCAGTTTAAGATTAAGACCAGTGAGTTGAAAGTTGTGCGAGATTTTGATGAGAATTTGCCAAAACTTAAGGCGAATTTCACGCAGTTGCAGGAAGTGTTCTTTAATCTGATTGATAATGCTTATGATGCCATGATGCAGCGTAAAACTGAGAAGGTTGAGATTGGATTTGAGCCAACTTTGTTGATACGCGCTCGACCTCAAGGAAATTTTTTGGAAATCATTGTTGAAGATAACGGGATTGGTGTGAAAGATGATGACCGTGAGAAATTGTTCACTCCGTTTTTCACAACAAAATTGTCTAGTAAAAAGGGAACAGGGTTGGGGCTGTATGTGATTCGGAAAATTATCGAGGAAAATCATGGTGGCAGTGTGGTTATGACATCTCGATATATGATAGGCACAAAGATGAAAATAGAATTGCCGGTTGTTTTCTAAATAAATTGTGTGATAGACCTTGTAAAAGAAAAATTGTTTGGTTAAACTTAAAATGTAGTTGTTGAAAATAAGAAAATGAGGCGCTTATGGCAAAAATGTTGATCGTTGACGATGAAAGCGATGTCAGAGAATTTGCGCGTAGCTTTTTTAAGAAGCGTGGCATTGACGTACTTTTAGCGTCGGGAGGAAGGCAAGCTTTAGATATCATTGCCAAAGAAAGTCCTGATTTGGTTCTGTTAGATGTGCGCATGGAAGAGATGACAGGTGTTGAGGTTTTAAGAGAATTGCGTAAAGCTAATAATCAAACGCGCGTCATCATGGTGACAGGTGTTGAAGAAGAAGAAACTTTTAAAGAAGCGAATAGTTTGGGCGTCATTAGTTATATACACAAGCCGTTGATCCTAGAAGAATTAGAGAAAGTTGTATTATCGCAAATCCAGAAATAAATCGTATGTCCGTAAAGATCGATTATAAAAAAGAATTAGAAGCCGCGGCAAAGGGGATGATTTTAATCCATGATCCACGTCTTTTGATTAAATTAATTGTTCGTTCCATTGTCCAGCGTGTTCATATCGATCACGCGGGCATGATTCTGTATGATCCCGTCAAAGATATTTACGTTTTGTCGATTTCTCGAGGAGCTCCCGGCTCACGAATCCCTGAAGGATTTATACGATTTGATAAAACCAATCCTATTATTAAATTCTTTTGTCAGAAAGAGTATAAATATCTCGTTGAAAACCGCAACGCCCTAGTTGCGGAAGACATTAATAAATTAATTTGGAAAGAAAGTGTTATTTCTAACGGCAATGGCACCAAAGAATTATTGCATGAAGTGAGTGAACAAATGCCACGGCTTAATGCGATTGCTTGTGTCCCTGCATATTATCAACATCATTTGTTGGCAATCTTGCTCTTAGGTCAAAAACACGACGGGAACCGATTCGAGCAGGAAGAATTAGATTTCTTTTCCGCCTTAGCATCTGATGTGGCCATGGGGATTAGAAATGCACAATTGTTTGAAGACTTAAAACGTGAAGCAGAGCGTAACCGCAATTTATTTATTCAAACAACCATCGCCTTAGGGTCTGCCATTGAAGTCAAGGATGCCTATACGCACGGTCATACCGAGCGTGTGACCAAATATGCCTTGGCCATTGCGCGTCAAATGGAAGCCACCAAAGCATATGATTTTCCTCCAAAGTTCTTTGAGAACCTTTATATCGCTGGGTTATTGCACGATATCGGTAAGATTGGTGTTGCGGAATCAATTCTTTGTAAGGTTGATAAATTAACTGCCGAAGAATATGAAATCATGAAAACCCACACCACACGTGGGGCTGAAATTTTATCGCCGTTAACTGGTTTTGATGAAGTTATCAATGGTGTTAAATATCATCACGAACGTTATGACGGCAAAGGATATCCAACCGGTCTTAAAGGCGAAGAAATCCCTATCATTGCCGCGATCATCGCTGTTGCAGATACCTATGATGCCATCACAACAGATCGTTCATATCGCAAAGGCCTAAGCAAAGAAATCGCCATCGGAGAAATCCAAAAGTTCTCTATGAAACAATTCCATCCAATCCCAGTTGCTGCGTTAGTTGAGCTTTATAATAAAGGTGAGTTGTAAGGCAGTTCGATGATAAATGTTGTGCCTTTGTCTTTAATGCTTTCCACAAAGATTCTTCCCTTGTGATTTTTAATAATCTCGTGAGTGATCGATAGCCCAAGACCTGTGCCGTGAGTTTTTCTTGTAAAGAAGGGGTCAAAGATATGAGGTATATCTGTTTTGTCGATGCCTTGACCTGTATCTTGAATGCGCAATTGAAATGTATTTTGATCTATTGTTGTCGTTATTGTCAAAACCCCACCCTGCGGCATTGCATCAACCGCGTTTAATATAATGTTAAGCAAGGCTTGTTTGAATTGATTAATATCTATATTTAGCAATGTCATTCCGTTGTGGAGAGAACATTTAATAGTGATGTGTTGTTTGCTAATAGAATTTGAAGCAAGGTCCAGTGTTGAGTTAATGATTTGATGAATATTATTAGGTTGTAATAAGACAGGTGTTGGTTTGGAGAAGCACAATAATTCTTGGAGCAGGCTATTGATGCGGTTAATCTCCTTATTAATCAGTGGCGCAAATTTTTGTAAAAATTCTTTATCGTCTATTTTAGAAGGTAAAAACTCCCCAAAAGTCTTTAATACCGTCAAAGGATTCTTAATTTCATGAGCCAACCCACTAGCCAATGTCGCAATCGACTTCAACCTTTCGGTCTGAGCGACTTCTTGTTTGAGGAGTTCGTTTTCTTCAATTTTTTGTATGTAACTGCCTTGGAATAAGGTTTTTTCTATAATGGTTTGGATTAAGTTTCTTAGTGGGATAAAAGCTAAAGCAATGATCGTTGCTGATAGGGTAGATACAAAAATAGATTTATAACCTATCATTGACTGTATAGCGTGTTCTGTGATGTATGTAAGAATGAGGTAGAACAGGGAGATTACAGAAATTAGAACAGTATATACAAGACTCTTTTTAATAATAATATTAATATCCATTAATTGATACTTAATCATGGCATAACAAATAGGAATTGTATAAATAGCTATGAAGATACTAAGGTAAGGGTAAAGATTAATTTGAAATATTGGTATGAAACATGCGTGACATCCAATAAAACCTATAATCATACCAAGTATTAAATATTTCATCTGAAGTCGACGAATATCCGAACTAATGGAGTATTCTTTTAAGAGTAAATAAAATGAATATGAAAGAAGTAAGAAATAAAAACTAACATAATAGATAAGAAAAATGCTGATTTTATTTGCGGGGATATTTATATAATAAAACTGATCAAAGAGAAATTTAAGTTCACCAATGAATATTTCTTTATAAAGGAAATTTAGAGTTAGAAATATTGATGCTAAAAGAATGGTTATAGCACTAAGAAAAATTTGTTTTATTTCCAGATATGCGAGTATAAAGTGATAAAAGATGACCGTTGATAAAATGCCTCCGATATTTGCTATTTGCCACCAGAAAAGAGCGATATCTTTAGATTTTGTTATTGAATAATTGTAAGCGCCTAATCCCCATACCACAGCAGCAAGACATAAAAAGCTTAGTAAAATGTTTGGTTTTTTTCCTTTGCTATTTATCAATAAGAAAATGGCAATGGGTAAGTTAATTAAGATAATTAATAAATTTATAATTTCAAAGTAATTCATATGGAAGCTCAATAATAAACGTTGTCCCGCTGTCTTGTTTGCTTTCTACAAATATCTTTCCCTGATGATTTTTAATGATTTCATGTGTTACTGATAATCCCAATCCGGTCCCGTGGTCTTTTTTGGTGAAGAAGGGGTCGAAGATGTGGGGGATATCTTTGGGGTTGATGCCTCGTCCGGTGTCTTGGATGGTGAGGTGAAATGTTTGATTGATGGTTTCTGTGGTGATGGTTATTGTGCCACCACTGGGCATGGCATCGATGGCGTTTAGGATGATATTAAGTATGGCTTGTTTGAATTGGTTGGTGTCAATAGAGATAAGTGTTAGTTGATCATTGGGGTAGTTCTTAATGATTCGGATGTTGTTTTTTAAGAAGTCATTGCTTAAGAAATCTAGTGTCGCGTCTAGCAAAGTATGAATGTTGCTGGGTTTAAGGTTGACGGGAGCTGGTTTGGCGAATTCTAGTAGTTCGTGAACGAGTGCGTTGATGCGATTGACTTCGCTTGTGACAATGGGTGTAAATTTCTTAATGAATTCTGGGTCATTGGATTTTTGGGGAAGATATTCCGCAAAAGTATTTAAAGCAGTCAAAGGATTCTTAATCTCATGCGCCAACCCACTGGCTAAAATAGCCACCGATTTAAGCCGCTCCGTCTGAGCGACTTCTTGTCTCAATAAAGAGTTCTCTTGGGTTATTTCTAGGTAATTTCCTTTAAATAATATTTTCTCTACAAAAGACTGAATGAAATTTTTAAGCGGGATGAACAAAAGGCTGATGATAAGTGCAAAGACAATAGATATTAGGAAGGATTTATACCCAAATATTGATTTGAAATAATGTTCAATGATGAAAACCGAGAAGAAGTATAAAAGTGAAATCAAGATAACCATGATGGTATAAATTAAATTCTTTCGAATAATGACGCGAATATCCATCAATTGATGCCTTAAGATTCCGTAGGAAATGAACACGACAAATAAAGGCACAAGAATATTTCCAAAAGGATAAATGGGGATTTTAAAACACATAGGATAATTTGTTAGGCCTCCTGAGAATCCAATTAGCATTCCCCAAAATACAATTTTTAACTTAGTTGTATCCCCAGATTTATTTAAAATTTTTCTATGTATGATGTAAAGAGAGTACCCTGGAAGAAGGATATATTCTAAGAGTTGAATAAAGAATAACTTTCCTGCAAGGGGATACAAAGGAATTAGCATATCAGTCTGAGGTTTTTCGATAATCAGGTTTGTAAATAAAGATAAGAGTGCTAGTAAGCAGTTAAAAATATATAAGTAGTAAATTATTCTTCTATACCGCTCATATTCATTAATGAGATGTGTTGCAAAATGAAAGAAAGTTACGCATATAAAGAATGCGCAAAGGTTGCATAATCTTTCGTATAAAAATGTTGTACTAGTGTATGGCAAGAAACTCCAAAGAAACCAGAAACTTGCCCAACACGCTACAGATATAAGAAAGAAGCAAAAAGTTGTATTGGTTTTGGATTTAGAGGGGTTCGAGAGAATAAAAATGCAAAGCCAGATACAAGATATGGCATTGATTAAAGCGCTAATGGAGAAGAAATTCATATTAGCTTAAATGCTTTTTAACCGCTTCCAAGATTTCTTCCGACTTAAACGGTTTAATGATGTAGCCTGATGCGCCTAGTCTGGAGGCTTCGGCGGCGGTTTCGACGGATTTGTAGCCGGTGACCATGATGATTTTGGTTTTGGGGTAATGCTTTTTGATTTCGGTTAGGGTGTCGATGCCGTTGACTTTGGGCATTTTGATGTCCATGAAAATGAGTGCGATGTCTTTAGAGTGGGCCAGTGCGTGCAGGGCTTGTTGGCCGCCTTCGACGATGATGAGGTCGTGGGTTTCACCTAGGATTAGTTTGAGTGATTCTCGGACGCCTTCTTCGTCGTCGCAGATGAGTATTTTCTTAGACATTGTAGATCTCCTTTAAAGTGTAACAGGTGTTGATACGCATAAGATCTTGGCGTTTGTCTTTCCTTTGTTAAGGTATATATGGGGAAGGGACGCGTCGAAATACATGGTGCTGTGTTTATTTAAATTATATGTTTGATTATTGATTTCAACTTCCAAATGGCCTTCTAAAACAAAGATAAATTTTTCACTCCCAGGACGATTCTGTTCTAAATTAGTTTTTCCTGACGGTTCAATGCGGATGAGCGCAGGCATCATTTTTTTATCAAGCATGTTCTTGGTTAAGATTTCTGTGATGGCGGAATCGCTGTGGGTAAATATGTCAGCAACGTGATGGTCTTGAAATTCAACAATGGCATTGTCTTTTTCAATGTCACGGTACAGCTCCGTTACGTCAATGCCAAGTGCTTTGGCAATCTTGATGTGTGACTCTAACGTGCCTGTCATCTTCATATTTTCAATGCGGGACAGGGTGGCTAGCTGAATGCCGGTTTCATTTGAAAGTTCTGTTAATTTCATCTTCTTTGCCTTACGAATTGCCTCAATGCGTTTGCCGAGTAACATAAGTTGTCCTTTGGTAGAATAAAAATAAATAAATATCTTTAAGTATAACATCTCTTGCATTTTTTGCAATATTTTATGTTTCATTGGTCAATAAACTAATTGACTATAGATAAAATAATAATTTGACAAATAATCAAACATGATTTATGCTTTTAACATGTTAAACAAACAAGGAGGGGGTATGGGTAAAGATGAAATTGAATTATCAGTTGTCAAAGTGCACCGTCTGCCAGATGCCGACGGGAACCGCACCAAAGCGTTTGTGGATTTAGGTATCAACGACGCTTTATTAATCAAAGGTGTTAAGGTTATTGATGGCAAAAACGGGTTATTCGTTGCCATGCCAAGCGAGCTTGACCGCAAGAATGAACGCTGGTTCGAGCGGGTGCGTTGCATGAGCAAAGAAGTAAAAGAAAAGATCACTCAGAAAGTTTTAGAAGCGTACCAAACAGTGTAACGTTTATAAAGCGCCCACAGGATCCCGGTGGGAGTGCGTCTTGATCTGCTAGCGATTAAGAGGCCACGGGGGCTGCCGCGATCCACGCCTAAAAAATTTCCGGGCGCTTTATTTCTTGAATTTAGGTTTTTAAAAGTATATACTTTTAGTGATACCAAGGAGGCTTACATGAAAGTGCTATCACTAAAGTTAAAAGATGAGATTTTTGAAGAGGCTGAGAATATGATTAAACAAATAAAGATTTCAAGGAATGCGTACATTAATGAAGCGGTAGAGCTTTACAATAAGTTAAATAGACGTAAGAATCTAATGAAACAATTTCGTAAAGAATCAAAACTTGTCCGAGATAATTCCATGGCAGTATTAAAAGAAATGGAATTATTAGACCCTCATTTAATCCCATGAAAATTAAAAAATTTGATATCTTTTTAGCAAATTTAAATCCTCCTTTTGGTACAAAGCCAGGGAAGGTAAGGCCAGTTGTTATTGTGCAAACCGATGGATTAAATAACTATTTAGCCAGTACGATTGTTTGTCCGCTGACAACCGCCCTCATAGATGCGTCTACATTATTAAGGGTTCGTATTAAGGCTAATAAGGAAACCGGTTTAGAACATGATTCTGATGTGTTAATTGATCAAATTTTAGCCATAGATAATAGTCGGCTCATAAATCAGATAGGCATAATTAATAAAGAACAGCATGATGTGATTCTAAGAAACCTTTCAAGTGTTATTCTAGAGTAAATGCGTCACTTTAACATTGACACCCCTGCCTGATTTGTATAACATAACTCCATGTTTTCAAAGATTTTAGCAAAATTTTCCCGAAAAACTCCTGACAATAAACATATCAAGATTTTAGTCATTGAAGACAGCGAAGTCGATCAAAAGTTGGTTTCATCGACGATCGCGCGGGGTGGTTACACGCCATTGTCTGCATTTGAGGGCAATGCGGGGTTTATTTTGGCTAAAGAAAACAGACCGGATTTGATTATTTTAGACTACAATTTGCCTGATATTAAGGGGCCAATTGTCTGTAAGATGCTCAAAAGTGAGGAGATAACCAAGAATATCCCCGTGCTGTTTTTAACAAGCATGGATACGCCAGGCAGCATCATCAATTGCTATGAAGAAGGCGGCGAAAACTATTTATCAAAACCCATCAATGCGAAGTTTCTCTTAGAGCAAATTAACATCGCGTTAAAAGAAAAGAAGACCAATAATTAATTATGTTAGACCTTAAATATATCCGAGAAAATGTCGATAAAGTTAAAGCTGGCTTAGCTGCTAAGCGCGTTAATATTGATTTAAGTAGGATTTTAGATTTGGATCAAAAACGCCGTCAATTACTGGTTGAGATTGATGATCTAAAAGCTCAAAAAAATGCCGCCAATGACACGATCAGCCGCATGATTAAAGAAAAAACTGATCCCAAAATGACCATTGCCAGCATGAAACAAATTGCCGCGCAAATAGACGCAATGGATCCGGTCATTAAAAAAATTGAACAAGAAATTTATGAAATTCAAATTACTATTCCCAATATGCCGCACAGCACAGTTCCCGTCGGTGGTCCTGAGTTAAATCGGGTGGTGGGTACGTGGGGGGATCTTCCTAAATTAGATTTCAAACCAAAGACACACATTGAAATCGGTGAAGATTTAGACATCATTGATTTTAAACGCGGCACCAAACTTTCTGGTTCTAATTTCATTTTATACAAAGACCAAGGCGCGCGCCTTGAACGAGCTTTGTATAATTTCATGTTAGATGTTCATACAAGCCAACATGGTTACCGTGAAATGTTTACACCGGTCTTGGTTAATGCCGCGTCAATGACAGGGACAGGGCAATTGCCTAAGATGAAAGAAGACATGTACCATGTAACCGCTGATGATTTATATTTAATCCCAACAGCAGAAGTGCCTGTCACCAATATCCATCGTGATGAAATGCTCGAAGAAGAGCAATTGCCTTTATATTATACAGCTTATTCAACATGTTTCCGACGTGAAGCAGGTTCCTATGGCAAAGACACGCGTGGGCTTGTTCGTGTTCACCAATTTGATAAGGTGGAGCTTGTTAAGTTTGTCCGTCCTGAAACCTCTTATGAAGAATTAGAGACCTTGGTTGTGAATGCTAAAAAGATTTTTGAATTATTGAATATTCCTTACCGTGTGTTGTTGTTGGCTAGTGGGGATATTAGTTTTGCCGCTGCTAAATGCTATGACCTAGAAGTTTATGCAGCTGGTTTGGATAAATGGCTTGAAGGTTCAAGCTGTTCTAATTTTGAAGACTTCCAAGCGCGTCGTGCCAACATTTCTTATAAAGGCAAAGACGGCAAGAAAAAAGGATTTTTACATACGCTCAATGGTTCAGGTGTGGCTTTGCCGCGCACCATGATTGCCATCTTAGAAAACTACCAGACCAAAGAGGGTGATGTGGTGATCCCAGAAGTGTTACGTCCATATATGGGCGGAGCAACCAAGATCACCCGTCGATAGGAGCTGTTGTGAAAGCCAATTTGTTGGGCATTTTAAAACTCATTTGTTTTATCCTCTTAGTTCCATTCCTTGTTGCCTTGGTGTGGTCTTTCTATAAAACTGTGGTTGCTGTCGGAGAACCAAAAGAGCAGTGGTTGCTATATGGCGTTGAAGCCTTTGTGGTGGTTTACCTCTTTGTTTACAATTTCCAAGAAATCTTCACCTTCGGTCAAACCATTGTCACTAAACTATTAGCCTTTGCAAAACCCATCGCCGAAGTTGCTGCTTTAATCATTCCAATTTATACACTTATCTTAAGCATAGCCTTTTTAATTTTGCATACCACGGGTGTTTTGGGCAGATATGAAAATCCGGCCATCTTGGTCTTAAGCTTTTTTTGGACCATGCATGTGGTTGTCACCGCGCAACACTTGCATGAAAGCGAACAGGCGACGATCAAGGGGGGATATTTCTTAAGTTTTGGTTTGGCTTTCATCTTTCATGTGATCATCGCCGCGCTGCTTTTAGCTATGGTGATGAGTGAGTTTTCTTTGGTCACGTTTGTTAAACATTTATCCCATCAAACCGTGAATGTTTACCACACGATCTACAAGCTCTTGTTTGTCCCATCCTAGTTGACATATCCGACGTCGGGTGGTATATTTGCACGCGTAAATTTTGGAGAGGTGGCAGAGTGGTCGAATGCGGCGGTCTTGAAAACCGTTGTCTCGCAAGGGACCCAGGGTTCGAATCCCTGCCTCTCCGTTTTGTTATAAAAGGGATTCGAAGTGAGGCCTGTTTGATGCGACGAGCAGGAGCATCATAATAGACAGGCCGAGTGGCTGACCCGTAAGGAGCCAAAGGCGACTGGAGGGCACCGAATCCCTGCCTCTCCGTTTTTTTATAAAAGGGATTCGAAGTGAGTCCCACTTAATATGATAAAAGTCTACAGTGGCTTTAAAGGTTTTACAGTTTTCTTGTTTTTCGTAGCAGCGATTGTGCTGTTGGGGGCTTTGTTTTTCTGGGGGGTGACCAAGGCATCGCAGTTGCTCTTACCGTTTTTAAGCGTTGTGTCGTATGCATTGATCGTCGTATTCTTAATTTTTATCTTTCCATTTTCTTATAATCAAAAATTTAAACCGGTACTGTCGCGTTATTGTGTGACGATGTCTAATGTTCTAGGGGTGACGTCGTGGATGATGGCGTTTTTGTTTGTGGTTAATACGTTTGGATTTTGGGGTATATTATTGGCGTTCTTATTTAAACTTTTAGCACCACTGGCTGTTATTAGTGCGACAGTGAAGTCTAGTTGGTCCATCGTGCGTGATTTGATGGTTTGGATTATGTTTACATATATCATGAGGTTTTATAGTGTATGGTTATTAAAATCTAATGAGCGGCCTTTTAAAAAAGGGCGCGTCATTGATATTGAAATAGAGCGTTGATCGCAATGGGTAATATTAAGAAAATTGGGGATACGTATTACATCGAGTTTTATGCACGCGGATTATTATATTCTCAAGTCGCAGGGTCTGATGAAAAAGAAGCTTTGAAATTATTGGAGGCGACGGAGAAGAAGATAGCATCGGGTGAGATGTTAACGGTTGTTCGTGAAATTTCATATGTTGCTTTTTTTGAACAATTTTTAGTTCATATCCAAGATCAGTATAGCGATATTACCCAAGGTCGTTTTGCACAATTGATTCTGCATTTTAGTGAGTTTCTAAGCGTCGCTTATCCGTCGATCAAATACATTTCTCAAATAACCCCTAAGGTGGTTGAAAGTTATAAAGACGCGTGGGTTAAAAAGACCCGACCACATAAGATTAATTTTTCAATCCTTTTGCTGCGCGAGATCATGGAGCATGGCATCAAATTAGGTTTTATCAATGATAACCCAACCATTCATGTTGCTTTACTGTCATTGCCTCAGAAATCATTGAAGCGCACGCCACGTTTTGAAATGGCTCAGCAGTTGTTAGGAAAATCCGTGACGCTTGGTAAAGCTGTCAAATTATTGAAACTGACCGACATAGCCCGCGTGATGTACTTTTCAAATTTAATTCCCTTAAAAAGGGAAGAAATGTATAATTAGCGGCTTGAAAAAGACTTTTGGATATTGGAGAGGTGGCAGAGTGGTCGAATGCGGCAGTCTCGAAAACTGTTATCCGGGGTAACTTGGATCGAGAGTTCAAATCTCTCCCTCTCCGCCATTTTTAATCAAGGAGCGTGTGTGTTTCAATTAAGTTTCTTATTACTTAGCGTCATCACATTCTTTTCCGCATTTCTTTTATTTCAGATTGAATTGATCATTGCGAAATTATTGTTGCCCATTTACGGTGGTAGTTATTTGGTCTGGGGGGCTTGTGTGGTGTTTTTTCAGGCGGTGCTCTTGGCGGGGTATGCGTTTGCGCATAAGGGCATTGACATGTTTGGTTTTAAGAAATATTTGAAGATTCACTTAGTTTTATTGCTCATACCCTTTTTCTTCTTTCCAGGACGCAGTATTCATGTCGATCATCATGCATCCGGCATGCCATTGGTGTTGGATATCTTTGTTCGGTTAATTACAACCATTGGACCAGTGTTCTTGGTGTTATCAACGATTTCTTTAGTCACTCAAGCGTGGTTGTCATCCAGCGACCATGCTCGACGTAATCATCCTTTCATTTTATATGCTATCTCAAATGTTGGTTCGTTTCTCGCCTTATGGTCTTATCCATTTTTTGTAGAACCATTGTTAACCAATACCGAGCAGTTAAATATTTGGCGCGTGATTTATGTTTTGTTGGTCGCGCTTACGATTTGGGCTTTTCGAGTGATTACGGTTAAAGATGTTAAGACAGAAGATGAGGGGGCGGCTGTTGTCACAAGGTCACAGGCGCTGCGTTGGTTGTTGCTCAGTGCAGCCGGTGTCATGTTATTCTTATCCGTCACCAATTTAATCACTTATGAAGTAGCGCCCATCCCATTATTGTGGATCATCCCGCTTAGCATTTATCTGTTAAGTTTCATTTTATGTTTTAAGAGTAAGCCTTGGTATCCATCTTGGTTTAAATTTATTCCTGCTATTGCCATTACACTTGGGGTTACGTTTTATTTTCAAGTCAGAACATCATTTTTGCCGGCTGCATGGTCGGTGATCTTATTTAATCTGATCTTATTTTTCTTGTGTTTGTTTACACAAAAAGAATTGATCCAATCAAAACCATCATCTGGCAAGCTAACGTTCTTTTATGTCATGATATCGTTAGGTGGTTTTTTAGGTGGATTTGTCACCAGTTGGATTGTCCCCTTAATATCTTATTCACCAGTTGAATTCCTCTTTGGGCTTGGTATCATTGCATTTGTCTATCCGCATAAAATCACGCGGCTTATTTTGTTAGCTTTGATTATGATTGCTATTGGGGCGGATTATTGGACGAATCCCCATCATTCATTGGTTAAGAAGCGTAATTATTACGGCATTTATGATGTGTTTGATAAGAATGGTGTGCGCACGTTTGTGCATGGCACGACGCTGCATGGGATTCAATGGACCGATGAGTCCAAACGTTTTGTGCCCTTGGGTTATTACAGTCCCTTGTCACCGTTGGGAGAGATTTTTCAAAAAGATATTTTTAAAGCACAGCGCGTTGGTGCCATTGGTTTAGGGGCTGGCACAACCGCCATGTATAGTAAGCCAGATGTTCCGATGGATTTTTACGAACTGGATCCTGATGTTTTATCCATTGCTAAATCCCATTTTTGGTATTTGGCATCTGCCCCAGGTCATATCCGTGTTGCTATCGGTGATGCGAGGTTGTCGCTAGTTAATACCCCTGGCAGTGTTTATGATTTATTAATCGTTGATGCATTTGGCGGTGATGCGATCCCTGTGCATTTGATCAATAAAGATGTTGTTAAAATTTATCAGGAACATTTAACTCAACGAGGCGGAATTTTATTGCATATCCCGAGTCGATATTTCAATCTTGAACCGGTGCTCGCAAATATTGCTTTAGAAACAGGGGCCTACGTTGCAATCAAAGAAGCAGAGCAAAACGGAATTACCTTAAGAACATTTTGGGCGGTGATGACGTGGGATCAAGAGCGTTTTATTCATTTGATCAGCAAAGAGGGTTGGCGTGAATTGCATACAGGGGATTATAAGCCAATGCGCACGTGGACAGATGATTATTCGACGGTGATGCCTGTCATGCAATGGGATCAATTATGGGCGGCATTAACACATTATAAACCTTTTAAATAAGGCATTTTTGATGATTCCAATCATTGTGAAGTTTCAACAAGAGCAGCAAATGAAGAAAGATTTAGTGGCTTTTCTAGATGAGATGGAAAAGAATCTAGAAACATTTTATGTGATGGACCAGCGCCAATTCATCACCCAAGGGTTTGCCATGCGCACATGGGGGGCTGTGAAGGAGTTGGCATGCGTTAAAAAACATGAGAGCATTATTGTTTGCATGAAAGCGTTGGAGGAGTTCAATGCATTATTTAAAGAACATAAAGATTTTGAACAATGGTATGTGGCTGATTTGCAACGTAAGACGCCAGATAATGCCAAAAAACTTCACGGCATGAAGCATGAACTTGATAAGAAATTAAAAGCTATGGAATCAATCATCATCCCTGCCGGCCAAGCTTTAGAAAAAGAAATGTTAGATTTAGGATTACTTAAAGCATGAGCGAAGAATTCCTGACGGTATCTGAGTTAGGCAATTTCATTAAGGATGTTTTAAAGTCCGGCTTCCCCAGAGCCTTGTGGGTTTGTGGTGAAATCCAAGAACTACGTGAAAAAAATAATCATCTTTATTTTACCCTAAGTGAAAAAGAAGCATCGTCGAATCAAGTCGTTGCAAAAATTGGCGCCACCATCTGGGCCAACACTCGTCTTAAAATAGATCAAATCCTAAAAAGCACTGAGAATGGTTTTGCGCTAAAAGAAGATATCCAAGTTAAGCTTTTACTGAAGATTGATTATTACGCACCATTTGGTCAAATCCGCGCGATTGTAGAAAGCATAGATCCTGTTTATACTTTGGGCAAGATAGCTCAAGACCGTCAACGCTTGATCGCCATGCTAAAAGCCAAAGGGACCTTAGATTTAAATAAACGGCTTGTGTTGCCGGATTTGATGTTAAATATTGGTTTGATCACATCTTTTGACAGTGCGGCGTATCATGATTTTACTGACGAGTTAAAACGCAGTGGGTATGGCTTTAGGGTTTTTATCAAAGATGCCACGATGCAAGGTAAGAATGCACAAGAATCTGTGGCTAATGCATTAAAGGTATTAAATAGCATGGCGCTTGATTGCATTGTGATCACTCGAGGTGGAGGATCGGTCACAGAATTGAGTTGTTTTGATAGCGAGCTTATTGCCACAACCATAGCTCAAAGCAGCTTGCCCGTTATAAGCGGCATTGGCCACGAGATAAATACGACGATCACTGATCTTGCAGCGCACACCTTTGCAAAAACCCCGACAGCAGTAGCGCAGTTTTTAATTTATCGGGTCAAAGAATGTATGGAGAAAATCGATGATCGTCAAAAGCGCGTGATCGAATTGGCTCAAGAGTATCTAAAAGCACAACAGCGCCATGTGAAGTCTTTGGCAGATGCCTTTAAGCGCACGCCGGTGACCATGATCAAGGTTTCACAAGAGCGATTGAAGCAGTATAAAGTCACATTAAAGAAAACAATTCATTTGCGCCTAGAGAGGGCAAGGGATAAAATAAAACAATATCAAAAGTTAATTGATATGGCGGATCCCAAGAATACGTTAAAGCGCGGTTTTTCTATCACGCGCAATAAAGATGGCCGTGTGATATACTCTAAGAAAGACGCTTTAAAGGCAAAACAGCTTTTTACAACCTTTGAGGATGGCGTCGTTGAAAGTGATATAAAATAACATGTCTAAAGATATCAAATACCAAGAAGCATTAAAGCATTTAGATGAATTGATCGCTGAAATTGAAAACGATGAGATTGACGTTGATGATTTGGGTCAACGCATCAAAGAGGCGGTTAATTTATTGCGTGCATGTAAAGCTAAAATAGATAAAGCCGATGTGGAAGTTAAAAAAGTCATAGAGGATTTCGCCTAATGGTTGTCATCGCTTATACAATGCTATTGATGGTTTTAAGTGGGGTTCTAATCTATTCTGGTCGTCGTTACTTGATGATGAATAAAGCACGCCGTGAAGGTAATTTGCCAAAAGGTAAGCCCACCATGTTTGATGTGCGTCAATTGTTGATGGAAGGCAAGAAAGAAATGGCCATTGAAATTTATTGTGCCATTTTTAATACCACCCCAGCAAAAGCTAAAAAGGATGTTGATGAGTTGCAACGTAGTCTGAAAGTGTAACCCTGCCATGTCTGATTGTATTTTTTGTAAAAATTTACCTAAAGTTCTTGAGAATGATTTAGCCTATGCGCTCTATGACATTAAGCCATTGTCAAAAGGCCACATGCTTTTTATCCCAAAGCGTCATCATACAACCGTTTTTGAATCGACCTCTCAAGAAATCGACGCTGTTTTTGCCTTAATCAATCAAGCCAAAAAAATTTTAGAAAAAGAACATAACCCAACAGGTTATAATATCCAAGTCAATTGTGGCGCAAGTGCAGGACAAATTGTCATGCATGCCCACGTGCATCTAATCCCGAGGTATTGAAATGTCTACAATCAAATGGAAAAGTGCCGGCGCTTTTGAAGAAATAAAATATGAGAAAGCAGAAGGCATCGCTAAAATTACTATCAATCGCCCACATCGTCGTAATGCGTTTACACCGGTTACGGTTAAAGAAATGATGAAGGCTTTAGATGAGGCGCGTGATGATAATAAGATTGGTGTGATTATTTTAACGGGGGAAGGTAAGGATGCGTTCTGTTCCGGTGGTGATCAGAAAATTCGTGGTGATGCTGGTTATAAAGATAAAGATGGTACCAACCGATTAAATGTCCTAGATTTTCAACGTCAAATTCGCACGTGTCCTAAACCCGTGATCGCGATGGTCGCAGGATATGCGGTTGGTGGTGGTCAGATTTTACAAATGATTTGTGATCTAACGATTGCAGCAGACAATGCCATCTTTGGTCAAACAGGTCCGAAGGTTGGTTCCTTCGACGGGGGTTATGGTTCAAGTTATATGGCGCGCATTGTCGGTCAAAAGAAGGCGCGTGAGATTTGGTTCTTGTGCCGTCAATACAATGCCAAACAAGCCCTTGAGATGGGTTTGGTTAATACGGTTGTTCCTTATAAAAAGCTTGAGCAAGAAACAGTACAATGGTGCAGAGAAATCCTACAGCATTCACCGTTGGCCATCCGGTGTTTAAAATCAGCGCTCAATGCTGATTGCGACGGGCAAGCAGGTTTGCAAGAATTAGCAGGCAATGCCACCTTGTTATTTTATATGACCCAAGAAGGTCAAGAGGGTCGTAATGCTTTCCAAGAAAAACGTAAACCTGATTTCTCAAAATTTCCTAAACGCCCATAATGAAAATATCTGCGTGGATATTAGCGTTGCGTCCAAAGACATTGCCTGCTGCTTTGGCGCCTGTGCTCATTGGCACAGCCATGGCCTATGGCGACGGTGCATTTCATTTGCCCTCAGCATTTGCCTGTGCCTTTGGCGCGCTTATGATTCAAATTGCCACCAACCTCGTTAACGATTATTGTGATTTTAAAAAAGGAGCAGACACTGCAGAACGCAAAGGTCCTGTGCGTGTCACTCAAGCGGGTTTAATCAAACCCAAAACAGTTTTAATTGCGGCGGGCATTGCGTTTTTATTAGCTATTGTCGCCAGCGTCTATTTATATACACGTGGCAAAACACCCATCCTTATCATTGCTGTGCTATCGATCATTTCGGGAATTTTTTATACTGCAGGTAAAAAGCCGCTGGGATATTTAGGGCTAGGTGATCTTTTTGTCTTTGTATTTTTTGGTCCTGTGGCTGTTGGGGGAACATATTATGTGCAAGCCTTAGATATGAATTGGTCACTTGTTCTAGCGGGGATAGCGCCAGGCGCATTATCGTGTGGCATCTTGGCCGTCAATAATTTGCGTGATGTTGATACTGATAGAAAAGTTGGGAAGAAAACCTTGGCCGTGAGATTTGGTCCTGGTTTTGTGAGAGCAGAATACATTGCCTGCATCATGCTTGCCATGTTAACGCCCTTTCTGGTCTTTTTTCTAACTCATGATCATCAAGGCATTGTGGTTGCTTCTATCGTCGGATTTTTAAGCATTCCGCTTATCAAGACTGTGTGCACCTCAACCGATGGGCCAACATTAAACGGCATACTAGCCAAGACAGGACAAATTTTAATCATTTATAGTTTTCTGTATTCTCTCGGGTGGGTCCTGTGCAGCCGTTAACCATCACCCAAACATTGATTGTCCCATTTACAAAAAAGTTTATAAGGCCTTTTACTTTTGCTGGCACAACAGTCTATGAACGCGTTGGTTATTATTGGAAGATTGTTGCCTCCGACGGCTCGTTAGCTCAAGGTGAGATTGCGCCCTTGTCGGGGATTTCATTAGAGACGATAAAGAAGGCCAAACATGACCTTGATGAGCTAAGTGATTTATTTGAGGGATACGAAGTTCCTCTAGATATGAAAACATTGTTACAAGAGTTGCGGAAGAATGATGCGTTAATCAATGCCTGTTCATCCGCACGTTTTGGCATTGAGTCGGCGTTGTTTAGTCTCGTAGCATTGAATAATCAAGTGTCCTTAACGGATTTCTTAGAAGGTGAAAATAAAAATGTGCAAAGTGCATTTTTATTACAGGGAACAAATGAACAAATTCTAAACGAAGCAAAGCATGTGATCGCAACAGGGCATAAGGTTTTTAAGCTCAAAGTTGGTAATCGTAATATTCCGCTCGATGTTAAAAATGTACAAGACTTACGCGCCTTGGTCGGCAAAGATTTGATTTTGCGTTTAGATGGGAATCGAGTCTGGAGTATGAGTGAAGCTGTTTTGTTTGCAGAGTGCGTTGGTCATCAAAATATTGAATTTATTGAAGAGCCGCTTAGCACCATGGATCGTTTAAGTGAATTTTATCACGCAACACATATGCCGGTTGCTTTGGATGAAACATTGGCTGTTGTGCGTTGCGGCATCAATGCCCCAGGGCGCTGCATGCCAACCCTTGCTAATCATGATGGGGTAAAGGCATATGTGATTAAGCCTATGGTGATTGGTGGGGTTGTTAAGGCGCTTGACTGGATTGAAGAGGCAAGGGAGAATGGTCGAAAAGCTATTCTTTCATCTGCGTTTGAAACACCTGTAGGGTTTGCTATGGTGGAAGCTTTAGCAAGTTTATCCGACGAAGTTGCCGGCCTTGGGACACAACGTTTTTATGAATAGTGATTACGCCATCATCTGGGGAACGCGCAAGATTGCATGGTCGCAAATGGATGTTTATTGCGCCAATGCGTCGGGACAATTGAAGACAATTGGCCTTAAGGCAGGAGATCGTGTTGCCATTTGTGCACCAACCTCTCCGGAATATATCATAGTTGTTTTAAGCCTTTGGCGCATGGGGGTAGTGGTTTGTCCGGTTAATCCTAAATTGCCTGCTCAAAGTATTAGCGCCTATCTTTCCCAAATCCATGCCGTTTTATTTTTAACATCTGCCCAAATTAAATCAACACATCATGGGATTCCTCAACGCACGCTCATCTTAAATGAGATTGTAAATTTTGATGCAAGGCATGGTTTTAATTATGAAATTAAAGCATGGCAGCCGTATGAGGCGCAAGAAGTCACCGTCATCGCAACATCTGGGTCAAGTGGTCAACCCAAAGCTGTGGTGCATACTTGGGGCAATCATTATTACAATGCGTTGGGTTCACAAGATGTTATCCCATTAACAGCAACAGATCGTTGGCTTTTATGCTTGCCATTATTTCATGTGGCAGGTATTGCGATCGTTGTGCGCGCTATGATTGCAAAAGCTGCTATCGTTATTCCTGTTGAAGACGATCTTTTTGAAACCATTATCAAGCGCAGCGTCACCCATGCATCCTTGGTTGCAACGCAAGTCTTTCGTTTGATGTCTAATGAGCAAGGCGTTCAAGCCCTTAAGAGCCTCAAGTATCTGTTGATTGGCGGGAGCGCTATTTCTGTTAATCTCATTGAACAAGCACAAGCGTTACAATTAAATGCCTTTACAAGCTACGGTTTAACGGAAATGTCCTCACAAGTTGCCACAGGCAAAATAGGTCAGGGGGCTAAGGTTTTAAAATATCGTGATCTTAAAATTGGCGACAACAATGCCATTCTAGTCAAAGGTACGACGTTATTTAAAGGTTATATTCAAGCAGGGAGAGTGAATCTACCCACCAACACCGACGGCTATTTTGATACGGGTGATCAAGGCGTATTAAATGATGGTATTTTGACTGTGCTTGGTCGTCGAGATAATATGTTTATTTCAGGCGGTGAGAACATTCATCCTGAAGAAATTGAAAAAGTTTTACTATCGATCAAAGGCATCACCCAAGCCATGGTTGTTCCCAAAGAAGATAGGGAGTATGGTCAAAGACCGGTGGCGTTTTTAGATTATGCCAAAGATGCGAATATTAGAGTTGATGAAATTGTCCGTTTGCTTCAAGAACATCTACCAAGTTTTAAGATCCCAGGTACGTTTTTCCCATGGCCAGTGGATTTGATCGAAAAAGGCATCAAAATCTCCCGTAAAGACCTGCAACGTAAGGTTAATCCTGTGTCCCCGCGTACGTAGAATCACCGACTTGCGTTACATTTATAAAATATGTTATATTTGCGCATGCCCCGTCAGTTCTTAAGTTGCTGTCTCATGCTATGTTTATTGCCGTTGACACCCCTACAAGCAGATGAGTTAAATCTTCCTGCCCCAGGGGTAATGGTGCATTTAAGCCAACCCAAAAATTTACCAACCCTCAAGGGTATTAAAATAGATCGTCAAGACCCTTTTAAATTTGAATTTGTTTTATCTCGCGGTGAATCCGTAGAGACGCGATTTATCGCGTCTCAAACAACAACATTAATAAAATATTTTCTAGCCAGCATAACAACGCCTGAAAAAGACATGTGGGTCAATTTAAGTCCATATGAAAAGGACCATATCGTTCCGACAAGTTTCGGTCAAACCCAAATGGGTCGAGATGTTTTAGCCCAAGATTATCTCTTAAAGCAAGTGACAGCATCCTTAGTTTATCCAGAAGGCGAGGTTGGAAAAGAATTCTGGAAACGCATTTATGCGTCATCTGAGAATAAAAATATTTCGATCAATGTTTTTAATAAAGTTTGGATTGTCCCAGATCGAGCGGTCATTTATGAAAATGTAAAAACAGGCACAGCTTATATTGTTGAATCAAGTTTAAAAGTTTTAACTGAACAAGATTATGTGGCCACAAACAAAAACACCGTAGAGACGCGATTTATCGCGTCTCAAACAACAAATAAAACAACCCAAAACATTCTCAATGACATTGTGATTCCACAATTAACCAAGGAAGTCAACGAAGGCAATAATTTCGCTCAATTGCGACAAGTGTATAATTCTTTAATATTAGCGACGTGGTACAAGAATAAAGTAAAAGACAGTATCCTTAATCAGGTCTACGCCAATCAAAACAAAATTGATGGGGTCAATATCAGCGACCCTCAAGCCAAGCAAAAAATATACGAACAATATCTTGAAGCCTTCAAAAAAGGGACCTTCAACTACATCAAAGAAACCCAAGACCCCACAACAAAAGAAATGATCCCCAGAAAATATTTTTCTGGTGGTGTGGTCTTAAATGTTTCCAAAGCCATGACAGCAATAACAATTGAGCCTGTGCAGGGTGGTCTTGATTTACAAAGCGTTGAGGTAAAGCTAGAGCCAAGAAAAAGAACATCGGATGTAGAGGTATTGGCGATAAAAAAGAAAATTAAAGCATTATTAGATTTAGGGCCCATTTCGGTCAAGCAATTGGCAGAGCGGTTGTCTTTGCGTGTGAAAACGTTAGAGTGGTATGTTTATTCAACACCGGAATTGCGCAACCATTATAATTTGATACGTCGATCAATTCGTTCAAAGAGGCAAATCAAGATGGCTGCTAGGAAGGTTGCGTTGATTCTCGAAAATGGGCCAAGTACTGTTAAGCAAATATCAGGGAAGATTAAATATTCAATGAGGGATACATGGAATTTAATTAACAATAGAAAATATTTAAGAGAGCATAGGAATCTTGTCAGAGAGAAGATAATTATAAAGCAAGACAATCGTGATCGGGCACAACTATCGAGTGAATTAAGTCAGGAAGAGTTTGATGCGCGTTGGGCAGATTATGTAGTCAAAGAGCAATTAGATAAGTATCCGTTGCTTTTAAAGCAATTCACCCCTGCAATTAAAGAGGCTTTGTTAGACGATGGTAATTTAAGACCAGTATTTATGCAGGTCTTGCCGGTGCATGCTTTAGGAAAAGTGCAAATCCCACAACATGCAGCCGCACTTGCAGATTATGAAATCGATCGTAAGAAAGTCGTCGAGTATATGAATGACTATAGCGCCTTTGTTGTTGGCGATAATCGTGTGGCTGAGGATTTATTAAAAGAACGAAAAGGAAAAATCATCGTAGGTGTAACAGATAGAGAAACGTTTACTAAGCGCATTTATCCGTGGTTTAGGGTGGCAAATGGCCGGCAAGTTTATTATCCTTTAGCCGATGGTACATGGTTGGGTGTTAAAGGTTCTGGGCAAACAGCAGCATTTCCACCCTTATTGGTTGAGGATATTTATGATGGCGTTTTTCGCCCGTTACAAAGGTTAAAAGGTGGTGTCTCTTTACAAGAAGCTCGGCGTGCATTTAATGCAACACAGCATTTTAAAGGGATTGAGGATGGGATAGTTGATTTCTTAGGATATCGACAAATACATGAGTATCCGGATGGTCGGGGATATTTAACTCAACTTTCAAAACCATTCATTGTCAATAAAGAAGAGGTGTATCCAGTTTTGGTCTTTAACAGGGTGTTAACACCGCATCGTTTAATTAAATTTCCGCAGTTGGTTAGTAGTAGGGATGATTTTATGCATATTTTAACGAAGTTAGAGGATGTTGAGCATGTAGCAGGCGTTTTACCGCAAGACCAGCATTTATCAGAAAAAAATTTGGTACTTCGTATTCTTGAAAACATTGGTCGGGTTCAAGCCATTAAGCAAAATAAGGGATTGTATAAAATAACCATTCATTCACAAGATTTTACATTATCAGGTGTTGAATCAGACAATGAAGAATTTCAAAACTTAGATGAGTACAAAGAAAGTATTAAATCAGGAAGATCAAATGATAATGAAAATGTAGAACTTCTTTATAGAAAAGGCATTTCAGTAACGGGTATAAAAGCTGGGATGGCATTTTTATTGGAAATAAATAAGGTTTTAGTTGAGCCGCAAGAGCGACTTTGGGTGCCTGATTTAAATCAAGGATTTCAAACATTGTTGCGGGCATATTTCTTAAATCTAGAGCCTAAATATCGTCAATTATGGGCTCAAGAAGTGGCTGTGAATATTCAATTATTTAAGCGTGAGTTTGCGCAATATCTAAGACGTGGTGAGGGTGTCGATTGGCAAGCGTTGCAGACGATGATTGAGGATATCATCAAAGATCAGGCGCAACTGGCTAAAGGGGGAATTGATTTTAATCCATCATCCATTAAATTAACAACCAATGTCGATGGTTCATCGATTCAAATGCAACTAGATCCTGCCACATTAAAAGGCCTTGAGCAATCAACGGGTTTTACACCTGTCATTGTCAACATTGCGCCATTATCCAGCCTCACCACATTTTTAAATAATTAACTATTTTTGTTTGGAAAAAACTTCTAAAGCTTTGCGAATTTTAAGAGGTAGGGGGACTTTTTTGCTCGTTTTGGGGTTGATGGTGACATGAACGGTCTTGGCGGTGCCCACTAAAACGTTTTTAGCGTTGTGAATGGTGTATTCAAAAGAGAATGATGTTTTGCCAATGTGCCCAACAGTAATCCCGACGGTGATCTTGTCGCCAGCATGCAAGGGAGCCTTGTAATCTGACTGGGCATGGACGATGGGTAAGAAGTACTTGCCGCCTTTAAACATCTCAGGAAAACTAAAACCAAACTTTTCCAACAATAACTCATAAGCATCATGGATTATTTTGAATTGATTAGCAAAGAAAATAATGCCTGCGGCGTCGGTATCGTGCAAACGGATCTGTGTTTTGTAAACAAACATGTGGATAGTTTACATCAAGCGATTGACAAAAGCCAATAAGAATGTAATATATCTTCCTCTAGTGAATTTTGATGAAAAAATGGAAAGGAACGTATGAATAGAAAAGCTTTGGTGGCAGAATTCATCGGTACATTCACACTCATCTTCATAGGTGTTGGTTCAATCGCAGCAGATCAAATCACAGGTGGAAAATTAGGATTAACAGGCATTGCTTTAGCCCATGGTTTAGCCATCGCGGTCATGGTATCAGCGACGGCAGCGGTCAGTGGCGGGCATTTAAATCCTGCGGTCACCATTGGTCTTTGGTCCATTAAGAAAATGGATGCAAAAAGCACCGTTGGTTATGTCATTGCTCAGTGCGCTGGTGCTGCTGCGGCAGCAGGCGTTTTGCGCGCGGCGATACCTGCGGGTGTTTTAAGTCAAATTCATATGGGTACACCTGCTGTTGGTGATGGGGTAACGTACACCATGGCCATTATTACAGAGATTGTATTAACATTTTTCTTGGTTTTTGTTGTGTTAGGAACTGCGGTTGATCATCGCGCTCCTAAAGTAGGCGGATTGTTTATTGGTTTGACGGTTGCTATGGATATTTTAATGGGCGGTCCTCTAACTGGGGCAGCCATGAATCCAGCGCGATTCTTTGGGCCGGCATTAATGGGCGGTGGTTTTGCTCATTGTGGTGTGTATTGGATTGGTCCAGTTGTCGGCGGTATCTTAGCGGCACTTGTTTATAAAACTCAATTATTAGAAAAATAAAAGGAGTAGATATGTCAGAACGTGCAGGCGCAATCACCATGAAGGGTAATCCTTTAACCTTAGTTGGAAATGAAGTGAGTGTTGGTAGCATGGCCCCAGATGCAACCTTGGTGGCTAATGATTTATCTGAAGTTAAGATCTCATCGTTTAAGGGTAAGAAAGTCATCTTGTCGGTTGTTCCGTCGCTCGACACGCCAGTTTGTGATTTACAAACCAAGCGTTTTAACCAAGAAGCTTCAAAAATACCCAACGTTGCCGTGTTAACCATCAGCAAAGATTTGCCTTTTGCCCAAAAACGCTGGTGCGGTGCCGCAAATGCAACGGCTGTTAAAACTCTGTCAGATTACCGTACGAATTTCGGTGAACAATATGGTGTTTTAATCAAGGGTTTAGGTCTTTTGGCACGTTCTATCTTTGTCTTGGATGAAAACGGCAAAGTCACCTATACGCAATTGGTTAAAGAGGTTGCCTCTGAACCCAATTACGAAGAAGTTTTAAAGGCTGTAAAATAAATTTTAATGTAGATTTAATAGGAGACATACATGGCTTACACATTACCGACGCTTGCTTACGCTTATAATGCTTTAGAACCACATATCGATGCGCGCACCATGGAGATTCATCATACCAAGCATCATCAAGCTTATATCAATAATGTTAATAATGCGCTCAAGGGCAAGGCTGATTTAGAGTCCAAGTCCGTCGAGGATTTGATTTCAAATTTAAATGCAGTGCCAGAAGATATTCGTAATGTTGTGCGCAACAATGCGGGTGGTCATGCAAATCACTCCCTGTTTTGGACAATCATTGGACCAAACGCAGGTGGTGCGCCTGTAGGCCAAGTGGCGGTTGCGATCACACATACGTTTGGCACCTTTGATGCCTTTAAAGAAAAGTTTGCTCAAGCTGCAACGACCCGTTTTGGTTCAGGGTGGGCTTGGTTGTCATTGACTAAAGAAAACAAATTAGAAATTTCATCAACCGCGAATCAAGATAGCCCCTTCATGGAAGGAAAATTTCCTCTTTTAGGGATTGATGTTTGGGAGCATGCCTACTATCTGCACTATCAAAATCGTAGACCAGATTACATTGCAGATTTTTGGAATGTGGTTAACTGGGCAGAGGTAGAACGTCGTTATTCCGTCGGAAAAAAGTAATTAAATAATCAGCTTTTTTGATTAAAAAAAATTGAAAAAGCTTTGACATTGTATTTTTCTTTACATACTATATGTAGTAGTTAATTATTTCGTCATGCATATATATAGTGCTTTTGTTTATTTCAAGGAGATCGTCAATGCCGCATAATTCAACCACCAATTCATTTGACATCAAGGTCCAAAAACGCAACGGTCAGGTCATCGAGTTTATCCCTAATCGCATCACCCATGCGGTAGCTAATTCCTTTAAAGAGCAATTAGGTTTGCCTCGGGAATCAGAATTGCCTACAGAATACATGAAAGATGCAGAGCGCGTGACCCAATGCGTTGTAGAGGTGATCAAAGAACGTGCGGTTGAAAAACCATTCTTAACCGTTGAAGAAATTCAAGACGAAGTTATTCGTCAATTGTATGAAAATGGTTTTAAAGAATGCGGCGAGCGTTATGCTTCCTACCGTCGTCATCATGCAGCACGTCGTCAATTGTTTGAATTGTATTCCATCATCAAGCGTGACGGTAAAGTTGTCTCTTTCAAGCAAGAAAAAATCACCTTAGCCATTGCCAAGGCATTGATTGCCCACAACAAAGGTGTTTATAATGAAATCTTGATTGAGAAATCACATGAGCTTTCAGAAAAAGTTATTATTGATGTCCGCACCAAATGGCCAGAAGGTAAGGCTGTTAATATTGAAGAAATTCAAGATGTGGTTGAGAAGGTCATTATGTCCGCTGGGTATCATGAGGTGGCCAAGCGTTATATTATTTACCGTGAAGAACGCGCTAAATCTCGTCGGGTAAAGGCTCAAACCGTTGTCCCGGCAGAATCTTTTGAATGGGCTAAGAATTTAGTCATAAAGACTGTTAAGGGCGATCGCCCCATTGATTTAGATGAAATTCGTTTTAATTTTGAATCATGCTGCAAAGGTGTTTCGGATGTTTCCGTTGATGTTATCTTTAAAGAAGCGGTGAAAAATTATTTTAATGGCATGACCGAGCGTCAATTGGCATTAGCCAATATCATGTCTGCCCGTTCTTTTATTGAAAAAGAACCTAATTATGGTTATGTGGCATCACGTTTGCTATTGCTCATGGAATATCAAGAAGCTTTAGGTTATGAAGTTTCTTTTGATCGCATGCGCGTTGAGTATCCAGGGTATTTAACTGCGTACGTTAACAAAGCGGTTGAATTAGAATTGCTCGACCCACAATTAAAGCAATTTGATCTAAAAGCTTTAGGCCAAGCCATTGTTCCAGAACGCGATTTTATTTTCCGTTATATGGGCTTGCAAACATTGTATGACCGTTATTTTATTCATTGGGAAGATCGTCGTATCGAATTGCCACAAATTTTCTGGATGCGTGTGGCCATGGGCTTATGTGTTAATGAAGGGGCTCAAAAGAATAAGAAGGCCATTGAGTTTTACAATGTTCTTTCAACCTTCCGTTTCATGTCTTCAACACCGACGCTGTTTAATTCTGGAACCCGTCATCCACAATTATCGTCATGTTTCTTAACAACCATTGAAGATGATTTGCAACATATCTTTAAGTGCATCCAAGACGATGCCATGTTGTCTAAGTGGAGTGGTGGTCTTGGAAATGATTGGACCAGCGTTCGCGCCATGGGCAGTCGCATCAAGGGCACCAATGGTAAGAGCCAAGGTGTAATTCCCTTTTTGAAAGTTGCCAATGATACAGCTCTCGCCGTTAACCAAGGTGGCAAACGCCAAGGCGCCATGTGTGCATATTTGGAAGTTTGGCATTTGGATATCGAAGAATTTTTAGAATTGCGTAAGAATACAGGTGATGATCGCCGTCGTACACATGACATGCACACCGCTAGCTGGATCCCTGATTTATTTATGAAAAGGGTTAAGGCCAATGCGGATTGGACATTGTTTACGCCATCTGAAGCACCAGATTTGCATCATATTTATGGTCGTGCTTTTGAGAAACGTTATGAAGAATATGAACAAAAAGCCAGAGAAGGTAAGATTAAGAATTTCAGAGTTATTTCTGCGGTTCAATTATGGCGCAAGATGCTCTCCATGGTTTTTGAAACTGGCCATCCTTGGTTGACATGGAAAGATCCTTCCAATGTGCGTTCTCCTCAAGATCACGTCGGTGTGGTGCATAGTTCCAACTTATGTACAGAAATCTTGCTCAATACATCTAGCGATGAAACAGCAGTTTGTAATTTAGGTTCGGTGAATTTGGCCGCGCACGTTGATGCTGTTGGGATTGATCATAAGAAGTTAAAAGAAACAGTCGCAACCGCAGTTCGCATGCTCGACAATGTTATCGATATTAATTACTATCCTGTTATTGAAGCTAAAAATGCGAATCAACGTCATCGTCCCGTAGGCTTAGGGTTGATGGGTTTCCAAGATGCGTTATATAATATCAATGTTAGCTATGCATCAAAAGAAGCGGTTGATTTTGCGGATGTTAGCATGGAAGCCATCTCATATTATGCCATTTTAGCATCGGTTGATTTAGCTAAAGAACGTGGTCAATATTCGACATTCAAGGGTTCTAAATGGGATCGTGGTTTATTGCCCATCGACACAATTGCCTTGCTTGAAGAAGAACGCGGTGGTTTCTTAGATATGGATAAATCTGCGTCGATGGATTGGGCGCCTGTGCGTGCGGCGATCAAACAACATGGCCTGCGTAACAGCTTGATCATGGCAATCGCGCCAACAGCGACGATTGGAAATATCACAGGTGTCACCCAATCGATCGAGCCTATGTATAAGAATGTGTTTGTTAAGAGCAATCTTTCCGGTGAATTTACCGTTATCAATGAATACTTGGTTGAAGATTTAAAGAAGCTTAATATTTGGGATCAAGAAATGATTGATGATCTTAAATATTTCGATGGATCTGTTCAAGAGATCAAGCGCATTCCTGCGTCCTTGAAGGCAAAATATGCCACCGCATTTGAAATTGAATATGAATGGATTTTAGATGCAGGTAGCCGTCGACAAAAATGGATTGATATGGGCGAATCATTAAACGTCTATCAAGCCAAACCGTCGGGTAAAAAAATTAGTGATATGTATATGTATGCGTGGGAAAAAGGTTTAAAGACAACCTATTATTTGCGCTCTATGGGTGCGACCCGCATTGAGAAAAGTACTTTGGATATTGGAAAATATGACAACGTGGTTGGTCAACGTCAGCGTGATGAGCGCGGTCGTGTGATCGACGATGCGCCAGCAGCGAAGTTAAGCGCAGAACCAGTGCAAGATTGTGAGTCTTGTCAATAAGTAGGGGGTTAGTATGAGTGAGTTAAAAGATAAAAAACAAGAATGTGTTGGTGGGATTAGCATGTCCAAAGAGCGCGTCTCTGCGGATAGCAAGCGCATTATTTTAAATAATCGCACCACCGACGTGAATCAATTAGTTCCTATTAAATATAAATGGGCATGGCATTATTATTTAGATGCGTGCGCCAATCACTGGATGCCAACGGAAGTTTCCATGCAACGCGATATTGAACAATGGAAGAATCCAAACTTCTTCACGCCAGATGAACGTCATGTCATCAAACGAAACTTGGGTTTCTTCTCAACAGCAGAAACCTTGGTAGGTAACAACATTGTTTTATCAATTTATAAACTAGTTGATAATCCAGAATGCCGTCAGTATTTATTGCGCCAAGCATTCGAAGAAGCCATTCACGTCCATACATTTCAATATACAGTTGAATCTTTATCCTTGGATGAATCAGAAATTTTCAACATGTACCGTGAGAATCAATCCATTTATGAAAAAGATGAATTCTCTATGAGCTGCACCAGTGGCATCTTAGATGAGAATGTTGATTTGTCGACCAAGGAAGGTTTGCAAAAGTTCATAGATAACTTGGTAGCTTTTTATGTTGTGACCGAAGGGATTTTCTTTTACAGCGGATTTGTGACCATGTTGTCGTTTGGTCGTCAAAACCGTATGCCTGGCACATGTGAACAAATCCAGTATATTTTGCGTGACGAGAGTATACACATGAATTTTGGGATTCAGCTGATCAATTCGATCATTGATGAAAACCCATATTGCTGGACCACCGAGTTTGCCAACCACTTGGTTGAACGTATTAAGAAGGCTGTTCAATTAGAAATCAATTATGCCCAAGATTGTTTGCCAAGGGGCGTTTTAGGCTTAAATGTGCCTTTATTGAGTGAATATATCCAGTACATTGCAGACCGACGCTTAGAAAAGCTCCGTTTGCCACGTGTTTATAACGCCAGCAACCCATTCCCATGGATGTCTGAGGTTATTGATCTTAAAAAAGAGAAAAATTTCTTTGAAACCCGCGTTACCGAGTATCAAACAGGTGGCGCTTTAGAGTGGTAAGCGAGGGAAACGTTTTCTGGTTTGGGTTGTAAATCCTTGTTTTTCATAGTGTTGAGTGGCATACTCTAATTAGATGCAAGCATCTATGCCTGCGTTTAAAAAGGAGGAGCATATGAAAAACACGCTCTCATTATTACTCGTTGCAGCAATTTTAGTGGTCTTTACGACACCATCTTTTGCTTGGCCAGCCGCAGTGGAAAAGCTTAAGGGTGGGGTTTCAACGGTGGTTACATCCCCGTTAGAAATTAAGGACCATGCAATGGCTGAAGCCAAAGCTGACAGTTTCTTACCTTTATCATTGCCAGGTGGTATCTTAAAAGGTACCTTCTACATGATGAAGAAGGCTGTTGGTGGGGCTTTAGATATTGCAACGTTCCCACTTGATAAGTAGTACATAAACAGGAGTTGTTCTCCTTACAAATGAACAACCAAACACCGGGTCTACCCCCGGTGTTTGTGTTGTGTAAAATTTTTCTATGTCAAAACCTCGCATTGGCGTCTTACTTCTGAATCTGGGTACCCCTGATAGTTATCAGGTCAAGGATGTGCGTAAATATTTACGTGAATTCTTGATGGATGGCCGGGTTATTGATATCCCATTTTGGCAACGTTGGTTGTTGATCAATTTAATCATCGCTCCATTTCGTGCGCCTCAATCTGCTGCAGGGTATAAGAAGCTTTGGACAGAGCGGGGATCGCCACTTAAATTCTATGGTGAAGATTTAACCGCATTATTGCAAACTGCTTTGGGGTCAGATTATCACGTTGTCTTAGGCATGCGTTATCAAAACCCATCCATGCATGAGGCTTTAAATCAATTTAAAGATAAAGGTTTTAAGCAATTAATTGTCATCCCTTTATATCCCCAATATGCCAGTGCCTCGACGGGATCTACGCATGAAAAGTTAATGGATGAGATAAAGCATTGGGAAATCATTCCTTCGTTAACGGTGATAAGTCAGTTCTTAGAACATCCATTATTTATTAAAGCTTTTGTTGAGTTGGGCAAGAAATATATGGCTCAAGAAAAGTATGATCATATTTTGTTTAGTTATCATGGTCTGCCAGAGCGTCAGATATTAAAAGGTTCGTGCAGTGGTTATTGCCGTTTGGGGGACTGTTGTGAAACGTATCATAGCAAGAATCAATACTGTTATCGCGCTCAATGTTTTCAGACCACGCGTTTGTTAGCTAAAGAACTTGGCATCTCTAAAGATCAATACACATTGTGTTTTCAATCACGCTTAGGCAAAGACCCTTGGGTTAAGCCTTATACAGATGAAGTCATTAATGGGTTGGTTAAGAAAAACATTAAAAAGGTTTTAGTTTTTTCTCCTGCGTTCGTTGCGGATTGTTTGGAAACAACGGTTGAGATAGGGGAAGAGTATGCTCATCAGTTTAAAGCACTTGGCGGCCAAAAATGGCAGCTGGTTGAAAGTCTTAATGTCTCCTCGATGTGGGTGCAATGCCTAAAACTTATGGTGCAGGATAATTTGTTATCTTCGAATTAAGATGTTATAATTGAACTATTCTACGCTAAAAATATTTAAATCTTGGTAAAATCATGTTTAAAAAAGCAATTTATTTCATTTTAGTTCTTTCCTTCTCATTTACTTGTATCACTCCATATTCTAATTGTTTCGCACAATCTGCCTTGGGCCTGCCAGAGGCGGGGAGCTTGGTGTCATTATCACCTTCTTTTCGTCCAGCCTTATTGCGAGGTTTGGTTGTTCACCCAGAGAATCCCATGCGCTTTGATTTTATCCTAGATAATGGTGAAGAACGCTTTGATGCTATGGAACAAAAGGCCATGGCACAACGGTCGGTGAATTATTTCCTAGCGGCGCTGGCAGTTCCTGAGAAAGATTTATGGGTTAATCTATCACCTATAGAGAAAGACCGTATAATTCCCGATGCCTTAGCCAAAACAGAATTAGGCCGGGATTTATTGGTTGAAGATTACATGTTAAAACAAATTGCTTCGTCGTTGATGTATCCAGAAAAAGGATTAGGCAAAGAGTTTTGGCAAAGGGTTTATGCACAAGCTTACGAAAAGTTTGGCGTTACCCAGATCCCCGTGGATACCTTTAATAAGGTATGGATTGTTCCCCAAGATGCCGCCGTGATTGAGAAGCAAAATACTGTTTATGTTACAAACATGCATTTAAAAGTGATGCTGGATGATGATTATCAAACTCAGAAAGCATTTGCAAAGAAAGACGCATCCGTAGTTGAGCAACAAAAGTTGAGTGCATTGTCTAAGCAAGTCATGCGAGAAGTGATTATTCCGGCCTTAGAAGTTGAAGTCAATGAAGGTAAGAATTTTGCTCAATTGCGACAAATATCGTATGCTTTAACCTTAGCGCAATGGTATCAGGATGTGTTTAAGCAGTCGGTGATTAATAAGGTTTATGCAAGTCAGAGTAAAGTCGCGGGCATTGATTCCAATGACCCTAAAAACAAAGAGGTTATCTATCAACAATATTTGCAAGCTTATAAAAAAGGCGTGTTTAATTTTATTAAAGAAGAAACCGACCATTTATCTAAAACGCCAATCCCTAGAAAATATTTTTCTGGCGGATTTTCTAATCAACATATCCGTCGACAAAATGTTTCATTAGTAATGGCATCAGCCACCGAAGAACCCAGAGAACATTATGTTGTTGCTGTGGATATGGCCATGGCACAGGAGATTCAAAAAGAATATGAGCCAATAAGCTATGCTAAGTGGAATGATTTATCATTTCCATTTGAAATTAAGCGAAGGCTTGAGAATTTATTTGTAAAGGGTGATTTGGTGCAAGATAAATGGAGGGTTTTAATCAGCGACTATGCTAAACAAGTACAGGAGTCTGTGCTATATCCTGTGCAATCTTCTTGGCCAGTTTTAAAAGCAATTGTACTGATGACAAGAAAGCAAGAGCAACAAATTATTCAAGCAATAGAAGATGAGTATAGCCCTAATGAAATAAAGCGTAGGCCACGGCTTTTAGATGCTATTTTGCTTATGAATAATAGGTTTAATTCAAAACTTTGGCTCAAACAACAGGCACCACATCTAGAAGGGCGTATGGTTTATTTAACAGCTGCTGAAATTCACCACTGGGCAGGTGGCTTGGGGCCTGTGATGAAGTTTTTAGGTAAAGGTATGAAATCTTTAGGAGCTCAAGTTAGTTTTATAGAACCTTGGTATCAATATCGTCGAGATATTTTGGATATTAAGGGAAATCCGACAAAATTAGATTATCATGAAATGGGTTTAACAGATATTGATGAGAATTTTGTTACGTTTAGAGATGTTAAAATAGGGATAGAGTCGGGTACTTCTGTCTCGGGTTTAGAAACAGAAGCAAATGATAAAGTTACTGTAAAAATCGTTGTAGCAAAGGGCTTAGATCAAAATGGGGTTCCAGTGTATTTGTTTAAAGATGAGTTGCCTGACGGTAGCTCATATTTTACCAAGATGTTATATAATTATGATGATCCCGTTCATAATCCTATTAGTAAACAACGATCCATGGCTTTCATTGTAACAGCCACATCCATCTTACATGAATATTTAGAGCAACAACGTATGTCAACGCAAAAAGAAAATTGGAAACCATCGATCATTCATAGCAATGACGGTCAATTTGCTCCTTTGCAGGCCAAGATTATGAGCAGGGATGATTTTAGTACAAATCAAGCGATCAAGAACACATTCTTTGCTTATACTACGCATACGTATGCTAACCGTGGAGATAATGCGATTGATTGGGGATTGGAAGTTTTTGCTAAACATATGATGGGGATTAAACCAAAGTTTTTAAATGTATTTAGACGGGTTGGAAAAATGGATCACACAAGCGCGGGCGTTAATTTGGCGGATGTTGGAGGTGCTGTCAGTGATATGCACCGAGATAATGTGAATCCGTATGATCCTCGTGCTAGTTTGACGGCTTTATCCAATGGGGCTGATCCAGAAGAGATGGGAAAAATATTTAGAAATGAGTTTAGAATCTTATTTCCAAAAGGTGATGTTGATCGGCCAACAGGTCATCAGATTGCAAGAACAAAAATAGAAACAAGAAAATATTTTAATAGCATTGGGGTTAGATCAGCTAGTAATAGGCTCATTGAGATTGACATGGATGCTTTAATGATTGGTAATGCTAGGAGAGGTGTTCCTGAGAAGGATGGGGCTCGGACTGCTTTTGTGTTTGATAATATTGAGAGAATGGTGAAACGTGGGGTTAATCTTGTTTTAATGAATAATTATCAAGGAAAAGTGAGTGATGCTTCAAGGGAACATTTTATGGGTGTGGAAGAAGAAATTTGGCGCCTAAAGAAAGAAAATCCAACCAAATATCCTGGAAAGTTTTATTTTGTGGACAAATTTACAGCAGATCAAAAAGTGGCGCTTCTTGGTGCTACGAATGTAAAAGTAATGCCTTCTATAAAAGGTACGGGGGCTAATGAGTTTACAGAAGAAGATCCATTTTCTAATGGAAGCCTCCAAGCAGGAACAAATGAAGGGAATATTGTGACGGGTGGCTTGGTTCCTGGTCAAACATTTGTACCTGAGGAAGATACAGATTCTTCCTGGTGGAATACAGTATTTCAACCCATTATTAATTTATGGGAAGAAGATCAAGGGCATAATGAATTTTATAAGCAAGCCGCGTTGTCTCCTCGGCTTATACGTATCATGCATTATTTAAATACATCGGCAGCAAATCTAGAGGCCTACGATAAAGAAATAGAACGCCAAGAGAATAATAATCTTAAAGATCAGAAGGATATTAATAATATCATCGCTAGCGTTGTTAAACAAGGTGGAGCAGATGTGCGGGCTGTTTTGTTTGATGATAGGGATCAAGATAATCGTAGTTTTAGATTTTCTGTTGTTGGTCAAGGGGATTTTCAAGCGCCCCAAAAAGGGTTAGTTGGATTTATTGAGGAAGCATCAAGGTTAGAGGAAATGTATGGGTATGATGCATTTTTAGGGCATCATCAAAATGGTCATTTTAGGTCATATCTTCTAAAACTATTTACTGGTCAATCTGCTCAAGTTATGGTGGCAAGTAAATTTGATGAAATCCGAGATGAAAGAGTTTCGGAGTTAGCAAAATATAAACGTTCGAATCGTTTTATGGAGCAATTGAAGGATGAATTAATGAAAGCATTGCAAGTTGTTTCAACCAGTGACTCGGCCATGTTAAAAGGTGGTATTGACTTAAGTAAAAGGATCTTTATTAATAAAGAAGGGTATTTTGAGGCTGTTGATATGGTTGATGGGGCTTTAGAGCGAGTGTTGCAAGGGCTTTCGGGGTTACAAGGTAAAATTATCAACATCGTTCCTATTGAAAATCTGCAGCAAGTGATCCGGTAAAAGGTGACTGTCGCTTTTTTAAAAGGATTGACATTTTCGCTATTCCGCTGTATAATTGCGCTTCAAATTTATTCTACACCTAAATTTCCAAGATTTTAATTAGTTTGTATCTTTTTGAAACTACGGAGGTTATAGAAAATGGCTGATTGGATCGGGATAAACAGACGTGCCAGACGTTGTTACGGATTTGATGAAGTTGCGCTAGTTCCAGGTGATCGTACGGTCAATCCCAATGAAGTCGATACCAGTGTTCGCATTGGAAAGCATAAATTTGATGTGCCGATATTAGCCGCTTCTATGGATGGGGTCGTAGATGTTAACTTTGCTATCGCCATGGGTAAATTGGGCGGTATTGCCGTTCTTAATTTAGATGGCATTCAAACCCGTTATGATAATCCTTCCGACATCTTAGATCAAATCGCCAACGCGTCTCCTGAAGAAGCAACTAAGCTTGTTCAAAGTTTGTATGATGCTAAGAAATTTCCTGTCAAAGAAAAGCTCATTGCCAAACGCATCGAAGAAATTAAGAAAGCAAAAGTTCCTGCTGTGGTCAGCTGTATCCCACAAAACGCAGAACAATTTTCCAAAATCGCTGTTGCCGCAGGTGCTGATATTTTTATCGTGCAATCAACTGTTGCGACGGTGCGTCACGTTTCTTCTGAATATAAAATCATGGATATTGAAAAATTTTGTAAGAACGCCAAAATTCCTATCATCGTCGGAAATACTGTTTCCTATGATGTGACATTAGAGCTTATGGAAATTGGTGCTTCTGCAGTTTTAGTTGGTATTGGTCCTGGTGCCGCGTGTACATCGCGCGGGGTGCTGGGCTTAGGGGTGCCACAAATCACGGCCACAGTCGATTGCGCTGCAGCACGCGACTATTATTTCAAACGTAAGGGCAAGTATATTCCAATTATTACTGACGGGGGTATGCGCATCGGCGGCGAGATTTGTAAGGCATTTGCAGCAGGTTCAGACGCGGTCATGGTGGGTTCTGCTTTTGCAAAGGCAGAAGAAGCACCAGGTCGTGGATATCATTGGGGCATGGCGACCTCACATGCGAACTTGCCACGTGGGACACGGGTTAGGGTTGGAACAAGCGGCACCTTAAAAGAAATTTTAATGGGACCTGCCAAGGTGGATGACGGTTCACAAAATTTAGTTGGTGCTCTTAAGACTTCGATGGGGTCACTTGGCGCTAGCAATATTAAAGAAATGCAAGATGTTGAAATCATCTTAGCACCGTCTATTCAAACCGAAGGCAAAGTCTTCCAAATCGGCCAACGCGTCGGTATGGGTAAATAAGGAGTTAACGAATGGCGAAAAAAGCCGTTAAGAAAACAGGTAAAGCTGTTAAGAAACCAATCTCGACAAGAGAACCATTTAAGAAGGCTAAAAAGAAATCCATGCATGGGTTGATGAAGCCGATCAAGTTGCGTTCTCAAGCCAAGATTATCCCGATGGAGGTTAGAAAGCAACGCAATCGTGATGTTATCTTGATCTTAGATTTTGGTTCACAATATACACAATTGATTGCACGCCGCATTCGCGAGAGCAAGGTTTTCAGTCAAATCGTTCCTTATGATATCTCAATGGAAAAGATCAAAGAGATCTATCCAAAGGGGATCATTTTCTCAGGTGGACCACAAAGTGTATTCGAAAAGAATGCGCCATTACCAAATCCAGAAATTTACAAATTAGGCATACCGATTTTAGGTATTTGTTATGGGATGCAAGTCATCACCCATATGTTCGGCGGTAAAGTTGGTAAAGCGAAAGACCGTGAATATGGTAAGGCTGAATTGTTTATCGATAGCAATAAAGATTTGTTTACAAATCTTTCAACTAACTTAACCTGCTGGATGAGTCACGGCGATGAAATAGCTGCTGTTCCTCCAGGTTTTATCAAGATTGCACACACCTTAAATGCGGCTAACGCAGCGATTGCGAATCGCAATAAGAAAATTTTTGGTGTTCAATTCCATCCAGAAGTTATTCATACGCAACGCGGCCTGCAAGTGTTACAAAACTTTGCATACACCATTTGCGGGTGTTTACCACGCTGGACCATGGATCGTTTTATCACCGCTTCTGTAAATCAGATTAAGGAATTAGTTGGTGGTAAGAAGGTTGTTTTAGGTTTAAGTGGTGGTGTGGATTCTGCGGTGGCGGCTGTGTTATTGCAGAAAGCCATTGGCAGTAAATTGTATTGCGTGTTTGTTGATAATGGATTGTTACGTTCTAATGAAGCTGCGGCCGTTGTCCGTACCTTCAAGGGACATTTTAAAATGAATTTACACGTCGTAGATGCTGAAAAACGTTTCTTGGAACGTTTAAAAGGCGTCACAGACCCTGAAGAAAAACGTAAAGCGATCGGCGATGAATTCATCAAGGTTTTCCAAGATGGCGCAAAGCGCATCAAGGGTGTTGAATTCTTAGGTCAAGGTACATTGTATCCCGACGTGATTGAATCTGTCGCGGCACATGGCGGGCCAACGGCTGTTATCAAGAGCCATCATAATGTCGGTGGTTTACCAAAAGACATGAAGTTTAAATTGGTTGAACCATTGCGTGAATTATTTAAAGATGAAGTGCGTTTGATTGGTAAAGTTTTACAAATGCCAGAAGGTGTGCTCAAGCGTCAACCATTCCCAGGCCCAGGTCTGGCGATCCGTGTTATTGGTGAAGTCACCAAAGAACGTTTGGAAATCTTACGTGAAGCAGATGAGCGCGTCATGGATGAAATCAAGAAAGCAAATCTTTACAATGACATCTGGCAAGCTTTTGCCGTGTTGTTGCCAATCAAGACCGTTGGTGTCATGGGCGATCAGCGCACCTATGAAAATGTCATTGCCGTACGTGCCGTCACCAGTACTGATGGCATGACCGCAGATTGGGCGATCATCCCGCCAGAAGTTTTGGGACGCATTTCAAACCGCATCATCAATGAAGTAAAAGGTGTTAACCGCGTGGTGTATGATATCTCATCAAAACCACCAGCGACGATAGAATGGGAATAATTAATCGTTGATTCTTCAAGGCCTTAAGTGTTAAAGTAGTGTTTATTCTTTAACCCTTAAGGCCTTTTTATTTGATCATGAGTTCAACCGAATTCGTCCATCTTCACGTCCATACCCAATATTCGCTCCTAGACGGCGCCTGCCGTATTAATGAATTGGTTAAAAAAGCTGCGTCCATGAACATGACGGCGTTGGCCATGACCGATCATGGCAACATGTTTGGCGCTATCGATTTCTATCAAGCCTGTAAGAAAAATAATATCAAGCCCATTATTGGTTGTGAAACCTATATTACTCCCGGAAGTCGTCACGAAAAGAATACCGATCAAAAGCAAATTTGCCATTTAACGTTATTGGCCGCAGATAATACAGGCTATGGAAATTTGATGAAATTGGTTTCCGCCGCCTATATCGAAGGGTTTTATTATAAACCACGCATTGATAAAGAAATTTTAGCGTCACATGCGGCGGGTTTGATTGGTACTTCAGGGTGTCTTAAAGGAGAGGTGTGTTCGCATTTATTGCGTGGGAACTTTGAAGCGGCATTGCGGGTTGCTGATGAGTACAAGCAAATTTTTCCTCGAGGTCAATATTACATTGAAGTGATGGATCATGGGCTTAAAGAACAAAAGCATATCAATGTGCAATTGGTAGATATTGCCAAGCGTTTAGATTTGCCTTTAATTGCCACCAACGACGTGCATTACGTTGAGCATCAACAGTCAACCGCTCATGAAATTCTGTTGTGTGTTCAAACGCAGGCGACCATGCAGGATGCCAATCATATGAAGTTTGGCACGGATCAATTTTATTTTAAATCTCAAATTGAAATGGGCGCGGCTTTTGTGCATTTGCCAGAGGCTTTGGCCAATACGTTAACGGTGGCTGAGCAGTGCAATGTAAAAATTGATTTTAGCCAATATCATTTGCCTGTATATACAGCGCCCAAAGGTTTAACACCCAATGATTATTTAAAACAATTGTGTCAAGAAGGTTTAATTGCGCGTTATGGTGCCACAACCCCTGAGCTAGAAAAACGTTTATTGCATGAAATGACGACGATCGAAGATATGGGCTTTGTTAGCTATTTTCTAATTGTCTGGGATTTTATTCATTATGCCAAGAGCAAAGGTATTCCTGTAGGTCCTGGGCGTGGTTCAGCGGCAGGGAGCTTGGTTAGTTATTTGCTTGGCATTACGGATCTTGATCCGATTAAGTATGGTTTACTATTCGAGCGTTTCCTTAATCCTGGACGTCGGAGCATGCCGGATATTGATATTGATTTCTGTTATGAGCGTCGGGGAGAGGTTATAGATTATGTGACTAAAAAATACGGCTCAAGCAATGTCGCTCAAATCATCACCTTTGGATCCATGCAAGCAAAAGCGGCAGTGCGCGACGTGGGTCGGGCCATGGGCATGGCGTATGCGGATGTGGATCGCATTGCTAAATTAATCCCCAATGACCTTGGCATCACATTAAAAAAATCTTTGGAAGTTGAGCCTCAATTAAAAGAACTCAGTGATACCGATAATGCCGCACGTCAATTATTGGAAACCGCGCAGGTTTTAGAAGGGCTAAACCGTCATGCCTCAATCCATGCGGCTGGGGTTGTGATCTCTGATAAGCCATTAACGGAATATGTGCCGTTGTTTAAAAGCTCTGACGGGCAAATCACCACAGCCTTTGACATGGACGGTATTTCCAAGATTGGTTTGCTTAAGATGGATTTCTTGGGGCTGCGCACGTTGACCGTTATCGTCGATGCCATCAAGCTCATTAAGAAACATCGCGGCATTGATATCAATATTGATACGATCCCCTTAGATGATAAGAAAACATTTGAGATGTTGGGGCAAGCCAATGCCTTGGGTGTGTTTCAACTGGAAAGTGGGGGCATGCGTGATCTTTTAAAGAAGATGAAGCCCTCTGAATTCGAAGATCTAATTGCTATTTTAGCTTTGTATCGCCCTGGGCCTATGGGTAGCGGGATGCTCGATGATTTTATCAAGAATAAGCGTGGTGAGAAGAAGGTGGTATACCCGCATCCAAATCTCGAAGATGTTTTAAAGACCACCTACGGAATCATTCTCTATCAAGAGCAGGTCATGCAAATTGCCTCGACGTTAGCGGGTTTTGATATGGCGCAGGCTGATGATTTGCGCAAGGCCATGGGTAAGAAAATACCTGAAGAAATGGCCAAGATGCGTAGTTATTTCGTTGATGGTTGCGATAAGAAAACCAAGATCAGTGCCGATGAAGCCAACAAACTTTTTGATTTGATCGATTACTTTGCCGGCTATGGGTTTAATCGCAGTCACTCAGCGGCGTATGCGATGATCACCTATCGCACAGCGTATTTAAAAGCCAATTATCCAACAGAATTTATGTGCGCCTTATTAACCTCGGAACGTGATAATACTGACAAAGTGGTTGATTACGTCGGTGAATGTAAACCCATGGGCATTACGGTGATGCCGCCTGATGTGAATGAAAGTTATGCGCAGTTTACAGTCACCAGTCCCTCAGAAATTCGATATGGTTTACTGGCGGTTAAGAATATCGGCGGGCTTGCCATTGAGACCATTGTGAAAGAACGGCAAGCGCATGGCAAATTTAAATCTATCTTTGATTTTTGTCGTCGGGTAGATTTGCGTTTGAACAATCGTAAAGTCGTTGAAAGTTTGATTAAGTCTGGTTCCATGGATAGCTTTAAGGAAGGCCGTGCGCGTTTGATGGCCGTGCTAGACCAAGCGTTTGATACAGGCACAAAGAAACAACAAGAAGTCATGGTTGGGCAATTCTCTTTTTTTGGCAATGAAGCAGAAGGCTTTGGTAAAGAAAATGAAACACTGCCTGATATTCCTGAATGGCCGCAAGCTCAATTGCTCGCCAATGAAAAAACCTTATTGGGTTATTATTTAAGTGGCCATCCGCTCGAACGATATCAAGAGGAGATTAAAGAGTTTACTAATTTTAATACGGCAACGATCAAGGGCGCTCGCGATGGTGCGGCGGTGCGTTTGATTGCTTTGATTAAAGCCATCAAAATCACGACGACCAAAAAAACCAACGAACGCATGGCCATCGTTGGTTTAGAGGACATGGAAGGTGACATGGAGTTGGTTATTTTTCCATCCGCCTATCAAAAGATATCTGCGTATTTAAAAGATGCGGCGGTGGTCGTTGTTAAAGGCAAGGTTAACTTTAGAGACGGTGAGCCTAAGATGATCGCTGAAGAAATGGCAGGCATCGACGAAGTTTACGGTTTGATCACCGCGGTGCATATTGATATGTGTAACAAGACAGACGTAGAATTCGAACAATTAAAAGCTAGCTTAGCCATGTTCCCTGGGAAAGTGCCTGTATACCTACAACTTGATACGAACAATTATAAGAAAGTTCAAGTTATGGTGGGTCGTGAACTTTTTGTGACACCATCGGAAGTGTTCATGGAGGAGCTTAAGAGTTTAGTTGGAAAAGAGCGTTGCAAATTGGTGTTATAAATTTTTATAACGCTTTTCTGAAGAAAAAGTTGACATCCTAAGTCATTGTTTGTAATATAGTTACGTAAATTTCGTTAAAGGGTTAAATATTAGGAGAGCGGCATGACTAAAAAAGATATTGTGTTGAAGATTACGGACTCGACGGGTATTAAACAGGTTGATGTCAAGAAGATCGTGCAACGTACCTTTGATGTCATTGTAGAAGCGTTAATGCGTGGTGAAAAAGTTGAATTGCGTAACTTTGGTGTCTTTAAGATCAAAGAACGCCGCGCCCGTTTTGGTCGTAACCCCCGCACCGGCGAAAGCGTGCCTGTGCCTCCTCGTAAAGTGGTTATTTTCAAATCTGGTTTGGAGATGAAACACAAGGTTAAATGAGTAACAAATTTGCAACCCCGCGCGGTACAGCTGATATCGCAGACGACGTTTCTTCTTGGCAAACTTTAGAATCTCAAGCCCGACGCATTCTACACGTTTACGGTTATTGTGAAATTCGCACCCCCATCTATGAAGACAGCGGTTTATTTAAGCGTTCGTTAGGTCAAACTAGCGACGTTGTTAATAAACAATTATTATTGTTAGCCCCTCAAGGTGATGAACATTATGCCCTGCGCCCTGAAGGAACGGCGGCGGTCGTGCGTTCTTACGTTGAAAATAATCTAGATAAAAAAGAAGCCCTCTCAAAATTATATTACATTGGTCCTATGTTTCGCGGCGAGCGTCCACAAAAAGGGCGATTGCGCCAATTCCACCAAATTGGGGTGGAAGCGATAGGGCCAAATAGTGCATCGCCTTATTTAGATGCGGAAATTTTATGTTTGGCCATGCATATGCTCAAAGATTTTGGCGTCAAAGAGCCTCGCTTAAAAATTAATTCATTAGGATCCAAAGAAGATAAAGAACGTATTTCAAACTGGTTGCGTGGTGAATTTGCCAAGCATACTGCTGAATTATGCCCAGATTGTCAGGCGCGCTTTGAACGCAATGTGTTTCGTGTTTTGGATTGCAAGGTCGAAGGTTGTCGCAAATTGGTGGCAACGCTTGTTAAAGATTTGCCCTTATCGCAAGCATCCCAAGATTATTTCAAAGCAGTTCAAAAAACATTAACCGATTTGAAAATTGAATTTCATGTTGCCCCGCATTTGGTGCGAGGGCTTGATTATTATACACATACGGTTTTTGAAATCACCGCCGGTGGTTTAGGTAGTCAAGATGCGATCGGTGCGGGTGGACGGTATAGTGGTTTGGTGCATGAATTAGGTGGCGATGCTAAAACAGATTTTGGTGCCATTGGATTTGCCTTAGGCATGGAGCGTATATTATTGTCTAAGGGGGCAAGTGAGGCGTCAACACGAGGTTTAGATGCTTTTGTCATTGCCATGGATCAGCCCAATATGCCCCAAGCTTTTGCCTTGCTTGATGTGTTACGTCACGCTGGTATTTCTGCAGATTTAAGCTATAATGGGGGTTCTTTGAAGTCACAAATGAATCGTGCTAATAAATTAAATGCGCGTTTTGTTTTGATTCTTGGAGAAAATGAAATCAAGAGCAATACGGTCACTTTAAAAAATATGCAAACATCCACCCAAGAGGTGGTTGCTTTAAGCGAGGTCGTTAGAAAGGTTTTGGCATGAGAACGCATACGTGTGGGGAATTAAACAAGACATTTAAAGATCAAGAAGTTGTTTTATGTGGCTGGGTTCATCGCCGTCGTGATTTGGGTAAATTGATTTTCATCGATTTGCGTGACCGCTATGGGATTACCCAAGTGGTTTTTGTTCCATCTGTTAGTCCGGATGCACATACGCTCGCACAAAAATTAGGCCCAGAATTTGTCGTTAAAATCAAAGGTTCTGTGAGTGTTCGCCCACCAAAAAATGTGAATGCAGATTCTACGACGGGTGATGTTGAGTTATTAGCCAAAGAACTTGAAATTTTAAATCCTTCCAAAGTGCCAGTTTTTGAAATTGATGATCATATTGAAGCGGGTGAAGATATCCGTTTGACCTACCGCTATTTAGATATTCGTCGCAGTAAGGTAAGAGAAGCCTTGGTGTTGCGTCATAAAGTTTGCCAAGCTATCCGTTCGTTTTTAAATAACGAGAAATTTACTGAAATTGAAACGCCGGTATTAACCAAGTCCACACCTGAAGGTGCGCGCGACTTCTTAGTGCCGTCCCGTTTGACCCCTGGGTCATTTTATGCGTTGCCACAATCGCCACAATTATTTAAGCAAATCCTTATGGTTTCAGGGATGGATCGTTATTATCAAATTGTTAAATGTTTCCGCGACGAAGATTTGCGTGCGGATCGTCAACCAGAATTTACCCAACTGGATATGGAAATGTCCTTTGTGGATGAAGAATTTATTTATGCATTAACCGAACGTTTATATCAATACATTTTTAAAGTCGTATTAAATGTTGATTTACCAATCCCATTCCCACGCTTAACACATGCTGAGGCGATGGCGAAATATAATAGCGATAAGCCTGATATCCGTCAGGATAAGAGCAATGCGAAAGAGTTTGCATTTTTATGGGTGGTTGATTTCCCATTATTGAAATATAACGCTGATGAAAAGCGTTGGGACAGTGAGCATCATCCATTTACCGGTGTTAATCCTCAAGATATTCCACATTTAGAAAGTGGCGCCTATGAAAAAGTACGCGGCCGTTGTTATGATTTAGTTTTAAATGGTAATGAAATTGGTTCAGGTTCGGTGCGTATTCACCGTCGTGAATTGCAGCAAAAGATTTTTGATATCATAGGGCTTCCGCCAGAAGAAGCGCAATCTAGATTTGGTTTCTTATTACAAGCGTTTGAATATGGCGCGCCACCGCATGCGGGTGTGGCTTATGGGATTGACCGCATCATCACCATTTTAACCGGCAATGAAAGCATTCGGGATTGTATCGCGTTTCCTAAAACACAAAAGGGCACATGTTTAATGACGGAAGCTCCATCCCTTGTTGATAAAAAACAGTTGAAAGAATTAGGCATTGTAACAATAAATTAACGGAGGTCTTATGTTGAAGAATACATTTTTATTATTAATCTTAGTTGTTACGGCAGCTGGTTGCGGCGGGATGAAGGCGCAATCTTATGTCATGACAACCAATCGAGTTGATATTGAAAACAAGTCAGGTAATGCGGGTTATGTCGGCGGAAAAGGTCAATACCAAGAGCCTGCACGTAAGACAAGAAAAGTTTATGTCTTAGAATTAACTAAGCCAATCCCAGAAGGGGAAGTTAAAAAAGTTGAAGAGGAAATTAAGAGTGCTCCACAACAAGAAGTTGCTCAGGCTCCTGCGGCAGCTGTTGAACAACAACAAGAAGAGCCTCAACGCATTGTGATTCCAAAGATTGAAGATGAGCCAGTTGCAGAAACAGCGGCTGCTAAAGTAGAAGAAGTTGGTCCAGCGACTGAACAAACATATACTGTTTTGAAAGATGATACATTGCAAAAGATTGCTAAGAAGTTCTATGGTTCATATGGTAAATGGATCAAGATTTACGAAGCCAATAAAGAAAAGTTAAAGAACCCTAACGTTGTTCGCCCAGGCACAGTCATTGTGATCCCAGCGGTGGAAGCGGCAAAGTAATATGGAATTTCGTTATCAATTAGATAATAACCGTGGGATTCAAGCGTTATTTGGTCGATATGACGAGAATATTAAGATCATTGAAAAAGAGTTGGGTGTGCGCATCATGCGCGCGGAAGATGGTATTAAGATCGTCGGTAGTGATCCCCAAGTGCATCGTGCTAATGAACTATTTCATTACTTGATGACCATTGTTGAAAAGGGCAAGGATGTTAAGAAGGCAGATATTGTTTATGCCTTGCGTCTCGTTGATAAAGACAAAGAAATTGATTTCAAACGTTTGGCCAAGGAAAAGATTGAAGTTTCAGTTAAAGGTGGTTTAGTTACCCCTAAGACCAAAGGTCAAATTGAGTATATAGAAGCAATCAAGAATCATGACATGTGTTTTTGCATTGGCCCTGCCGGTACTGGTAAAACATATTTGGCGATTGCCATGGCGGTCAATGCGCTTAAAAAAGGTTTGGTGCGTCGTATCATTTTGACCCGACCGGCTGTTGAAGCAGGTGAAAATTTAGGGTTTTTACCGGGGGATGCGACGGAAAAAGTTTTACCGTATTTGCGCCCATTATATGATGCTCTCTATGACATGATGGAGCCTGAAAAGGTGGAGCAGTTTAGCGAACAGGGTATTATTGAAATCGCACCGCTTGCATTCATGCGTGGTCGTACGCTTAACGAAGCTTTCGTTATTTTAGATGAAGCGCAGAATAGTCGTCCCGATCAAATGAAAATGTTTTTAACACGTATGGGTTTTGATTCAAAGGTTGTTGTTATTGGCGACGTCACTCAAAGTGATTTGCCCAATAGCACAACCAATGGCTTAGCTGAAGCACATCGGGTGTTAGGTCATGTGCCTGACATCAAGTTCATTTATTTGACCAGTGAAGATACCGTGCGGCATGATTTAGTACAGAAGATCATCGAAGCATATTCTAATCATAAGCCCGCGTAAAGCGACTTGATCGACCATGAACTTAAAAGCGATTTTGCCGATTTCTCTTGATCAATTTGTCATGATGGGCGTGACCTTAGGCGCCTTGGTTGTGTTCTGTTATTTTACAGGCATTTCCTTGATCATTCCTTTCCTAGTTTTTCTCTTCGGTGTTTATCTTTTTCTATCTAAAAAAGCCAATGTGCGTTTATTTCTGCATCTAATCTTTCTGTTGGTTTTGCTGATGTTTGGTGTGCATGTTTTAAAAGCATATCCCATGTTATCGCATTTTTATTTAGCGGTTGCCTGTATTCCAATGTTGACCATTTTATTATTTGGAGAAATACAGTTAGCGTTCTTGATGGCATTTATGTCGTGTGCCATTAGTGGTTTGATGATGGATTTTAGTTTGACAGAAATGTTGATATTTTTTATGGGTTCAATGGCGGGCGTTTTTGCTTTAAAAAATGCGCGCACCCGCAGCGTCGTGTTACGTGCAGGGCTATGGGTCGCGATCATTCAAGCCGCGCTGTTTATTCTGATTAATCCTAGTATGGATTTGACAGTTGCCTTGACGGTATTAAAGCCGTTTGCCATCAATGGCATATTATCGGGCATCATTGTGATGTCGACGCTAAAAATGTTTGAGTCGCTTTATGGAGAAGTTTCTAATTTTACATTGCTTGAACTCTCAGATTCTTCGCACCCGTTATTAAAGCGCATGTTAACAGAAGCGCCAGGAACATATCATCACAGCATGATTGTTAGCAATTTGGCTGAAGCAGCGGCTGATGCAATAGGAGCAAATGCGTTGTTGGTTCGTGTGGGGGCATATTTTCATGACATTGGAAAAATATCTAAGCCCCAATATTTTACGGAGAATCAGATTCAGACAGGCAATAAGCACGACCATCTTGAACCCTCGATGTCGCGTTTGGTGATCTTAAATCATGTTAAAGAAGGTTTGGAATTAGCGCAAGAATTCCGTCTGAGCCCTAAGATTGTTGAGTTTATTCCGCAGCATCATGGCACAAGTCTCATGCATTTCTTTTATCAGAAAGCCATCGCAGAAAGCGGCGGGCAAGAATTGGATGAAAATGAATATCGTTATCCAGGGCCTAAGCCCCAAAATAAAGAGACGGCCATTGTGATGTTAGCCGATTCTGCAGAAGGGGCCACGCGTTCTCTTTCCGATCATGCGCCGCATCAGGTTGAAGACATGGTGCGTAAGGTTATTAATAACAAGTTCATCGACGGGCAATTAGATGAATGTAATTTGACATTGCGCGAGATCAATACGATTGCGATCACCTTCACACGCCTATTAAGCGCCATGTACCATAACCGTGTTGCCTATCCTCAAACAAAAAAATAATGCCGGACATAGACGTTATTAATTTTCAACGCAAGTTTTCTATCCCGAAATCACGCATCGTGACGTTGGTTAAGAAATGTCATAGGTCATTAAAATTAAAACATCCTGCCATTAATATAGTCTTTGTTGGTGCAACACGCATGCGCACCATCAATAAGAAATATCTTAATCATGATTATGTGACCGATGTGATCACCTTTGATCAAGGGGATATTGTGATTTGTCCTGCGATGGCTCAATCGTTTGCGAAACAGTATGGACAAGGTTTGTCTGATGAAATCCTGTTGTATGTTGTGCACGGTTTGCTCCATTTAGCGGGATATAAAGATAAGACTACTGCAGATATTGCACACATGCGAAAGATGGAAGCGCGCATGTTGGCGTTCCTATGAAACGATATTTCATTATAACCATATTTGTTTACATTGCTTTTCTTCTGGAATTTGTTTCCTTCAATGCTTTTGGGTCTTGGGGTAAACCAGAGTTCTTGGTTTTGGTAATTATTTTTTGTAATTTATATTGGGGGATTAGGCATAGTTTATGGGCGGCATTTATTGCGGGGATGCTGAAAGGTGCATTTGATATTGAGCCGTCGTGTACGTATGTTTTAGTTTTTATAAGTGCTGCCTATCTAACAACCTTTATCCGACGGAATCTCTATCAACCGGGCTCAAGATTTTCTCGTGTTGTTGTTACATTTTTTGTTTTGATTGCTATCTTTGTGATGGAATTATTGTTACATCTGCGTTTCATGCAGGTGCGTTTGGATGAAGCAATGATGTATATATTGATTCCACCCCTTGTTTTGACCATGGCCATTGCGACCTTTGTTTTCGCTCAACTTAAAGCGTTGACCCAGCGTTTAAAATTGTGAAAAATTTATGCGTTTAAATGTTATCCAAAATACATTTTTGTTTTTGTTGGGGCTGATCATTTTAGCATTGGCCTATATGCAAATTATCCGTGGAGATTTTTATCACGATCAAAGTGTGAGCAATAGGATTCGTATTGTCCCAAGCAACGCGCCACGAGGAATTATTTATGATCGAAATGGGGTGGTGATCGCGGATAATCATTTATCATTTAATGTGACGGTTATTCCTCAGGATATCGACGATGTGACAGCTTTATTTAATTTTTTGGGGGAGACGTTAAAGAAAGACCCGGCGGCTTTAAAGAAAATGTATTTAAGAAAAAAGGTTACACCTTTTGAGCCGGTTGTGATCGCTGAAGACATTGATCGAAAGACGTTGATTTATATTGAAGAGAATATTTTTTCTTACCCTGGTTTAGAAGTTAGTCCCCATTATGAACGTTTTTATCCTTTTCATGAAATAGGCGCGCATGTTTTAGGTTATGTTGGCAAGATTGACCCGATTGAAGCGACGGTGTTTTCTGATTATGGTTATACGTCGTTGACGAAGGTGGGAAAGTCGGGGGTAGAGCGGACATATGAAAGTTATTTGCAAGGTATTGCGGGGGGGAAGCAAATTGAAGTCAACAGCCGTGGCCAACAAGTGCGCTTGTTATCGACGAAAGAATCGATTAAAGGTCAAGATATTCAATTAACCATCGATCAACGTTTACAATCGCGGGCATCAGAATTGTTAAAGGGGAATCGTGGTAGCATTGTCTTGATGGATTTAAATAACGGTGAAATATTATCGTTGGTTAACGCGCCTGATTATGATCCTAATGTTTTTGTATCACGAGATTTAAAAGATCGCATTGAAGGATATATAAAAAATAGTAGTGCGCCTATGCTCAATCGTGCTGTATCAGGTCAATTTCCACCTGGTTCTGTTTTTAAAATCCCTGTCGCTTTAGCTGCCATTGAACGTAATAAAATTTCAGTTAATACAACATATGAGTGTCCGGGGTTTTATATGTTGGGTCAAGCGAAGTTTGGTTGTGCCCATGTTCATGGTAAAGAAAATTTGTATCAAGCCATTGCGCATTCTTGCAACGTGTATTTCTATCGCATTGGTCAATTGATTAGTCCGTCGGTGATTGGTGAATATGCCAAGGCATTTGGTTTTAGTCGTTTGACGGGCATTGACTTGCCTTTTGAAACACGCGGAAAAATTGTAATGCCTAATCAAAAGAAAGAAGGTTGGTATACTGGCAATACACTTAATTTATCCATAGGTCAAGGCGATACATTGGCAACGCCACTACAAGTAACGATGATGATGGCGACTGTTGCAAACAATGGCATTATCTTAAAACCGCATGTGATCAAGGCATTGGCATCTGGCACATTGCCGCCATTAGATTTATCTAAACGTCCTAAGATCCGGTTGCGTGATAACACATGGGCTGAAATCAAAAAAGGGATGCGCATGGTTGTTGAAGATGCAGAAGGTACGGGGCATTTATTGTCTGGGATTAGAAATGTGGATATTTGGGCGAAGACAGGAACGGCTCAAGCGGCTCGCAATCAACCGCACCATGCCTGGTTTGCGGGGTTTTTGAGGTCTGAAAAAAATAATTTAGCCTTCTGTGTTTTCTTGGAACATGGTGGTTCTTCAGCCAATGCCGTGGCCATTTCCAACACCTTCCTGCAGTACTTGCAAGACCTCAATCTTATCTAAAAATAATTCAAATATCAGTTGAGAACAACATTACATTTGTTAATATGAATTTGTTCATAAATTCATATATATAAATAACTTTCATCTTAATTGATGCCCCGACCACATATATATAATATAAAAATTTTCCTCTCTACGTCACTCCTCTTCGTATTTGCTTTATTTATTTCGTCATACGTTTTTGCCGCCGACATTCAAGCTGTTTTAGATACAGCTGATGGCTCTAGCGGTTTGGTTGTGCAAGATTCAACAAACGCTGCGCGCATGCGTGTTCTATCAAATGGTAATGTTGGTATCAACACAACAACGCCACAAAGCACATTAGAAATTATCAAATCAGGAACTGTAACGCCTGTTATGGTTTCATCAACAGCTGCAACACCTGGTGATTATTTAGCGGTCACTGCTGCAGGGAACATCGGTATTGGTACCGTTGGTGCGTCAAGTAAGTTGCATATCAATACGGGTGTTGATCAAAATTTACGTGTTCGTCCTGGTACAGATTTTTTATCAAGCAATGGCATGGCGTTGCAATCTGTTAATGATGCGGGCAGCACGATGCAACAATTAACATTACGCTCATCTGATTTATTATTAAATTTAACTGGCAATATCGGCGTGGGCACAACAACACCGCAAGGTCAATTGGTTGTTTTAAATGGCAATGTTGGTGTTGGCACGTGGGCGCCACAAGGGATGTTTGAAGTGCGCGGTGGTCCAGTGCGCGTTGGTTCTGGGACGGCTAATAATATTTCTACTGACGGTGATTTGTATGTTGCTAGAAACTTAGAAGTTGATGGCAGTGTTTGGTTAGGTGATGCCACGACGGATAATTTAACAGTAACGGGTCATTTCTCTCAAACAGGTTTAACGGATTTTGACACCATTGAGATTCATAACAGTGCTTTTGTAGGAACAGCGGGTGGTAATTTAGGTGTTGGCACAACAGCGGCACGCGCCTCGATCGAAGTGCTTAAGAATGCAACTAATCCATTATTAAAATTGTCATCGACAGTTGCAGGAGATGGCGATTTGGTGACCATCAATAGCGCCGGTAATGTTGGTGTTGGTACGACGACCCCTCAGGGTGCTATGGTTGTTACTTCTGGAAATGTAGGATTAGGCACATGGGCTCCGCGCATGGTTTTAGATGTTCAAGGAAATGGTGTGCGTGTCGGTAATGGCACATTTGATAACGCTTCAGGCAGTGGTGATTTGTATGTTTCTGGGAATATGGAAGTCGACGGTAATGTTTGGTTGGGTGATGCAGCGGCAGATAACTTTACGGTAACTGGAACATTTATCCAGTCAGGGGATTCAAGCATCACTGGTAATTTTGGTATCGGGACAACCACTGCGCAAACAAAGTTAGCGGTTTTGGGTCCAGTTGGCATTGGAACATGGACAACCCCACAAGGTCAATTAGCTGTCATGGGTGGCAATGTTGGTGTTGGTACCATGTATCCTTCCCGCGCTTTAGATGTTACGGGAACCGTTCGATCAACAACAGGTGTTGAAACATTGGGTGGGTATACACAAAGTGGATCGTCGGTCAATACGTTAACAGGTGCAACCAATGTCAGCGGTGTTGCCACATTTAGCAATGCGACAAATGCGGCATTATTTACTGGCGGTAATGTTGGTATTGGTTCAACAACGCCACAAGGTGCTTTAACCATCACCACGGGTAATGTTGGTATCGGCACATGGGCACCACGGTTGGCCTTTGAAGTTCAAGGTGATGGTGTGCGCGTTGGTAATGGTGTCTTTAATAATGCGTCGGGAAATGGTGATTTGTATGTGGGTGGCAATTTCGAAGTCGACGGAAGCGTTTGGTTGGGTGATGCGGCATTAGATAATTTAACGGTCAACGGCACATTAACACAAAATGGTGATTTTAATGTCAGTGGTAATTTTGGTGTTGGTACAACCACACCACAAACAAAGTTAGCTATCCTTGGTCCTGTCGGTATCGGTACATGGACAACGCCTCAAGGTGGTATGGCTGTTATGAATGGTAATGTTGGTGTTGGCGTGATGAATCCTTCTCAAGCATTGGATGTCGTCGGAACAGTGCGTTCTACGACGGGTTTCAATACATTGGGTGGTTATACACAAAGTGGTGTTTCGCCAAACGTCTTTACGGGTGTTACATCATATGGTGATAATGTTGGGGTTGGCACATCGACGCCACAAGGTGCATTCACAGTGACCAGTGGTAATGTGGGTATTGGCACATGGGCTCCGTCTCAAGCGTTAGATGTTATTGGTACCGTTAAGTCAAATGCCTTTACAACGACGGGTGGTTATACGCAAAGTGGTGCATCAACCAATACGATTACTGGTGCTACAAATGTTAGTGGTGTTGCCACCTTTAGTAACGCAACAAATTCTGCTTTGTTTACCGGTGGTAACGTTGGTGTTGGTAGCGTTACACCACAAGGTGCGTTTACAGTTACCAATGGTAACGTGGGTGTTGGTACATGGGCACCTCAATCAGCGTTGCAAGTTGTGGGAACGGTTAATGCAACGAGCTTTGTTGGTAACGGTGCTGGTATTACCGGTGTAACAGCTTTTCCTGCTGGTGGCGCAAATGCGATTCAGTATGGTAATGCCTCAACAACCTTGGGTGATGAAACAAAGTTGTCATTTAATGGAACGAATGTTGGTATCAATACAACCAACGGTGTTGCTGCGTTAGATGTGCATTCAGGAAGCTTGGTTGTTTTAGCAGGTAATGTTGGTGTTGGTACAAGTACACCGCAATCAGCACTTGCTGTTACAAACGGCAATGTTGGTATCGGCACATGGGATGCAACACAAGCGTTAGATGTATTAGGTACAGTGAAATCAAATGCGTTTACCACGACGGGTGGATACACACAAAGCGGATCATCAACCAACACGATCACAGGTACAACCAATGTGAGCGGTGTTGCGACGTTTAGCAACGCCACAGCATCAGCCTTATTTACCGGCGGTAATGTTGGGGTTGGCACAACAACGCCGCAAGGTGCCTTTACAGTAACGAGTGGTAATGTTGGTATCGGAACATGGGCACCGGCACAAGCGTTAGATGTATTAGGAACAGTCAAAGCCAATGCGATCACAACTACGGGTGGATATACACAAAGCGGTTCTTCAACAAATACAATCACAGGTGCAACGAATGTTAGTGGTTTAGCAACGTTTAGCAATGCAACCGCATCAGCATTATTTACTGGTGGTAATGTTGGTGTTGGTTCAGTAACTCCTGGTACAAAGGTTGATGTGCAAGGCACGGTGCGTGCAACCGCATTCGTTGGTGATGGTGCATTGATCACGGGTGTCATGGCATTCCCTGCAGGTGGACTCAATGCGGTGCAATATGGCGATGGGTTAAGCACATTGGGTGATGAGACAAAGCTTTCATTCAATGGAAATAATTTAGGCATTGGAACAACAGATGCAAGGGGTAGGTTAGTTGTCGTCGGTGGCAATGTGGGTGTTGGTACAACAACGCCGCAATCAGCACTTGCTGTAACCAATGGTAATGTTGGTATCGGCACATGGGATGCAACACAAGCATTAGATGTTTTAGGTACGGTCAAGGCTAATGCGATAACCACGACGGGTGGATACACACAAAGCGGATCATCAACCAACACGATCACAGGTACAACCAATGTGAGCGGTGTTGCGACGTTTAGCAATGCAACGACATCAGCGTTATTTACCGGCGGTAATGTTGGGGTTGGCACAACAACGCCTCAAGGTGCCTTTACTGTAACGAGTGGTAATGTGGGTATTGGTACATGGGCACCAGCGCAAGCCTTAGATGTCAATGGCACAGTTCGTGCAACCACGCTTACAGCAACAAGTGCGATCACAACAACAGGTGGTTATACGCAAAGCGGTTCATCTGCAAACACGTTTACAGGTGTCTCTTCTTATAGTAATAACGTTGGTATTGGTACAACAACGCCACAAGGTCGATTAGCTGTCTTAAGTGGGAATGTTGGTATTGGTACATGGTCACCACAACAAGCATTAGAAGTAAGGGGTACGGTAAGTGCTACAGCTTTTGTTGGTGATGGCGCATTGATCACAGGTGTTACAGCTTTTCCGGCTGGTGGACAGAATGCCATTCAGTACGGCGATGGTTTAACCACCTTGGGTGATGAAGCTAAATTTTCATTTAACGGAACAAATGTTGGTATCAATACAACCAATGCGGTTGCAGCATTAGATGTGCATTCAGGCAACATGGTTGTTTTAACGGGTAATATAGGAGTAGGAACAAGTACGCCACAATCAGCGCTTGCTGTAACCAATGGCAATGTGGGTATTGGTACTTGGGCTGCTGCGCAAGCCTTGGATGTTAATGGAACTGTTAAATCAAATGCATTATCAACAGCAGGTGGAACGTTTGCAGTCAATGGTTCTGGCGCGATCACGGCTGTTGCTTCTATAACAACAACCGGTGGTTACACACAAAGCGGCGCATCTGCAAATACATTCTCAGGTCTTTCTTCCTTTAATAGTAATGTGGGTCTTGGGACAGATACGCCACAAGGTGCTTTAGCCATTACAAATGGCAATGTGGGTATCGGAACATGGGCACCGGCGCAAGCGTTAGATGTATTAGGAACAGTTAAAGCGAATGCGATCACAACAACGGGTGGATATACGCAAAGTGGTTCTTCAACAAATACAATTACAGGTGCAACGAATGTTAGTGGTTTAGCAACGTTTAGCAATGCCACAGCGTCGGCATTGTTTACAGGTGGTAACGTTGGTGTTGGTTCTGTAACGCCGGGAACAAAGGTGGATGTTCAAGGAACTGTCAGAGCAACAAGCTTTATCGGTGATGGTGCATTGATCACGGGTGTCATGGCGTTCCCAGCCGGTGGACTTAATGCTGTGCAATATGGCGATGGTTTAAGTACTTTGGGTGATGAAACAAAATTATCATTTAATGGAAACAATCTAGGTATAGGCACAACGGATGCGGGAGGTAAGTTAGTTGTCGTTGGTGGCAATGTGGGTATTGGTACAACAACGCCGCAATCAGCGCTTGCTGTTACAAACGGTAATGTTGGTATCGGCACATGGGATGCAACACAAGCGTTAGATGTATTAGGTACAGTGAAATCAAATGCGTTTACCACGACGGGTGGATACACACAAAGCGGATCATCAACCAATACGATCACAGGTACAACCAATGTGAGCGGTGTTGCGACGTTTAGCAATGCAACGACATCAGCGTTATTTACCGGCGGTAATGTTGGGGTTGGCACAACAACGCCGCAAGGTGCCTTTACAGTAACGAGTGGTAATGTTGGTATCGGAACATGGGCACCGGCGCAAGCGTTAGATGTATTAGGAACAGTTAAAGCGAATGCGATTACAACTACTGGTGGATACACTCAAAGTGGATCATCAACCAACACGATTACAGGTGCAACGAATGTTAGTGGTTTAGCAACATTTAGCAATGCAACCGCATCAGCATTATTTACTGGTGGTAATGTTGGTGTTGGTTCAGTAACTCCTGGTACAAAGGTTGATGTGCAAGGCACGGTGCGTGCAACCGCATTCGTTGGTGATGGTGCATTGATCACGGGTGTCATGGCGTTTCCAGCCGGTGGTTTAAATGCCGTGCAATACGGTGATGGGTTAAGCACCTTGGGTGATGAAACAAAATTATCATTTAATGGAAATAATTTAGGTATCGGTACAACTGATGCGTTGGGCCGATTGGTTGTCTTGGGTGGTAATGTTGGTGTTGGTACAGCGACACCGCAATCTGCGTTAGTCGTCACTAATGGTAATGTAGGTATCGGCACATGGGCTGCGACTCAAGCCTTAGATGTTTTAGGTACGGTCAAGGCTAATGCGATAACCACGACGGGTGGATACACACAAAGCGGATCATCAACCAACACGATCACAGGTACAACCAATGTGAGCGGTGTTGCGACGTTTAGCAATGCAACGACATCAGCGTTATTTACCGGCGGTAATGTTGGGGTTGGCACAACAACGCCGCAAGGTGCCTTTACAGTAACGAGTGGCAATGTTGGTATCGGCACATGGGCGCCGGAGCAAGCTTTAGATGTTAATGGTGCGGTAAAATCATCAACACTTACAATCGCAGGTGGCACTTTTGCAGTTAATAGTTCTGGTGCTATAACAGCGACCAGCGCAATTACTACAACCGGTGGATACACTCAAAGTGGTAGCGCTGTAAATACATTGACGGGTAATGTAGGTTTAGGTACAACAACTGCGCAAGCATCGTTTGTTGTGAATAATGGTAATGTTGGTATTGGTACATGGACGGCGGACGGTGGTAATTTGATTGTCAAGGGTGGTGGAAATGTTGGTGTTGGCACTGCTTGGCCTGGAGCTGCAGTTGATGTTGTAGGTGCTGTTAGAGCTACATCATTCTTTGGTAATGGTGCGGGTATTAGTGGTGTTACAGCAGTTCCTGCTGGTGGACTCAATGCCGTGCAATATACCAATGGCACATTGACCTTAGGTGATGAAAGCAAATTCTCATTTGATGGAAATAATGTTGGTATCGGTACAACAGAAGGTACGGCAAAATTAGATGTTGTTGGAACGGTCAAATCAACAGCGTTTACAACATCCGGTGCATACACACAAAGTGGTGTTTCTGATAATACATTTACAGGTAATGTTGGTTTAGGTACATCAACGCCTCAAGCTTCTTTAGTTGTCACTAATGGTAATGTTGGTATTGGCACATGGGCACCGGCACAAGCGTTGGATGTATTTGGAACAGTCAAAGCCAATGCGATTTCAACAACTGGTGGCTATACACAAACAGGATCGTCGACAAATACACTATCTGGTCCAACCAATGTTACAGGCTTGCCAACCTTTAGCAATGCAACAGCATCGGCATTATTTACGGGTGGTAATGTTGGTGTGGGTTCAGTAACCCCTGGTACAAAGGTTGATGTGCAAGGCACAGTGCGTGCAACCGCATTCGTTGGTGATGGAGCATTGATCACGGGTGTCATGGCATTCCCTGCAGGTGGACTCAATGCGGTGCAATATGGTGATGGGTTAAGTACATTGGGTGATGAGACAAAGCTTTCATTCAATGGAAATAATTTAGGTATCGGCACAACCGACGCCACGCAAAAGTTAGATGTCATTGGTACAGTCAAAGCAACAGCGGTATCGACGGGGGCAATCACGGCAACAGGGGCCTACACCCAATCAGGCACATCTGTCAATACATTTACAGGAAATATTGGCGTGGGTACAACTACGGCGCAAGGCTCGTTGGTGGTGACCAATGGGAACGTTGGTATTGGCACATGGGCACCTGCACAAGCATTGGATGTTATGGGAACAGTGAGCATGACAGGGTTACAATTAACAACCAGTCCTAGTGCAGGGTATGTTTTGGTTACAGGTTCAACCGGGATTGGTACATGGATGCCAGCAAGCACATTGCCAATTGTCACTTCTCCAGCTGGAAGCAATAAAGCGGTGCAATATAATAATTCTGGTTCTTTTGCTGGTAATGAGAATAGTTTCGCTTTTGATGGTACCAATGTTGGTATCGGCACATCAACACCACAAGGGGCGTTTGCTGTAACAAGTGGTAATGTAGGTATTGGAACTTGGAGTTCCGATGGTGGTAACTTAATCGTTAATGGTGGGGGCAATGTGGGTATCGGTTCTGCATGGCCTGGCAAGAATTTTGATGTCTTAGGTGACGCTCGTATCAGCGGCAACGTCGAGATTAATTTGCAGTAAAAAAAGTTAAAAATCCGCAGTAAATTTTTCACTCTTTTGTTGTAACCAATCCCTATATATATAGAATATAAGTTGAGATAGTATTTAAATTTTTATAGAGAAGTGTATATATTTCAACAGTTTAGATGAAAAAAACCTTCATTTCAGCCATAAGAATCCTCGTCGTCATCCTCTGCGGCAGCGCTATGTTTTCTTCCTATGCGTTAGCTAAAGACTTTAATATTAAAAACGACACACAGTCTTTCCTGTATGTTAGCGGAGCTAGCGGCAATATTGGTTTTGGTACGACGACGCCACAAGGTGGATTTGTGGTAACGAACGGAAATGTTGGGATTGGTACGTGGGTTACCACGGGTGGAAAAGTAATTGTTTTAGGAGGCAATGTTGGTATCGGTACTAGATCTCCTGAAGTTCCTTTAAAAGTGAATGGTGCGATTTATGGTACTCAAATTGCGGTGGTAAATGGGGCTGTAATGTCGAGCGTCGCAGGAGGCGCACAAATTAGGGGATGGTCTACAACGTCTGCCATGACTCTTAGTGATTTTAATAGTAATGGTATTATCGTAAACGTTGGCGGGAATGTTGGTATTGGTACAATTACAACTAATAATCAATTAGCAGTAAATGGATCAGTAGGTATTGGCACGGCGAGTTCAGCATTTGTCACAACAACAGCTCCAGCTGGTGGGATGATTGTTCAAGGTAATATTGGCGTTGGAACATTGGCACCGGGTACGGCATTAGATGTTAATGGCGCAGTTCGAGCGATGGCATTTTCAGGTGATGGTGCGTTATTAACAAATCTTCCAGCTGCGGCCAGTGGTGGTGGATTTACCGACGATGGCACCATGGTGCATTTGACGACGTCGACGGATAATGTGGGGGTTGGTACGACGGATGCATCATCAGGAAGGTTAATTGTAACAGGTGGGAATGTTGGTATCGGCACGACGATACCTCAAAGTGCATTGACGGTGATGGGTGGTAATGTTGGAATTGGAACTCTTTTGGCGCAGAATGTTTTCCAAGTTGGGGGTGGAAACGGAGGCACTGGTTTTCAAGTTAGTGCCACGGGCGCTATTACATCTATCAATGGTTTTACGAGTGCAACGCTTAATAATTCTTCTTTCCTCTTGTACGCTTCTGGGGCATCAGCCCTCATTCAAAATGGCACGTCTACAGTAAATTCGGGATTAACCATAAATGGTGCGAGTAACCAGAATGCCTTTTTGAAATTAAATTCATCAACGTCATCGGGGAACGGTGATTATATTGATTTAGGATTTGGTAATTTTGGATTGGGAACCTCTCATATGCGATTGGTGAATGGCAATGTAGGTATTGGCACGATTGCACCGAGTGCTAGATTAGGGATAGTTGGCAACATTGGGATCGGTACTGTTGCTGGCGGTACATTTATAACAGCAGTACCGCCTAATGGCGGAATGATTGTCGAAGGAAACGTTGGTATTGGTACCACAACACCACAAGCTGCATTGGCTGTTTTAGGAAATGTTGGTTTAGGGACATGGACAGCGACAACACGATTGGATACGGATGGGTTTAGATTGTCGACTTCACCAGCTGCTGGTTATGTTTTAGTTTCTGGATCGACGGGTATTGGGACGTGGATGTCGCCTTCTAGTATTGGGGCGGGTGGGGCGTCTGGTTGGTCGACGGGGTCGGGGGCGGTGTATAACACAACTGGGTCTGATAATGTGGGGATTGGGACGTCGACTCCACAGGGTGGATTGGTGGTGACGAATGGCAATGTGGGAATTGGGACGTGGGCGCCTCAGGCTTTGCTTGATGTTAAAGGTTCGGGAGATAGTACATTTACAACCAATGTGGGTATTGGTAGTGCTTCACCAACACAATCGTTAGATGTTGTTGGTACGGGTAAATTTACTACAGGTGTTAACGCCCCTAAAATCACAAATTTAACATCCAATGGTTTTGTAAAAACAGGTTCAGGGGACGGGACATTATCTGTTGATACAAATACCTATCCATCCTATTCATCGATGACAACTAATTTTATTCAAAAAGCCACATCGACAAGTGCTGTTGGTGACTCAACTATTTTTGATAATGGTAATGTTGGTGTTGGAACAACATACCCTGTAAGTAAATTATCAGTCGCTGGTGGAGTGGGTATTGGAACTGGATTGAATTCAACGTATGTATCAACTTCTGCGCCGACAGGTGGGATGATTGTGCAAGGTAATGTTGGTGTTGGGACTTGGGTAACGGCGGGTGGAAAATTGATTGTGATGGGTGGGAATGTTGGTTTAGGTACATTTGCGCCACAGGGGCCATTGGTTGTTGAAGGGGCTAGTTCGGGTGGGTATCGAACAGGTCTTATAGTTGATTCACTTTCTAATACATATGGACCAACACTCAAAGGGTATACAACACGGGATGCGTTTAATCGGATTTTTTTTACAGGAACATTGACCGCAATAGATAATCAGTTCATTTATTTTGGAACAGCTTCTTTATTTGCGCAGTCATATAACAGTGCCGCTCAAGAATTTAGACTTATAGACGCTTCTTCAAATCCATTTTTAGCATTTAGAGATCAAGGAACAACGGGTGACATCACATTTAATGGCGGCAATATGTTTCTCGCAAGTGGTGGGAATCTTGGTATTGGAACAGTAGATCCATTGAGTAAGCTTGTTGTGGCAGGGGGGATTGGTATTGGAACAAATTTAAATTCTTCATTTATTAGAAATATTTCACCAAATGGTGGGTTAATTGTTGAAAACAATATTGGTATTGGCACATATGCACCGATTGCGGCGCTAGATACGACTGGTCTTAGGATATCGACGAATCCTGCGTCTGGATATGTTTTAGTTTCAGGATCAACAGGTATAGGGACGTGGATGGCTCCGGGAACCATCGGGGCGGGTTCTACAGGTTGGTCAACGGGGACTGGGACGGTATATAACACGACAGGGTCGGATAATGTTGGTATTGGCACCTCGACGCCGCAGGGCGGGTTGGTTGTGACTAATGGGAATGTCGGGATTGGGACGTGGGCTCCTAGAGATTTTTTTGATGTGCGGGGTCCGACATACATCGTTGGTAATGTTGGGATTAATACAACAACAACGGAGAATATATTAGCCATTCAGAAAACTGCTGTTGGTAGTGCGCAGTATTTGTTTAGAGCTAACCATGACAATAACAGCCTCGCAGCCTATATCAATTCTGATCAGAATAGACATACATATTTTGGGGTAGCTTTTGCTGGAGCTACAAGCTTTTTCTTTCACACGTATTATCCTGGGTATTTTAATCCGACAAATTATTCAAATAATGGTGGGATCTTAGTTGGTGGTTCTGGTTATTCTACGAATCCTTCAGTCGGGATGTATGTTGCAAGGCCAGCAAATTTTGGTTCAGCAGGTTTTATTGGCAATGTCGGTATAGGTACTTTTTATCCCAAGAGTTCACTGACCATTGCAGGAAGTTCAGGGTTGTCAATTGGTGTTGGAACAACTTCAGCCTCTAACTTTGTTCAAGCTGCAGCGCCATCGGGAGGAATGATCGTTGAAGGTAATGTTGGTTTAGGAACGACAACACCGCAAACTGGTTTTGTTTCAATGGGTAATGTTGGTCTTGGTACTTGGACAGCGACGACGAGGTTAGACACGGATGGGTTTAGATTGTCAACGTCACCTGCTGCTGGGTATGTGATGGTCTCTGACTCGACGGGGATTGGTACTTGGATGGCGGCGGGGACTTTACCGGTTTCCAGTAGTGGTTCGAGTCAATGGTTTACAACGGCTGGTGTAGGTATTGGAACCTATGATAAAGTTGGCATAGGAACTTCAACGCCACAAGGCTCGTTGGTCATTACAAATGGAAATGTGGGTATTGGGACTTGGGTACCTGCTTACGCGATGGATACAAATGGAGTTGGATCATTTGCAGGTAGTCCTGCTCGTGGAGTGCTTGCTGGTAATAGGACATTATTGGGACAAAATTCAATTCATTTTGCTACGAATGATGTTACTAATACAGGAACATTAGGAAAAATTTCTGCCAATATTTTAGGAAATGCTTCTGACACGACTGGTTCTGCTTGGATCCGATTTGAGAATGATACTTATCCAAAAGGGAGAATTACATTTTGGACAAATCCATCAGATGGAAGTTCATCGGCTCCATTTGAACGTATGCGTATCGATAACGGGGGTAACATTGGTATTGGTACAGATATGACATTTGCTACTGCGAGATTAGCTGTGATTGGTGGTAATGTTGGGATTGGGACGTCGACGCCGCAGGGTGGGTTTGTGGTGACCAATGGGAATGTGGGAATTGGGACTTGGACAGCAATTACTTTGTTTGATGTGGCGCGTAAATTTAATGTGCAGGCAGGTGGCAATGTTGGTGTTGGTACTTGGTCTCCGTCAACTTCAATGGATATTGTTTTAAACAACAACGCAATTACTCCTGGTGTTTCGAATTTGGGGTTACGATTGATGAATAATTCTGTGACAACCGGCGTTGCTACTGGATTAGGTTTTAATATTTCGAACAATGCTATAACGCTTGGTTCAAAGATTGTTTTTATAAGAACGGGTGGTAATTCAGTTGGAGATTTGAGTTTTTATACAAATTCAGCGGGTAGCAGTACAGTTGACTCAACTGTTGAAAGAGTGCGTATTACTAGTGTAGGGAATATGGGTATTGGAACAGTACTGCCCGGATCATTGCTTTCAGTTACGGGTGGTGTTGGGATTGGTACTGGTATAAATTCATCGTATGTTAGCCAAGCAGCGCCCTTAGGGGGGATGATTGTTGAAGGCAATGTTGGTTTGGGAACGACAACTCCGCAAACAGGATTTGTGTCGATGGGTAATGTTGGTCTTGGTACTTGGACAGCGACGACGAGGTTGGACACGGATGGGTTTAGATTGTCAACGTCACCTTCCGCAGGTTATGTTTTGGTTTCTGGATCAACGGGGATTGGGACGTGGATGTCGCCTTCTAGTATTGGGGCGGGTGGGGCGTCTGGTTGGTCGACGGGGTCGGGGGCGGTGTATAACACAACTGGGTCTGATAATGTGGGGATTGGGACGTCGACTCCACAGGGTGGATTGGTGGTGACCAATGGGAATGTGGGGATTGGGACGTGGGCGCCGCAGGCTTTGTTGGATGTTTATGGGACGGGGGATACGTATTTTACAACCAATGTGGGAATAGGAAGTGTAAATCCAACGCAGTCGTTGGATGTGGTTGGAACGGGTAAATTCTCGACGGGTGTTAATGCGCCTAAATTAACAAATTTGACATCCAATGGTTTTGTTAAAACAGGGTCGGCTGACGGGACATTGTCTGTTGATACAAATACGTATCCATCATATTCGTCCATGACAGCCAATTTTATTCAAAAGGCAACATCCACAACGGCGGTTGGTAATTCAAGCATATTTGATAACGGCACGAATATTGGTATTGGGACCAATACCCCTCAAGGTGCATTTACAATCACTAATGGTAATGTTGGTATCGCCACATGGACGGCTCAATCATATTTACAAGTCAAAGGGTCTATGGGTGTGCAGGTGGTTAGCAAATCGGCGGATTATACGGCCAGTGCTGGTGATTATGTAATTTTAGTTGATGCTTCTGGTGGTTCAGTCACAATCACATTGCCTGCAGCTAGCGGGGTTTCAGGACGTGTTTATTACATTAAGAAAACGGATTCATCTGGCAACTCTGTCATCATTGACGGCAATGCCGCTGAAACCATCGACGGAGCAACAACCATTTCAACAACAACACAATATCAAGCTTATACGATTGTTTGTGATGGGAGTAATTGGTGGGTGATTTAATGAGGTATTTACTATTTGTGTTTATTTTAATGTGTAGCACTTCTTCGCATGCCGACGTCACGGATGGATTGGTGGGGTGGTGGAAGTTGGATGAGGGGAGTGGCGTTACTACTAGTGATTCGAGCGGTCAAGGAAATACAGGTACATTGACAAATGGACCGACATGGGTAAGTGGTAAGAGAAATGGCGGGATTAGCTTTGATGCATCAGATGACTATATAGCACTTCCAGCTCAACTTATTGCTATTGGAAATACATTTACGTTTACAGCATGGATATATTTTAGCGGTTCATTAACAACGCGATATACAGTATTTGGACAAGAAAATGCAGTAAATGCATTTATGTTTGAAGTTGGTCAAGGTCCTGCTAGTGCAGGATCAGGAAGAGTGGGAAGCTTATATACTGGTCAAGTTGATGTGGAGTCAGTAAGTGGGACGCTTACACAGAATGTTTGGACGCATATTGCGTATATCAAGAACGGAGCAGGTGCAACGAGTAGTATTTATGTGAATGGAGTTTCGGTTAGTCTAACTAACCATGTAGGTCTTACGTATTCAAACTCCAGTGGAGCAAAAGCTATTGGTCGGCGTGCTGCAGCATCACAGCTTTTTAGTGGAAGTATCGATGATGTACGGCTTTATAATCGGGTGCTTACTGAGACGGAGATCAAGGCGATTTATAATTCGGGTGAGCCGCGGTTTAAGATGAATGGGGCGGGGAAGATTGAGAATTATCGGATGAATTGATATTTAAGGAAAGAATTTATGCGTAATAAATTGATTGTTGGGATAGTGGTTTTGGTGTTGATGGCGGCGTTAAAAATGGCGCAGGCATCTTATTTTCCATTGTCAGACACAGGTTCCTCGTCGAATTTAGGTATCGGTACCTTTAGTGCCTTTGGTGGTAAGTTGATTGTCATCGGCGGAAATGTTGGCATTGGATCCTTAACGCCCGGCACTGTATTTGACGTCCAAGGCACCACCCGCACCACAGGCCTACAATTAAATACAAATCCAAGCGCAGGACATGTTTTAGTTTCCGATACAACAGGTATTGGGACGTGGATGGCGGCGGGGACTTTGCCGATATCGGGTGGATCTTCACAGTGGACGACGACAAACACTAATGATGTCTATTTGCCAAGTAATGGAAATGTGGGTTTAGGTACAACAATAACTACGGCAGCTGCGTTAAGTGTAATGAATGGGAATGTGGGGATTGGGACGTGGGTGGCTTCTAGGAATTTGTACGTTATTGGTGATGCAGCAATTATCTCGAATATCACGAATTATACTTCAACGACTTCTGCGTTTGATGTCAATGGAGCGTATATGTCGATCGGCGATAAGGGGAGTTCCAAAACATTTACATCTGGCATCATTGGTATTAAGTTTTATGATGCGGGAGTATCCCACGCTAGCCTTTTATATGATAGTGATATCAATCAATTTGATTTCTGTTATTCCTCAACCAGTGCAGGTCTTGATTGTAATGCAGGGGCCTCATCATTAACAGTTGTTACAACAAATAATCAGGGTAGTGTGGCTGTGTCTAGGGGATCGAATACGGTCCATAGTAATGTTAATTTAGAGATTTTTAAGACTACTTCAGATGATAATTTTGCAATCAATAGCGGTACTGTGTTAGGTGATTTATTTATTGTGAAGAATGCTGGTAATGTGGGTATTGGCACAACTGAACCAGCAAGTCTCTTGTCTGTCGCAGGTGGTGTTGGCATAGGAACTGGTTTTAATTCAAACTATGTTTCAACGGCTGCGCCGACAGGCGGGATGATTGTGCAAGGCAACGTTGGTTTAGGGACGACGACGCCACAAACAGGGTTTGTTTCAATGGGAAATGTTGGGCTAGGTACATGGACAGCGTCGACGAGGTTGGATACCGATGGGTTTAGATTATCGACGTCGCCTGCGGCTGGTTATGTTTTAGTATCAGGATCAACGGGGATTGGGACGTGGATGGCGGCGGGGACTTTGCCGATTTCGGGTGGGACGTCGGGGTGGTCAACGGGGACGGGTACGGTTTATAACACGACGGGGGCGGATAAGGTGGGGATTGGGACCTCTACGCCGCAGGGTGGGTTGGTGGTGACGAATGGGAATGTGGGGATTGGGACGTGGGCGCCGGATAATCCGCTTTTTATTAGTCTTCCTGGTATAGGTAGTAATTCATATGTGCGTATATTTAATACTGCAGGAAATACTTTTAGTACGTATTTGGGGACGACGGCAACAAATCAATACTCATGGTTAACGAACCTGCGCTATGATGGCGCTGCTTTTGTTAAGGATGATGCAACTAAAGGCGCTTGGAGAGCGACTCAGGTTGTAGATACCACAAATGCTGCAAGTAGATTTGATTTGCAATATTCACCAGTTGGTGTTGTCACGCCAGTATCAATCCTTTCTTTGCAGGGTAATGCTTCGACTGGTAATGTTGGTATTGGTTCTCAAGCGCCGGGGTCATTGTTAGATGTTCTTGGAAATATCCGTACGTCAACCCTTTTAGCGACGGGTAATGTAGGTGTTGGCACATCAACAGCTCAAGGAGCTTTGGTGGTGACCAATGGGAATGTGGGGGTTGGTACGTGGGCGCCCAAGTTAGATTTTGATGTTAATGGAAGCTTAGGGGTTAAACCTGCCGGGTCTGGTTATCCAACTTCATTATCAAGTTCTTTAGCAGGAAAAGCATATGTAGTGCATCCAGGAAGTAATTGGGGTTTAGTTGTTGCAAGGGCGACAAATGATTCAGGCGCTGCAAATCTGACGTTTTATCACACAAGAAGTTCTGATGCGTCGACAAATACAACCCTTCAAACCGGTGATTTTGTAGGACGTTTTTCGTTTCAAGGTGCGGTTGGATCAGGTACAGTCATTGAAGGTGCTGAAATAGGCACAGTGGTTAATGGGACTGTAGATGGTTCAAATTTACCAACGGATATTTATTTCAAAACATTGAGTACAGGTGTGGGTGGCGGTGGTGAGAGAATGAGGATTACTTCTTCAGGAAACATTGGGATTGGGACATCGACACCTCAGGGTGGGTTTGTGGTGACCAATGGAAGTGTGGGGATTGGGACGTGGGCGCCAGCGTCGCAATTTCATGTTAAGGGTGGTTCAGCAGGCTTAAGGATTCAAAGAACAGGCGGTGGATTCTTTGAGCCGTTTATAATATTATACAATAATGATGATGCCTCATCTGACGGTGGACAAATTAGAGGTAATGTGAATGAGACAGGTTTAAGGTTTACAAATTCATCATCGCAAGCTGAATGGATGAGGATCAATGCTTCTGGAAATATTGGTATAGGTACAGTGGATCCCAAAAGTGCGTTGACTGTAGTAAGGGGCGTTGGTATTGGAACAGGATTTAATTCATCATATGTAAGTACAACTGCACCATCGGGTGGGATGATCGTTGAAGGTAATGTAGGTATTGGTTCGTTATCCCCAGGCACAGCCCTAGACATCCAAGGCACCACCCGCACCACTGGACTTCAATTAAATACAAATCCAAGTGCAGGTTATGTTTTAGTTTCAGGATCGACGGGGATTGGGACGTGGATGGCGGCGGGGACGTTGCCTATTTCGGGTGGGTCTTCGGGGTGGTCGACGACAAATACGAATGATGTTTATTTGCCAAGTAGTGGCAATGTTGGGTTGGGAACTTCTGCAACAAATCGTTCTGCTTTAACTGTCATGAACGGCAATGTGGGTATTGGTACGTTTGCGCCGGCAGCGATGTTCCAAGTCAATCCACTAACAACATCACCGTTTGTTATCGACTCCGTCGGTAATATTGGGATCGGGACAACGTTTACGCAAGGTGGTGCGGTTTCTATTTTAACAGGCAATGTGGGTATAAACACATGGACGCCTCAGGCATGGTTGGATATTAATGCACCTTATACTGGCTCTACAACACCATTGGCTTATATTCATGGTGGTTGTGCAGGTTGTGCACGTACCGTTCTCTTGCGAAATACCAATGCAACCACAAGTTCAAGTTCTGGGATAACATTTGGTTTTGGGGTTGCTGCTCTTACTGCCGCATCAGCTAGTATTCAAGGGATGTACACTAGTTCCAGTTCCACAGACCTTGTTTTTTATACGTTAAAGTCAGGTGGTTCAGTATATGAAGCTGTGAGATTTGCTGATGGAGGAAATGTAGGCATCGGCACAAGCGTGCCTACTGTCCAACTTGCTGTGATGAATGGTGGCACTGTCGGTATCGGCACATGGATGTCGAGTGGTGGGGCAAAGGTTAGTATTGTTGGTAATATTGGTTTGGGTACGTCGGCAAATGGTGAATATTTAACAACAGCGCCACCGTTAGGCGGGATGATCATTCAGGGTAATGTTGGTATTGGAACAGCAACGCCACAAACAGGGCTTGCAGTTATGGGGAATGTTGGTATTGGTACTGTAACTGCCGCGAATGGTGCGTTGATTGTTAAGGGTGGGAACGTTGGTATTGGAACAGCGTTGGCTCCGACGACGTTATCTCTTAAGGGTGGGTTCTCGCAAATTGTAACAACATTAACCGATGCAGCATCAGTTGCAACCGATGCTTCCTTGGGGAATCATTTCCGTTTAACCACAACACAAAATTTCACACTCTCTAACCCAACCAATCCAACTGACGGACAGCGTGTTGTATGGGAGATTATTCAAGATGGCACGGGTAGTCGAACGATTACGCTAGATACCAAATTCCAATTAGGTTCAGACATTTCTTCCGTTACGTTAACAACAACAGCAAGTAAAAGAGATTTTCTAACAGCTATCTATAACGTTGTTGCTGACAAGTGGTATGTTGTGGGTTTTGCTAAGGGGTATTAATAGAGATGAGAATCGATTTAAACTATATATGGGGCAAAGAAAAAGGGCAAGATGAAAATCACCTTGCCCTAAACTCCAGTAGCTCAAAGCACTCCACTAACGATAATTTATTTATATCACGTAGAAATATCTTTGTCAAGAGCGGGGCATATCAAAGTCCACTAACTGCTTTGATGTGCTCCATCAGTGCGCCCCGGGCGAGATTCGAACCCGCAACCGTTCCTTCGTTAGTGGAGTGTTCTATCCAATTGAACTACCGGGGCGACCTTAGCTATGACAAAGAAGCAATAATATTTGATAATATATCAATAAATAATAAACACGTCAAGATTATTATTACAGAGGCATGCAAGATTTAAGATGAGAAAGGTTTTATCTTACATAAGAATTATGTTATTAACTGCCATGGCCGCTGCCTTGTCATCGCATGTGTTTGCAGCTAAAGATTTTAATATTAAGAATGACACGCAATCATTTTTATATGTCAATGGCGCGAGTGGTAATATCGGCATTGGTACCACGACGCCGCAGGGTGGGTTGGTGGTGACGCAAGGAAATGTTGGGATCGGCACATGGAGTCCAAGTGCGGCTTTGGATACAAATGGTTTTAGATTGTCTTCTGGTCCAGCGTCAGGTTATGTTTTGGTGTCTGGATCAACAGGTGTTGGGACGTGGATGGCACCATCGACTATCAATGCAGCACCTACAGGTTGGTCGACGGGGACTGGGACGGTATATAACACGACGGGTGCGGATAAGGTGGGGATTGGAACTTCGACGCCGCAGGGTGGGTTTGTGGTCACTAATGGGAATGTGGGGATTGGGACGTGGGCGCCAGGTGGTGGGTTGATCGTTACAACAGGAAATGTTGGGGTTGGGACAAATGCGCCTTCATTTGCTTTAGATGTAAAATCTCCAGTACAAGGTTTTAAAGTAACGCAAGATGGTGGTTCAGGACAAGCAATATTTTCTTTAGCGAGAATTAATCATGCATCCCAAAATAATGAATGGTTTTATCAGATTACAAATACAACGGGTGTAAATGGTTCATTGATGATTCGACCAACCGTAACAGCAGACATGGGATTCTTCTCAATCAATGGAGCTGTTGTTCCTAGTTTGGTACTAAAGAGCACCGGAAATGTTGGTATTGGTACGGATATGGTTTCTTCAACTGCAAGATTAGCTGTTCTTGGTGGTAATGTTGGTGTTGGTACGACGACGCCACAGGGTGGATTAGTAGTGACCAATGGGAATGTGGGGATTGGGACGTGGGTTACAAATAATTTATTGGATGTAAAGGGTAGTGTGGGGATTGGTACGACAGCTGTTGGAGATTATACTGTCCCAAGGAATGGTTTAGTTGTGATGGGTAATGTTGGTGTTGGGACATGGGCGTCGCTTGTTCCAAATATTTTTTCTACTTCAAATGTTAATCCAGTTTTAGTTCTTCAAAATAGTACAGGTGGTGGTTATGCCGATTTAGGATTTTATGTTGCCAATGGATCTGCAAATGCAGCGCATGCAGCAATAAAAGCATTAAGAACGAACAGAACAACTTCCGGCGATATCGACATGATCATTGAGCCTAGTAAGGCCTTTGTTCGTACAGAAGCCATACGCATTACAGGGGATAGTTTAAGTGTTGGTATTGGTACAACAATCCCTGGATCAAAACTATCTGTAGCAGGTGGTGTTGGTATCGGTACAGGTTTCAATTCTGCCTTTACAAGTGCAGCTGCGCCTGTCGGTGGTTTAATTGTGCAAGACAATGTTGGTATTGGAACAACCACGCCTCAAGATAAATTGATTGTTATGGGTAATGTTGGTTTGGGTACTTGGACAGCGACGACGCGGTTGGATACGGATGGGTTGCGCTTGTCGACAAATCCTGCCGCAGGTTATGTTTTAGTATCTGGATCGACAGGTATCGGGACGTGGATGGCGGCGTCTACGTTGGCGACGTCGAGTAGTGGTTCTAGTCAGTGGTTTACAAACTCCGGTGTTGGGATTGGAACGTATGACAAAGTAGGGATTGGCACGTCGACGCCTCAGGGTGCTTTTGTGGTGACTAATGGGAATGTGGGGATTGGGACGTGGGTACCGGCAGCAAAGCTTAATATCAAGGGATTTGCTACGACAGAACCAACATTAATGGTTGAAGCTGGATCTCAAGGGAGTAGTGCTCCTTATCCGGTTCAGATTAAAGGATCTGTTGATGCGTTGCCATTTAATGCCTTATATCTAGAAAACACTGGAGGCTCTGTCGGAACTAGTGTAAAGATTAATCTTGCTTCGTCAGTTGGTACGATTGCTTATATTGCTGGCGTAAGAACGACGCCCAGCTATGGGTCGCTGATTTTCGGAACGGTTGATACCATTGGCGAGGTTGAACGCATGCGCATTGACGCAAATGGGAATGTCGGTATAGGTACAACAACATCACAGGCGAAGTTGGTAGTTTTTGGTGGAAACATTGGTATCAACACAATTGCACCTATTACGGCGTTAGATACGAATGAATTTCGATTATCAACGAATCCAGCCGCAGGTTATGTTTTAGTCTCGGGATCGACAGGGATTGGGACGTGGATGGCTGCGGGGACTTTGCCGATATCGGGTGGGACGTCCGGATGGTCAACGGGGTCGGGGACGGTTTATGCAACGACGGGGACTGACAATGTTGGGATTGGGACATCGACACCGCAGGGTGGGCTTGTGGTGACCAATGGGAATGTGGGGATTGGGACTTGGGCGCCTAGTTTGAAATTAGATGTTGGTGGGTTTAATACGACGAATTCCAATATGAAGACTGGATCGCTAGAATTTAATTCATATGCTTTGGGGAATGCATGGGTCTCAGAGAATACGTACTACAATGGTACTAGTTGGAAATATCGCGCTGCAGGTGCAGCAGGTTTATTTTATTTTTATGGCAATGAAGGTCAATTTAGATTTTTTGCTTCTGGTGCTGCTGGTGCAGATTTGCCTACAGCAAATGGATCTGCAGGAGGAGCAGCATCGTTAAAAACTAGTTATGATGGATCATTTGGTGTTGGTGCGATGCATCCTACTCCAGGAAATTATACTGGTGCAACATTTGTGATTACTGGTTCGGGCAATGTTGGTATTGGCACAATAGCTGCATCAAATAAATTAGCGGTAGCTGCAGGTGGTGTTGGTATAGGCACTGTGAGTTACTCTCCTTTTGTAACAACTGCAGCGCCTTCAGGCGGTATGATCATTCAAAATAATGTGGGTATAGGAACAACTTCACCGCAGGCTGCGCTTACTGTGATGGGTAATGTTGGTTTAGGTACTTGGACAGCGGCGACGAGATTAGATACGGATGGGTTTAGATTATCGAGGAGTCCGGCTTCTGGTTATGTGTTGGTGTCTGGATCGACAGGGATTGGGACGTGGATGGCTCCGGGGACTTTGCCATCTTCAGGTGGAGTGTCTGGGTTGAGTGCAAATTATATGCCTCGTGCTGCAAGTGCAACATCATTAACGAATTCAGTCGTGTACGATACGGGTACCAATGTTGGGATTGGTCTGACAACGCCTGCAGCAGCGTTGGAAGTAAATGGTGGGATCATCGCGGCAGGATCAGGCGATTCATATTTTTCATCAGGGAATGTAGGTTTTGGTACCACCACACCTCAGGCGGGTTTAGCGATTGTAAATGGCAATGTTGGTATCGGAACGTGGACAGCTACGTCGGGGATGCAGTTAAAGCAATCATTGGCGGTGTATCGTACAACAACGGCAGCGACGGCAACAACAGCAGGTCAGACGATCATTGCGGTGACAGATACGTCGGCAGTGCGTACGGTGCATTTGGCAACGGCGGATGCGAAGGTTGGTCGTATTGTGATTGTTAAAGATGAGTCCGGTGGTGCAGGGACAAATAATATTACGGTGGACGGTGAAGGTGGCGAGACAATTGATGGTGCGTCGTCGGTCACTATCTCGGCGAACTATGGGGTATTAAGAGTTTATTCAAATGGGACCAATTGGTTTACGTTTTAATGATGCATAAAATTATTTTAACAGTCCTATTTTTATTTCTAGCAAATCCTGTACAGGCAGACATTCGTACTGGGCTTGTGGCTTGGTGGAGAATGAATGAGGCGTCTTCTGGAGCATGTGCAGGTGCGACGGTGGTTGATTCAACGAGAAATGCTAATACGGGTACTTGTAATAGTAGTCCGACTTATGTTGCTGGAAGAATTGGGCCGGGGGCATTGAATTTCGATGGGGTAAATGATTATGTAAGCATATCAAATAGCTCAAGCATCACCCCATCTTATATTACAGTTTCATTCTGGTTTAAATTAAATGCGTTGACGACAACAACTGTTAGTGGAGGGGCTTCTACTAGTTCAATGTATGTTTTGGGGAAAGCGAACAATACGGCAACTGATGATGCCTATGTTGTTTATAAAAGCTCTGGGCATCTCTTATATTTTCATGTAAAAAGTTACTTAAATGCTGCAGTTAGTACAACAAGTTTATCAGCAGGCAGTTGGTATTTTTTTACTGGAACATATGATGGAGCGAATATAAAAACATATTTAAATGGTGTTCTGGAAGGGACTACTGGGTATGCGGGGGGCACCATTGCCTATGATTCTACCGCGCTTACGATTGGGCGAAGATATACTGCGTCTGGCTATAATGCGTATTTTAATGGGATCATTGATGAGCTTCGGATTTACAGCAGAGCTCTAACAGATGCGGATGTTTTGCAATTATATAAATCAATGCCAAATAAGTTGAGCAATGTGAAATTAAGTAATATGAAGATAACGGAATAAAAAATGTCACGATTAATTAAAAATTTATGAGAGCGCTATGATACGAACCCGTTTACTTTATCTATGTTTAACCATTGTCCTCATTATGGGTTTACAGTCTGCTTGGTCGTCGGGGATTAACTTTAATGATACCGATAGTCCAGCTCCAACGGCTAGCAGTGGAAACTTCGGTATCGGCACCTCAACCCCGCAAGCTAAGTTAGCGGTTATTGGTGGGAATGTTGGTCTAGGGACTTGGACAGCGACGACGCGGTTGGATACGGATGGGTTGAGGTTATCAACAAATCCAGCGGCGGGTTATGTGATGGTGTCGGATTCGACTGGGATTGGGACGTGGATGGCGGCGGGGACTTTGCCTATTTCGGGTGGGACGTCAGGGTGGACGACGGGTACTGGGACGGTTTATAACACGACTGGGGCTGATAGAATTGGGATTGGGACATCGACGCCGCAGGGTGGATTTGTGGTGACCAATGGGAATGTTGGGATTGGGACGTGGGCTCCGGCTGGAGCATTTGTTGTCGCTAATGGAAATGTGGGTATAGGAAGTATTTTTCCGCAATCATTTTTCTCGGTTCTTGGTGCACCAAATGTTACATCAGCGGTGGTTCTAAAAGGCGGCGCCGGAACTGGAAATACTTCCGGTGGTGGACTATCCATGACAGGGGGTGCTGGTTCTAATGGTGGAAATGGTGGTGGTATTGCCTTAACCGGTGGTGTTGGTGGGTCTACCAGTGGAACAGGTGGTAGTATATCAATCACATCTGGTTCTAGTGCCGGAGCTGGTTCTGGAAGTATCAGTTTAACAATTGGAACGTCTACGTCAGCATCAGTTGCACAAGGAAGTTTTTCAATTTCTGGGGGTAATTCTACAAGTGTGTCTCAAGGTGGTTCAATAACGTTAACAAGTGGAACCTATAACAGTTTAGGTGCATCGTCATTTACGATGAGTGGGAGTGGAAGTGTTACGGCTTCAAGTTTAACGTTGACTGGAGGAAGCGGTTCATCTCTTTACGGAGGACCAGTTACTATTTCTGGTGGTAGTGGTGGAAATAATGGTTCGCCTAATCATGGTGGCGCTCTTTCTCTTGCTGGTGGCGCTGCTCAGAATGGTGGCGATCCAGGTAATGCAGCAATTTCCGGTGGAAGCTCATCGAGCGGGAATGGAAAAGGTGGAGATGTTTTTATTGTTGGTGGAGCAAATTCAGGGTCAGGGGTTGTTGGTAATGTTTTGCTTGGCGTGAGTTCTTCTGCGACATATCGTGGGAATGTGGGGATAGGTACTGTTTATCCACTAAGTAAATTTGTTGTAACAAGTGGTGGTATTGCGATAGGTACTAATCGTAACAATAGTTTTATTCTGACGGCAGCTCCTAATGGGGGACTTATTGTCGAGAATAATATTGGTATTGGAACAAACACGCCACAAGCGAAATTAGTGGTTATTAATGGGAATGTTGGTATTGGAACGTTTTCTCCTCGAGCGGCGTTGATTGTGCAAGGGGGTAATGTGGGGATTGGTACGGCCAATGCAAATTATAGTTTGCAGATTGGTGGATGTTCGTCAAGTACAGGGACAACGTCATGTGTTGACTTAGCAGAACTTATCCCATCTTCAGAGCCTGTTGATAATGGTGATGTTGTCATGCTCGATGTGCGTTCATCCGTTACGGTCATGAAAGCCGTAAATATTTACAATAACTACCTCTTTGGTGTTGTCTCGACGGAGCCAGCCATTGTTATTGAGGGGTCTAGTGTTGGTATTATCAATGGCAAGGGATATACACTACAGCCCAATAAACCTGCGGTTGCTTTGGCTGGAAGAATCCCTGTTAAGGTCAGTCTTGAAAATGGCCCTATACATATTGGTGATATGATCACAAGTTCATCGCGTGCGGGCATTGGTGCAAAAGCTGTGAAGTCAGGGCGTGTGGTTGGTATGGCCCTTGAACCATTGATGAAAGCTTCAACCAAGCCATACGACTTAGTTATGGTCTATGTTAATCCACATTGGTGGGAAGGTTTCGACGAGGGTCGTGATGAAATCAAAGAAAAGGTTAATATTTTAACGCAACAGGTTGATATGTTAAAGGAAAATAGTAGAAATTTTCAAAAAGAAATTGAAGCTCTAAGAACTTTGATGAAAGAACAAAAGCGCAATCAGTGATATGGCGCGAAAAATGAGTGAAAAAATCTTATTCTTTTCTAGTTTCTTAGCTCAAATCCAATAAAATATAAGTGTTATATAAAATCTAGAAGAACTATATCTTCTAGATTACTTATATTTTATTAATGAAACTTATATCCTCTTATATAAGAATATTATTTATAAACTTTTGCGCGATAGCCGTTTTAGCGGCGCCTGCCTTAGCTGCAAAAGATTTCAATGTAAAAAATAGTACCCAGTCATTCTTATTTGTAAATGGTACTAGCGGTAATATTGGTATCGGTACAACAACGCCTCAAGGTGGTTTGGTTGTCACTCAAGGCAATGTTGGTATTGGAACATGGGCGCCCCGTCAAAATTTGGAAGTATTAGGGACTGCGGTCATAGGGTCATATGATGGTACAGTCAGAGGTAAGTTAAATGTAAATCAGACAACAGATACGAATGCTGGTGGTGTTGGTCTTGTTAATAGTGGTCTTACTGGTTCTGCGCGTTGGTGGGTTGATGCTGCTGGAAATGCAAGATTGGATAGTGGGCTATCAGCAAATGGTAATTTATTTATTAATGGCAGTGGTGCGGGTGCCGGGAATATTGCAATTGGTACAGTTACGTCTATAGGTGGCTTGTCGATCATGGTTCCCAATGTTGGTATTGGAACAACAGCACCACAAACTGCGCTTGCTGTTTTAGGGAATGTGGGGCTTGGTACATGGACAGCGTCGACAAGATTAGACACAGATGGTTTTAGATTGTCAACGTCACCTGCCGCAGGTTATGTTTTGGTTTCAGGATCAACGGGGATTGGGACGTGGATGGCACCGGCTACGATTGGTGCGGGGGCTACAGGTTGGTCGACAGGCTCGGGAACGGTCTATAATACGACAGGTTCAGATAATGTCGGTTTGGGAACAACAACTCCACAGGGCGCTTTGGTTATCATGAATGGAAATGTTGGATTAGGTACACTAAGACCTAATACAAAACTGGATATTGTTGGTCCTTCAACGGTGCAATTGCGTTTAACAGATGCTACTGCTGATGCTACCAATAAGAATGCATATATCACACAACGGCACTATACCAATGCTCAATCAGATGTGGCAATTTTTGTTGGAACGAGCAGTAGTAGTGTCACAACCAATCGTTATGGTGGTGGAAGTTCTGTGCTAAATGCAGCAACCGAACTTCAATTTTATACAGCAGGAAATAATACAACACTCAGCGGCGCGCAACGTATGACAATTGATTCAGCAGGAAATGTGGGAATTGGAACTCCCACGAGTATTGGAGGAAAATTAGTTGTATATGGCGGTAATCTAGGCGTTGGCACACTAACCCCACAGACAGGCTTGGTCGTTATGGGTAATGTTGGTTTGGGTACTTGGACGGCAGACGATAAGCTCGTTGTTATGGGAGGGAATATAGGTATAGGTACATTTGTTCCAGCAGCTGCACTGCAGGCTGTTAATGTAAATAACGGTGGAGAAATTATTGGTGCTATTTTTTCTAATGCTTCAACAAGCACGCTAACCGCTTCAAGTATTGTTTTAAATACCTCAACACTAACGAGTAGTACGACCAATAATGGTACTGTTAAGTTACAAAATCTTCGTCAATCCGATGGTTCAAATGATTTAAATATTTTTAACGCTCCGGGAGGTGCTGTTGCTATTACAGCGCCGACAATGACAATTAAAGGTGCTTCAGGAAATATTGGTGTTGGTACAATAACGCCGGGGAGTAAATTAACTGTGATAGGTGGTGTTGGGGTTGGAACAGGGATTAATTCATCGTATGTCGTTAATGCTGCGCCAACGGGTGGGATGGTTGTGCAAGGAAATGTTGGTATAGGCACAGTAGCGCCACAAACAGGCCTTGCGGTTATGGGCAATGTAGGCCTTGGAACATGGACAGCTTCGACGAGATTGGATACGGATGGGTTTAGATTATCAACGAATCCTGCTGCGGGTTATGTGATGGTTTCAGATGCGACGGGGATTGGGACGTGGATGGCGGCGGGGACTTTGCCGGTATCGGGGGGGGCATCTGGTTGGTCGACGGGGACGGGGACGGTTTATAACACGACAGGGTCAGATAATGTGGGAATTGGTACTTCGACGCCGCAGGGTGGGTTGGTGGTGACCAATGGGAATGTGGGGATAGGGACGTGGGCGCCGCAGGCTTCGTTTCAAATCAATAAGTTAACGGGAAGTCCTTTTGTTGTTGATGGGAATGGTAATGTTGGGATTGGGACAGTGGCACCAGCTAGTGCATTAGTTGTGATGTCTGGGAATTTGGGCATTGGAACTTGGGTCACACCGGCAGGCAAAGTTGTTATTCGCTCTGACGCTGTTGCTGGAGGAAATAATCCAGCCTTTATGATTCACAATGGAGGAAGTTCGTCGGCAGGTGCAAATGTTGATATAGGGTTTTCTATCAGTGCTTCTACGGTAACAGGTTCTCATGCTTCGCTGCGTTTGCAACGCACAAATTATACCAATTCAGGAGATATGGATTGGGTATTTATGCCCAGTGTTGCGTTTAGTCAATCTGAAAAAATGCGATTAACGTCTGGGGGTAAGCTTGGTATAGGTACAACTATCCCAGGGTCTACACTGTCATTGTCGGGTAATATTGGGTTGGGTACAGTAGCATACTCTCCATATGTCTCAAGTTCTGCTCCATTAGGAGGAATAATAATTGAAGGTAATGTTGGTGTCGGTACAACCACGCCACAAACAGGCCTTGCGGTTATGGGTAATGTTGGGTTGGGTACGTGGACAGCGACGACGCGGTTGGATACCGATGGGTTTAGATTATCGACGTCACCTGCTGCAGGTTATGTTTTAGTTTCAGGATCGACAGGTATTGGGACGTGGATGGCGGCGTCTACGTTGGCTACGTCTGGTGGTGGGACGCCTGGTGGGTCTTCTTCGCAGTTGCAATATAATAATGGCGGGTCGTTCTCGGGGATTGTTAATAGTAATGTTACGGCGACGGGGAATGTTGGGTTGGGGACTTCATTGTCAACGAATAAATTGGATGTGTCAGGTGGGGTAGGGATTGGGTCTTCTTATGCGGGGTATTATGGTGGGACGGGCAATGGGTTGATCGTGCAAGGGAATGTGGGGATTGGGACGTATGCGCCGACGAAGGCTTTAGATATTAATGGGGATATTGCGGCGAGTGGTTCTGGGGATTCTTACTTTTTAGGAAATGTTGGTGTTGGTACGTCAAATCCAGGAACAGCCCTTGATGTTTCAGGAACAATACGGACAACAGCTTTTCAATTAACAACGGGTGCGGCAACAAGCTATGTCTTACAAGCTAATGCTGTGGGTGTTGGTACATGGGTTCCATCGACGACGTTGGCAGTGACAACGTCTTCAGGATGGTCGACGGGGACGGGGACGGTTTATAACACGACCGGATCGAATAATGTTGGGATTGGTACATCGACACCTCAGGGTGGGTTTGTGGTTACTAATGGAAATGTGGGGATTGGGACGTGGGCACCAGATAATCCTCTTTTTGTAAGTCTTCCGGCTGTTGGTGCTAATTCATATCTTAAAATATTTAGTAGGACTGGAAATACGTTCGGAACATATTTGGGTACAACGGCAAGTAATCAATACGCGTGGTTCACAAACCTTCGTTATGACGGAGCTGCTTTTGTTAAGGATGATGCAACAAAAGGCGCCTGGAGAATGACTCAAGTGGTTGATACAACAGATGATCTAGGTTTATTAAGTTTGGAATATGCGCCTGTGGGCAACGTTAATCCACAATCTATTTTAACGTTACAGGGCAATGGCACAAACGGCAATGTCGGTATTGGCACCACAACTCCACAAGCTAAGTTAGTAGTTATAGGTGGCAATGTTGGTCTTGGAACGTGGAGAGCAACGACGCGTTTGGATACGGATGGGTTTAGATTGTCGACGAGTCCATCATCTGGTTATGTGTTGGTGTCTGGATCGACGGGGATTGGGACATGGATGGCGGCGGGGACGTTGCCTATTTCGGGTGGGTCTTCGGGGTGGTCGACGGGGTCGGGGACGGTTTATAATACGACGGGGGCTGATAAGGTTGGGATTGGGACATCGACGCCGCAGGATGGGTTGGTGGTGACTAATGGGAACGTTGGGATTGGGACGTGGGCGCCAACATCGAAATTGCAGATCAATGGTCAAGGTGGGTCTACGCCTGCTTTAACAATCAATTCAGGTGATTTACAGTTGTCAGGAAACTTTGCAATGAAAGTTCTTACGACTCAAACCGGTAGTGCAAATTCTGGTGCGCTATATCTTCAAGGGAGTAGCACTACTGTTGGAGACACTGTAGCATTGGCTTTTGGTGCTGGAGCATACGGAGAAATTGCGGGGATTAAAGCAGTTGTGACGACCCCATCTTATGGGGGGTTGCTTTTCTACACGACCGATTCTGCTGGTACAGCTGAGCGTGTGCGCATTGATCAATCAGGTAATGTTGGGATTGGGACAACAACACCACAGGCAAAATTAGCCGTCACGACTGGAAATGTAGGGCTGGGTACGTGGACAGCAACGACACGGTTGGATACGGATGGGTTTAGGTTGTCGACTAGTCCTGGCGCAGGCTATGTGTTGGTCTCGGGATCGACGGGGATTGGGACGTGGATGGCGGCGGGGACTTTACCTATCTCGGGTGGGTCTTCGGGGTGGTCTACGGGGACGGGGACGGTTTATAATACGACGGGGTCGGATAAGATTGGGATTGGGACATCGACGCCGCAGGGTGGGTTGGTGGTGACCAATGGGAATGTGGGGATTGGGACCTGGGCGCCTAGTGTTAATCTGGAAGTCAAAGGAAGGATTAATTCTGATGAGTTGCTTGTTGGTAGTTTAAATTATATTGATTCTTCAGGTGCGGCATTTTATTCGCCTCTTTATGGATTAAGTAATGTTGGTGTTGGTACAACCGCACCACAAGGTGCTTTTGTGGTTGCTAGTGGAAATGTTGGTATCGGTACATGGACTGCGGATTATGCTAAGTTGGTTGTTCGGGGTAATGTTGGGATCGGGACGACGTCATTGACATCTTCAGATTTGAATGTGTATGGCAATGTGGGTGTTGGGACAGCGGCGTCGTTTAGTAATTTGAAGGTTAATAATTTGATCACCATGGGTAGTGAATATGACAATGGAACTCAAGGCTCAGGATTTACCTTAGATTGGAATCGTGGTAATAAACAAAAAGTAACCATGAGCGCGTCATACACGATAACCATGACACCGCCAACATCAGGGGTAGCGAATTTATTATTAAAAGTTGTTCAGGATGGAACAGGTGGTTGGACACCGACGTTAAGTGGTGGTTCAGGTGTAAAATGGAACGGGGCCGCTGCGCCAACATTCACCGCCGCAGCAGGATCAACCGACATTGTGACGTGTTACTACGACGGAGCGTATTATTGGTGTACAGCATCTCTTAACTTTGGACCATAATTAATATGAAACGTCTTATAAATATTTGCTTCGTATTTATGTTATTTACCCCAACCATTTCCCACGCGCATGTCCAGTCGGGGTTGGTTGGGTGGTGGAAGTTTGATGAGGCGAGTGGGAATGCAGCTGATTCGAGCGGTTACGCAAATACAGGAACGCCAACCGGAACAACGATTGTCTCAAATTGTAAACGTGGTGGGTGTCGAAGTTTTAATGGAACAAGTGATTTTATTGATGTAGGTACTAATTTAACGGTAACTTCCGATGTTACTGTTTCTTATTGGGCGTATTTAAGTTCTATTTCAGGGTATCGAATGGCCATGACCAGAACTTCTGGAACAGGAGGGGATTGGGAGATTGCTATGAGCGCAAATGGAAACAGTGAGCCATATTATGGGCGTAATGGTTCAACGATATTTCCAACAAATTATGGGATAACTACAAATAGGTGGCTTCACTTTACGTTAACAATTGATAGTGTAGCTGGGGCAAAAATATATATTAATGGAACATCTGTTGCAACAAGTGTTGGAGTGACATCGTTTAGAAATGCAAATGGCACGCTTTATATAGGTAAACGTTCCGATGGGTATTATTTTAATGGTTTATTAGATGATATCAGAGTGTATAATCGCGCTTTGACGGCGGTGGAGGTTATGGATTTGTATAAGGCGGGGAGTGTTATTAGTGGGGCGGTGATTGGTGGGGGAAAGATTAATCAGTAAGTGATATCATTTTAGTGATATCATGATATCATAAGGAATGCATCATATGGTTCGAATGGTTATATCATTAGACGAGAAAGATAAGAAATGGCTGGTTGCTTATGCGCGAAAGCATAAGATGTCCATTGCTGAAGTGGTTCGCTTGGCTATTAAGCAGTTAAAAGATAAAAATGAAAAGTATGATTGTTTGGATGTTTTGGCAAAAACGCATGGTCTTGGTAAAGATAAAGGGATAGACGGTTTGATATTGTTGACGCGTGAAACAAAAGATTTGAATTCAAAGGTTTTAAAATTTGTAAAATTGCCTGCCCGCAGAAAAACATGAAGTAAAAATAATCCATTCTTTCATTGTTTTACCCTCCTTATTAAATAAAATAGTATTTGTACGCGCGCGAAATTATTTTATTTATCTTTAGAGACATATATCTAAATAATGTCATTTTTTATATCTCGTATAATAGTCTATATATACATATTCCTTTCTGGGATATTCTTTTCATCTAATGCGCTTGCAGCAGGTATCACCATTCCCGCTAATTGTACCCTCGACGTTGCTTCATGTGCTTTAATTGTTTCTGGTGATGTGAATAATAGTGGGACACTGCGAACGTCCACAGGTTCGATTACCACGTCAGGAAATTGGATTAGCTCAGGGGTGTTTACTTCGGGAACTGGGACGGTAACTTTTAATGGAACATCGGGCACACAGATTTTAAATACCGGTGGTTTGGCCAATGCTTTTTATAATTTAACGCACAATGGGGCAAGCACACTGTCATTATCAACCAATGTGTTGGATATTAATAACACCTTTACGCAATCTGCAGGAACGTTGCAAAGCAATAATCTCAATTTAACGTTGGGTAAAGATTGGATCAATACAGGAACATTTACCCCAGGCACATCAACGGTCACCCTAGATGGTACCAATCAAACCATCACAGGTATAACTTCTTTTTATAATTTAACGAAGATCACAGCAACGGCAGATACGTTGACATTTTCTGCTGATGGGGCTGACGAGCAAACCGTTACACATTTATTGACCTTAAATGGTGCGATTGGTCAATTGTTGAGTCTTGAGAAATCTGGGGCAAATGCTCAAGCTAAATTAAAGTTGCAAACGGGTGGCGCGCAAATCATGAGATATTTAAGCGTGCATAATAATCAAGCAACAGGCATGACCTTGGTTGCTGGTCTAACCTCAACTAATGCAGGGAATAATACCAATTGGTCTTTTGGTAATGGGACATTCACATGGGATGGGGTGTCATCAACCGATTGGGATGATCCATTTAACTGGAGCGGCGGCGTTGTGCCTGCCCCAGGGGATTCGGTAACTATTCAACCAGTCGGTGGTACAGTTGTCTATGCGCCCATTTTGTCAACCAATGTGACGATCGCCAATTTAACCTTGCAGGCAAATTCGGTGTTGGATTTATCTGGTCGCAACATGACCATTACCAATACTTTTACTAATAGTGGTAACGTTAGATTAAAAGGAAATGAAACATTAAACTTTACACAAGATACCGTCAATCCAGGGACATTTACGTATTATGGTACAAATACAGGGACAACGATTACGATTAGGGATTTTGGTGCGAGCGATTATTATAACTTGGTCATCAACGATACCAACGGCACGCCAGATACATTTATCACCAATGGTGCTTTGACGACAACGCATGATTTAACGGTGACAGCGGCAGTGCTTAATACGTCGACCAATAGCAATGCTGTAACAGTTGCAGGCACATTGACAGTTAACGGCGGTACGTTAACCGCAACCAATTCAACCATTGATGCCAATGGTGCGGTGGTTATTTCTTCCGGTACGTTGACAGCGCCATCATCGACAGCAAATACGGCCTTTACGGTGGCTGGCGATTGGACGCATTCTGGTGGTACATTTACAGCAAATAGCGGCAAGGTCACCTTAGATGGCACCAACCAAACCATGGTTGGATCTACAACCTTTTATCAATTACGCAAAGTCGTTGCAGCCGCTGCGACCTTGACATTAACCGCGGGAACAACGCAGACTATTACGAATAATTTGGTCATGAATGGTGTTGTGGGCAATGTATTGACCATTGTTAGTTCCGTTGGTGGGTCGGTTGCGAACTTAAATTTACAAGCGGGTGGTACCCAAGCGTTAAGTTACATGACCGTTTCTGACAATACCGCCTCTGGCATCACATTGGTTGCAAGCGCTGGGGGTGTCAATGGGGGTAATAATACCAATTGGATATTTGGCGGCGCCACCATGACATGGACAGGTACCACATCGACGGACTGGGATACTAATACCAACTGGGATCTTGGTATCGTGCCGACATCATTTGATAGTGCGGTGATTGCCAATGTGTCTAATCAACCGGTTCTTGCGACCAATGTTTCTGTTGTAAATTTAACGACCAATGCTTCCTCGAATTTAACATTAAATGGAAAAAATTTAACCTCGACGGGAACGTTTACAAATAATGGTAATATCACGCTCTTTGGTACAGAAACATTGTCGTTTGTTGCGATGGATACGGCTCATGGGACATTTACATATGTGGGTAATGGCGACGGAGTTGTTGACACGATCACAGTTCAAGATTTTGGCGCGACCGATTATTATAGTTTAACCATCAATGATACCCATGGGACAAAAGATCTTTTTATTACCAATGCCAACCTCAATCTTACCAATAATTTAACAGTTTCTAGTTCTGCGCTTAATACTTCGACGAATAGTAATTCAATCACATTAGGCGGAACGCTAACAGTAAATGGGGGTACATTAACAACGACGAATTCAACCATTGACGCGAACGGGGCTGTGCTTATTTCTAGCGGTACCTTCATTGCCCCATCATCAACAACCAATACTGGTTTTACTGTAGCAGGTAATTGGACGTACTCAGGAGGCACATTTACCAATTCCAACGGTAAGGTTACCCTTGACGGTACCAGCCAAACCATGGCGGGTTCATCAACATTTTATCAATTGCGAAAGGTTGTTGCTGCTGCCGACACATTAACATTAACGGCAGGGACAACTCAAACGATAACCAATGACATAACGCTTTCAGGTGCGACTGGGCAAGTATTAAGTCTTCGAAGTACGGTTAATAGTTCTCAAGCAAATTTAAGTTTATCGGCCTTAGGGACACAGTCCATTAATTACATGGATGTTAAAGATAATAATGCAACGGGTTTAACATTAATTGCACGCAACAGTTCGGTAAATTCAGGTAATAATACAAATTGGGTTTTTGGTGGGGCAACAATCACATGGACTGGTACAACATCTACCGATTGGGATTTAGCAACCAACTGGGATTTAGGTATTGTGCCAAATAGCGACGATACAGCCATTGTGACCAATGTGGCTAATGCACCTTTATTATCAACCAACACCTCATTAACCACTTTAACAGTTAATGCTAGTTCAACCCTGACGCTCAATGGAAAGAACATAACCGTCAGTGGTGTATTAACCAATAATGGCACCGTCTCGTTATTTGGAAGTGAAACAATGAGTTATGGCACCATGGATGTTGCGCATGGAACGTTTGTTTATACAGGCAATGGCGATGGTGTGGTGGATACCTTTACGTTACATGATTTTGGTGCAACGGATTATTTCAACTTGGTTATCAATGATACGCATGGCACAAAAGATCTCTTTATCACTAATGGGAATTTAACCACAGCGGGCACACTTAATGTGACAAGTTCATCGCTTAATATTTCCACCAATACTAATACGTTAACAACGGCAGGGACCTTGACAGTTGATGGTGGTACGTTGACAGCAACGAATGGTAACATCGATGCCAATGGGACGGTTGTGATTTCAAGTGGTACTTTGACTGCGCCAACGACAGGAAAAACATTTACGGTTGCGGGGAGTTGGACGCATTCTGGTGGTACGTTCACACATTCAAGCGGTCGTGTCACCATGGATACAACCACAACAGCGACAATGACTGGTGATACAACGTTTTATGATTGGTATTCAACAACAGCGAATAAGCAATTTATTTTTACAGCTGCTTCGAATCAAACAGTAAATAATCTATTTAATTTTGTTGGTGCATCGGGATCTCCTATAACCTTACGTTCTTCAACGCCAACTTCAACATGGAGCATAACCACAACCGGTTTAGAAAATACAGTCAGTCAAATTGATGTTGAAGATTCTATCGCGGTAACCAATCGGATTGTTTGTTTGGAATGTACGGACTCTGGGAATAACACCAATTGGCGATTTGTTCGCTTGGCATTAAATGTTCCAGCAGATCAACGCACGGTTGGTCAGCTGCCTGTTATCATCGGTACAGGGCCTTCAAACACCAACATTCGTATTAAGGGTCTTAATGAAGCGGGTGTTGAGGTCAATGTTGCTACAACAAGATCAGATGCTGATGGTAATTACCGCGTTGTCGTCGGTCAAGATAATGATACCGATAATACAACATCGGTCGCAGCTGGGTTGAAGTTGCGGATTAGCACTTCTGGTTATGATAATTATCTTCAACCAAACATTTTAAATTCATCAAGCATAGAAGTTCCTGGTCCAGCCAATACATTGGAGATTGTGGCAAATCCAACCAAGAATCAAGTACCTCAAATCACATCTCCAACCAATAATCAACGGGTAAGAGGAGACTTGCCCATGTTTGTTGGAAACGGTAAAGCATCTTTGTCGGTTGCTGTCTGGGGGTCTGATTCAGACGGAAACTTGCTAATTTCAAATATTGGTTCGTCGACAACCGATACATTGGGCTATTTTGCGTTTCCAATCACAACAGCCTTAAAGAAGGGCACTAATTATTTATCTGTTGTTGTTGATGGCGTTTCCAGCGATCTGATAACAGCATATTTAACGGATCCATATGGTGTTGTTTTTGATTCAACGACGGGTAATCCGATACAAGATGCGGTGGTAAGTTTGTATCGGGTTTCTGATGGTCAGTTGGCTGAAAAGAGTTCTTGCGATATTAACGGTAATATCACCACGTTGCGTGATATCGATTGTAATGATACCAATCCTTATACAACAGCAGCAGATGGGCAATATAGTTTCTTAGCCGCCAATGCCGATTATTACATGGTTACTTCTAATGGAGATTTTATTTATCCGTCGACATTATCAACGTTTCCTCCAGGCAAAGTCGTTACAACTGGTTCTAAGGGTGAGAATTTTACCGTTAATAGCGTTATTTTACAAATTGACCATCCCGTTGACATCAACAAGTTCTTGTTACGTATTGAAAAGACAGCCAATAAAACAGAAGTGCGCATTGGCGATGTCATCACATATACCGTTACTATACAAAACCTTTCAAGCACGGATACGGTTAATAATATTGTTCTTGTTGACCGACCACCACCAGGTTTCAAATATTTGAATAACAGAGTCTTGTTAGATGGCGTTGCCATTCCAGATCCTGTCATGAACCGTCAATTGAACTTCGTTATTGGAACCATTGCTGGTGGGGTTACCAAGACATTAAAATATCAATTGGTGGTCGGTGCAGGTGTATCGACGGGAACTTATGAAAACGTTGCACAGGCACGTTATGCCAATAACTTGGTCATTTCAAATTCGTCTACCAAATCTGTCAAAGTTGTGATGGATCCCTTATTTGATTTAGGTACCATCATTGGTAAAGTTTTCTATGATTTAAATGAGAACGGCATTCAAGATGCACCAGAATATGATCCAACCGAAGGTACAACGATTGTTGAAAAGCCTGTTGGTAATGTGCAGATTGCCACAGAAGACGGGACGTTGATAACAACGGACCGCGAAGGTAAGTACACATGGCCGGGGGTTTTGCCAGGGCGTCATATGTTAAGGATCGATGAACGCACCCTGCCAGCGGGTGCATACTTAACCACAGATAAAGCGGTGGTTGTTGATGTGACCAATGGTTCAATTTCAAAAGTTAATTTTGGCGTTAACATGGATAATAAACAAATAGTTGGCAAAGATGCTGTTTTCTTTAATGAAAAGATCGCTTTAAATCAAGATAAGAATAAACCTGCACCGCGATTAAACGTTGCACTATTTACACCTGAGGATGATAAGGAAAACGTCACCTTATATAACAATGCCGCATTATTTAGGCCTGCACAATTTAGGATCTTTACAAATTATGCACCATTTATTGATAAATGGCGGCTTGAAATCATCGATGCTGATACAAGGAAATTGATTAAGCATTATGATGGAACCAAATACAATATCCATGATGCCATCCTTTGGAATGGTAAAGGTGATGACGAGCGAATCATCCGTGTTGATCATCGCTATGCCTATGTTTTATCTGTGACCAATGAAGAAGGGCAAAGAGATACCACAACCGAGAAACCGATCCAGATTAAAACCATTGAAACAGAAGAAGAATATAAGAAAGAAAAAGAACGGGTATCAACCATCGAATGGGAGAAGAAGCAAGCAGAAAGTTATCGCAAATGGGTTGAAGTGCAGGGGGCCGTTAATAATCTAGATCGTCGCGGCATCATCGTTGCTGGTGAAACCATTCGCATCAATCGCCAAGGCCAAGACATTAAAGCAGTCCGTATTTTGAAAGACGGTGTCTTATTTGCAGAATTGCCGATGGAGCAATATTTTGGTTTAACACCTAAGGAATTGTTAGAAGCAGGGATAACCACAACGGATAAGCCAAGCAATGTTGAAATTATCTTGCCTAACGGTGATTATAATCTAGAAGTCATTGGACCAAAAGGTGCGAATCAAGAAAGTGATGTTCGTGGTGCCAATGATGTAATGGATGGGAATCTTGTGCCGTCACCAATGATTACGCCAATACCTAATAGCATGCCGTCTCCCGTCGGATTAGAGCGATATACACGACCTTTGAAAGTTGGGGATGATTACTTTATGTTTGTTGGTCTCGGTGATGCAAAGGCGGGGTATAACTTAAATCGTGGCAATGTGGAGCCTATCCAGTCGAGTGATAACTTCCACAATAAGTTCTGGCATGAAGGTAAAGCAGCGTATTATTTAAAAGGAAAGATTCAGGGGAAGTATCTTGTCACCTCATCCTTTGATACCGATCGTCAACAAAAAGAATTGTATCGAAAGTTAGATCCTGCAACATTTTATCCCGTTTATGGCGACCAATCATCGATCAATTATGATGCTACAGATACGCAGGGGCCGTTGTATTTGATGGTCCAGTGGGATAAATCACAAGCTGTTTGGGGGAATTATGCGGTTGATTTTAAAGACACAGAGTTTGCTAATTTCACCCGATCATACTATGGTGGAAAGTTAGATTATCAAAGTTTGTCGAATAATTCATACGGTGATGCCCGCACCAAGGTGGTGTTGTTCCATGCGGAAGTTCAGCAGCGCCCCAATCACAATGAATTCTTAGGTACTGGCGGCAGCTTGTATTTCTTAAAGAATAAAGATGTGGTGCAGGGCACAGACAAAATTCGCTTAGAAGTGCGCGATAAAATTACTGGTTTAGTTTTGTCGTCCAAAGAAATGAAGCAAGGTTCTGATTATGAGCTAGACGAGGGGCAAGGTCGGATCTTGTTCTGGCAACCCGTTTCAATGATCGCTAAAGCTGAATCGATTATAACGAGCACCTTAACCGACGGTAATCCTGTGTATGTTGTTGCTGATTATGAATATTATATTCAAGATAAGATCCTTGAAGCATCTGAAGGTGGTCGTGTGGCTCAAGGGATTGGTGATAATGTTGTTGTTGGTGGTACATATGTAAAAGAAACTCAAGCAGACAAAAACTTTGCCTTACAAGGCACGGACGTGACAGCACATTTGGGTCCTGATGCAACGGTGAAAGCAGAATTTGCTAAAACACAGTCCACAGGCATTAGTTCATATGTTTCAACCGACGGTGGTATTACCTTCACCCAATTGCAATCAGGTGATGCGTCAACAGGTGAAGCTTTTGGTATCAGGGGTGATGCGCGCTTGTTTAACCGCTTGGGTGTCAGCACGTATTATAAATGGATAGAAGATTCATTTACGTCTGTTCAGGCCTCGTCACAACAAGGCAAAGAAATGCTGGGCTTAGCATTAACATTTGATTTAACGCCCGTCACACGCTTGACCGCAAAAACAGATATACAAAAATTGATTAATAACGGTAATTTACAAACGGTTGCTCAAGTTGGTGCCAGTGAGACAAGTACGACGCTTGTTCAGGTTGTGCATGAAACAGAACGCTTAAAGTTGACAGGCGCATATCAAATCCAAGAAGTTAAGGATAAGATTGGCGACATTGTGACGCAAACAAATCAAGTCACAAAAGCCTTGGCGGGTAAAGCAGAATACGCGCTCAATGGTCGTGTTACCGTAACCGCAGGCCAACAATTTGATATCAATGATCCAACAAAGAACGTTACGACCATTGGAGCTGAAGGTCGGGTTACGGATCGATTAAAGGTTAGCGCTCAAGAATCATTTAGCCAAGAGGGTACGGCAACAACGGTTGGAGCTACACAAAATGTGACCGATAAATTAGCCTTTAATACGTCGTATACCATGGCTCAATTCAAAACAGGTCAAATGGACAAGACCACAACGTTTGGCGCTGAACAAAAGTTCAATGAAAACATCACAGCCAATGCGGGTGTTACCATGACGGATTCTTCGACGGGAACAAAGACAACCAGCGGAACGGTGGGCACAAAGGCGAAAGTTAAGCTTAATGAAGGTACCGAGCTTGAAGCGGTGGTTGGTAAGACTGCCGATATGATGGGGCGACAATTTACCACAGCAGCAGTGACAGGGACAACCGCTTTAGGTTTAGATAAAGATGCGACGATCAAGACAGCTTTAGCCGTTGATCTAGCTAATGGTGGTGGGCAAACAAAAACCATGGCCATTGATGCCACCAAACATATTAATGATAATTTAACCACAACATCGAGTCTTAAGGTGGATGAGAATGCTCAGGGTGGCAAGACCACGACGATCGCCATGACCGATCAAGCGAAGATCAGTGAACGTTTGCAAGCGGTTAGCGAAAAAGCCTTTACGATCAATCCCGACGGGTCAACAACCAATACCAAGTATGGCTTAACCCGCAATCAAGATGGAAAAGCTTTGGAAGCATCTGTGACACGCACTTTGGGTGACGATAAGAGTGGTGCCGTCACACAATCTAATATCTTTGGTTTAACAGGTGATGTTAACGATAAGTTGGCTTTACAAGGAAGTTTAGAAAAGGGCAGTGTTCAGAATCTTGATGGCAGTAGGACAGACCGCACCGCGATTACCATGGGTGCTGGTTATGTTTGGAAAGATCCTGAGCTTGCCATCGAACGTTTAAAAGATTCAGCAAAAATTGAATTTCGTTTTGATAATGGCAATGAGAATAAACGTCAATTCGTCTTCTATAATGCATTAGAAGGAAAAGTCACGGATAACATGTCGGTGTCTGCAAAAGTGGAATTTTCTAGGACAGAAAATGTAACGACCAACACCATTGAACAACGTCATCAACAAATTATCTTAGGTGCTGCGTATCGACCTGTTAATTTTGATCGCTTAAACTTAATTGCCCAATACGCATATACGCAGAACGCTGGTCCGATTGGACAATCAGCGGGCACAGCCTTGGATGTAGAGCGAAATGTTGCTCAAGTCTTTGGACTTGAAGGTGTGTATGATGTCAATGAAAGTTGGCAATTAGCAGAAAAGTTTGCAATTCGTATTAACGACGAGAAAGTTACAGGCTTTGCATTTAATCGCACGCACACATGGTTGATGATTCATCGCATCAATTACAAGTTAGATCGCGATTGGACGTTAAGTTCAGAATTACGTAATTTAACTCAAGTGGAAGCAAAAGATAGTAAGCAAGGCGTATTGCTTGAAGCAACACGTAATATCAACGATAACGCGCAATTAGGGTTGGGCTGGAATTTCACACAGTTTAATGATGATTTGACCAATTTGAACTACACGTCGCAAGGTCCGTTTGTCCGCATGTCTGGAAAATTATATGATCGCTCTCCGGCAGAAAAGCAACGCGCTAGAGAAAAATGGTTGGATAATAAAGTCAGTGAATGGGCATGGGCCATGGTGTCCAAAGAATTACAAAAGCCTGATAGTAAAGTTGTGGCAGATTTAAATCATATGTTTGCTGTTGCCTCGGCTGCTCAAAAACAAAAGAAGCTAGCAGAAGCACAACAAATTTATAAAGACATCATCATGGCTGGTCAAATGATGTTTGATGAAGCGTCAGAATTTATCCGCACACAAATTGCTTATGAAGAAAAGTTGCAACAATACAATAAGACCGCAGAAGATTACTATCGTTCCGGCGAATATCTCAAGGCAAGAAAATTATGGGAGAAAATAGTAGCCGATGCACAAAAGGGTGTGATACAATAACGATTATGTTTTATATTTTTATATATTTATTTTTGTTCGTTGCGAATCCTTGTTTTGCTGGTCAGCCATCCAGCGGTCTAGATAAAGAACCATCTGTCGATACCGCCGCTTCAGCAATTTCTCCAGAGCCCCCATCATCTAAACTTGAAGATGAAGAAGCTTCTGTAACACAAGACGCATCAGATGAAACAGCAGCAAGTTATGTCTACGATTTAAAAAAGCTCATCATCAAATCCCGCGAAAATATCAAGCGCGTTAACGAAAAAATTAAAGAACAAACAGTTATCAAGCGTAATCAAAAACGTGAAGAACGTGCGCGTGAATATTATGAACATGGCCTTCAATTGCAAGATGAAGGCAAATTTAACGAAGCACGTGAATATTTTGAAAAAGCCATCGCGATTACAGATCACCCGGAAATGCTTAAGTACATTGATCAAAGCGCAACGAAATTAAAAGCCCAAGAAGCTGCTTTACGTTCTCAAGAAAAACAACAAATGCGCATTGAATCCCAAGAGAAACAAGCCAAGTTGTTAGATGCCGCCACAGCATACAATCAGGCTGTTGCCTATTTTAAGGAAAAGAAATTTAAAGAAGCAAAAGACATGTTTAACCATGTGCAAGAATTGTCAGAAAACTATAAGGGAACGCAAAGCTATCTTAGGATCATTGATCAAAATATTTTAGAAAGCGAAGCCACTTCATCAAAACAAAATTCGAAAGAAGTTCAGCGTCAACAAGCTGAAGCTGAAAAAGCAAGAGAACGAGAAAAAGAAACATGGCGAAAAGAAATTGAAAAGAAAGAAAAAGATCGTAAGACTCAGATCAACGCTCAAGCAGATAGTGTTTATGCAGAAGCCGTGACACTTTATAAGAATAAGAAGTTCATGGAAGCAAAAAAGAAATTTGGTGAAGTAGAATGGGTTGTCCCAGATTATAAGGCAACACGCGATTATTTAGCCCGTGCAGATAAAGATATGGCTGCAGAGCAAGCACGCATTGATCAAATCAAGGCCAAAGAACTTGCCATGCAACAATGGGAAGAAGAAGTTGCTCGTCGCAAGAAAGAAGCTTTAGAGAAAAAAGAAGCAGAAGAAAAAGAGAAACAACGCATTAAACAATTAGAAGATCAAGTAAGCTTTGTATATCAAGCCGCTGTTAACTTATTTGATAAAAAATCTTACGATGAAGCATTAGAAAAATTCAACGATATTGAAAAAACCTTGTCAGGTTATAAATCAACAAAGGCATTTATTGCCAAGATCACCTATATTAAGGAAAAAGAAAAACAACAGAAAGAACAAATTGTTGCTCAAGAAGCACGCCGTAAAGCTCTCGAAGAAGAGCGCATTAAAGCTCAAGAACAAAAATCAAGAGACTCACAAGTAAAACGTGAGATTCAAGACAAGGCAATGAAAGAACAAATTAGTTCTCAAAGCGTTGTCCCATCTGCACCAAAGACCAAAGAAGAAGAAATTGATGAAGCAAAATTGATTGAAGCATTATCAAAGCAAAGTGCTAGCGTCATGGCAAAAATCAATGCATTGGCAGAAGACAAACGCATGGCCCCAGTTAAGCGAACCATGGTTAAAGTCGATGATGCGCTTAATCGTATTAAGATGCAAAAGGAAAGCATCTTACGTGAATTGCGTGCCCAAGAAGAAGCTGAACGTCAACGTCAATTAAAGATTGAACGTGAACAAAGATTAGCTGCAGTTAAAGATGATTATGATGAAGCCATCATGTTATTGCGCAATCAAAACTATGAAAGCGCCATGCCCATTTTTGTGAGAATTGAAAATGACATGCCTAATTACAAGATGACACGTTGGTTCTTAGCTCATATTAAAGAAGATGCAGCTCAAGCAGAACGTCAAGCTGTTTTAGAGCGAACACATAAAGAAGAAGATCGCATTAAAGAATTGGAAGCAAAGCGTGAACGTGAACTCATGGCTCAGAGAGTTGCGGAACAAGAACGCCGCAAGGCAGAAGCAGAGCGTAGACGTCAATTGCGTGTTGCTCAAGAATCGGAAGTTCAAGCATTGGCTGACAAAGCTGTTAACTTAAATGATGAGATCTTAGAAGTTTCTCGTCGTAAAGATTTCCAAATGGCTAAGGCTAAGTTTACAGAATTAGAAAAAGTTTTGGAAACCTTAGAAGCATTAAAGAGAACCATGGCCATGGAAGATGTTCAAGAACAAGAGAGCCAAATCAAAGTCATCAAGGTTGTTAAAGAAATAAAAGAAACAAAAGAACCAAAACCGACTAAAGAAATTAAAGTCATCAAAGATGTTAAAGTTGTCAAAGAAATCAAAAAGATCAAACCATCTGTTGATGTGGAAGAGCAACTTTTAGCCAGACGCATTAAAGCACAAACAAAATCAGAGGCCATGGTTGTTGATCAACGCAAAGAAAAGCTTGCTGAAATTAAAGCTAAGAAGAAAGAATACGAAGATCAAGAACGCCGCAATCGTGCTCAACGTTTAGCTGAGGAGCGTGCAAAGCGTGAAGAGCAAGATTACGCCCAAGATGCTGCAAAGCGACAAAAAGAAGAAGTTTTCGATCACGCAGTTTCTCTGTACAAACAAAGAAAATTCACCGCTGCGAAAGTCATTTTTGATGATTTAGCTTTACAAAATTACCCAGGGGCAAAAGCCTATATCAAGAATATTGATAAATATTATGAAAAAGCTGCAGCAAGGTCTGACGCTGCCAGTGAGAAAGAGCGTAGTGAATTTATTGGAGAGCAGATTAGAAAACAAAAGATGGCGAATGTTTTAGCACAGAAGGAACGCGCACATCAAAGAGAATTAACCGCTCAGTTAGAACGTCAGCGTCGATTAGCCCAAGAAGCAGAACAAAAGCAACGCATTCAGATTGAAAGCATGAAGTTAAAAGAACGTGAACGTGAACGCATACAACGTCAACGCTTGAAAGAACAAGCTAAACGTAAAAAAGAAGAAGAAGATTTACAATTTAGAAAAATACCTGCAGCAATACGTCAAGAACCAGCTGTAAAAGAAGAACCAGTAAAGCCTATTGAACCAATTACAATGGAAGTTCCAGAACCAAAACAAGAAGCTGTTGTTACGACGCCTGTTGTTGAAGCTGTTGTGCAAAAGGCTGAGGTTGTGACTCAAGATGATCGTCAGAAACAAAAAGAATTTTCTGATAAACGTAAGAAATATTTTGAAGAGCAGCAATCTAAAGAAGAAAAGGCCAAAGCGGAAGAAGCAAAGAAGTTGGCTGCAAAAGAAGCTATTGAAAAACGCAAAAAAGAATTAGAAGAACAAAAGAAAAAAGCTGAAGAAGATAAGAAAAAGGCCATTGAAGATCGCGCAAAAGAAGTTGAACGCAAGAAACAAGAACTCGTTGATCGTAAAAAGAAACAAGAACAAGAACGCTTAGCAGAATTAGAACGCAAGAAGAAAGAATTGGAAGATCGCCAAAAACGTGACGAACAACGTAGGGCTCAAATCTTAAAAGATAAAGAACGTCAACAACAAGAAAAGCTAGAAGAACAACGCCGTAAGGATGAAATCAAACGTCAACAAGAAGAAGCACTGAAAGAACGTCAACGTCGTGAAGAGTTAGAGCGTCAAGCACGTGAACATCAAAAGCAATTGGATGAAGAACGCCGTGTGATCCAACAAAAGTTAAATGACAGTGCTTCTGCCATTTATGATGAAGCCATGCGCTTGTACGCACAAGCAAACTATCAAGCGGCTTACAATAAATTTAAAGATCTACAAGACGTTTTGCCTGACTTTAAACAAACCCAAAAGTACATGACTCAAGCACAAATGTTTTTAAACCAACCCGCACCTGTTGCAGTTAATGCAACAACATCACAACCAACGACGTCGAAACAGTCAAGCGTCGCTTCACAAGACACGCCAGCGCCTGTTGATCGTGAACAAGCCATTAAAAAGACCTTAGAAGTTTTTGATTTACCTTCGAATGGCAATTAATCATCTAGCTGCAGAGAATAGTCCTTATTTAAGACAGCATGCTCAAAATCCTGTCCATTGGTTTCCTTGGGGCCCATTAGCCTTTGAGAAGGCTGTTAAAGAACAAAAACCAATCTTTCTTTCGATTGGTTATTCCACATGCCATTGGTGTCATGTCATGGCACATGAAAGTTTTGAGAATCAATCAACCGCAGATATTTTAAACCAGTATTTTATTGCCATTAAAGTTGATCGTGAAGAGCGGCCAGATATTGACCACATTTATATGAATGCGGTGATTGCTATTGCCGGTCAAGGTGGTTGGCCTTTATCTGTTTTCTTAAAACCAGATGGTCAGCCTTTTTATGGAGGCACATATTTCCCCCCAATAGCAAAATGGGGTTCACCGGCATTTAATGATGTGCTCTTATCGATGCGCGATGCATGGGATCATAATCAGGCGGGGATCACCACATCTTCTCAAGAATTGCTCTTGATTTTGCAACAATCCATGGCGGCATCATCGCCAATCGCTGTCATTGATTCAAAAGCATTAACTGTCGCTGTCACAAATCTTGCCTCACAATTTGATCAACAAAATGGTGGATTCTCACATGCGCCTAAGTTTCCTATGGGGCACACACTATCATTTTTATTATCCATGCACGGGTCAGATAAGCCCACCTTGCCACAGGTAGAACAGACACTAACCATCATGTCAGCTCGTGGGATACATGACCAAATTGCTTCAGGGTTTCATCGCTATGCAACCGATGCGGCGTGGCAAATCCCACACTTTGAAAAAATGCTTTATGATCAAGCCCTGCTTGTTTTTGCTTATGCCCAATGTTTTCAAATAACTCAAGATCCATTATATGCCCGCGTATGTCGATCAATCATGGATTATGTCTTATCTGATATGACGAGCAAAGAAGGTGTTTTCTATTGTGCTTACGATGCCGATGCAGAGGGCCAAGAAGGGGCGTATTATGTTTTTACGCATAAGGAAATTTACGATCAATTAGACAAAGCCACCGCCGATGTTTTTGCTATGTATTATGGCGTGCAACCACAAGGTAATGTTGATCATGACCCCCACGGTGAGTTTCAAGGTCAAAACATTTTATTTCAAACAAGGCCTCTTGATCCAATGCATCAGGTTATGATGGATCAGGCTAAAGCAAAATTATTATCCTTTAGACGCGGTCGCATGGCCTTGCACCTTGATGACAAAGTCTTAACCGACTGGAATGGCTTAATGATCGCGGCACTCGCATTTGGTGGGTTGGTGCTAAATGATAGACGCTATATAGATCATGCTACCAAAGCTGCTGATTATATTTTAGACAATATGTATAAAAATGGTATGTTACAGCACCGTTGGCATGAAAATGTGGCAGGTATCACAGCTATGTTGGATGATTATGCATATCTTGCTTTAGGGCTAGTGCATCTCTATGAAGCCACCTTTGATCAAAAATACCTGCAACAAGCAGAAGTGCTAACCGACTATATGGTGCAGCATTTTGAAGATCAGCACGGTGGATTTTTTATGTCACCAGAAAACAATGATTTAATTGTGCGTCCAGTTGAGATTTACGATGGAGCCATGCCTTCTGGAAATTCAGTGGCAGCTGTTGTTTTGATGAAATTATTCTTTTTAACCGATAAGACAACCTATCAAGATGTGGCTATAAAGACTTTCAAACGATTCTTACCTACTGTCCTAAAAGCACCACAAGGATATACCTATTTCCTACAAGCCTTACAGATGCATGTTGCAGGTCCATTGCAAGTAACCATACGAGGGAAGGTTGCACCTCAAGAACTTGTCTCTATTCAAAATATAGTGTATAAATGCTTCAAGCCAAATTTGAGCATTAAACGTGAGCCAAGCATGGATCCTTGGTCCGTTCAAATTTGTAAACAAGGCGTTTGTGGGTTACCCATTACCGATATGAAAATGATTGAAAGACAGTTGATATGATCAGACTTCTCTATTTATCACCAGTTATTGCCATCATAGGTTTCTTGTTTGCTGGTTATCTAGCATTTTACCGACCAGTCACCATGAATAATCAAGGTAAAAATATATCAGCAAGCCAAGCCATTGAAGATATCAAGGGTACGTTGCAAATGGTCAAGATTCAGCAAGATTTACTAGCGGGTTCATTGGTAGCCCAAAAGAACGATCTTATTGAAGAAAGCACCAATGCAAGCAAGCTCTATGAGCAAGTTAGCAATAATCAATTCGAAGACATGGATTTGGTTAAATTAAAAGCATCCATTAACGATTTTAATCAACAAGCCTTAGACTTGGCGAGTGATCAAAATGCACTGATTCAATTCAATGATCAATTGCGCGACGGGATAGCGGCATTAGACAAACAAGTTCGTAAAGTAGATATTGCTCAATTATTGCGCCCAAAACATGAAGTAGAAAATGGCTTAAATGCCATGCGCATTCAAACTGCGAAATTAGTAGAATTGCAGCGTGAGATCATTGAAAAGTCTAGGAACTATAATGAGCGAGCTAAAGAATCAATTATGGATATGAAAGCAAAATTAAAGGAGCAGTCACAAAATATTGCAGCCCTAAAGACAGATCGTAGTGCCGTGCTCCAAGAAAAGATCAATGATACAATTAGCAGACAAGATGATATGCTTAGTCACGTTAAAGAGCAGGAAGCCAGTTTAAATGAGGTGCGTAAACAAAATCTTGAGCAATTAGAGAGTTCGAAGGAACGTGTTGCTGCCATGGTTGAACAAATGAAAGATAGGATGGCAGATGTTCGAGACAAGATGCAGGATGCAAAGGAAAAAGCCCGCGATGCACGCGAACGTGCCAAAGACATGCAGCAGGCGCTTAAAGATCGGATGAATAAGTAATGGTGACATATGCCGTGTAGCGATAGTTCGTCAGGACTTAATATAAGGCTTGATGCCAATGAATGCTTAGATAGCTTTAAATTTGCTAAGATCACGTGTTCAAGTGAGATTGGCGGCGGGACAGGTTTGTCGGCGTATTGTCATGGTAAAAGTCTTGAAGACATTCTTGAGTTAGACTTTTATATGTTGCGCACTGTGCTTAATCTAAATGCTGATGAAGAAGCTGCGTTTATCATGTATTTAGAATTAGATGCCTTAAAAGCAGGGATTGCACAATATTTAGGGATTGATCATCCATCGATCGACGCAGAACGTTGCCAGATATCATCGATAGAACACAATGGCGATTATATTGAAATTGCCCAAGTGATTTTACCACCCAAAGAACTACCTAAAATCCTACCCTGTAGCTTAAAAGATCGAGAATAGTTTTAAGTTTTTTCTTTACCCTTGGCGATGAGGACTTTACCGGTGCGAACCATTTCAACGGTGTGTTTCTTCATGATTGCTTCGAATTCATCTAACTCGGCTGTGGTGCCAGTTTGTTCGACCACATAAAACCCTTCCGATGTGTCGTCAACCTTAATGCGGAATTTACGGGCATATTTACTAATAAAGGTTATCACACTTGGTGTGGCTTTTACTTTAAGCAAAGCCAATTCTTTCTCGATCGAATGTGTCGCATCATGTTCACCGCAATGGATAACATCAATCAATTTGCTCACGTTCTTGATGATTTGATCTAAAGTTTCTAAGTCACCTTTAGCAGTGATCGTCATACGTGAGAATTTTGGATTGATGGTCGGAGAAACAACCAAGGAGTCAATATTATAACCACGACGGGCAAAGACCAGAGCAATGCGCACAAGGACGCCGGGTTTGTTAGCCACCAGAACGCTGATTGTATGTGTAGGTATTTTAGCTGTTGTCATATTGTGCCTTTAGGTAGAACCACTTGGTTTTTCCATTTTTTCTGTTGGTTTTTCAACGATCATATGATGCGCTGATTTACCAGCAGGGATCATGGGGAACACATTATCTTCTTTAATAACTTCTGCATGGATGACGCAAGGGCCGGGGTAATTCATGGCTTCACGCATCACCGCGGAACAATTTTCCACTTTATCAATATGAAAACCTTTGATGCCGTAAGCTTCTGCTAATTTAATGAAATCAGGATTGCCTTCTAAGTCCACACCAGAGAGGCGGTTATCGAAGAACAATTCTTGCCATTGGCGCACCATGCCTAAATATTTATTATCCACGATCAGAACCTTGACGGGTAATTTGTGGATGAACATGGTTGATAATTCTGATAAGGTCATTTGGAAACCACCGTCGCCGACAATCGCCACAACCAAGGCTTTGGGATCAGCGAATTGAGCGCCTAACGCAGCAGGGAAGCCATAACCCATGGTCCCAGCACCGCCGGACGATAACCAGTAATTACCTTTGTCAGACAAATAGAATTGAGCCGCCCACATTTGATGTTGACCCACGTCAGTTGTAACAATCGCGCGGCCTTTGCTTTCTTTATAGCAGCTATCAATGACTTGTTGCGCGGTTAAACCTTTATTGGTTGCATATTTCAAAGGAAACTGCTTCTTATAATAATCTAATTCTTTGAGCCAATCCGCTGTATCAAGGGGTTCAACCAATTTGACTAATTCCTCAACGACTTCTTTGGCATTACCAACAACCCAAGCATCTGGTTTAACGATCTTGTTGATTTCAGCAAAATCAATGTCGATGTGAAGCTTTTTAGCGTTCACACAAAATTCATTGTTGTTACCATTGATGCGGTCATCCCAACGAGAACCGATGGATAAAATTAAATCACAATTAACCAAGGCTTTATTAGCATAGGCGGTTCCGTGCATACCAAGCATCCCTAAAGAGAGAGGATCGGTTTCAGGAAATTCGCCTTTGCCAAGCAAGGTATTGGTAACAGGGGCCCGTAATTTTTGAGCGAGTTTATGGATCGCATCACCAGCTTTAGCGAGCACAGCGCCGTGACCAATGAGCAATAAAGGCTTCTTAGAACCTTTAAACATTTTGGCCATTTTAACAATATCTGCTTTATTAGCTTTTGCAGGAGCTTTAAATCCTGGGATATCTGTTGGTGGATTTAAGGTATCGCCGGTAAACGCTGCCGAGGTGATATCTTTAGGCAAATCAATGAGCACAGGGCCTGGTCGACCAGTTTGACAAATTTCCCAAGCTTCTTTGATGACGCGAGGGATGTCATTGGTATTTTTAACCAAATAGCTATGTTTAACGACGGGCATGGTGATACCCACAATGTCAGATTCTTGGAAAGCATCTTTGCCAAGCATGGCGGTGATCGTTTGACCTGTTAAGACGATCATGGGCACGGAATCCATCATCGCAGTCATGATACCTGTGACTGTATTGGTAGCACCAGGACCAGAGGTCACCAGCACCACACCAGGTTTGCCGGTCACGCGGGCATAACCGTCAGCAATATGCGTTGCACCTTGTTCATGGCGGGTTAAAATCAATTTGATTTTGGAACCGACCAAGGCATCAAAGATGGGGATCGCAGCGCCGCCGGAGAGGCCCCAAATATATTCCACGCCAAAGTTTTCAAGGCACTTCACTAAGGCTTGAGCGCCGTTTAATGGTTGTTTCGTTTTCATATAAAATCCTCTTAAATTTTTGGCAATAAAGCCCGTATATTACCATAAACAGGGCATCAATGCCAAGGATTTAAATGCGACACATCAATGTGGTTTTATTGCTTTAGCAGGGTCGCTAATTCGCCATTTTCGTGCATTTCAGTGATGATATCACAGCCACCGATGAATTCACCATTGACGAAGATTTGAGGGATGGTTGGCCAATTGGTAAATTCCTTGATCCCTTGACGCAAACTTTCATCAGCCAAGATATTAAAATCCTTAATCGGTTGGCCATAAGATTGAAGGATTTGGATGGCACGACCAGAGAAGCCACACATGGGTTGTTGTTGTGTGCCTTTCATATAAATAACGACTTTTGTTGATTTAATGTCGTTTTCGATTTGGGAGCGTAATTGATCAGTTAACATACGTTGCTTTAACCTCCTGCCATTTTGCTGGCGTGAATGTTTTAAGCCCGAGGGCGTGGACGATTTGAAAAATATCTTTGATCCCCGTCATGACCATCTGCTGTTGCTTGAAAACAGGCATACCTTCAAATGCAGGTGAAATCACGAGGGCCTGTAAATGTTGGCCATCTTGCATGGGGTCAAGCACATAAACGGTGGCGTTAGGCACTGTTTGTTCAATGCGTTGTTGGATTTCAGCTAATGTCATTTTGCGTAATTCTTTCTTAACCATTCAATGATATCAAGAGATTCATATAAGGCTTTGCCATCGATCACAAGGCAAGGCACTTGAGTCTTGCCGCCAATTTTTAAAAGTTCATCCTTGGCTGTAGGATCCTTGTGTGTATCTTTCATGGGCACATTTAATCCTTGTGCAGCAATGAAGTCACGTACACGTCGACAATAAGGGCAAGATTCAAAATGATATAACGTGATTTTCATGAAGGACTATTTTACCAATTTTTCTACAAAAGCAATGACTTTTTGTTCTAACTGTTGGTTATAAAGATTGTTCATTTCTTGTAAACAGGTGGGGGAGGTTACATTGACTTCAATCAAGTAGTCACCCAAAATATCAATGCCGACAAAATACAAGCCTAATGCTTTTAAATGTGGTTTTAACTCAGCCACAATTTTTTTATCTCTGGCGGTTATCGTTGTTGCTTTGGCTTTTCCGCCAGCATAAAAATTATTGCGGTGTTCGCCTTGCCCATGGACACGCAAAACAGCACCAAGGATTTCACCGTTTAATAAAAGGATACGTTTATCACCATTTTTAGATTCAGGGATATATTTCTGTAAGATGATGGCTTGGTCATAAGATTTGCTCAATGTCTCTAAGATAACATTGGTGTTGGTATGCCCATATTCAATGTGAAACACCGACTGACCACCAAAGGCATTGGTTGGTTTGGCGATGATATTCTTATGCTTTTTAATAAAAGCTAATAAATCTGATTTCGTTGATGAAATGATGGTTGGTGGCACAAGGGATGTGAATTGTGATGACCAAATCTTTTCATTAACGGTGCGGATGCCATTTGGATGATTGATCACAGCAACACGTTTTGGCAAATGGTCGAGCAACCACGTGTTGAGCACATATTTATCATCAAATGGTGGGTCAGGACGAACGAAAACAGCATCGATCTCTTCTTGGCTTAATAGAAAAGATTGGCCTTCAATAAAGGGCTCATGGGCAATGCGCTGAGGCGTTACTTTGATCACATTGAAGAATAGTTTTCCCTCAATCAAGCTAATGCCGTCCTTAGGCAGAAAATAGACGTCATGTTTTTTTTCATGGGCACCTAACATGAGCATGAAGGTGGTGTCTTTTTCAAAGATGACAGTTTCTAGCGGATCCATTAAGAATAAGAATTTCATTTGAGTTTTCCTTCCAATTCTAAGATCTCACGACCAGCAGCGATGCCAGCAATGCGTCCTAAGATGCGGTAAATGTCAAAGATATTTAAATTGTGTTCAATGCCGCAATCTTGACCGTATTTTGTCAGATGGGGGCACATTTTTTGAAAGGCCATGCCGCCTGGGGAATTCAAACTTTCACGAGAATTTTTGTTGTTGTGGGTGCGATAAAACCCACCGATAAAATCGTTGTCAATGTGGTAAAGACAAGCTTCGGTTGGGACACCTTCAATCTTTTGGATCGTTGGAACACCTTCTTGGAGTAGAAAACGGTCGACCACATCACCGCCTTTACCGCGGGCCAAGTCTTTGCGTTTACGGCTATTGAGTTCCAAAATTTGCTTAGGGTCCTCGATGGGGATAACGCCTAAGCCGTACGTTCCTGAATCAGATTTAATGAAGATAAACGGTTTATCAGGAATGCCGTGTTCTTTATATTTCTTTTCGATATCCGAAAATAATTTAACACCCGCTTCATACAGTCGCTTTAAATCAGCTTCATTTGAAGTGTTCACATTTTCAACCAATTCATAAAGGCATAAGAATTGCCAAGGATCAATGCCAACAATCTTGGCGAATTCTTCAATCAATGCATTGGTGTGTTTGAAATGTTGTGATTTATGACGGGCATGCCAGCCAGCATGGATCGAGGGGAACGTTGGGATACCAGCATCTCGCAGGGCATCGGGAATGCCGCCGGTTAAATCATTATTCATGACGATTAAGTCAACTTTAAGATTCTTGGTATTTAGCTTATTGATAATATTATTGAAGCAATGTAATTTGACGGTCTTACCCGTTGCTGTTTCAAATTCCATGGCATGTGCTGCTTGATCACAAAATTTTGGTTGCTCAGTAAAGAAGGTAGCGATAGTCGCTGTGAACCCTGCATTGGTGATGATTTCTTGCAGGATGCGGATATTTTCTAAATACCATGTATTGCGCGTATGTTCTTCAGCCACGATCAAGATATGCTTCGCATCTGGCACGCGTTTCTTGATGGCTATTTTCATGAGATTAATGGCGTCTTCAAGGCCATGTTCGCAGAGATTATTGAAGCCTGCGGGAAATAAATTGGTGTCGACAACTGCAATCTTAAAGCCAGCATCCCGCACATCCACAGACGTGTATAAGGGGGTGGCGAGGTGTTCGTAGTTAAGCAACCATTGATTAACTTGGTCTAGCTTGGACTGGATGCAGGCAACGCACATATTGCCGGAAAAATTATTGATGGTCAGTGTCTTATTCATATGGCATATGGTACAATATTTTTCACATATGAGCAAAGCAAACATTGAATCCCTCTTAAAATCAGCTTTCAACCCAACCTACCTCAATGTCATTGATGACAGCGCCAAACATGCAGGTCATGCAGGTGCTAAACAGGGTGGGCATTTTAACGTTGAGATCGCAAGCGCTGCTTTTGATGGTAAAAAACCCATCGAAGCGCATCGCATGGTTTATGCCGCCGTTGCTCCCATCAAGGATTCGATTCATGCACTAGCCATAAAGGTTATAAAAAATGCGTAAGTGTTTCCTATTTTTATTTTTCTTATTTCAATTTTCTAATATCTGTAATGCCGATTTACGTAACGGCCTTGTTGGATGGTGGAAGTTTGATGAGACTAGCGGCAGTGCCATTGATTCGAGTAATCAGAGAATTACAGGTACACCTTCGGGTACGACGATTGTGACAAATTGTAAAAGAAAAGGATGTCGCAGATTTAATGGTAGTAGCGACTACGTAAGTATACCTTATACAAATTTAAATTTTGAACGCACCGATGCGTTTAGCATATCAGCGTGGATAAACATGAATGCAGTAAGTCCTAGTGGAGGATCTTCATCGATTATTGGAAGATCTTCAGGTGGAAGTAAAGGTACATTTTTCATTTGGTGCAATACTGGATCGGTCATTTGCAATTCAAATAGTGTTGGATTTGGTCTCTGGGGCACTACGACAGTTATGCATGTTTATACTGCAACAAATAGTGTTATGTCAAAAGAATGGGTACATGTCTTGGTTACCTATAGTGGTAGTTCAACGGCTGCAGGTACAAAAATTTATAAGAATGGAACAAGTTTGGCATTGTCTACGTATCTTAATACGTTGTCAACAACGATAAAACCAAATGTAGATTGGCGGATTGGTGATGATTATACGGATGATTGGGCAAGTGGCATGATTGATGATGTTCGGATTTATAATCGGGTGTTAACGGCGCAAGAAGCTGCGGATTTGTATAAGAGTGGGACGGTGATTAAGAATGCGGTGATTCGTAATGCGAGGATTAATCAGTGAGATTGAGTGCAGTATAAATTTTGTTTGACGTCATTGGAAAAAATATTAATATAAAGCTTGTTCAAAAAAGTTATTACCCGATTTCCCCCAATCGGTAGTTGTTGTTTTGATGTTCAAATCCCCCGAAATGGTTCCCAATTCTTTAAGATGCCAATTTGGCTTCTTAATAATCATTTCTTCTGGAGGAAAAATGAAAAGATGTTTTGGTTTTATTGATGAAACGGGGGTACTTTCTCATGATTTAGATCAGCGTTTCTTTGGTATAGGTTTATTAAAATGTGAAGATACGACAGCCCTTTATGAAAGAATGCACATATTAAAAACCAAAGTTGAAGCTATGTTAGACATAGAAAGCAAGCAAAAAGGTATTGGTAATAAGGCTAAGAGTTTTGAATTCAAATTTGCTAATATAACTAAAGGAACAGGTAATTCGTATTTGGAATTGATTGATACATTTCTTAAATTTCAAGAGATGAAGCTTTCTTGTTTTGTTATCGATAAGGATAATGTGCCAGTAGATATATTTCAGAATTCATGGGAAGCATATATTGAATACTCTAAACGATTGATTGCTCTCAATGTTGTAGGAGGAGAAAAAATTTGTATTATTGCAGATTATATGGGGAGACCTAAATTAAGTGAGAAATTTTATGAGCCCGAAATGAGGATGTTGCCTCAAGTATATAATGCTACAGTGTTAGAATCACATGCGTCATTATATATTCAATTGGTAGATGTTTTGCTTGGATGTGTTGTGTTTGATTTTAAACGACAAAGACAACCTGAAAGAAGGTTTGATGCTGTTAAATCAAGTGTTTGTAACCATTTAATGAAGAAGATTGGGATGGAGGATTTGGCCAGAGATTTTGAAAGTAATATGTTGAATGTATTTGAGTTGAAGACATAAAAATGCGAGCTATCGACACAGTCAACGCCCGCATTTGAAGTAATATAAATATAACATAATTTTAGATTATGTCAATTAACTGCGAAGTTTATAGCCCACTTTGAACAAATACACCGTCGTTAAAAAGAATGTACCCGCCATGAGAAATGCGATACCTGCGCAGATCCAGATGGAGACGTCGCTCACACCTGTCATGCTAAATCTGATGCCGTTGATTAAATAGGTTAGAGGGTTGAAGTGGCTTAAGATGAGGATGGGTTTGGGGAGCATGGTTAGGGGATGAAAGACGCCGCCAAGTAGTGCGAGGGGCACAATCACATAAATGTTCCACATGGACAGCATTCCGAAATCTTCCGCCCACAAGGCACCCATCATGCCGGCACATGAGAAGATGATGGCAATCATGAGCATAAAATAGATTAAGGCAAAGGGATGTAAGATCATGCTAGGCGCAAAGAATTGGCTGATCGTCCACACACCGTAACAAACAACTAAGCCACGCGCAACACCACCGGCGAGTAATCCCAAAACCATTTCAATATACGATAGCGGTGAGAGTAAAACTTCTTGGATATGATTATGCCAGCGTCCAATAAATAGCGACGATGAAGTGTTTTCATAGGAGCTTGATATCAAGTGCATGGCCATAAGCCCAGGGACGATAAAGTTTAAATAGCTTAAACCTGTTGCGGCTACAAAATCAATGCGACCGCCTAAAGCAATCCCAAAAATATACATAAAAAGCGCAGAAGACACCAGCGGTGGAAAGATGGTTTGATTGGCAACTGAAAAGAAACGATGGATTTCACGTTTGGATAAAGCGAGTACGCCAATGGGGTTTGAAATTAAATGTAGCATTATTCCGATCCTGTTAATTCTAGGAAAACATCTTCCAATGATTTATCTTGAAGTATTTCTTTTTTCTCGCCAATGCGCACCATGCGCCCATGATTAATAATGCCAATGGTCTTACACAGTTTTTCTGCTTCCTGCATGTAATGGGTGGTTAAGAATATGGTTTTACCTTCTTTATTTAACTGCGTCAAATAATCCCATATTAAGAATTTTAATTCCAAGTCACAGCCGGCTGTAGGCTCATCGAGGATTAAGATTTCAGGGTCATGAATTAAGGCGCGGCATAAGAGTAATCTTTTTTTCATACCACCAGACAAGGCGCGGTGCTTTTGATTGCGTTTATCCGAAAGGCCAAAGCGGTCTAATAGTTGTTGTGCGCGCGTCTTGGCTTGCCACGGGGGAATTCCAAAATATTGGGCTTGATAGACGAGCAATTGGTAAATGGTTAAAAAGGGATCGAAGTTAAATTCTTGGGCGCAGAGGCCAATGAGTCGACGAGAATTGAGGTAGTCGCTGGTCACATCATGACCAAAAACCTGCACGTCGCCATTTTGATAATTGGATAAACCTGTTAAGACATTGATGGTGGTTGTTTTGCCAGCGCCATTGGGGCCCAAGAAAGCAAAGAAGTCGCCGCGTTTAACTTCAAAGGATACGTTATCCAGCGCTTGTAGTTTTCCGTAGAATTTGTTTAAGGATTTGATTGAAATGGCAACGTCAGATTTACGCATAAGCGATAATTTAAGCTCGAATTAAATTATTGTCAAACGCAGTCTTAGCCTTACGCGCGGCATTACGCACAATTTCTGGTAATGCAGGGTGAATATAAATCATTTTAAGTAAATCATCCAAAGTCCCTTGCTTGTACATCATGGCAATGAGCATATGGATCATGTCGGACGCTTCCTCGCCAATGATATGCGCACCTAAAATTCGTCGTGTTTTTTTACAGAATAAAATCTTACAAAATCCTGATTCAGACAAAAGGGCCATACCCATGGCGGAGCTTTTGTAAGGGTTAAGCCCAATGATGTAAGGTGTCCCATCTTGAATTAACTGTTCCTCAGTTTTACCAACGCCGGCTACTTGTGGGTTGGTAAAAACCGCGTGTGGTACAGGGGGATACACAATGGGTGCGCGAGGCGCATTGTTAAAGACTTGATCAAAAAGATATTCGCCTTCAAAGTTTACGCTATGACGGAAGAAATATTTGCCAATGCAATCGCCTAAGGCATAAATGCCTTTGACGTTGGTTTCTAAATGATCATTGGTCTTGATAAAATTGCCTGACATTAATTCAATATCGGTATTGATGATGTCCAAGGTGTCGACGTTGGAGGTGATACCGGTTGCAACGAGCAAGCTCTCAGCACTTAAAGTATGTTGCACACCTTTTTGTTCATAAGTAACGGTGAAGGTGTGATTCTTGAATTCAACTTTAGTTGGGGTGCTGCCAAAATGAACATCATGGTGTCGTGCGAATGATTTATTAAACTCCGCCGCTATTTCACCATCTTCGTTACGCAACATGGTTGAACGTACCAAAAAATGTGTTTTAGTGCCAAGGGCACCATAGGCATAACCAATTTCACAAGCAATGTAACCGCCGCCAATGACGATCATCGAGCTTGGCAACTTGGTGTTGCGCAAGGCTTCGGTTGATGTCATGTACGGTGTACCTGCAAGGCCTTCAATATTGGGAATGCTTGGGCGCGTTCCAACGGCGATAAAGATTTTGTCTGCCGTGATTTCTTCGCCATTGATTTCAACCGTGTAATTATCGATGAATCGGGCAGTGCCATGATGGTAAGCAATGTTGGGGTGCTTTGTGTAGCTATTTTCAATTTTAGCGGAATCACCGTCAACGGTAGCTGAAATGCGATTGACTAGTTTGGCAAAATCGACAGAAAATTGTGGGTTATGAATGATATCAAAACGATGAGCATCTTTAATCGTATGAGCCACATCTGCTGGATGGATGAGCATTTTTGAGGGAATGCAACCACGATTCAAACAGGTGCCGCCGAGTTTGTCTTTTTCAATGACAGCAACTTTAAGGCCTTGGCTTGCGGCGGGCGAAGTGATCTTAGCGCCACCGCCGGAACCAATCACAATGATATCAAACTTTTTCATGGGCTTTATGCAAATATTGGGTTAAACATTCAATGACTTGGGACATTTCTGTAAAACTCATCAATTGTGTTCTAATGGGCGTGATGTTAGGCAAACCTTTTAAATAACCGACATAATGTTTGCGAAAAGTTTGAACGCCATAATGTTCACCTTTATATTGCACATTTAATTTTAAATGTTCAATACACATTTTTATTTTTTCTTCGATCGTGGGTTCTGCAAGCAAGCTTCCCGTCTTAAGGTAATGTTTGGCTTGGGCAAAAATCCAAGGATTTGCAATGGCCCCGCGTCCAATCATCACCCCATCACAGCCAGTTTCAAACATGGCCTTCACATCTTCGGGGGTCGTAACATCGCCATTTCCTATCAAAGGGATTTGAATGACTTTCTTAATTTTTTCTAGCCAATTCCAATCTGCAAAACCACTATGGGCTTGTGAACGGGTGCGGCAATGCAAGGTTAAAGCTTTCGCCCCAGCCGCTTCAACCATCCGTGCGACGTCCGTGATTACAATGCTATTTTCATCCCAACCAAGGCGGGTTTTAACCGTGACAGGTAATTTCGTGCCTTTGACTGTTGCTTTGACGATCGATTCAAATAAGGGGAGATCGCGTAATAAACCAGCACCTTCATTGCGAGCCACATGATTCTTAACCCAGCAACCACAATTAATATCAATAAAATCAGGATTTAATTTTTCAATAACTTGGGCAGCGCCACCCATGGCATCGGGGCGACCGCCAAAAATTTGAATGGAAACAGGGCGTTCCTCGTCGCAAATGGCTACTTTTTCCATGATGCGAGGGATCTCGCGGATAAGGCCTTCAGATGAGGTGAATTCGGTATAAACAATGTCGGCGCCAAGCCTTTTACAGATGATGCGAAAGGGAAGTTCGGTGACATCTTCCATGGGTGCTAGGCAGAGCGGTTTATCAATATTGACGGATCCAATTTGCATAAGGCGGTTATTATATCTGAATTTACTTTTTATGCAAATTTAGTATAATAAACGCCTTATGCCGATCATTTTTAAACCAAACGACTCTGCCATTGTCCGTGGGATTAAGACCGTGGGTGTGGGTAAAAAAGGTAGTCGCTCATTAAGCCCACAACTGACTGCGGAAATAAAAGCAGACTTAGATGCAGGTAAGGTGAGTGATGCTGCCAAGGGTGCTTTTTTCGCAGGCTTACTCGCTAAAGGCCCAGATCCTGTTGAGTCTGTTTTGGTGCCAGATCCTGCTTTAATGGTTGATGCCATCACGGCAGATGCACCTGTTTTTGTGCAATGGGTTTGTCGGCAATTGGTTCTAGGCAAAACCTTAGATAAAGCAACGGCCTATGATTTAGGAAAATTTTTATTCTCGCCCCATACAGGTGATGGCGCGCGGGGTTTGATTGCATCATATTTACGTGTCCGATATGAGACTGACGATGAATATGAAGGCATATGGCAAGCCATGCAGGAAACCATTGAACCTGCATTTTGTGACGCAACACCCAAAGGTGAACCCATTGTCCAAATCGCAGAACCCTTCGATGGCAATGATCATTCCTATTTAGTAACACCGCTTGTCGGTGACTATGTACAATCTTTAGGGTATCGTGTCATCCATATGGTTGGTCGCAATAGCGGCCCAAAATTGGTATTTAATTTGTTTGATGTCGTCAATGATTTGGGTGTGACATACGCCACATGCAATCAAGATTTAGCTAAGCATAAGCCATCATTTGGTTGGTTTTATGAACAGGCAGCTGTTTCTAAAGCGCTGGATCGATGGGTCAATGTGCGTCGACAAACCATCAAGCGTCCATTTTTGTCAACGTTAGAGAAATTTATAAAGCCTGCGCAAGCGGATATCATTGTGACATCAGCATTTCATCCACCGTATGGTGAGAAGATGTTAACGATTTCAGAACGCGCAGGATTTAAAGGAGCCATGGTTATTCGCAATGGCATCGAAGGAAGTTGTGGCATGCCATTAAAACGTCCTGCTAAAATCTTATTAAGCGTTAAACAGCGCGATGGCAGTTATCAGCGTCATGAAATCAATTTTGATGTTGAAGATTTCTTGAAAATAACACCTGCGACAGAAGAGCAACGGGAGCATTTAACAGCAAATGATAATGCGCAATTAATTAGAAACTATGTTAAACATGGTAAAACCGGCGACAAATGGTTTGATGCGCGGGTCAAGGCAACACAACATGCCTTTAAATTGGGGCTTGATTATCTAAAAGGACAAATACATGATTTGGGCTAAGGTGGGTGCAGGGTTGATGTTTTTAGCTGTGATGTTAGGGGCTTTTGGGGCACATGCATTACGTGCAAAGTTGAGTGATCATTACATGGAAGTTTACAAAACAGCTGTGTTGTATCATATGATTCACGCGCTGGGTTTATTTGTTATTGCGTGGTTATCGACGACAACAGCAGATAGTAAGGTAAATTTAGCAGGCTATTTTTTATTAGCGGGCATTGTGCTATTTTCCGGCAGTCTTTATTTGTTAAGTGTCACGGCGATCAAATGGTTGGGTGCAATCACCCCATTGGGCGGTGTATCTTTTTTAATTGGATGGGCACTGTTATTAAGTCTTAAGCATTAAGAAAGGAGATGTTGTCATGGTTCCGCTTCAAATTAAGATGTACTTATTAATTGCTGCTTTATTCTCCATCATTTATATGACCATCGTGCTTATTAGCACGTCTATGGGAGTTTATAATTTTGGATTTTATTTATTGATCTCTGTTGGGTTAATGGTGGTGCAATATATGATTGGTCCCAAGATCATTGAGTGGACCATGCAATTACGTTATATCAAACGAGAAGATTTGCCAAAAATTTGGGATATGGTTGAGTCTCAAGCGCGCAAAGCCAATATTCCCATGCCACGTGTTTGTGTGTCTGCATCAGATGTCCCTAATGCTTTTGCTTTTGGACGAGGGATCAATGATGGCCGTGTCTGTGTTTCAGCGGGCATCATGCGCTTACTTTCAGATGATGAATTAAAAGCGGTTATTGGGCATGAATTATCGCATATAAAAAATCGTGATGTTTTAACCATCACCTTGCTGTCTGTCGTGCCCATGATCATGTACCGCATTGCATGGCATTTTATGTTTTATGGTGGTAGGCGAGATAATCGCAGCGGGGGGAATACTATTTTCATTGGACTTGCAGCGTTCTTGTTTTATTTCATCACCAACTTGCTAGTTTTATATGGTTCACGCATTCGTGAATATTATGCTGATAAAGGATCTGTTGAGCTTGGTAATAAACCAGAACATTTGGCCACGGCTTTGTTTAAATTGGTTTACGGTACGGCGAAGTTTAGTGATTCTAGAGATATGAAAGAAGTTGAAGGCATGAAGGCTTTCTTTATTAATGATCCTTCTCGAGCTTTAAATGAGATTCGTGATCTAAAGCAATTGGATCGAGATAATAGTGGGACGATCGACGGTGCAGAATTATTATTGATTCGAAATAAATATGTCACATTGTCAGGAACAGAAAAGATGATGGAATTCTTAAGCACGCATCCTAATATGTTAAAACGCATCAAACATTTATCCGATCTTAAGGCGGCATGAGCACACGCGTATCTTTTTATACCTTTGGCTGTCGTCTAAACCAATCAGAGACAGCGTCACTTGGAAACACCTTTACCCATCAAGGTTATGAGGTCGTCGACATAAAAGCGCCTAGTGATATTGTTGTCATTAACACCTGTACGGTAACACAAGGTGGTGATGCTGATACACGACGCATGGTGCATAAGGTGAATCGCATGCACCCCAAAGCCCGCATTGCTTTGGTTGGTTGCCAAGCACAAGTGCAAAAAGAGCAGTTAGCGGTTTTGCCGAATGTGTCATGGGTGGTTGGTAATGAACGCAAGATGGACTTGGTTAATGTGTTTAACGAACATCCAAACCCATCGACCACGGCTGTCATCACACCGACGATCAACAGAACTCCATTTACATTATCTGTTCCAGCAATCGATCGCCAACATAAACGTGCAAGTTTAAAAATCCAAGATGGTTGCGACTTCTTTTGTTCATTTTGTGAGATTCCATATGCCCGTGGTCGTGCGCGTAGTCGCATTTTTGAAGATATTATGAAAGAAGCCAATGCCTTGGTTGATGCGGGACATCAAGAGTTAATTTTAACAGGCATCAATGTGGGCACATATGCTTATGATAACAAGACCATCCATGATGTTGTATTATCGCTTGAGAAGATTAAACGTTTGGTTCGAATTCGCATTTCTTCCATTGAACCAACAACTATCCCTGAAACATTTTTTGAACGCATGAACGAAGGCAAGCTTTGTCGCTATTTGCATATCCCATTACAAAGCGGGCATAATGATATTTTAAAAGACATGGCGCGTAAATACACCTTAGAAGAATTTTCAACTTTTATTAATGATGCACATAAAACTGTGGATGATATATGCATTGGTACAGATGTTATTGTGGGATTTCCAGGGGAGACGTCTGATCATTTTGATCATACCGTTGATTTTTTAAGGGAATCGCCCATTGATTATTTCCACGTCTTTAGTTATTCGCCGCGACAAATGGCTAAGAGCCGTTTGATTAAAACCATGCCGCAATCCATTGTTACCAAACGCAGTCAAATATTGCGCGAGTTATCTGAACGCAAGCGCCGCATATTCCATGAATTATTGCTTGGAAAGACAATGCCTGTATTATTTGAAGGTTATGCGAATGGGTATTGGGATGGGGTGACGGATAACTATGCTAGGGTTAAAGTAAAAGTGGATGGTGATTTCATGAATCAAATGCATAACGTTCGTTTGCAATCTGTCGATGGTCAAGCCATTGTAGGAGCATTGATTTGAAAAAGTTTATTACGCCACTCATTTTAGTCTTACTAGCAACGATTGGTGTCTTTTGGTGGGTGCAATTTGCCTTGCCGCGCTATCAATACATTGACCTATCTATCAAGCAAGATAAAGCCATATCGATCGCAAAAGATTTTCTTTCAAATCAAAAAATAAATTACCAAGATTATAAAATTGCGGCAATTTTTGATGCTGATGATGCCACGGACCGTTATTTACAGAAGACCATTGGGATACATCAAAGTCAGCAATTGGTTAAGAAGCTTAATTATGATCTCTTTGGTTGGGCTGTTAGATTTTTTAAAGAAAAACAAAAAGAAGAATTCATTGTCTTTGTAAGTTCAAAAACCGGCGAAGTTGTTGGTTTTAACCATGCCATTGAAGATACGGCGCCACGGCCACTATTAGACAAAGAGACTTCTAAGGTTCTGGCGATAAGTTTTCTAAAGAATAAGTTTGGCTTTAATATTGATGATTACATACTTGCGAGTGATAACTCACAGAAACAGCCTAATCGCATTGACTATAAGTTTACTTGGGAATCTAAATATGTGGACATTCCATGGAATAAAGATCTTGGCGGCGGCAGTGCAAAACTAATCACCATGATCACAGTTTCTGGAAAAGACATCTTATCGTTTTCAAAAGCTAATTTTGATATACCCGATGGTTTTCATCGATATGTGGATAATTTAAAGCAGACTGGGACAAACCTAACGTTGGTATTTCGCATTTTTTATTTATGTTTGTTAACGTTTGCCATCATGCTTGTCGTTAATCGCAAGAATCATTTTATCCCACGCATTGTTAAATCTTTTTATGTGAAAGTTGGCATCTTTATCTATTTCTTGTTGTTCTTAGAAGTGTTGAACTCCTACCAGTATTTTCTTTATGAATATTCTACAACACAAGCTTTTGGTGAATATGTTATGCGTCGCATCATTGAGAATTTAGTTAATCCATTGTTTATTGTGTTGGCATTCATTTTACCAGGCTTAGCAGGAGAGTCTTTGCGTTTTGAAGTGGATCAAAATACAAAGGCACAAGGATTCTTAAGCCCAATCCTGTCATCTTTTTTTACGTCAATAACAGCACAATCCATTGTAATTGGGTATGCGATTTGTGCGTTTGTTTTAGGGGCTCAAGCTTTTATTTATGATTTGGGTTATCATTATTGTGGGGTATGGGAAGAATTATCGTGGTTAACAAAAGCATCTTCGTCGACATTTCCTGCTATCACCGCGATGCTCATTGGAGTGCAAGCATCATTTTCAGAAGAAACCATGTTTCGTTTATTTGGGATTAATTTCTTTAAGCGCTATGGTTTGGGTGTTGTGGCAGTATTCTTGTCTGCCATTATGTGGGGGGTTGGTCATACGGCTTATCCGATCTATCCCATGTGGTTTAGAGGTTTGGAGGTTGCGTGCCTTGGTATTATCTTAGGTTTTGCATATTTGCGTTTTGGTTTGGTTGCAGTCATAACAGCACACTATTTGATGGATGCATTTTTATCATCCATGCCATATTTATTGATACCAAAATTTGGCGTAGATTTCTTTTCATCATTGTTTATTTTATTGCTACCATTATTGGTTGCTGCCATCGCTTTAGTGTTAAATCATTCAACACAAGAGCGGCAGTGGGAACATCGTTTTAATGATCAACAGCACTTTAATTACCAGTTATTGTTAGAGCTGGTGAAATTAAAAAAAGATGAAGAGTTGTCACAGCTTAAAGCCAATTTGCTCAAACATGGCTGGGATCCAATCGTTATTGATAAAGTATTTTTAAAGAAAGACACATCATGCTAAAGCAATATGCACTTCAGTCAGGAAAGCTCGTCGAAACTCAAGATGCGAATCCACAGTTATTAGTTTATACCAATTTAGACGAGAAAGAGAAACAGTATTTAATTCACGATTTGCATATTGATGAACACACCTTGAACTCTTCCTTTGACCCTGATGAATTGGGGCGTTTAGAAGCGGAGAGTGATCATTTAGCGCTCATTGTCAAAAGACCTAAGAAATACTGCGCCAATGATAATTTTGTTTTTAAGGTTTCTTCGACGGGTTTATTCTTATTTCAAGATAAGTTAGTGGTGATTTTACCGGATGATGAGATTCAATGGGAGTCTAAGGTTTTTTCGAAAATCGGTTCTACGCGTGAGATCTTATTGCGCATTGTTTATCATTACATTGTTCATTTCGAAGATCACTTAAAAGTTATTCGCAAGATTTCAGAAGAGTTGGAAGCTGAAATCAATCAAGCGGTGACAAATAAAGATCTTTTGCATATGTTTAAATTAAGCAAAGGCTTAGTTTATTATCTCGATGCCATCAATTCCAACGCTAAGGTGATTGAACGTTTAAAAATTCACGCAGCAAAATATGCCATCACGGAAGAAATGGTTGAATTCTTAGATGATTTGATCATTGAATGCAGTCAGTGTTTAAAACAAGCAGAGTCATATACAGCGGTTTTGTCAGACATGACCGATGCGTTAGCATCCATCATTAATAATAATTTAAACATCCGTTTAAAACGGTTGACGGTCGTTTCAATTTGTATCATGACGCCTACATTTGTTGTTAGTTTATTCTCAATGAATGTAACCTTGCCTTTGCCGCACGACGGTACATTGTTGCCATTTTGGACCGTGTTAAGCTTATCAGCCATATCTGTGGCTATCTTGTTGGTGATTGGCTTCTTTAAGAAACTGTGAGGTTGTGCATGTATGAATCAATCAATGTGTTGGGTGGTAAATTAAACCCTTGTTGTAAATTTCCGATGACAGGTTTTTATCGCGATGGGTCTTGTAATACCGGGCCTGATGATGCGGGGATGCATACTGTTTGCATTCGCGTTACGGACGCATTTCTAGCATTTTCAAAAAGAGCGGGCAATGATTTATCCACACCGATGCCAGAGTATGATTTTCCTGGGTTAATTGCGGGCGATCAATGGTGTTTATGTGCGTTGCGTTGGCAAGAAGCTTTTGAGCATGATGCTGCGCCCAATGTTGTTCTTTCATCGACACATATTGCAACCTTAGAAGTTGTTAAGATAGCAGATTTAAAGAAACATGCCGTTGTAGAATCAGAGGAGGGGATGCACTTTGACGAAATCTAGACTTGAAGCATTTAGCGATGGCGTGATCGCGATCATCATCACCATTATGGTTTTAGAGATGAAGGTTCCCCATGGGGCTGATTTTCATGCCCTGCGGCGAATGTTGCCTGTTTTCTTTTGCTATATATTGAGTTTTATTTATTTAGGAATTTATTGGAATAATCATCATCATTTGTTTCATGCGGTGCGTCATATCAATGGTGCTGTGTTGTGGGCAAACTTGCATTTATTGTTTTGGTTGTCATTGATTCCGTTTACCACGGGCTGGATGGGAGAGAACAACTTTGCGCCACTGCCTGTCGCTGTTTATGGACTAGTGTTATTTTTTGCTGCATGTGCGTATTTTATTCTGACTAAGGTTTTAATTCATGCGGATGGCAAAGATTCATTGCTTGCGAAAGCTTTGGGGAAAGACTTCAAAGGAAAGTTATCTATTGTGTTTTATGTGTTGGGCATATTAGCAACATTCATAAATACATTATTTTCAAGCATGTTCTATGTGCTTGTGGCATTGATATGGTTGGTTCCAGATAAACGTATTGAGAAAAATCTTCAATGAAGAAACAATCTTTTATCAAAGCATATGGTTTTTCATTCCTGTTGATCTTAGCCATTCTCATTGGTTCTTTGCTTGGGCTAGCAGCCAAAGAAAATGCGGTGGTATTAAAACCTTTCGGTGATATTTTCCTTAATTTACTTTTTACGGTTGTGGTGCCTTTGGTATTCTTTTCGATATCATCGACGGTTGCTAATGTTAAAGATGTGCGACGTTTGGGCAAGATATCTGGGGTTATGTTGATTGTTTTTGTTGTGACGGGCATCATAGCATCGATTGTCATGCTCATTGGCGTTGTACTTTATCCGCCTGCATTAGGTGTTCAAATCAATATGGCTCAACCTGTAAAACCTGAGCACATTGATTTGGGTCAGCAGTTGGTTCGCACCTTGACTGTTCCTGATTTTAAAGAATTATTTTCTAAAAATAACATGTTAGCGTTGATTCTTTTCTCATTTATGGTGGGTTTGGCGACGAGTGCCGCCGGCGTACGGGGAAAAATGGTTGCGCGTTTTTTATCAGCCGGTAATGAAGTGATGACAAAGGTTATTGGTTATGTGATGTTATATGCGCCCATTGGACTAGGTGCATATTTTGCCTATTTGGTTGGAACATTTGGAACGCAATTGTTTGGAACGTATTTAAGAGCTGTATCATTGTATTATCCCTTAGCGTTTGTTTATTGTGCAGTTATGTTTACACTTTATACCTGGCTTTCAGGTGGATTTAAAGGCATAAAAGTCTTTTGGAGTAATATTTTACCACCAGCATTAACAGCGTGGGGAACAGGGAGTGGTTTGGCCACATTACCACTTAATTTGCAAGCGGCTAAGCGCATTGGTATGCCAGAAGATGTGCGTGAAATGGTTGTTAACATTGGCGCCTCTGTTCATAGCGATGGTTCGTGTTTGGCAGCTGTTATTAAAATCGCACTCTTGTTTGGTATTTTTAATATGCCTTTTGAAGGCATAGGCACATTTGCGGCGGTTATAGGAGTTGCGTTATTATGCGGAACAGTTATCAGTGGGATCCCGTCGGGAGGCATGCTTGGAGAAATATTGATCATCACTATCTTTGGATTTCCGATGGAAGCTATGCCCATCATCACCATGTTGGGAACTTTGGTTGATCCACCAGCAACCATGGTGAATGTCATTGGTGATAATGTTTGTGGGATGCTGGTTTCGCGTGTGGTTAATGGGCGTCATTGGATGAAGCCTGTATCGGAGAAAATTTGAAAGTCGTCGTTTTTGCATTACTAGCCACACTTGCCATTCAAGTGGGTTATTTTCTTTGGAAGATTGCTGCAGATGAATTGCCCATCATCGGAAAAGCTAAGCCATTGGTTGTGATCATAGGATTTTTGACATCAGTAAAATGGATGTCGGGATTCATCTTAACCGTTGTTGGTTGGGTTCTGTTTATTAAAGCTGCAGATATAGGCGATATAAGCATCGTTCAACCGTTAATGTCGATTGGCGATTTATTCTTGGTTTTATTAGCCTTGGTTTTTTTAAAAGAACGCCTAAGGTTGATGGAGGGATTTGGTTTAGGTATTACAGTTATTGGTGCCATGATGTTATCCGTTGAAGCCAAAGTTGTTTTGCCGATCGGGCTTGATTGGCCTAGGCTTTTTGTTTTCTTAACGTTTGCTGTATTGGCTTGGTTTGTTTTTAAATTGTTAGCGAGCCGAACTCAGCGTCAAGAAGTGCCGTTGGCAATCATCGTCGGGATTGGTTTTGGTGTAGGGGCAGTGTTAACCAAAGCGATGACCAGCTACATTTATATGCAAGGTCAACACTTAGCGTCATCGGCCATGATCATAAACCCAATTTTGCCTTTTATGATCGCAGCCAATGCCGCAGGTATTGTGATTTTACAGGTTGCATTTCAACGCGGCAGAGCATCTGTAATTATCCCTGTACAATTAGCTGTCGTCAATGGGATGACGGTTGTCGCAGGGGCATTTATCTTTGCAGAGCAAATTTCAATCTGGAGACTTTGCAGTATAGGTCTTATTATTTTTGGTGCATCAATGTTACATATTCATGATAAATCAGGAGTGAAGGCAACATGAGTACGATCAATCCTTATATTACTGTGCGTAATTCAGCGATTCATGGGCGTGGTGTTTTTGCAAAGAAAGATATTCCTAAAGGCACACGTATCATTGAATATGTTGGCGAACGCATCACAAAAGCAGAAGCTGAGATTCGCGGTGAAAAACGTGTTAGTTTGCATAAGGAGAATACAACGCTAGGTGCTGTCTATATTTTTGAGTTAAATAAACGCCATGATATCGACGGCAATGTGCCCTATAATAAAGCCCGATATATCAATCATTCCTGTGATCCAAATGCCATGCCTGAAATCATTCGTGGAAAAATCTGGATCATTGCGGTCAAAGACATACGCAAGGGCGAAGAGATTTTCTATAATTATGGATATGGCATTGATAGCTATGAAGATCATAAATGCCATTGTAATACACATCGATGTGTTGGGTATATCTTAGGGGAAGAACATTGGCCCAAATTAAGAAAGAAGAATAAGCGATGAAAATCTTAAAGAACGTTTTATTAGGAATTGTAGCCTTAATCGTTGTATTGATTGTGGCCGTCTTCATTTTTATTAGCACATTTGATTTGAATAAATATTTAGGGCCAATTACCACTCAAGCGTCAAACGCCTTAGGTCGTCAAGTTTTGATAGAAAAAGCAAAGTTAAGTTTAAGTCTTTCGAAAGGTGTTGATTTAAACATTATTAATGTCCTTGTTGCTGAAGATGCGCGTTTTGGTCCAGAAGCATTTTTGAAGATAGGACAAATTGATGCAACCTTAGATCTTAATGAGCTTATCTTTAAACATGGTATTGTTATTACATCCATGCAATTGTCTAATCTTCATGTGAATATTATTCGTGATGAAAAAGGAATGATCAATGCCGCAGCCATTGGACCTAAGTCAACAGAATCATCATCAACATCGACGACAAATGTTGCAACATCTTCGAGTCCAACAATCCCAGATTTTATTGTTCGCCGTATTTCGATCATTAACGGCGTTGTCGATTACACGGATAAAGCGCCAGATATGCCGATGCGTATCATTGTTGATAAGGTCAATGTTAATATCGACGATTTCTCATTAACACAAGATTTTCCTATTGCACTGCAAGCTGCTGTTTTATCACAAACTGTTAATTTTTTTGTTAAAGCCAAAGTGTCTATTGATGCTCTTAAACAGTCAGCTCAAGTTAAAGATTTGAGCGTTAACAGCGATTTGGCCTTGCTTAATATGCAACACGTTAAAGTGGCGTTGCCATCGCTCGCTCAAATGCCATGGCCTTCAAACGTTGCAGGGGCCTTGAGTGCAACGCTAGAACCGATCAATGTGTCTGCAAAAGGTTTAAGTGGTGTGAATGCTAAGGTAAGATTACAGCAGTTAAGTTTTAAAGAAGCTGATATTACGATTGGTCTTAATTCCATTTATAGTGAAATTGAGATGGATTTATCCAAACCCGATTTATCAGGAAGGGTTGATGCCCTTGTTTTAGAAGGAGAGATTAAAGATTTTAATGTAACCAAAGCTCTTTTAAATCAATTAAGTGCTGTCCCTGTTGTTGGGCCCGTCTTGCTTGAAGCGACCAAAGGTAATTTGCCTGATCTGCAAATGTCCAATAAAACAATCATCAATGGGTCTGAATTAAAGAGCACCATTGCAAAAGGAAATTATAAGATTCAAAAATTTACTCTTAGTATGGATCAAGTTTCTCTTGAGGCGCAAGGTGCGGTTGCTTTGGCTAATATGCAAGTGGATATCCCTGTTAAAGCCATGATTGAAAAAGAGCTCTCATCTAAATTAATTAAATCTGTAAAGCAAATAGAAGGCTTGTTGAATGATAATGGATCGATACAAATTTCAGGGCGCATTTCAGGCATCGTCCCTAAAGTTGGCTTTAGTGCGGATGTAAATGACATTGCTAAGAAAGTAGCGACCAGCGAAGCAACCAATGCCTTGGGTGAACAGCTGGATAAGGTTATTGAAAAGAATCCAGAACTCGGCAATATCTTAGGGGATTCTTCAAAAGAAACCATCAAAGGTCTTTTAAATAGCATCCTTAAATGAAGCAATCTTCTGCCAAGTATGTGGTCTATATAGTGCAATGTCGATTAGGCACGTATTATACGGGCTACACTGTCGACATCAAAAAAAGATTAGAAGAGCATAATAGTGGCAAAGGTGCAAAATATTTAAGAGGTAAGGGCCCAGTTACGCTGGTGTATTTAAAAAGATTACGATCTTTAAGTGCAGCACTTAAGGCAGAAATAAAAATTAAACAATTAACGCGCCAAAAAAAAGAAGAGTTAATCAACGCTTATGAAAGCTAGTTATCATGTGATGGTATCAGCAGGTTTGGCAGCGGGATTTCAAACTGTAACGCATTCATGGACAGGTGCCGCATGTTGTTTTTTTAGTGGCGTCTTAATAGACATTGATCATTATCTTGAATACTACATCATTGAGAAAAAATTTCCTTTTCGATATCGCGATTTATTAGATTTCTGTGAATTTAGTAAAGCGAAGAAATTGTATTTGTATTTTCACGCCTATGAGTATTTAGTTATCTTGTGGTTAGCAATCTGGTATTTTCAGTTAGGTCCGATTGCATTGGGCTTCGCCGTTGGTTTGTCCGTACATTTACTGTGTGATCAATTTACTAATCCGATCAAACCATTGTTTTACTTCATCACATTTCGCATCATTAACCGTTTTGAAAAAGCCAAGTTTCTATCGGATGCCTATTATCAAAGACAGAAACAATGAAATTAATTATCTTTTTGATATTAATTTTTAATGCCACCCATTTATACGCACAAGAATCCTCGTTACACGCAAAGTTAATCGTCGCGCATCAATCTAAAAATTTGATCGAAGAGCGTCGCATTCTGGAACAGATCTTAAGCAATCCATCAGAGGTGGCTGAATTTGAGACATTTGTTAAAGAGTGGGAGCATGTGATGTTTGAAATTATCCATTCAAACATCAATACGCCTGAGGCTCAATTATATGTTGTCAAAACTGGCGATACATTAGGTAAGATTGCAAAAGAATTTAGTACAACGGTTGAGCTTATTCAAAAAAGAAATAAGTTAAAAGGTGATACCATCATAGTTGGTCAGAAGCTTTCATTGTGGACAGCGCCATTTAGGGTAGAAGTCGATAAGACAACAAATCGTTTGAAACTATTCTTAAACAATAAGACGCTTAAAACATATGCTGTCTCGACAGGTAAGTCTGAAACCACAACGCCTATAGGTGAATTTGTGATTAAGGACCGTTATCCTAATCCCATTTGGTTTCATCGAGGGGTTATTGTTCCGGCAGGAAGTCCTGAGAATTTCTTAGGAACACGATGGCTTGGTTTCAATAAAGAGAAATATGGCATTCATGGCACCATTTACCCAGAACTTATAGGTCAAAGCGTATCAGGTGGCTGTGTGCGGATGAAAAATCGTGATGTTGAAGAGTTGTACGATATAATACCTATAGGGACAAAAGTTGTTATTCGATAGAAAAGTAGGAATAATTTTAAATATATGCATTCAAAAACACAAATAGGTCATGTTCACTTAAAAGTTTCTGACTTAGAAAGAGCGATAACTTTCTATAAAGATGTTATTGGTTTTGATGTTGTGACGCGTTTAGGCAAGCAGGCTGCATTTTTATCAGCAGGTGGGTATCATCACCATATTGGTTTAAACACATGGGAGAGCAAGGATGGCAGTGCACCTGCGCCAAACACCACCGGCTTATATCATTTTGCAATCCTCGTCCCAGATCGCATAGAATTAGCCCGTTCATTCAAACGTTTAATAGATCATCAATGGCCAATCGAGGGTGCTGCGGATCATGGTGTGAGCGAAGCGATTTATTTAAATGACCCAGATCAGAACGGCATAGAAATATACCGAGATCGCCCTCAATCAGAATGGCCGCGTGATGATAAAGGAAATGTATACATGTATACTAAGTCGCTTGATCTTAATGCCTTGCTTGCAGAAATAAAATAAGCAGGGCGAAGAATATAGAAAGGGTACATATGAACGTTGCTGTCATTGGTGCGTCTGATAAGCCGGATCGATATTCATATCAAGCTGTAAAGCTATTACAAGAGAAGGGGCATCATGTCTTCCCAGTCCATCAACGTATTAAGACGATTGAAGGCACCCATGTTTTTGCAAATATTGCAGACATTCCAGAACGCATTGACACTATAACCATGTACGTGTCAGCCGACATTTCTGACGGACTAATAAAAGACATCTTAAAGTGCAACCCCAGAAGAATCATCTTCAACCCAGGCGCCGAAAACCCACATCTAGCCCAACAAGCTAAAGATAAAGACATCATTGTGCTAGAAGCGTGTACGTTGGTGTTGCTACGGACAGCTCAGTTTTAAGTTTTAACGTCTAGCTTTTACTCATTATTTGACAAAATTTATTTCAGCTATTAATATCTAAATACTGCTGGTTCCCCCAATCAGCACGCATTTAATAATTCCCCCAAATCATTATCAGAAATTAACTCCTTGCAAATTGGTAACATAAATGGTACCTTATGATTAGAATTGATGAGTACATTACAGAGGATGGAAAGAGTCCTTTTGCAGACTGGTTTAACAGTTTAGACGTGCAAGCGGCTAATAAAGTACATACGAGTTTAAATCGTATTGCATCAGGAAACATTTCAAGTCTAAAACCCATAAAGGGTGCATTTCAAGAGATACGCATTGATTGGGGTCCAGGGTACAGGGTTTATGTAGGAAAAGACGGGAATACGTTAATCATCCTGTTAGGTGGCGGAACAAAACAAAGACAACATAAAGACATTGATCGAGCAATTGAGTATTGGGAAGAATATAAACAAAGGAAGAAGGATCTAAACGATGGCCATAACCCGAGATTTTAAAGAGACGATACAAGCAAGAGCATTAAGAGATCCTAAATTTCGTGAAGGTATGCTCCGTGAAAGCATTGAAAGCATGCTCGCAGGTGACCTTCAAACAGGTAAAGCACTCTTAAGAGATTATATTAATGCCATCGTTGGGTTTAATAAGCTAGCAAAACTAACAAAGAAAGATGCTAAAAGTTTAATGCGCATGCTGAGCCCAAACGGCAACCCAACAGCGTCAAACTTATTTGATGTGATTTGTGCATTAGAGAAAAAAGAAAATATACACTACCGTTTACAGCCAACTCATTAATAGTGTATCGCCCTAATTAATTTTGCTTTTCCCCGTCAAAGATTGTATAATCTCCCGTTAATCCATATTGATGCCGTACATATTTTAAAGGAATAATATGAAGAAAAAATCGTCCAAAAATGTCGATTCTACAGAAGTCCTGATCCAGATTCAAGAACAATTAGCTGTGCTTAACAATAAATTTGATGATTTTATCAATAAATCATTAACCGATTTAGCGCAGACCTTAGCCATGCAAAAAGCTGCCGCCGCGCCACGTCCAGTACCGACAGCGTCTCCAGCACCCATACGACCACCACAACATCAGAATACGAGACCAAAGTTTGCAATTGTATGTTTCCAATGTGGAAAAGATAGCGAACTTCCCTTTAAACCAACAGCAGGTCGACCTGTATACTGTCCAGAATGCTTCGCTGCACGCAAGTCAGGCAATGCACCTAAAATAAATAATGAGGTTAAACTTCCTGAAGCAGTTCAACCGCCAGTTGAAGTTAATGTTGTTAAACCAACTGTTAAGGGTAAGAAGAAAGCACCAGTCGCTAAAAAGACAGTCGTCAAGAAAGCTGTGGTTAAGAAAGCAAAGAAAAAGAGTGCTAAGAAATAATGAATCATTCATTATGATAAAAATAGTAGTCTTCCTAATAATTTTTTGCTTCATGAATGGTTTAAGTTTTGCCGACAATAAGTCTGCGATACCTTATCCTCATCATTCATGCGTTGAAAACTGTCAAGAAGTTAAGTTTCAAGGAGTTGTTTTAGAGAGACTTCCTTCAGCTGGTATTTGGTGTGGCAGTTTTGCTACATATCAAGGGGTTCGGTTTAAAATTACAAAAATCCTGGAAGGACCTATTACAGAAAATGAAATTATAGTTTTTTACCCATTAGTCTCGAGCTCTCTATTATTCGAAGATACACCAGTGCTATCCACATTCATATTCAGAGTCGGAAGAAAATTAATGATTAAAGCGGGTAAAACATCTGCTGGAGAATATGTTGCTACAGAAAATGCAAGCAACGTTACTAAATTATAAAATTAAAAAATAGTACCAGGCACTAATAATTAAAGCGTTATACGTCCTGTTGGCGTTGGGGAATACCGTTTAACAAACAAGTTGCCAGCACAGTTAAAAGGGGTTATTCCTAGCGAACAGGAGATTAAGAAGGTTTGGGAGTTTAATTAGTATGTTTTATGCTGAAACTAATTGAACTGTTGCAAGATTTGCAACTGTTGCAGAGAAGTAGGCTCAAAAAAAGTGTTATTGTGGCTTTGGTGGTAAATTTGATTAATAAATTGAATTAGAAAAAGCTGCAGCTTATTAACTGGAAAAAGAAAAGTTTTTTATGAATTTTAATAGACCATTACTTTTTTTATATTATTTATTCTTAATCTTTGCAACATTCAATATTTCTTTGGCTAAAGAATATATTTCTGAAGTGTGTCTTTCTGGTGTTAAGGTTTTACATTTAGAGAGAAACCAAAGTCCATTTTCAATTGATTTGCCTGAAGGGTGGATAACAGATGTTAATGGTGTGAATGGTGTTACTGATTTTTTAAAAAATGCCAAACTTGGTGCCAACATCTCGATTAATGCTTATAAAAGAGAAGAAGGACAAGGCTTTATTATAGATGGAGTAGTCTATAAAAGTGACGAAAAAGAAGATGTCTTGCTTGAAAAATCATATCAAAGGGACATGGCATATTATCAAAATCTCGTCAGGGGTGGTCAAGTTAAATTAATTACTCAGACAAAATTTATTTTAGATGGACTTCCTGCTTATAGAATTCAAGTTTATCACGACCTTAAATCAAATGGTGGGGGATTTATTGACTTTATTTCTTGTTACACTAAGAAATATCTTTACGATATAAAGATTTATACTCTAGATGGTAATACCGAATTAGAAGACAAGATTATAAAAACAATTAAGTTGATGCGTTAAGAAATCGTTGGATATATTAGAAATATGAAAAAAATATTTTTAGAAACCTACGGCTGGCCATTGGCCACGGTATAGACGCATGATGGAAGAGGTTGTTGGGGCGGTCGCTGGAGCTTAAGCATCAAAATAAGTATATTTATAATACCCTATAGGGTGTAATTGAGGTTTTCCTACCAAATAAATCTGCAAAATATTGTAAATTATCTTGATTTTATACCCTTTAGGGTGTATATTTGAAGCATGAATATGATTGGCAAACAAATACAGGAGCTTCGTAAAAAAGCAGGGATCGATCAGATCGAATTTGCCAAGCGTGCTGGCGTTGGTCTTCGTTTTGTCAGAGAGCTGGAGCAGGGCAAAACTACCGTGCGCTTAGATAAACTTAATCAGGTCCTTGAATTTTTAGGTCATCATCTTGAGGTGGTACGTAATGGCAGATCATAAACGCAAAGCAGATGTTTTCTATCATGAGCGTTTGGCTGGTGTTCTGGAAGAAATGGATGCGGGTTTTAAATTTACTTATGATCCTGATTTCTTAAAGACGGGCAAATCTATATCACTTTCCTTGCCATTACAATCAGAGCCTTTTGAATCAGCGGTACTTTTTCCATTCTTTGCGGGCCTAAATTCTGAAGGCTGGTATCGGGATATTGTTTGTGCAACAAGAAAGATTGACAGTAGGGATGATTTTGGAATTTTGCTCGTGACCGGTGAAAACACCATTGGTGCGGTTACGGTGAGGGAAAGTGGTGCAACATGAAAAACCAACAAGCGTCATGGCGTAAAGTTTTTGGCATTGATAAAGAGCCTTTTATTGATCTGACCTTGGCTGGCGTTTCTCTTAAAGCACAAGAGATGGTTGGTAAAATGTCTATTTCAGGCGTTCAGCCAAAACTTTCTGTGCGACTTGCTGATAAAGATAATGAGCCTCGTTTAGAAGTCACCGGTGAAGGTGGACAATATATTTTAAAACCACAGGTGCAGGCATTTGCGAACTTGCCTGAAAATGAAGATCTTTGCATGACGTTTGCCCAAGATTTAGGTATCGATGTTCCACCGCATTGTCTGGTGCATTTGAAAGATAAAAGTTTAGCTTATGTGGTCAAGCGTTTTGACCGCGAGGGGCGTCGCAAGATTCATCAAGAAGACTTTGCCCAAATCCTTGAGAAAAAAGATAAATATAACGGCTCTGTCGAGGAGATTGGCCGAAAGTTAAAGGAAGCATCCGAGGTTCCCGGGCTTGACGTCCAGCTTTTCTTTGAACGCGTTATTTTTAATTTCTTGATTGGTAATGGTGATGCGCATATGAAGAATTATTCAGTTATTTATAATGAAGAAGGATTGGTACGCCTTGCGCCTGCTTACGATTTGGTTTGCTCAAGGATTGTGATTCCAGAAGAGGCAGACGAATCCGCATTGACTATTAAGGGGAAAAAGAGTCGGCTCAAAAGGAAGGACATGGACCTTCTCGCTGAGTATTTAGGCATTCCAGAAAAGATTCGATTCGCGAAGTTCATTGGGCAGAAAGAAATGCTTCGTTCAAAACTTGCGGAGTCTTTGCTTCCTAAAGGTCTTGCTCAAGATTTTGATAAACTTTTAATCGAACGGTTCCAGCGACTTGAATTGGCTTGATGTATAAAAAGACGTCGTAGGTTATTTGGTGAGTAACCTAGTTGCCATTAAAAGACATAATTATGGAGTGATGGGAACTAAGCGCTGTCACAAAAACTATGTATTTTTTGTGACAAGAATGATTATATGATTTTAATGTAACTATATGGCAATTTAGCAGTTAAGGTTTTTATTTTATATGAGGTGCCTCGTAAGTAATTTGCCAACAGTGTGTTGGCCAGATCATTGGGACACAGATGAGAATAGTTGCCTTTGCCGACACACATACACAGCATCACAATGTAAAGCTTCCGGAAGGTGATGTGCTTATTTTCGCGGGTGACGGCGAGTTTCGTCATGTGATGGATGTTATTCATTTTAACGATTGGTTATTGGGTCTTAAATTTGAGCATATTATTGCGATAGCAGGTAACCATGATTTTTATTGTGAGCAGTTTCCAAAACAGGTTAAGAATTATTTAACGAAAGCGGTGTACTTAAAGGACGAGCCATATGTTTTACCCAATGGCATGACCATCTGGGGTTCACCCATGACGCCGATATTCTTGAATTGGGCATTCATGGAATCAGAGGAGAACCTTGATCGGTACCATTGGAGCAAGATTCAAAAGAAAACAGACATTCTTTTGACCCACGGCCCGGCCTTTGGCCATCAGGACACAGCCCGTCCAGGCGGGGATCATTTAGGCAGTAAGACGTTGCTCAAGAAAATTGATAGTTTAAAGATTCCTTATGTCATTTGTGGTCATATCCATGGCGGGTATGGTGTTGAGAAAACCAAGGATACGACGTATATCAACTGTTCAGTTTTGAATGAGGATTATAAGCTGGTGAATAAACCAGTAGTTCTTGACGTATAAGAATTGGCCAAATATTGATTATCATATCGCTCACATGAGCGAAATGGTCAAAGGATTAAGATGGCAGATGAAGCATTAAAACTATGGCAGACTGTTCCTTTGGACATCCGGCGTATGCTTTTGAGTAACGTTTGGTGCGGGGAGTGCCGAAAGTCGGTGACCATTGTTGATTATCACGCGGAACTGAACGGGGTCGTGGTTCTTCAAGGGTTCTGCGGTACCTGCGGTCACAAGGTGGCCCGGGTTATCGATGATCTGGCTCCGGCTCCAAAGAAGAAAGCTAAGGCGACCGAGTCCGGTCTTTATATTTTCAATGTCTGGCTTTACGGCGATGAACATTGCACGAAGGAGAAAAGGATTATTCGCAAGATCCAGATCGTCCCAACCAAAACACTTTATAATTTTGCCAAGGTCATAACGCAGGCATTTGATTTTGAGTTTGATCATTGCTTTGGGTTCTATGACCAATTAAAGGATCATCGAAATTGCCGAAAGGCCTTTGAGCTTTTTGTTGATATCGGTGAAGAGGGCAGGCCAGGCGCCAAGGGTGTAAAAAAGACCAAGATTTCACAGGCCTTTGATACCGTAGGTGAGAAGTTGATCATGCTTTTTGATTACGGCGATGGCTGGCAGTTTAATGTGGAGCTTTTAGAGATTTGCAACAACACCAAAGGGGATTTAAAGCCGAAAGTATTGGAGAGCATTGGGGAAGCGCCGATGCAGTATCCGCCTTGTGAAGATTAAAAGAATGGGAGTGATAAGTGGCTAATAATTTTAAAGACCGTGCAAATTTTATATGGGGCATCGCGGATTTGCTTCGTGGAGACTATAAACAATCTGAATATGGGAAGGTAATTTTACCACTCACGGTGTTGCGCCGTTTGGATTGCGTATTAGAGCCAACAAAATTAACTGTCTTGGAATATTTACCGCAGACCAAAGGGTTATCGCCTGAAGCAATTGAAACAGTTCTAAAAAAGAAGGCAAAACTAACATTTTACAACAAAAGCAAGTTTGACTTCCAGAAGCTTGTTGCTGACCCAAGCGATATTGCCGCTAATCTCCGCAATTACATTGCTGGTTTTTCTAAAAATGCCAGGGATATTCTTGATCATTTCAATTTTGAAGATCATATTGAACGGCTTGATAAATCCGACCTCCTTTTCTTAATCATAAAACGGTTTGCTGAAGTTGATCTCCATCCTGAAGTCGTCCCCAATATTGAAATGGGTTACATTTTCGAGGAGTTGATCCGTAAGTTTGCTGACCTTTCCAATGAAACGGCAGGGGAGCATTTTACCCCGCGTGAAGTTATTCGTCTGATGGTTAATATTCTTTTCTTAAATGACAAGGAAGTATTAACCAAAAAGGGAATTGTGAAGACGCTTTATGATCCGGCTTGCGGAACGGGTGGGATGTTGTCCATTGCAGAGGAATATTTGCGTGAATTAAATCCTGATGCAAGCCTTCGTGTTTTTGGACAAGAGCTTAACCCAGAGTCATATGCGATATGCAATTCCGACATGCTTATTAAGGGACAGAATCCAGATCAAATTAAGTTTGGTAATTCCTTTACTCAAGACGGGCTCAAGGACGAGAAGTTTGATTACATGCTTTCCAACCCTCCCTTTGGTGTTGAGTGGAAGAAGATAGAGGGTGAAATTCTGAAGGAGCATGAAACGTTAGGAAACGCCGGGCGTTTTGGTGCTGGATTGCCACGCATAAGCGATGGATCATTCTTGTTTCTTCAACACATGATTTCCAAAATGCGTCCGGAAAATGGTGGTGCTCGTTTAGGGATTGTTTTTAATGGTTCGCCTTTGTTTTCTGGTGGAGCTGGTAGCGGAGAGAGTGAGATACGTAGGTGGATTATTGAGAATGATATGTTAGAGGCAATTGTTGCTTTGCCGGATCAGCTTTTTTATAACACAGGCATTTCAACTTATATTTGGATTGTTACTAATCGTAAAGCTAAAGATCGAAAAGGAAAGATTCAGCTTATCAATGGGGTTGGTTTCTTTAAGAAGATGGCCAGAAGCCTCGGTAATAAACGTAATGAAATAGCCGAGGATCATATCGGGACAATCACAAAGATATATGGACAATTTAAAGCTGGAGAGCATTGCAAGATATTCCCCAATGAATATTTTGGTTATACCCGTGTGACAGTCGAGCGGCCGCTTCGATTGAGTTTTCAGGTATCCCCAGAAAGAATAGCCTTATTGGATCAGCAGTCAGGATTTGTTAATCTTGCCAAATCCAAGAAGAAGGGCAAGGAAGGTATTAAGGAAATTGAGGAGGGCGAAGCTTTACAGAAGGCGATTAAAGCAATGCTCAATGGATTGGATAGCGCCAAGACCTATAATAACCGAGAAAAATTTATAGCAATCATAGATGCGGCCATTGATAAGGCTGGATTGAAGATCAAAGCGCCTGTTATGAAATCCATCCTTGAGGTTCTTTCCCAGAGGGATGAGACAGCGGAGATTTGTCTGGATAAAGAAGGCAAGCCAGAAGCTGATGCGGAATTGCGCGACGCGGAGAATGTTCCGCTGTCCGATAATATTGACGAGTATTTTAAGCGTGAGGTCATGCCTCATGTGCCTGATGCGTGGATGGATAGGAGCAAGGACAAGATCGGGTATGAAATCAATTTCACGAAGGAATTCTATAAATATAAGCCATTACGTAGTCTTGATGAGATACGCAAAGATATTTTGGCTTTAGAAAAAGAAACTGAAGGGCTATTGGGAGAAGTTTTAGGTGAATAATGCAGCTAATTCACATTTTGGTTCGCCGAATAAAATGATTTGGGAATACTTTGGATGCTTGCGCGAAATGGTGCAAGAAGTTCAGGTCGAGCGAGACGATACAAATCTTCAACGAAAAGTATTGCCCTGCGTGTTTATGAGCGTAGCTATTGTTGAAACATTTTTTAACATGTATTTCAGGGTTTTGGCTGGAGAGGCTCACTGCTCAAGTTGTAGCGATCAAACGATTAAAGATCTTGATGAAAATATGAGTCTAGACCGCAAAATTAAAACATGGCCGAAGAGGTTTTTTGATAAGGAGATTGATCTTAGTGAGGGGGTAGGTCAGCGGTTTATGAAATTAAAGAATTTAAGGAACAAGCTTATGCATTTTAAAAGCACCCATCAGACCATTAATTTACCTGGTATTCAAATTCAAGGCATGCCAGATATTTCGGCTTATGAGAAATTAGATAAAACTGTGGCGGTTGAAACCTTGACTGTTGCAGAGGATATAATTGAAGAAATATTTCGAATGAAAGGTATGACTACCGACGAAATAAAACACGCGTTACATGCTTGGATCGGGAAGATGAATTCAGAGGTTCTAAATGGCTAAAGATCATTATGTCGCTCAAACATATTTGAGGGGATTTGGACTGACTAGCAACCCTGATTTTATTAATGTTTTTCGAAAAAGCAACTTAAGTCGACAAAATGCTATTCCAATAAAGTCAATCTGTTATGAAGTGGACTGGAGTTCAAACGAATATTTTCCAGATAATCCAAGAGCTGTTGAGGATTTTCTTAAGATCGTCGAACCTAAATGGACTGATTGTGTTAATAGCATTTCTACGAATATATATGACGCAACAACAAAGCATTTAATAGCTGGGTACCTTGCTTATCTAAGAGCCTGCACTCCAACGGCTGTGAGGTTGGGTGTTGGTGGCCTTTCGCATATTGTTCAGCATTTGTATGATAAATTGGAAGAGAAAGAATTATCAGATCCTAATTCAAAGCATCGTGAAGCAATAGAAACAATTCGTAAGCATGGAGGAACCAAGGCTCTCATCAAGCAAGCATTTCCACAGGCATTGGGGATTAATGCTTTGATTGGCGTTCAAAATCTCCTAGCTACATCGCCATGGATTGTATTTAAGAATGAAACACCTGTTCAATTTTTGACTAGCGATAATCCAGTTTGTTTGCAATATTGGAACGCTAATCAATGTGATTTGTATTGCCCCATAACTCCACGTTTAGCAATAATTATTCATCCTTTACATGACACAGAGCCGCGCCAAAGTGACAGTGTGGGAGCAATAAAACCGCAAGGCGTTGAAATGCTTAACCGATTGATGGTTCAGTCTGCTGAAGATAAGGTTATTTTTAATGAACATGCTGGGGTCGAGAATATTGTTAAGGAATATCAGGATTGGCGCGTTGAGCTAAGGAAGATTAAAATTCCATTAGAAAATGGGCATGTTTTGATTCATCAGCAAAAGCCATTTAAGAAGGATACATCTGATCTGGGACTAGCTTATGTTTAAGTATTATCCAGCATATAAAGATTCAGGGATTAAATGGATTGGGAATATTCCTGAAATTTGGAAGATAAAAAAGATTAAATATGTTTCACGCGTCAATCAACTTGCTTTGGGCGAGGAAACTGATGGAAGCTACGAGTTTAACTATATTGACATAGGAAATGTTGATCTTGAGAAGGGTTATAGCATTACGGAGAAAGTTAATTTTCTAAACGCGCCTTCTCGAGCTAGAAGAATTGTAAGAAAAGGTGATTCAATTGTTTCCACAGTCAGAACTTATTTAAAAGCCATTGCTCATTTCGAAGAGGACGTGAATGATTTTATCGTCTCAACCGGTTTTGCTGTGGTGACTCCTGGATCAAAGCTTGAACCAAAATTTATTTATTATATTTTACGTAGCGAGAAGATCATTGATCGAATATGCGCCTTATCGGTTGGTGTGAGCTATCCGGCAATTAATTCTTCAGATTTGGCAGATATAGCGATTTGGTATCCGGATGATATAAGTGAACAAAGATGTATTTCCGCATTTCTTGATCATAATACTGCACAGATTGACGACCTGATTACCAAAAAGGAGCAGATGATTAAGCTTCTTAAAGAGGAGCGTGCGGCAGTAATTAATCAAACAGTGACCAAAGGGATTGATCCCAAAGCTGAGATGAAAGATTCTGGTATTGAATGGTTAGGTAAGGTTCCGAAGCATTGGGAGATTAAGAAGTTGAAATTTAATGCACAGGTTCAGTTTAGCAATGTTAACAAGAAATCCGAAGAAGGCGAGATAGCTGTAAGACTTTGTAATTACGTTGATGTTTATTATAACGATTTAATTACGCCAGATTTAGATTTTATGGATGCTACAGCTTCAGCAGATGAAATTGTAAAGTTTCATTTAAAGGTGGGGGATGTTTTGCTAACTAAAGATTCTGAAGAATGGAGCGATATTGCTATTCCTGCGTATGTGTCCTTTGAAGAGCCAAATTTAATATGTGGCTATCATCTGGCTCAAGTGCGCCCCAAAGAACAATTGATCCAAGGAAAATATCTGTTCTGGGTCTTGTCTGCAGATTGTATTAATTATCAGTTTAGAATTGAAGCGTCTGGCGTTACAAGATATGGATTGAGCAATTATGCTTTAAGCAATTCTATATGTTTAATTCCACCCAAAAAAGAACAAGAAGCTATAGCATCTTTTTTAGATAAAAAAACTGTTCAGATCGATGCGCAGATTGTTCTAGAACAGAGGTCTATCGAGCTGTTGAACGAATACCGCACTGCGTTAATTTCAGAAGCAGTGACGGGAAAGATTGATGTTCGTTTTGAAAAGGAGATTGTTAATGGCTGATAAATATAACGGTAGTATTGATCAATTAAAGTCAATCTTTATGACTATTGAAGGATCCTGGACTCAATCAGGAGATAAGTATTCATTCCGCGCCAAAGATGGAGGGATCCTTCATTGGTGGTCATCAAACAAGACGATACAGTTTCAAGGAAATGATGATGCAAAAAAGAGGATGCATGATTTGTTTGCTGGGAATGGAACGTCACAAGGCGGCTCTTCTAAGAAACAGATTTTTATTGTGCATGGTCATGATGTTGAAGCAAGAGATCAGTTGGAACTTGCGTTGCATCGGTTAAATTTGGAACCGTTTATTTTGATGAATAGTAGTGGCGGAGGTAAAACTATTATTGAAGCTTTAGAAGGTAGAATTGGGAAGGATTATTCATCAGATTTTGGAATTGTTTTAATGACGCCTGATGACGTAGGATATGCGCTTAAGGACGGCGCTGATAAAGCTGAACCACGAACCCGACAGAATGTAATTCTTGAGACAGGAATGTTGTTGTCTTCTTTGACAAGAAATCGCATGGCAATTATAGTCAAGGGGCACTTAGAGTTGCCATCTGATTTGGAAGGCATCATTAGATATGGATATAACACTCATATTCGAGAGATAATTCCTAAGCTTTGTAAAAGATTGCAAGAAGAAGGATTTGATTTAAGTTCAAACGAAATTATGAACGCATCTCAGTGATAGGTATATATGTCATCAATAACAAATGAAAAAGCATTTGAAGAAGCAATCGAGCAAAGTCTGATCGACCGTGGTGGTTACATAAAAGGAGATTCAGCTAATTTCGATCGTCTTATGTGCATTGATAAAGAGGAGCTATTCAAATTTATTAAAACGACACAAAAAGATGCTTGGGATGCTTTGGCTGGTATTCATGGTGCGGAGGTAGAGAAGAAGTTTCTTTATCGGCTGAATCAGGAGTTGGAAACGCGCGGTATGCTGGACTGTCTTCGTTATGGAATTACTGACTACGGCAAGAAGTTCTCCCTTGCCTACTTTAAGCCTGTCAGCGGGCTTAATCCTACAACTCAGAAATTATACGACCAAAATATTCTTAATGTTACCCGTCAGGTTCACTTTTGTGAAAAAGATGAGCGTTCAGTTGATATTGTCCTTTTGGTTAATGGTCTGCCGGTGGTGACATTAGAGCTTAAGAATCAATTCACGGGGCAGAATGTGGAAAATGCCAAACGACAGTATAAATATGACCGTGATGAGAGGGATTTGTTATTCCAATTTAAAAAGCGTGCTTTGGTTCATTTTGCTGTTGATACGGATGAGGTTTATATGACTACCCGTATTCAAGGAAACCGAACGTATTATTTACCGTTTAATAAAGGGCATAACAAGGGCAAAGGAAATCCTCCGTCAAGTGGGCATAAGACAGCGTATCTTTGGGAAGAGGTTTTAATTAAAGACAGTCTGATGGATATCTTGGGTCGGTTCATGCATTTAGAAACAAAAGAAATCCGCATGGATAATCGTACTGTCCGTAAAGAGACCATGATCTTTCCTCGTTATCATCAGCTTGATGTGGTGAGGAAATTAGCTGTTGATGCCAAGGCTAATGGTGCCGGAAGAAATTATTTAATTCAACACAGCGCTGGAAGCGGCAAGAGTAATTCAATTGCATGGCTTGCTTACCGTTTGGCGGGGATCCATGATCAAGAGGATAAGCGCATATTCGATACGGTGATTGTGGTGACGGACAGGCTAGTGCTTGATCAGCAATTGCAAGAGACTATTTATCAGTTTGAGCATAGAAGCGGGGTGGTTGAAAAGATTGACCAGAATTCTGAGCAGTTGGCCAATGCGTTGACCAACGGCACAAATATTATTATCACCACATTACAGAAGTTTCCCTTTGTTATTGAGAAAGTTGGGAAGTTAGCTAAGCGTAATTATGCGGTTATTGTCGATGAAGCACATAGTTCGCAAGGGGGAGAATCTGCCGCTGATTTGAAAAGGGTTTTATTGATCAGCGATGAAGATGATATTGAAGATGGTTTGCGTGAGGTCATGCGTGCCAGAGGGCCTCAGCCGAATTTAAGCTTCTTTGCTTTTACGGCAACACCTAAGGCTAAGACACTTGAGACTTTTGGTCAAAAGGGTACGGATGGGAAGCCGGTGCCATTTCATTTGTATTCTATGCGACAAGCCATTGAAGAGGGTTTTATCTTGGACGTATTAGACAACTACACCACCTACCAGTCTTTTTACCAGTTAAACAAAAAGATCGAAGATGATCCTCAGCTAAATAAGCAGAAAGCCGCGGCCGCTATTGCTAGATTTGCAACAATGCATCCGTATGTATTAGCCCAGAAAACAGAGGTTATCATCGAGCACTTTAGGCAGGTAACCATGAAGTTGATTGGCGGTAAAGCCAAGGCCATGGTTGTCACAGCTTCCCGTGAGCACGTGGTTCGCTATAAGCAAGAGTTTGATCGTTATTTAAAAGAAAAAGGTTATCGGGATATCAAGGCTTTGGTGGCTTTCTCTGGAACTGTTTTATTGGATGGTGTACCGCCTGAATACACAGAGCCCAAGATGAATGGTTTTGGTGAGAAAGAATTGCCGGAGAAGTTTTCTTCTTCAGAGTATCAAATTCTTTTAGTAGCTGAGAAGTATCAGACAGGATATGACGAGCCGTTGTTGCATACGATGTATGTAGATAAACGTATTGATGGTGTTAAGGCTGTACAAACATTAAGCCGTTTGAATCGTACTTGTCCGGGTAAGGAAGATACCTTCGTGTTAGATTTTGTAAATAGCCGGGAGGATATTTTAGCGGCATTCCAACCATATTATGAACAAACGCAATTAACAGAGACAACAGATCCCAATAAGCTCTACGATTTAAAGACTAAGATTGATTCATTTAAAATCATTTATCCATCAGATGTGGATGCATTTTGTACCGTATTCTTTAAGAATAAAGAACAGCACAATAAACAGGAACATGCCCAGTTAAATGCGTTAATTGATGTGGCAGTGACACGTTTTGAAACAATTGATAAGGATGAACACAAAGACGATTTTATTAATACGCTTGGAGTTTTTGTCAGGCTTTATGCATTCTTAGCGCAAATTATGCCGTTTCAAGATGTTGATTTAGAAAAGTTTTATGCCTATGGCCGTTTGCTTTTAAAGAAATTACCGGGGCCAAATCGTGGGCCAAGATACAATTTGGGTGATGAGGTTGCTATTCAGTATTACCGTTTGCAGAAAGTTGCAGAGGGCAAGATTGCTTTAGAAAAGGATTCAGGAGCGGCAATCAAGCCATTGTCTGAGGCGGGCACGAAGAAGGATAAGGACGAATACGCAAAATTATCTGAAATAATTAATCTTCTTAATGATCGATTCGGAACAGATTTTACGGAAGCAGATAAGCTTTTCTTTGATCAAATTGAGGAGGAAATGGTCTTAGATGAGCGCCTTGGCATGCAAGCCCAGAGCAATTCTATTGATAATTTCAAATACGGATTTGATGATGTGTTTATGGATAAGTTAGTTGAGCGGATGGATCAGAATCAAGATATTTTCAATAAGATCACAGGTGATAAAGCCTTTAGTGCGGTTGTAAAAGATTATTTATTAAAGCGTGTTTATGGACGCCTTCAAAAGGTTGAGGATGATAAGCCGTTGTTTTTTAAGGATGTGATTCCCGATGCGACAATTGAACAGGGGTATCTTCCCGTTTATGACTTGCAGGCAGTAGCGACAGACTTTGGAGAACAGTTAACGCAAGAAATTATCGGGTGGAAGCCGATGCATGGGCGTAAGATTGGTGAGCATATGTTCATCGCGCAGGTATTTGGAAAATCAATGGAACCTACCATTAAAGACGGCAGCTGGTGCTTGTTCCGTTTTGATCGCGGAGGTTCACGTATTGGTATTTTTCTTGTGGAATCTCGATTAGTTAAAGACCCCGAAACTCAGAAGAGTTATACCATTAAACGTTATCACAGCGAGAAGGAAGATTTAGGTGATGATCAGTGGAGGCACAAGCGGATCATTCTATCGCCGGATAATAAAGATTTTAAAGATATTGTGATCGAAAACGTTTCTGGTGATGATTTTCGTGTTGTAGCTGAATTTGTGAGTATTCTATAGCTTACAATTATAGTTGTTTCATTCATTGTTGATAATGTGGGAGAAATTGTGGTGTGTTGCGAGTTGGTTTACTGACAAAGCGTGAGAAAAATTGCTTAAAGTATCGCTGGGAATTTCTCAGGCGAAATGTCCAATATATGGACGATTATATTTTTATCGTACGAAAACTCCGCATCGTTGATCTTATTAAGAATTCTCATCCTGAATCACAAAAAGACAAAGCCTTAAAGATTTTATCCAAATGGGGTTTATTAAACCCTATCCCGCCATCGATGTCATTTGAAGAGCTTATTGAGAGTGACCGAAAAACAAAAACTCTTTATATTGATGCTCTATTGGTTGAGGCGAATGCCATTGATTGCTTTGATAATCCGGATTTGCTTAATGACAGGGATGTTTTTACCAATGGCAGGTTTCTTGAGATCAGGGTCAACATGAGCTTGGCCAAGCAAAAGATTTGTGATGAGTTCAGTTTAATGGTGGATCGATGGCAGAAAAGGTTGAAGGAAATTGAAAAGACATTTCCAAAGCAAAAGGTAACGCCGAGAGTGCTTCCCCGGCAGTTTAAGCATTATTTGAATGTGTATGATCAGTACGTAGAAGGTGTGGGTTTGGATGATTTGGCAAAGAAATTTTATAAACATTATATTTCATCACATGGCATGCATTATGCGCGTAGACGTGCCAAAAGGGATTTAGAAAACAGCATTGAATTAATCGAGGGTGGCTTCAAACAAATAGCCTAGGTGGTCTATTTGTACGTGACTTCATCACCTGATGTTTTATATTGATCCTGTAACCAAAAGTTATGGGATTTTTTATTTTCAGGGGACGAAGTGATGAATACGCTCGACATTAATGAAATCAATATCCTGCCAGTTAAGCCGCAAAATGGGCTTGTTGCTTTCGCTTCTTTTGTCATCAACAATCAAATCTATATAGGCAACATCGCTGTTTATTCTTCTTTTACAACGGAGGATGGTTTCCGTTTGGTTTACCCGGACAAAGTGCTTCCTAATGGTAAAAGGATTAGCTGTGTTCATCCAATCAGCAGGGATGCGGGGGAATCTATTAAACGGGCTGTGGTTGCCAGGTATTTAGAGTTGGCGGGCAAGGTTTCGTAGGTCTTTAAAATGTGGAGAAAGGCATGTCTAGCAGGAATAAAAAACATCGTTATCCGCCCTTTGTAATGCTTGAGCGTTCCATGATGGAAAGCGAGCAATGGCAAAGGCTGTCACATGCCGAGATGCTCACCTACATTTACATTAAGAAGAATTTCAATGGTCGTAACAATGGCCAGATCTCATTGAAGTATGCCGAACTTAAAAAAATTTTTTCGCCCGCCACACTTTCAAAGTCTCTTAAAGGATTGATCAGTAAGGAATGGGTTGAAAAGACAAAGCATGGCGGGTTGTATCGGTATTACTGCCTTTATAAGTTAACGGGTAAGCATGACACCATTCGTTATGTATAGGCATGGTAGAAGCTATATAAGAGTTCAGTATTTGAAGCGTCGGTTTAAAGTTTGTCCTGTGTGGACGCTTCAAGATTTGAAGTGTCGAGGATCAAGAAAGGCGCTGGACGCTTTAGCTATTGAAGTGTGACGGTTTAAGAAATGTAGTTGAGTTGCGCTTTGTGGAGGTTTTGGGTCCTTCCGGGTGGGGTGCCGGATGCGGGTCGGGCGAGGCGCAGGTTGTCAGTGATACAGGTTCAAAAAATCGATGTCAATGTCACTCAATTTAAGTTTTGGTGGGAATTTGGCATAAGGGTTAAGAAAGGAGGTCTATCGTCGATAAATAGGAGTATTCGGGCTGTCAGTTGGGGAGGTTATAGAGGGTCAAATTGATGTTTTTAGTGACATAATTTTTAAAACTTGCTCAAAAAATGGAGGGCTATATGAAGCTTAACTTTTTAAAGGTTTTAAACAATCAAAACAACACACCGGAAGAAATCGCCGAGCAAATCGTGGGGCTGGAGCTTAAGCAAATGGAGTACGAGAAGCAATTGAATACCTTACGTCAGCAGGCAAAGGAATTGCGTCAGAAAAAGCTGTGCGGGGAGGTCGTTTCGGAAGATCAAATCAATGAGGTAGACCGCAAGCTTGAAAACGCAAGTCTTGATCTTGAGGCGGTTACCGAGAGCATTGGCAATTTAGGGGAAAAATTGCGCAAAACGTATGAAGCCATTATTGAAAATGGCAACACAGTTGCGGGGCAGAAAATGAAAGCCATAGAACCAGAGCGTGATCGGCTCATGGAAGAATTGGCTCGAGCAAAAGCAAAGGTATTAGTTATTGCTGAACAATTGTGGGGATCAGGTGTTATTAGTCGATTAAAAGATAGTAGCGTTTTCGATGATGATTCCCGAACTGATCAGATTATGAAGGAAGAAGTAGAAAAAATAAAATCATCTGTCAAAGAGCCAACGTACTATTCCAAATACCAGCAGGCTCAGAATTATTCCGGTTGGACGAATAGTTTAAAGATCGATGATGAAGTTAGTCGGCTTCTTGAAAGGCAACGTGCCAAGATGGGCGTTGTTCTTCAAGAATCGGTTTAATCAAGATATGCGGAGGAGCTTTGAGATAGTCTCCATCCTATCTTGAGGCTTTGTTATGGTAAAAGGTGCATAACAGAAGATCCCTCCTTGTGTCTTCCTCCGCACACCTTCTTATTGTTATGAATAGTGACTCAATTATAAATAATGACGCAATATCAAAACCCCGTGGCTGGGATGCTTTAGAAATAAAGCTCAAGGCTAAAGGTTTGTCTCAGGGGGAAATCGCTCAGGCGCGAAAGTCGTTTGATGATGGTATTGAAATATTAACTAGAATGTTTTTAGCCAAGAAAGCTCAAGAAGGCTTTGAATAATGCGGGAATGCAAGGTATACTCCCGCCAAATGAACATGAGAGTCGCTTTATATACCAGAGTCAGTACAGAAGACCAAGCCCGCGAAGGTTTTTCACTCGAGGTGCAACGCACGTTTTTGGTGCAATATGCCCAGAATCTTGGCTGGACAATTGTTTGCACCTTGCCGGGTAAGGATATTTACATGGATGACGGCTTTTCTGGAGGGAATATGGACAGGCCTGCTTTGCAGAGGTTGTTGTTCGATGCTCGCAATAAACAGTTTGATTTGGTGATGGTGTATAAACAAGATCGTTTAAGCCGTCGGCTCAAAGACCTTCTGGGTTTGCTTGAGGAATTGGATAATTTAGGGGTTGGTTATAAATCAGCGACTGAACCTTTTGATACAACATCCAGTGCTGGCAAGATGGCCATTCAAATGCTGGGCTCTTGCGCGGAGTTTGAACGCAATCGTTTGGTTGAGCGTGTCTTTCCCGGGATGCTGGTGGGTGTTAAGAAAGGCCATTGGCAGGGGGCGCGTTATGCACCATATGGCTATCGCTACAATAAAGACATTAAGAAGCTGGAGGTTTATGAGGAGGAAGCCAAGATTGTTAGAGAAATTTTTGAGCGTTATATCAACGGCCAAAGCACCTCGCAAATTGCCGGTCATTTTTATCGTCTAGGAACATCATCCCGTCAGGGCGGGCGATTCTACACGAAATTTATTGGCACCATTCTAAAGAGCAAGGTGTATTTAGGGATGTTGGTTTGGAACCGCCATCGTTATGATCCAAGAGCAAAAACAAAAGATGGTCAAGGTAATGGCTATAAATATATCGCCAATGATACTTCTAAAATTGTTGAAGTGCCCAATGTCCATGAGCCTATCATCAGCCAGAAACAATTCGATGAAGCCGCGGTCTTGCTTAAACGCAATCGCAAGAATGCGGTGGTGAAATTTAAGAACAATAATTACCACTTGTCCGGTGTGCTAAAATGCAAGGAGTGTGGTGGTAATTTTCGTGGCATCATGTCGATTACCAATCACCGCACCAAGGTCAAGCGCCCGTGGTATCGCTGTTCATCCAAAGGGGTTTCGTATTTAACGTGCCATAATCCAAGCGTGTCAGCGGATGTGATAAGCGTACAGGTCTGGGATATTATTGATGTGGTATGCCAAAACTTGCATGTCCTTGAAGAATTAGGCGACATGGTTAAGCTTAATGCCTCCCAGCCGGAGCAGGTGTTCTTAGATGAGCTGGAAGTATTGACAAAGGCTCTTAATAAAAACCTTGAGAAGCAAAAAGGTTTGTTTGAAGTTTTTACGCAGGACAGCATTAATCTGGAGATTTACAAAGACCGCGCCGAGCTTTTGCGTAATGAGGAGAAGAAGTTAAGGCAGGATATTAAAGGTGTTCAGCTTAGGATTTTAGACAAAAGAAACGCCATTAATTTAAACCGAGCCACCGAGGATTTTCTTTTACATTTACGAAAATTTCAGGATAATGAGCAAGCTGATTCTCCTTCGCCAAACCATGAAATAGCGGATGATGGCTTCGGAGGAACAAGTTTTTTAATTAAAACCTTTATGCGGATTGTGTTTAAGGCGGTTTACATTCAGGATCAGCGTATTGTTAATGTTGAATTAAATGAACCGTGGCAGACTAGCTACGATGAAGGGCTAAAATGGAAGAACAGCAACAAAAGACCACAAACAACGGCAACACAGTCGGAAATCCAGAACAAAAACCGCAATCTTCCTCAATTGGAAAGCGCGTGCTTTTGGAGACCTATGGATGCCAAATGAACGAGTATGATTCAGAGCTCGTACGTTCTATTTTGCGTAAAGAAAACTACGAATTCGTGTCTAAGGAACAGGATGCGGATATTGTGATGCTTAATACGTGTGCTATTCGGGAGAAGGCGCATCAGAAGGTTTATGGGCGGGTGCATAATTTACGGCATGATCGAGGGGATAAGCCGGTGCTTATTGGTATTTTGGGATGTATGGCTACTAATTTGCGGCAGGAGATTTTTGAGGATCGTAGTTTGAAGATTGATTTTATTGCGGGGCCGGATAGTTATAAGCGGTTGCCGGATTTGATTCGGGAGGCTGTGGGTGAAGGTGAGAAGCCTTATGATGTGACCTTGTCAGAATTTGAGACGTATTCGGATGTGACGCCTAGTCGTAAAGATGGGATAAATGCATGGATTGCGGTTATGCGTGGGTGTAATAATTTTTGTACGTTTTGCGTGGTGCCGTATACGCGTGGGCGAGAACGCAGTCGGTCCATCTCAAATGTCATTGAAGAAGTTGAAGGGCTCGCGGCTCAAGGGTTTAAACAAGTGACCTTGCTTGGCCAAAATGTAAATTCCTATCGTCATGAAGAAGGTGATTTTGCGGATTTGATGGATGCGGTAAGTCGTGTTAAAGGGATCGAACGCATTCGTTTTACGTCGCCACACCCTAAAGATTTTCCAGATAAATTTATTGCGCTCATGCGTGACAATCCCAAGATTTGTAAACAAATGCATATGCCATTGCAAGCAGGCAACAACCGCATATTAGATGTGATGAATCGAACATATACAAAAGAAGAATTTTTGAGTCTAGCTCAAAAAATGCGCGATCGTATCCCAGGCGTTATCTTAAGCACCGATATCATTGTTGGTTTTCCGACGGAAACTGACGATGAGTTTGAAGACACCATTAAGGTTATCAAAGAGGTGGAGTTTGATGTGGCGTTTATGTTTAAGTATTCCGAACGAAAAGGGACTATTGCTTCGAAGAAATTTCCGGATGATGTAACAGAGGCGAAGAAAACAGAACGCATCATGCGTTTAAATGAGATTCAAAAGGAAATTACTTTAAAGAAAAATAAAGCACACATTGGTGAAGTGCATACCATTTTGGTTGAAAACCCAACAAATCCTCGCAGTCTGCGTGATAAAGTTGGCCGTAATGATGGTGGAAAATTGGTCACTTTTCCTGAGGGTGATTATGAAGTCGGCTCATTTTTAAAGGTCCGTATCACAGACGCCACACCGCATGTTCTTAAAGCGGAAGTTCTTGCCACAAACTCCTAAAAGATATATATTAAGCGTTTAATTATGATTAAAACACACATCACAGCCGAAGGTTTATTTGCAAAGCTTAAGAACATTAAGCTTGGTGGGACCGTGTGCCAATATTCGCTACGCAAATGCGAAGAATTGGTGCCGCTCATTAATGAAATCAATGACCTTAAGGAAGAAAAAAACGCGGTTATCCTCGCCCATTCCTATATTACGCCTGAAATCATATATGGGGTGTCCGACTTTGTTGGCGATTCCTATAAGTTAAGTTGTGATGCCATGAACACAAAAGCATCGACGATTGTTTTTACAGCGGTGCGTTTTATGGGGGAGACGGCAAAGATTTTAAACCCAGATAAAGAAGTTTTAATCCCTGCAAAGTTAGATGGATGTACGTTAGCGGATGCCATTGACGCAAACCAAGTGCGTGCATTACGTAAACAATATCCTGATTATACATTCATTTGCTATGTTAACACGACGGCAGAAGTTAAAGCCGAGTGTGATGTTTGTGTAACATCGGCAAATGTTTATAAAATTGCGGAAGCCATCCCTAATGATAAGATCTATTTTCTCCCAGATAAATTGATGGGCGAGAATTTAAAGAACTCTCTAGCACGCAAAGGTGTTAAGAAAGACATTCAATATTTCAACGGCACCTGTTACGTGCATGAAGATTATGGGATTGAACAAATTTTAAAAGTACGTTTAGAATACCCCAACGCCAAAATCGTCAGCCATCCTGAATGTAATTCCACCATTGTGGATAATTCCGATTTTGTTGGCTCAACTGAGCAAATGCTTGGGTATATGCGACAAACAGATTCAAAAGAATTTCTGATGCTTACAGAATGTGGTTTATCGGCGCGCCTGCAATCTGAATTTTCTGATAAGAAACTCGTTGGCAGTTGCACCATGTGCCGGTACATGAAGAGCAATACACTCGAAGATATCTTACGTGTCTTAAAGAATCCGTTACCAAAAGACCGCGTGGAATTTTCAGAAGACATTCGTTTAAGGGCATTAAAATCTTTAGAAGCCATGTTTAAATACGCAAATACCTAATGGAAAAAACATACGTTCAAACACAATATTTTAAGTTTGCCGAATCTCCCAATGAATTGGTTTTAAAGAGCGGCATTAAATTTGGTCCGATCACCTTGGCTTACGAGACTTACGGTAAGTTAAACGCGGATCGCAGCAATGCCATTCTTATTTTCCATGCCCTAACAGGCGATGCCCATGCTGCCTTTTGGCGTGAAGGGGATAAGCATCCAGGCTGGTGGGATGATATGATCGGGCCCGGCAAAGCTTTTGACACGGATAAATATTTTATCATCTGTTCCAATGTCATTGGCGGTTGCAAAGGTTCAACGGGTCCGTCGTCGATCAATCCCGCTACAGGCAAGCCATATGGTTTGACCTTTCCTGTGATCACGGTTGAAGACATGGTTGTTGCCCAAAAACATTTGATCGATCATTTAGGCATTAAGAAATTATATTCGGCTTGCGGTGGCTCCATGGGTGGTTTGATGGCACTTAAGTGGTCGGTGTTGTACCCAGACACCTTAAGGTCATGCATTTTAATCGCAACTAATTACCGACATACGGCCCAGCAAATTGCTTTGCATGAAGTGGCCCGTCAAGCCATCATGTCCGATCCAAATTGGAACAAGGGTGATTATTACGATAAAACTCTGCCAGCACAAGGCATGTCGGTGTCGCGCATGATTGGGCATATCACCTACATGAGCGAAAAGTCCATGGAAGAAAAGTTTGGACGTCGTCTTAAAGATAAACAAAAACTTGGTTACGATTTTTCTCATGATTTTGAAGTCGAAAATTATTTGAAATATCGCGGCGAAAGTTTTGTCAGCCGTTTTGATGCGAATAGTTATTTGTATTTATCAAAGGCGTTAGACTATTTTGATTTATCCGAAGAAGGGGATTTACAAAAAACGTTTAAGCCGGCAAAATCAAAGTTCTTGATTGTTACCTTCACATCAGACTGGCTTTATCCGTCGTATCAAAGCAAAGAAATGGTCAAGGCTATGAAGGCCAATGATTTGGATATTTCTTTTATTGAAATAAAGACCGATTACGGTCATGATTCATTCTTAGTTGAAATCGATGGCCAATCAAAACTTGTTAGAAACTTTTTAAACAATGTCACATGAGTGCTGATATCCGTATAGACCATAAATACATCATTGAAATGATCGAACCCAACAGCAATGTCTTAGACTTAGGCTGCGGGGATGGAACGCTTTTGGATTTGTTAATCAAGCACAAGAATTGCCGTGCTACCGGTATTGAGATCGATGAAAAAGAAATCTATAAATGCGTTGAACGTGGTGTCACCGTGTCTCATGGGGACATTGATTCTGGTTTAGAAGATTATTCCGATAAGCGTTTTGACTATGTGATCCTAAATGAGTCTTTGCAAGAAATCTTAAGCCCAGAGAAGGTTATTGCCGAGGCCTTGCGTGTAGGCAAACGGGTCATTGTTGGTATCCCAAACTTCTGTAACATCACAGCACGTTTACAAATCCTGCTATTTGGTCAAGTCCCTGTGACGGTAGGTCTTCCTTATAAATGGTATAACACCCCAAATATCCGTTTCTTATCCATCAAAGACTTTCGTCATTTCTGCCGTGATCGTCACATCACGATCGAACGCGAACGCGCCCTTGGGCCGAACAGCGAAGTATTTATCAAAAGAAATCTCTTTGCGTATAGCTGTATTTTTATCATAAAGAAGTAACCGCTTTTTATTCTCGTCGAAGAAACCGATTTCCCAGTTAGCGTTTTCTCGCCTTGATTGACCCTTGCACGTGTTCCATACTCTTAGTATGAGAACGAAAACCCCATTTCTTTCGATGATAGTTGCAGTGACTTTTCTGGCCACCTCTCTTGGGATAACCCAAGTTAGGGCAAACGAGCTAGTTTTGCCTGCGCCAGGTGTCATGGTTCCTTTAAGTGATGCCCTAAAAGCCGCAAAGCTTAAAGGTATTAAGGTTCACCCTGATAATCCTTTCAAATTCGATTTTATCTTAGACCGTGGACAAGACAATAGTTCCGATGAAACATTAAAAGCCACAACCACGAATTTGATCAAATACTTTTTAGCAAGCCTGACAACCCCAGAAAAAGATTTATGGGTTAACTTGTCACCCTACGAAAAAGAACGCATCGTCCCAGAAAGCTTTGGCCAAACCACCATGGGACGCGATCTTTTAGCACAAGACTATTTGTTAAAACAAGTCACCGCGAGTTTAATTTACCCTGAAAAAGAAGTTGGTAAGAAATTTTGGGATCGTGTTTATGCTGAGGCCCAGAAGAAATTTGGAACCTCCAATATTCCTGTGAATACCTTTAATAAAGTTTGGATCGTGCCAAACAAAGCCGTGGTTTACGAAAACGCTCAAAATGGCACCGCCTATATTGTAGATGCAAGTTTAAAGGTCATGCTTGAAGAAGATTATTTAGCCTTAGATAAAAATAATACAACGTCTAAAGACAATCATTCCATTGGTTCTCAAGTTGTACGAGAGATTGTTATCCCAATGTTAACCCAAGAAGTAAATCAAGGCGCCAATTTCATCAAAATGCGCCAAGTCTATTACGCCTACATTCTTGCAGCATGGTACAAGAAAAAAATTAAAGACGGCATCTTAAGCTCCGTCTATCTAGATCAAAACAAAATAGCCGGCGTATCCATTGATAATCCCCAACAAAAACAAGAAATCTACAATCGTTATGTCGAAGCCTTCAAAAAAGGTGTTTATAACTATGTAAAAGAAGACATCGACATTAATACCAATCAAACGATACCGAGGAAATATTTTTCTGGTGGGGTTGTTCTTACAGATTCCGCAATGTCTATTGCGAATCTAGAAACAATTGTTAAAGAATATCCAACATTCTTTAGTAACACGCCAGTTGTAGCTACGGCATATTTTGTTGCAGCAGGTATACAGATTAAGGGGCTGGTAGATAAGTTGCGCGGTAAGGATGCTGTTAATGTTCAAATTAAAACATCGCAGACAATGTTTGTTCAAGACCTTGAACGATTAGAAGGCATTGGAAAAGTTTTAAAGAGAGAGTTGGAAATGATCATGAAGAAGGATCCTTTGATTAAGGTTGCAGCAACAGTTAATAGAGCTGGTGACGCGCCTTCTTTGGTCTTACAAATGTTTCGAGAAACAAATCAAGTTAAACAAGCTGTCGGGCAAGTTGAGCTGGTTGCAACTGGTTTAGGCGGCGTAAAGATTAGACGATTATATTTGAGAGACATTGATGATGTGGATGGCAAAGTTATAGTTATTAATCCAGTTATTAACGAAGACTATTATGCAGATGAAACATTGGAAGCATATGAAGAGTTGGCCAATCTTCTTCTAGAACAATCGAGCACTTTTAATGATAAGTTTTCTCGAGCATTTGAAATATCAAAGCCTAGTAAGAAAGTATTAACAACTATTTTAGGTAGTAAGAAGATGAAAGATATATTAAATCAAGCTGAAGGAAACACTAACTTTGAAGTTGCAGGAAAGAATATTGAACCATTAACGCGCGTATTCGCATGGGCTGTACGTGGATTAACACGTAAACAGATTAAAGACACTATACAAGATTGGCTGAAAGCAGGAGATCCTAACATTGATACGTTATTAATGAGTTTATTTGAGAAAGAACGCACATTATTTCCATCCCAACAATATGGATCAAATGCATTCGGTAAGCTTTTCATCAAGATGAGTAATGTTATTAAAAGCACAGCTGAGAGCGCTGGCTATTCTTACTTGGAATTAGAGGTTTCATTTCCTGATTCTTTTCAGAATTACATGTTATATCACGGCAGCAAATGGCGTTTAGCGGAAAAACCAACTGTATTATTCTTTGCCACAGCAACAGCTGCCAAATTGGCTGTGTTAACAGAGAAAAAGAATATGAAATCGTCAGAAATCCTAAAACAATTATTATGGAAAATTACAAAGGACCCTTGGTTTCAAGAAAAACACAGACTTTATAAAATGCAATTACCATTAACATCTAAAAAATCTACAGAAGCAACACAGCCTTTGACAATAGAGGTTGAAGATAAGAATGTAAGTTCTGACGCAATACAAAAATTAATTACAAGTAGGTGGAACGATTTAGAGCCTGCTGAAAAGAGTGATATCAGTGCCGAAGTGAGTAAAGTTGTTGGTCGTTCAAATGAAGCAATGAGCAGTGTGCAAGTGGATTTGGTTCAAAATAGTTTTAACAGTTTAGTCGAAGACCCAAGCACCTTTATTGAATGGCTATCAAAGACATCAAAGAAGGAAAAGAACTTAATGATTACTAATCCTCAATTAAGGGTTTCAGAGAGCATTTTCTTTCAAGAAGTAGAGGCCATTAAGAATAAAGATCATCAAATATTTATTAAAGATGTAGCGGCAAATCCATATTTTGTTCGTTTAACAGTCAATAATGGTGATTATTTAGGTGAAATTAATTTAACAACACAAGAAGCAATGCGAGTGCGACAATCTTTAGATAAAGTCAAAGCGCTGGAAGATGTTTTTGTTAAACGAAGTTTTACGGATGCAATGTCGTTTGCTAATAGTATTTATGCAAGAGTTAATTCGATGAAGGAGGCTCAGCCCAATAAAGCACAGTCAAATTTGGGCGGTATCGACTTAAAGTCGGATCGATTGAATTTGGAATTGCAGAATCAAGGGGGGGCGATTGCTTTTAAGGTTACGCCTGAAATGTTGGCGCAATTACGTGATGCAGCTGGTTTTGAGCCGGTGGTTTTGGATATGAAGCCTGTTGGTGATGTGGGTGGTTTGAAATCCTTCCTTGGTGTTGTTAATTAACGTTTATTATGTGACCCGTCGCAGAATGGTTTGTTGTTGCTGGTTTTGCAGGTGCACCACGCAACTGTCTTTTCTTCCGTAATTTCTACAAACATAGGACGCATGCCGGTTGGGCCGTGGCTGCCATCGCAGAAGGGTTGTTTGGTGGATTGGCCGCAGGTGCACCAAACGTATTTGCCGGGTTGCATTTTCATCAGAATGGGGGTTTGTTGGCTCATATTATCTCCTTATTTTTTTCTATTAACTTAAAACTTATTTTGATATATTGCAACCATGAAAAAATTTGATTTTGTAATTATTGGTTCAGGGATCATTGGTTTAACGTTGGGGTATGCGATTAAAGAACGCAAACCTAAGGCGTCGGTTTTAATCCTCGATAAAGAAGAATCTCAAGCGCAGCATGCTTCGGGGCGCAATAGCGGCGTGTTGCACGCAGGTTTTTATTATACGGCTGATAGTTTAAAGGCTAAGTTTACCGTAGATGGTAGTCGTGCGATGAAAGCCTATGTTAAATCCAAGGGCTTGGCCATTAATGAATGTGGCAAATTAGTTGTTGCGCAAAATGAGTATGAATTAGGGCAATTAGATGAATTGCTCAAACGCGGGTTACGCAATGGGTCCAATGTTTCCTTAATTACGGAAGCACAAGCAAAGGAGATTGAACCCAACGTAAAAACATTTAAGCGGGCTTTATATTCTCCGGATACAGCAAGCGTCGATCCTAAGCAAGTATGTTTATCGATTAAGAATGATCTTGAGCAACAAGGCGTTGAATTTTCGTACAATACAAAATATTTGAGCCGTCAGGGCAATGTTATTGAAACAACGCAAGGGGCATTCGAAGGTGGCGTTATTATCAATGCGGGTGGTCTGTACGCGGATAAGATCGCACAAGATTTTGGTTTTGGTCAGAAGTACACGATGATCCCATTTAAAGGATTGTATTTGAAGTACACGAAGAATAAGACGGATGTGAAAATCAATATTTATCCTGTCCCAAATTTAAAGAACCCTTTCTTAGGTGTGCATTACACAAAAACAGTGACAGGTGATATTAAAATTGGCCCAACGGCGATTCCTGCATTTTGGCGTGAGAATTATCAGGCCATGGAACGATTTGATTTAAAGGAGTTGGCGCAGGTTTTATTCTATGAATCAAAATTGTATTTGAGCAATGCGTTTAATTTTAGAAGTTTGGCGCATGAAGAGATGCAAAAATATAATCAAGATTATTTCGTGTCGCTGGCTGTGGCCATGGTTGAGTCGATTGATCCTAAAGGTTTTACCCAATGGACAGCCCCAGGCATTCGCGCACAACTTTTAGATAAAGAAAAATTATCTCTGGTTCAAGACTTTGTTGTGGAAGGTGATGGAAGAAGCGTTCATATTTTAAACGCTGTCTCGCCGGCATTTACGTGTGCATTTCCGTTTGCTCGTCATGTAGTAGAGAACTCAGGTATCAAAAATTGCCTTTAGTGCTTGACGCATAATGGTTTAGGGAAGATAATAAACCATTAAAAGATCAAGGGGGGCTTTATGCGCATCGTTAAAACAACAGCTATCAAAAAAACAACCACTCGCAGAGCTGTAAAAAAAGCAATCAAATCTCAAGATTCTGAAAATTTATTATCCTATGAAGAATTGCAAAATGAAATTCGTATGAAGGCGTATGAATTATTTTTGCAACGTGGTGGCCAATGGGGTAATCCAGAACAAGATTGGATTGAAGCTGAAAAAATTGTTTTGAAAAAAATAAGTTAATTGAGCTCACGAAAAAACATCATCGCTGCTGTCATTCTTGCTTCCCTTGGATATTTTGTCGATATCTACGATTTAATCCTCTTTAGTATCGTTCGCGTTAAAAGTCTACAAAGCATTGGCGTTTCAGAGGCGGATCTCCTATCCAACGGCGTCCTTCTACTTAACATGCAAATGATTGGCATGTTGGTTGGAGGGTTTTTGTGGGGCATTCTAGGAGATAAGCGTGGACGATTATCAGTGCTGTTGGGATCAATATTCTTATATTCAGTTGCAAACATTGCCAATGGTTTTGTGCATGACGTGAGCATGTATGCCGTGTTGCGTTTTATTGCGGGGGTGGGGTTGGCCGGTGAGCTTGGCGCGGGCATTACGCTTGTCAGTGAAACCATGTCAACAAAACATCGAGGCTATGGAACAACCATTGTCTCTGTTGTGGGGATATTGGGTGCTATCGCGGCATATTTTGTTGCAGATATCTTTGATTGGCGCGTTGCTTATTTTATTGGCGGAGGCATGGGCATCGTGCTTTTATTGTTGCGCATTCAAGCCTTTGAGTCGGGTCTATTTACAAAAGCACTCGCTGGTCGTTCACATCGAGGGGATTTAAAAATAATTTTCTGTCATTGGCAAAACTTCTTAAAATATTTACGTTGTGTTTGCATTGGTGTGCCGTTGTGGTTTGTTGTTGGCATTCTAGTAACCTTTGCGCCTGAATTTGGAAAAGCATTAGGAATGACTGACTTGCCCAATGCTGGTCGAGCCATCATGTTTACCTATATAGGATTGTCGTGCGGGGGATTGGTTAGTGGTGTGTGGTCGCAATTAATTCAAAGTAGAATCAAAGTGGTTGGTATTTTCATGTTCCTAAATGCAGTGTTTATGGGAGCATATTTAGTAAGTACACAGGCAGCCTTAAATTATTTCTATGGTTTGTGCTTCTTGCTAGGTTTTGCTAGTGGTTATTGGGCATTATTTGTGACAATCGCGGCGGAGCAATTTGGAACAAATATTCGCTCAACCGTTACAACCACTGTGCCTAACGTGGTTAGAGGTTCAGTTGTGATTTTAACCTTAAGCTTCCAGGCTTTTAAAGATATGTATGGGATTGTTCATGCAGGCATGATCGTTGCATTTTTTACAGTGATGCTGGCCTTTTGGGCATTGGCAGGATTGGCTGAAACATATCACAAAGATTTAGATTACGTGGAATAATTTAGAAGAAAATTTGACAAGCGAATAAAGCGCGTTAATATATGTACAGGTGCATTAAACAATTTTATTTAACACATATTTAAAGAAGAGGTAGTTCGTATGAAAAAATTTGTATTGGGTGTCGCGGTGGTTTTTATGGTCACGTCCTTAATTGGCTGTGGAAAGAAAAAAGAAGAAGCGACGAATATGGATGGTTTAAACGGCGTAATGAGTGAAAATGTGGTTTCTGTAATGGATTCTGCCGCATCAGGTGTTGCCGTTGTTGTTGATAACGCGCAAGCGATGACTGGTGATATGATGACCCCCATTGAAGATGCAACGACAGCGGCTTCAGTTGTCGGTAAGCCTACAGGTAAACAAATTCAGCAAGCGTTAAAAAATGCTGGGTTTTATAGTGGTAAGGTCGACGGTGATGTTGGTCCTAAAACCAAAAAAGCTATCGAAGCATTCCAAGCACAAAATGGTTTAAAGGCTGATGGTAAAGTTGGTCCAAGAACTTGGAAAGCATTGGCTTCTCATTTAAATAAAGCGCCAGAAGTTGTTAATCCAAGCGCAGAAGCACAAGCTATAGGTCAATAAGTCGAAAAAAGCATTAAAGTTCAAGGAGGACGAAGTAATGGCTAAAGGAAAGGTAAAGTGGTTTAATAATCAAAAAGGTTATGGCTTTATTACTCCCGAAAATGGTAAAGATGTGTTTGTGCATCATACCGCGATCAAGTCAGAAGGTTACAGAACTTTAGATGAAGGCCAAGATGTAGAGTTCGATATTCAACAAGGCCCTAAAGGCGAACAAGCTGTTAATGTTGTTAAAATCTAATTCTAGTAAAATTGTTAGCAAAACCCTTGGTCTGAAATAGCCCAAGGGTTTTTTTCTTATGATCGAAAATCGCGAAAAATTAATGCCGCCGGATTCTAGCAATAAGGTTCTATTGCATTCATGCTGCGCACCATGTTCGGGTGAGCTCATGGAAGCGATGGTTGCATCTAAAATTGAATTTTCTATCTTTTTTTATAATCCAAATATTCATCCAAAAAAAGAATATGAGATTAGAAAAGAAGAAAATATTCGATACGCAAAAGCCATGAATATACCGTTTATCGATGCGGATTATGACACCAGCAATTGGTTTGCGCGCGTTAAGGGTATGGAATTTGAACCTGAAAAAGGCATTCGTTGTACGGCGTGTTTTGATATGCGTTTTGAACGCAGTGCTTTATATGCATACGAGCACGGGTATAAGGTTTTTACCTCGTCGCTGGGATTGTCACGTTGGAAGGATATGAATCAGATCAATGCCAGTGGGATTAAGGCGGCAGCGAGATATGAAGGCATGACATATTGGACATACAATTGGCGAAAAAAAGGCGGGGCTGATCGGATGTATGAGATTGCTAAGCGCGAGAATTTTTATCAACAAGAATATTGTGGGTGTGTATATTCTTTGCGTGATAAAAATTTGTATCGCGTGACACATGGCATGCCGCGTGTAGAGATTGGTGAAAAATTCTATGGCAATTAAAACGCAAGTAGCAGGTGGTGTAGTTTTAAATAAGATTGGCCGTGTTTTAGTGGTTAGTCAACGCGGTGATTCCTGGTCATTGCCCAAAGGGCATGTTGATCCAGGTGAAACAACATTTCAGGCTGCTGTCCGTGAGATTAAAGAGGAAACTGGCATCTTGCGATTGAATTTTGTGCGAGAGTTGGGTGTCTATCAACGCTACAAAATTGGTCTTGGTGGCATTAAAGAAGATAAGAGTGAGCTTAAAGAAATTCATATGTTTTTGTTTAAGACGGATGAAATGAAATTAAAACCCATTGATCCTGCGCATCCTGAAGCCCGCTGGGTTCATGAAGATGACGTGGAAGGTTTATTAACACATCCTAAAGATAAATTATTCTTTCGTTCTATTAGGCATTTATTGAATTATAAATTATGCAAGAATTCCACAAAGATTTCGAATTAACACAAGGTCAGATCTGGTTGAATGCGGCCAGCGAAGGGCCGCTCCCATCGGTTGCAGCCAAGGCCTTGCTTGAGGCAATTCAGTGGAAGTTGTCTCCACATCATCTAACCATCCCAAAATTTATTGAAGTGCCAACGTTGTTAAAAACATCGATTGGTCAATTGATTCATGTCGATCCTAAAGATATTATTTTAGGTAATAGCGCAACGTATGGCATGCATTTGTTAAGTAATGGACTTTCCTTGGGTCCAGGCGATCAAGTGATTCTGATGCGTAATGATTTTCCAACAGATATTTTACCGTGGCTATATTTGAAAGACCGAGAAGTTGATGTTGTGCAGTTACCCTCCGTTGGACCAGTTCTAACACCAAAAGAAATTTTAGATGCTATAACACCTAAAACGAAAGTTATCTGTTTGCCGATGGTGCATAGTTTCTCAGGATGGGCAATAGATGTTGAAGCGATAGGAGAAATAGCACAAGAGCGTGGGATAACCTTCATTGTCAATATGTCACAGGTGTTGGGTGCGTGTCCGATCGATCTTTCTAAAATGCCCATTGATGCGATTGTCTGTGCTGGATATAAGTGGTTATTAGGGCCTTATGGAACGGGATTTTGTTGGATCAAACCAGAGCTTCGTCGACAATTAAATTATACTCAGGCGTATTGGATATCACTCATGGATGAGAAGAGTTTGCATGGTGACGGAGAACTTGCGATTGCGGCCAATGATACGGCAAGAAAATATGATGTATTTGGTACAGCTAACTTCTTTAATTTTGTCCCATGGCGGGCGTCCATTGATTATTTACAGGGTATCAATATAAATACCATACAACTTCATAATCAATCATTGGTTAAGATGATTCATCAAGGAATAGATAAAAAAGCGTATCAAATTTTAAGTCCACAAGAACCGGATGCCTTAACACCGATTGTGGTTATATCACATCACGATAAGGCGCAAAATAAAATAATTTATGATCAATTAAAAGAGCAGGGCATTCATTTGGCAATGTGGAAAAATACGTTAAGAATTTCACCACATATTTATAATACCCAAGCAGATATTGACCAATGCATCACGTTGCTCAATCAAAAAGGGGTCAGCTGATGAGTAAAAGAATATTAATTGTCGAAGATGATCAGGATATTAATGATCTTTTAGTCTTTCATTTAAAGAAGGAAGGTTATGAGGTTTCTTCTTTGTTTAAAGGGGATGAAGCGGTTGAATATGTTTTTAAAATAAAGCCAAATTTGATTATTTTGGATGTCATGTTGCCAGGTGTGGATGGTTTAGATATTTGCCGTCATTTAAAATCTGAGGCAGCGTTAAAATCAATTCCTATTCTAATGTTAACAGCCAAGTCGGAAGAATCAGATCAGGTGGTTGGTTTGCAGCTGGGGGCGGATGATTACATGGTCAAGCCGTTTAGTCCTAAGATTCTAGTCGCGCGTGTTAAAGCGCTTTTAAGGCGTGGTCAAGTGGTGCAGTCGGAAGCTGCTTTGCAAAAAAGAGATTTTAATGGTTTGGTGATTGAATTGGATAAACATAAAGTGACTTATCTTGGGGAGCCGATTGTTTTAACACAAATTGAATTTGATATCTTAGAATTTCTTTCTCGCGCGCCAGGCCGGGTTTATTCACGTGAGCAGATTTTAGATGGTGTTTGGAAAGATGGTAAGTTTATCGTAGATCGTGCTGTCGACGTGCATGTGACGGGTTTACGTAAAAAAATGGGCAAGGCCATGGATTATATAGAAACTGTCCGTGGCATTGGATATCGTTTCAAAGAATGATATACTTTCTATATGAATAAAAATGTCTATATATTTGTATTGGTCTTTTTAGTCGGTTTCTCGGGGATTGTCTTTGCAAAACAACGTACATACGATATAACCGAAGAGTATGGCCCTAAGTTAGATCGCGTTTCTTTTAAAGAACGGTATTTATTTAATAAAACGTATAATATTGATTGGTATCAATCAACGCTAGAGCAACGTAAGGAGTTTCTAGAGCAATATCATGCCGATGTGGTTGAAGATGCAAAACAAAAAGCAGAGTATCGAAAAAGAGTGGCAGCAAAATTAAAAGAAGAAGCAAAGGTTAAAAAAGAAAGATTATTAAAAGAAAAGATTCAAAAACGTGAACAAGCTATGGAAGCAAGGATTGAGAAAATTGAAGAAGCTAGAGAAGAAAATGAATCGAAAGATCGCCACAAAAGGCTCATTAAGGGCATCGAAAGTTTACACAAAACAGAGAGAAAAAATTAATTCTAAGGCAATAATTTTTGACATGGATGGTGTTATTACGGATACCATGCCATATCATTTTAGGGTTTGGAAGAAAGTATTTCTGTCTCACGGAATTAAAGTTACCAAAGAAGATATTTATTCAAGAGAAGGTCAAAAGGGCATCGAAAGTCTTAAAGAGATTTTTGCAACCTATCAAAAACCTTTCGATATTGAGTTTGCCAAGAATTTGCTTATAACCAAAGAATTGCTTTTTAAGAAAACATTTAAGCGTCGTTTCATTGCTGGTTCAAGGCCTTTATTAAAACAATTATCTGTAAATCATTTTAAGTTGGCTTTGGTTACAGGTACGTCGCGGCATGAAGCGAAGCGTTTATTACCTAAAGAATTATTTGATTTGTTTGATGTGACCGTGTGTGGTTGTGATGTTCAAAATGGTAAGCCGCATCCAGAGCCATATTTGCGAGCGCTTAAAGGATTAAATATAAAAGCAGGTGATGCGGTTGTTGTTGAGAATGCGCCATTTGGTATTCGATCAGCAAAAGCGGCGGGTTTAAGGTGTATTGCGATTGCAACCTCTTTGCCTAAGCCATATTTAAAACAAGCTGATCATATTTTCGACTCATTTAAGGATATGCACAGCAACATAGTCTTTGCCATATGACAAATCGCTTTAAAAATATTTTGCTTCTTTATAAGAATAGCACCTATGCAAGTTACTTTTTGGGTGATCGCAGGCGTTTGGCGATGTTAGAGGGGTTGTTTAATTCTTCTGAAGTTAAGCGTTTTAGAAAGACGCATGAGAATCATTTTTGGGCTTTGCGTTATGTGGAAGCTGTTTTAAATCATCGTAAAATTAAATACACAAAAATTTGTCGTGGCACCGCATTTAATTACGCCAAGTATGATTTGGTTATCACCCTTGGTGGTGATGGTACATTTCTCGAGGCTGCCCGCAATTTAGAGAAGCAGTTGATCTGGGGTGTTAATTCTGATCCTACCTGGAGTGTTGGTCGTTTTTGTAGTGGCAACCCTAAAAATTTTGAAACGATGTTGGCGCAAATCTTAGATGGTAAGGTTAAGCCAAAAAAATTTAATCGTTTAAGTGTTAGCTTTTCCGATGGCACGCAGGAAATGCATGTGTTAAATGATGTTCTAATGTGTCACCATAGCCCCGCAGCCTTAAGCCGTTATTTTATGACAATCGGTAAGGTGCGTGAGGAGCAACGATCGTCTGGGATGTGGGTGTCAACCGCGGCGGGATCGTCGGGTGGTATTCATTCTGCCGGTGGTAAGGTTTTACCGCAGTTCTCTAATTTAATGCAATATCGTCCACGCGAGTTATTTCGAGCGTGGGGATGTAGGTATCGACTGACAGGGGATGTTTTAAAAGCTAATCAAAAAGTTGAACTAACATCATTAATGCGTGAAGGTGTTGTTTTTGTTGATGGGTCTCACGTCTGTTTGCCATTTTCATTTGGGGCAACATTAAGCATTAAGCGTTCGCCACACCCATTGCAGGCCATCATCTAATGAAAGCTGTCTTACTTATCAGTCATGGTAGCCGTTCTGCAAAGACCAAGCAAGAAGTTGAAGCTTTGGTTCAAATCTTGAAATCGCGTTCAGGTGTTTCAATATTCGAATACGCGTTTCTAGAAATAGAAATGCCGGACATAGCCATGGGCCTTGAGTCATGCGTTGCTAAGGGGGCGACGGATATTATCGTTTTGCTTAACTTTTTAAATGCTGGTCGTCACGTCAATGATGATATTCCTCAGATTGTTGCAGAAGTAAAACAAAAATATCCGCATATAAAGTTTAGTATTTCTTCACCTGTCGGACAGCATCCCCAAATTGCTGATTTATTTATTGATCTGATCGCGCATGCCTAAAAACTTTTCTGCTTCGCTGCTAACATGGTACAACAAAAACCGACGTGATCTGCCTTGGCGTCATACTAAGGACCCTTACAAGATTTGGGTCTCCGAGATGATGTTGCAACAAACAACGGTAAGTACTGTCATTTCCTATTATGATCGCTGGTTCAAAACTTTTCCGACGGTAGAATCGCTAGCCAAGGCGCCCATTGAGCGCGTGCTTAAATGTTGGCAAGGTCTTGGCTATTACGCACGAGCGCGAAACTTGCATAAAGCAAGTCAAATCGTGCTTGATCAATATGATGGGCAATTGCCTAAGGATCCGGCGCTTGTAAGGGCTTTGCCTGGGTTTGGCCCATATGCAACAGGTTCTGTGTTAAGCATTGCTTTTGATCTTCCGTTACAAATCATTGATGCCAATGTCCGTCGTGTTATCATGCGCATTGTTTTATTAAATGGTTATGCAGATACAACGCAAGACAAAGCCATATCAGAATATCTGACAAAAGTTTTTCCAAAAACGCATGCGGGTGATTTTAATCAAGCATTGATGGAGTTGGGGGCATTGATCTGTAAACCCAAAGATCCTGCTTGTCTGATTTGTCCTGTTAGAAGTTTCTGTAAAGCATGCGCAGAAAATTGCCAAGAATCAATTCCTACTAAGATGGTTAAAAATATACAAAACATTCATGCGGTCATAGGAATTATAAAGAAAGATAATAAATATTTTATTCAACGACGCGCGACAAAAGGCTTGCTTCAGGGGATGTGGGAATTTCCTGGAGGAAAGATTGAAAAAGGTGAGACCAAAGAGCAGGCTTTAATTAGAGAGATAAAGGAAGAGTTGGGCGTGGCGGTCACCGCATCGAAATATTTATTTGATGTGACGCATTTTTATACGCAATACAAGGTTCGTTTATCAGTCTTCGAGTCCGAAGTTAATCCTAGTCCTAAGGTGGGAAAAGAGGCTGTGTGGGCAGGGGTAAAAGATTTCGATAAGTATCCGTTGCCTTCAGGAACAAAAAAAATAATTGACAAGTTAAAAATTTAGTATATACTCTCTATAGATTTAATGGACTAAGCAATGATATCTCAAAAAACTAAATATGGTTTAAAAGCGGTGATTTATTTGGCTAAGAAAACAGCCAATGAAAACATATTAATTACCGACATAGCAAGGGAAGAGAAAATCCCTCAAAAGTTTTTAGAAGCAATTTTACTAGAATTACGTAAAAAAGGTTTATTAAAGAGTAAGAAGGGTAAGGGTGGTGGTTACTCCCTTGGTCGATCAAGCAATGAAATCATGGTTGGTGATGTTATTAGAGTGTTAGAAGGGCCTTTAGCGCCAGTGTCGTGCGTAAGTCATACAGCATATGAACGTTGTAAAGAATGTAAATCTGAAGAGAAATGTGAAATAAAGGTGATTATGAAGGAGGTTAGGGATGCAATGTCGTTAATATTAGATAAAACAAGCTTGGCGGAACTTTTAGTAAAGTCCCAAAATGAATCAACAGTCGGAAGTTACATCATTTAAATTTTTTTAGTTACAAAGTCTATAAAAACGATAGAATAAATAGGAAGAAAGGTTGGTAATGAAAACAATATCTAAAGTAGTCACTGTGGCGGTCCTCTTAACGACCGTATTCTCACAAACAACATGGGCACAAACGACAGATTTAGAAACGCGATTAAGTCAGCTTGAACAAGAGTTGGCTATTCTTAAAAGACAAATTGAAATTAATAAAGAAGATGCAGCAAATAAGGCAAAAGAAACGCCGATTATTACCGCAAGTGCCAAAGATGGTTTTAGTTTTAAGTCACCGGATGATTCTTTTAAATTAAAGATACGTGGCTTAGTCCAAGCTGATTCACGTACATTCACTAATAATAAGAAAGATTTATCAGGTACGGGCGATAACTTCTTAATCCGTCGTGCACGTCCTATCTTTGAAGGTACGGTTGGAAAGTATTTTGATTTCTATTTAATGCCTGATTTGGCTAACAATAGCGCAAGTAATACATTATTAGTTGATGCGTATGCTGATTTTAAGTTTGATCCTAAGTTTAAGATCCGAGCAGGTAAGTTTAAATCGCCTTTTGGTTTGGAGCGTTTGCAATCTGATGCAGTTGCTAATTTTATTGAAACCGGTTTGGTTTCAAACTTAGTTCCAAATCGTGACGTAGGTTTCCAAGTTTTTGGTGACTTATATAATGAATCCTTAAGTTATGCGGTTGCTGTTTCAAACGGTGGCGCTGACTTGGCAAGTGTTGATGCGGCGGATAATAACAACGATAAAGATTTGGTTGCAAGAATCTTTGCGCATCCTTTTAAGAATACGAGTATCGAAGGTCTTAAAGGTTTAGGTTTAGGTGTGGCGGGATCTTATGGACACAAAGAAGGTAGTTCAACACCTACATATAGATCTCCAGGTCAAGCGAGTGTGTTTAGTTATGCATCTGGAGTTTCTGCAGATGGCCAACATACACGCCTAAGTCCACAAGCATATTATTACAATGGATCTTTAGGGTTGCTTGGTGAGTATGCTATTTCCAATCAGAAGTTGGTTAGAGTTTCTGGTGGTAGTACAATTCGTGATACATTTACCAATAAAGCATGGCAAATCTCAGGTAACTATGTTTTAACAGGTGAGGTTGCATCTTTTAAGGGTATAACACCAAGAAATGTGTTTGATTTAGAAAAGAAAACATGGGGCGCATTTGAAGTGGTGGGTCGTCTTGGTCAGTTAAAATTAGATAATAATATCTTCGATAGTAGTTTTGCTAATTTGAATACCGCAATTAATAAAGAAGATGCATGGGGTCTTGGTTTGAATTGGTATCCTCACAAGAACGTGCGTCTTAGCCTTGATTTTGAACAAACACGTTTTGATCGAGGGGCTGCAAATAATGAAGATCGTTTAAAAGAAAATGTTTTTTTAACACGTGTTCAATTAGCATACTAATATAATAAAATAAATTATACCGAAAGGATTAACATGAAAGTCAAAAATATATTAACGCTCTTGCTGGCTGTGGTCTTTAGCTTCGGGGTTAATGCTGGGGCGTGGGCAAAGTCTGTTACATTGCTTAATGTGTCGTATGATCCAACCCGTGAGTTATATGAAGAATATAACAAAGCTTTTAGCGATCATTGGAAAGGTTTAACAGGGGATGTTGTGAGTGTTAATCAATCTCATGGTGGCAGTGGTAAGCAAGGACGTTCTGTTATTGACGGATTAGATGCTGATGTTGTGACATTGGCTTTGTCATATGACATTGATAATATTGCAACGAAGTCTGGGTTGTTACCAACAGACTGGCAAAAGAAACTTCCGGATAATAGCACGCCTTATACTTCAACAATTGTGTTCTTAGTACGTAAGGGAAATCCAAAGAATATTAAAGATTGGGATGATTTGGTAAAACCTGGGGTTGCTGTGATTACACCAAATCCTAAAACATCTGGCGGTGCACGTTGGAATTATTTAGCTGCATGGGGTTATGCATCAAGAAAGTTTAGTGGCGATGAAGCTAAGATTAAAGAATTTATCGCGGCTTTATTTAAGAATGTACCTGTCCTTGATTCAGGTGCCCGAGGGGCAACTACCACCTTTGTGGAACGTAAGATTGGTGATGTGGCCATCTCTTGGGAGAATGAGGCTTACTTGGCGGTCAATGAATTAGGTAAAGAAGAGTTTGAAATTGTTGTGCCATCAGTAACTATCTTAGCGGAACCACCAGTGGCGGTGGTAGAGCGTAATGCCAAGCGTCATGGCAATGAGAAAGTTGCTGCGGAATATTTAAATTATTTGTACTCCGACGAAGGTCAAGACATCATAGCTAGAAATTTCTATCGGCCTAGATCTGCGACAATTTTAAAAAAGTATGTGGCGCAATTTAAGCCAGTTAATACGTTTACCATTGATCAAGAGTTTGGTGGATGGCAAAAAGCACAAGCAGTCCATTTTTCTGATAAGGGTTCCTTTGATCAGATTTACGGAAATTAATCTTTTGATATTTTACGCTTTCCTTGTAAAATGATCGGCTTATGCGGTTACTTAAAACACGTTCTATTTTACCTGGATTTAATTTAAGCTTAGGCTATACGGTATTCTATTTAAGCCTGATTGTGCTCATCCCATTGTCGTTGTTATTTTTTAAAACATCGACCATGGGATGGCATGATTTTTGGGCGGTTATATCTTCTCCAAGAACATTGGCGGCCTACCGTTTAAGTTTTGGTGCGGCTTTTGTGGCATCTTTGGTTAATGTTTTTTTTGGTTTTATCATTGCATGGGTTTTGGTGCGCTATGATTTTCCAGGCAAGAAGGTTTTTGATGCCTTGGTTGACTTGCCCTTTGCTTTGCCCACGGCTGTTGCGGGGATTACATTAACCTCATTGTATTCAACCAACGGTTGGATTGGGCAATATCTTATTAAACTAGGGATTCCTGCAACGTACAATTTTTTAGGCATCACTTTAGCTTTGATGTTTATTGGTTTGCCGTTTATCATACGCACCTTACAGCCTGTCTTAGAAGAGTTAGATGCAGAGTTAGAAGATGCAGCGGCAAGTTTGGGGGCGAGTCGAAAAGATATTTTCTTGCGCGTAATTTTCCCAGCTTTGCTACCGTCTGTGATTACAGGCTTTAGTTTGGCTTTTGCAAGAACCATTGGTGAGTATGGTTCAGTTGTTTTCATTGCGGGCAATATGCCAGGAAAAACAGAAATTGCGCCGCTTTTGATCATCACAAAGCTTGAGCAGTACGATTATGCAGGCGCAACAGCCATTGCGGTTGTGATGCTGGTGGTTTCATTTTCATTGTTAGCGTTAACAAATTATTTACAGCAAATTAGTTCAAAGCGGATTGGGATGAATTAATGTCAGTGCGAAGAACAGAAAAACCTTATATTCGTTTTATCTTGATTAGCGTGGCATTATTGTTTTTATTCTTATTTTTATTGCTCCCGCTCATTTTGATTTTTGTCAGTGGTTTTAAGAAGGGTTTTGGTGTTTACTTCCAATCATTGGCGGATCCAAATACCATTGCAGCCATCAAATTAACAATGTTGGCAGCAGCAATTGCCGTACCACTCAATGTGGTGTTTGGCGTTGCGGCTTCATGGGCGATTGCGAAGTTTGATTTTCATGGCAAAAATTTTCTATTAACGTTGATCGATTTGCCTTTATCAGTATCGCCCGTTGTTTCAGGTCTAATTTATGTATTGTTGTTCGGTTTGCAGGGTGTTTTTGGGCCTTGGTTGCAAGCCCATGACATTAAAATCATTTTCACACCCATTGCGATTATTCTAGCGACGATCTTTGTGACGTTTCCCATGGTGGCCCGTGAATTAATCCCTGTCATGAAATCTTTGGGTAATGAGGAAGAAGAGGCGGCAATAACGTTGGGAGCGAGTGGATTTAAAACATTTTTGTATGTCACATTACCAAATATCAAATGGGGTTTATTATACGGTGTGATTTTATGTAATGCCCGTGCGATGGGTGAGTTTGGGGCTGTGTCTGTTGTGTCAGGTCATATACGCGGGCTTACCAATACGTTACCTTTGCAAATTGAAATTTTGTATAATGAGTATAATTTTACAGCGGCTTTTGCGGTTGCTTCCTTGCTTGCATGTTTAGCGTTGATAACATTGATCATTAAGACAGTCTTAGAAAAGGTGCGTTTCCAATGAGCATAGAAGTAAAACATATCATTAAAAATTTTGGAGATTTTAGAGCCTTAGATAATGTTTCACTTCATGTTCAAACAGGCGAGTTAATCGCATTGCTTGGTCCATCAGGTTCAGGAAAAACAACATTGTTGCGTATTATTGCGGGATTGGAATTTGCTGACAAGGGCGACATACATTTTCATGGGCAAGATACAAAGGAAAAAACAGCCAAGGATCGTGGTGTTGGTTTTGTGTTTCAACATTATGCGTTATTTCGTCATATGACGGTTTTTGAAAATATTGCCTTTGGGTTGCGCGTCAAACCAAAAGCTCAACGTCCGTCTGAAGAAAAGATTAAGGCAAAAGTCACAGAGTTGTTGCATTTGGTTCAATTGGATTGGGTGGCAGATCGTTTCCCTTCACAATTATCCGGTGGTCAGCGTCAACGCATTGCATTAGCACGTGCTTTGGCCATTGAACCAAAAGTATTATTATTAGATGAACCCTTCGGTTCTCTCGACGCACAAGTCCGCAAAGAATTGCGCCAATGGCTACGCCGTTTTCACGATGAATTGCACATTACATCTATCTTTGTAACCCATGATCAAGAAGAGGCTCTAGAGGTTGCGGATCGTGTTGTGGTGATGAATAAGGGTAAGATAGAGCAGGTTGGTACCCCAGAAGAGGTTTATCATAAACCAGCAAGTACATTTGTTATTAACTTTTTAGGAAATGTGAATTTGTTTCATGGACGCATTGAAGATGGAAAAATGCTTTTAGGGGCAAAAGAAGAAAAAGGCAACAAGCAAGGTCAGTTGTATATACGTCCGCATCAGTTGGATGTTAGCAAAACCAAGCAAGATGATAGTGCAATAAAAGCTGTTATAAGGTATATTAATCCGGCTGGATCGATGGTAAAGATTGATTTATTATCTGATGCTGGAAAATCAATTGCTGCTGAAATGAGTCAGGAAGAATACGCAGCTTTAAAATTATTAAAAGGACAACACGTATTTGTTCGTCCTAAAAATATAACTTATTACGATTACGATATTTAATTTATGGATACACAGGCACGCGTAGAAGATTTAAGGAATAAAGCTAAAGGTAAAACACCAGAGCAGGTGTTGGCATTAGCTTTATCAGAGTTTGGCAATAAAATTTCCTTTGCAACCAGTTTAGGCGAAGAAGATCAAGTGATCACTGACATGATCGCCAAACATGCGTCGGGTATTGAGATTTTTACGCTCGATACAGGGCGATTGTTTGCACAAAGTTATGATCTGTGGGATAAGAATCAGAAAAAATACCCTCAGGTGTCATTTAAGGTTTATTTCCCTAATACAGCTGCGGTTGAAGACATGGTTAAAACAAAAGGTATTAATTTGTTTTACGATAGTGTGGAAAATCGCAAACTTTGCTGTGGGATTCGTAAGGTCGAACCATTAAAGCGTGCGCTTTCTAGCGTCGATGCGTGGATTACGGGTTTACGTAGTGCTCAGTCATTAACACGTACAGATGCTCAAGTTTTTGAATGGGATGCGGCAAATAATAAAATTAAAGTTAATCCATTGATCAATTGGTCATTGGATCAAGTGCGTGCCTATATCAAAGAAAATGGCGTAGATGTAAATCCATTGCATGCGCAAGGATTTGTCAGTATTGGTTGTGCGCCGTGTACCCGTGCGATCAAGGAAGGTGAAGACATTCGTGCTGGTCGCTGGTGGTGGGAAATGCCGGAACAAAAAGAATGTGGGTTGCACAATAATCCTAAATGGAAAGCGAATAAAAAATGAGTCAGATGCAAGATAAATTGGATGCTCTTGAATCCCAAAGCGTTTATATTTTACGTGAAGCTTACCGTGAATTTAAATCTTTGGTCATGTTGTGGTCTATCGGTAAGGACTCGACGGTATTGTTATGGTTAGCGCGTAAAGCTTTCCTTGGTCACGTGCCATTCCCATTGGTGCACATTGATACCAGTTATAAGATCCCTGCCATGATCAAGTACCGCGATGAATTGGCACTTAAATTTCATTTAAACATGGTCGTTGGTCAAAACGTGCAAGCACTAAAAGATAAACGTACATTTCCAGACGGCGCTATTGATCGCATTTCTTGCTGCAAGGCCTTAAAAAGTGAAGCATTAAAACATACATTGGCGGGAACGTGGCCTAGGAAAAGACTTAATCATAAAACAGGTCAGTACGATGTTGATGTCAATACCGAACCATATACCGGTGTTATTGTTGGGGCTCGTGCGGATGAAGAAGGTAGTCGTTCCAAAGAACGTTATTTTTCTCCACGCGATCGCAATAGTGACTGGGATGTGGGTGATCAACCACCTGAATTATGGAATCAATTTAAAACTGATTTTGCTCCGGGAACACATATTCGCATTCATCCGTTGCTTGATTGGACAGAGCTTAATATTTGGGAATACATTCAACGTGAAAATATACCGATCACCGATTTATATTTTGATCAAGGCACCGGCAAGCGCTATCGTTCCTTAGGGTGTTATCCCTGCACAACGCCTGTTGATTCAACGGCGAAGAATGTAGCGGATATAGTCAAAGAATTGCGTGAAGGTAAATTTAAAAATATAGCTGAACGTTCTGGCCGCGCCCAAGATAAGGAAGATGGCGGCGGTCTTGAAACATTACGTAAAGAGGGGTACATGTGAGAGAAGCCATGAATGTGGTCATCGTTGGACACGTGGACCACGGTAAAAGCACGTTGGTTGGACGATTGCTCGCAGATACAGGGTCATTACCCGACGGTAAATTGGAAGCTGTCAAATTACAATGCCAACGTAATGCCAAACCTTTTGAATATGCTTTTTTGCTTGATGCGCTTAAAGATGAACAATCCCAAGGCATCACGATCGATACCGCCCGCACCTTTTTTAAATCTGAAAAGCGTGACTACATCATCATTGACGCACCAGGCCATATCGAATTCTTAAAAAATATGATTTCTGGTGCTGCTCGAGCAGAAGCCGCTTTGCTAGTGATCGACGCACACGAAGGCATTAAAGAAAATTCCAAGCGTCATGGTTACATGATGCGTTTCTTAGGGATTAAGAATTTAGCGGTGTGTGTTAATAAAATGGATTTGGTCAACTATGATCAGAAGACATTTGAACAAATCAAAGCCGATTACACCAAGTTTTTAAATGAAATCGATTTGAAGCCCAATTTCTTTATCCCTGTTGCTGCGTTTCACGGTGATAACATTGCCAATAAGAGCGCAAAGATGCCGTGGTATAAAGAAGAGAATATTTTAGAAGCCTTAGATAAGTTTAAGAAGCAGCCTTCCGCTGAGCATCAAGTTTTACGTATGCCTGTTCAAGATATTTATAAGTTTACTGAAGAAGGTGATGAGCGTCGCATTGTTGTAGGGCGTATTGAGACGGGAACGGTTAAAGTTGGCGAAGATATTGTTTTTTTACCCTCAGGTAAGAAAAATCGCATCAAGTCCGTCGAATATTTTAATGGCCCTTTACGTAGTGAAGCATACGCAGGTCAGTCTGCAGGATTTACCATGGACACCGAAATTTATATTCGCCCAGGTGAAGTCATGGTTAAGGCTGCTGAAAAGCAACCTAGCGTTAGCAATAAATTCAAAGCCAACGTATTTTGGATGGGTAAACAAGCTTTGGTTCAAGGTAAGACCTATAAATTAAAAATAGCGACGCAACAAGTTCCTGTGATATTAAGTGAAATCATTCATGTGCTTAATGCCTCTGATTTAGTGTCTGTAAAAAAAGATCATGTGGCGCGTCATGAAGTGGGTGAATGTATTTTTGAAACAGCTAAACCTGTGGCGTTTGATTTAGTTGGGGATGTGGCGGCAACTGGTCGTTTTGTCATTGTTGATCAATATGAAATTGCCGGTGGGGGTATCATTTTAGCGCCGGTGTTTGATAATGAGAATGCCTTAAGCACGCACATTAAGAAACGTGAATTTTCATGGGAACGCTCACATATCACCCCAGATTTACGCGCGAAAAAATATGAACATAAAAGCGCCTTGATTTTAATTGCTGGAAAAATTGATACGGGTAAACAACGTATCGCTAAAGCTTTGGAAGAAGCTTTATTTAATTTAGGCAAGAACGTTTATTTCTTAGGCATTTCAAATCGTTTGAGCTTAGCTGCGTCAGATTCTCAAGATAAGACTTTGGGAAAATACGCAATGCTAGTACAATTGGGTGAATTAGCGCATTTGATGACGGACGCAGGGTTGATTATGATCACCAGTGTGACCGACATCGATGATCCAGAACTTAAAATGTTAAAGACGCTCAATATGCCCAATCGCACCTTTGTTGTTAATATGGGCGATGATCGTTTAGACAGTGCTAATGTTGACCTAACCCTTGAAGAAAATATGGATTCCGATAAGGCTATCAAAGAAATCGTTACTCTTTTAACCAAAGCATTAGTTTTAGACCCAGAATATATGATTTAATTATGATAAGCGAAGAACAAATCTTAAGTGCTAACATCCTCATCGTTGACGACAATGTCTTAAATGTTCAAATCCTCAAAAAAATCTTAAATGAAGCTGGTTTTCAAAATCTCACCCTAACTACGGATGCATCCAAAGCATTATCATTGTATTTAGAAACAAAACCTGATTTGGTTTTGCTTGATTATAAAATGCCAACCTTTAATGGCATTGAAGTTATGGAGCAATTTAAGTCAACGGATCCTGAAGGGTATTTGCCGGTCATTATGATCACGGCAGAGCAAGAGGAGTCTTTGCGCACACGTGCGTTTCAAGCAGGGGCTAAAGATTTCTTAAGAAAACCATATGATCGTTTGGATGTTATTTTACGCAGCCGCAATCTCATCGAGGTCCGCAAATTATACAATCAAATCCGCGGTCAAAATGTTAGCCTAGAAGAAAATGTTAAAGAACGCACTAAAGATTTATATCAAACACGCATGGATGTGGTTTGGCGTTTGGCGAAAGTTGCTGAATTTCGCGACGAGCACACCGGTGTTCATATCAATCGCATGAGCCGTTATGCCCATGTTTTATCGAAAGCTTTAGGATTAAGCCTTGGTCAATGCGAATTAATTTTAAATACGGTTGTCTTACATGATATTGGAAAAGTTGCTGTTCCTGACGCTATCTTACTTAAACCTGGTCGCCTTGATCCAGCAGAATTTGAAGTCATGAAGAAGCACACCATTTGGGGTGCGCAAATGTTACAGGGCAGCAACTCTGCGTTTTTAAAGATGGCAGAAACAATTGCTTTATCACATCACGAAAAATTTGATGGATCTGGTTATCCCAATGCTCTAAAGCAAGATGGTATTCCTTTGGTTGGTCGTATTGCGGCCGTGGCAGATGTCTTTGATGCGTTAACATCGGACCGTCCGTATAAACAACCGTGGAGCATGGAAGAAGCTTTTGCAGAAATCAAACGATTAAGCGGTACACATTTTGATCCAAGGTTAGTTGAAGCTTTTATGGATTCTAAGAAAGATATTGAGGCGATTTACACGTCATATCAATAGTACTATAATGCAAACGACAACCCTAAGGGAGGCAAAGCAACATGGCAGACAATATTTTAATAAATATTGAAGGTAAGCAGCTTGATTGTCCGGTTATCGTTGGCTCAGAAGGTGAAAAGGCTATTGATATTGCCAAATTGCGCAGTACGACGGGCTATATCACATTAGATCCAGGTTTTGGTAATACAGGTTCTTGCAAAAGTGCCATCACATATCTCGATGGTGATAAAGGTATCTTGCGTTATCGCGGTTACCCAATTGAACAACTCGCCGAGAAATCCACCTTTGTTGAAACATCGTATCTTCTGATTCATGGCAAGCTTCCTAACAAACAAGAATTAGAAGGCTTTTCCGCGGCATTTAATGAACATTCCATGATTCATGAAGACATGAAGAACTTTTTTGATGCGTTCCCGTCAAGCGCACATCCGATGGGGATTTTATCTGCCATGGTTTGTTCGATGTCCGCATATTATCCTGACATGGTGAAAGAAAATCCTACAAAAGCCGACATTGATCGCATTGCAGTTCAATTGTTATCAAAGGTGCGTACCATATGTGCGTTCTCATATAAAAAATCCATTGGCGAACCATTTGTTTATCCCCGCCATGATTTGATGTATGTGCCTAATTTTATGAACATGATGTTTTCATCGCCTACAAGTCCATATCGATTAATCCCCGAAGCTGTGGAAGCGTTGCGTGTTATTTTTATCTTGCACGCTGATCATGAACAAAATTGTTCCACCTCAACGGTACGTTTGGTGGGTAGTTCTCATGCGAATTTATACGCATCCATCTCTGCCGGTATTTGTGCCTTGTGGGGACCGCTACATGGCGGTGCAAATCAAGCCGTTATTGAAATGTTACAGGAAATTCAAGCGGATGGCGGCGATGTTCAAAAGTTTGTCGATCTTGCTAAAGATAAAACCAGCAAGTTTCGTTTAATGGGTTTTGGTCATCGTGTGTATAAGAACTTTGATCCACGCGCCAAACTCATTAAGCTAAAAGCCGATGAATTATTTGGTAAATTAGGGATCAATGACCCATTATTAGACATTGCCAAACGTTTAGAAGAGGCTGCTCTTAAAGATCAATATTTCATTGATCGCAAGTTATATCCAAACGTCGATTTTTACAGCGGTATTATTTTACGTGCCTTAGGTATTCCACTCAAAATGTTTCCTGTTATGTTTGCCATTGGTCGTATGCCAGGTTGGATTGCGCATTGGAAAGAAATGATCGAAGATCCAACGACAAAGATCGGCAGACCATTTCAAATTTACACTGGGGCAACCACACGTGATTACGTGCCCATAGATCAGCGTTAGAAAATAGAAAGAGGTTCGTTGTGATTTCATTTGCAAGCAAAGCATCATTAAAGTCAGCTGTCATTGTTTTATTATCCAAAGATCAAAAACATGCCTTGTTAAAGCGTGATTTAGATAAGGGTGAAATTTTTCCAGTGATCGACGGGAAAACCACCTATGTCTTTGTTGGTCTCGGTAAAGAAAAAGCCTTAACGTTAACAGCATTGCGCATCGAAGTGCGTAAGGCGTTGATGTCGGGAATTTTAAAGAATGTCAAAGACGTTGAATTAATTCCTCACACAAAAGATGAACGTTCCATCATTGCCATCATTGAAGGCGCCTTGATTGGGACGTATGTTTGGGATAAATATAAATCTAAACCAGAAGATGATAAGAGTATTAAGGTTAAAGACATTACCATCATTGCCGAACGCAAAGCTGCATTTGATAATGCAGTGACAATTTGCCAAGGTGTTAATTTAACCCGTGATTTGATCAATGACAATGCCGACACGGTCACGTCGGAATTCTTAGAAAAAACCGTCAAAGATTTGGTTAAGGGTAAAAAGAACATCAGTTTAGAAATCTTAAATAAAAAAGAAATGAAAGCCAAGGGCTTGAATTTGCATTTGGCCGTTAATCAAGCAAGTCCAAAAGAACCTAAGCTTATCATCGTCAAATATGCAGGTGGCAAAAGCAGCGATAAATATACCGCCATCATCGGCAAAGGCATGACCTATGACACCGGTGGTTTAAACATCAAGCCAACGGGCAGCATGGAAACGATGAAGATTGACATGTCTGGCGCTGGTGCTGTATGTGGTATTTTAAAGAACACGATCGCATTAGGGATTAAGAAGAATCTATTATTCGTTTTAGGTATTGCTGAAAATGCAATTGGTTCATTGGCCTATAAGCCAGGTGATGTGTATACAGGTTATGCTGGTAAAAGTGTTGAGATTGGAAACACTGACGCTGAAGGCCGTTTGGTCTTGGCTGATGCGTTTGCGTATGTTGTTAAAAACTATAAACCTGAAATCATGATCGACATGGCCACCTTAACCGGTGCTTGTGTTGTAGCTTTAGGTTTTGATTATTCTGGTTTGTTTTCTAATAATGATGACTTAGCCAGTGAGTTGTCCAAGTTGTCAATCGAAACCGATGATCGTGCGTGGCATTTGCCGATTTATCCTGAAATGAAAGAATATATCAAGTCGCCAATTGCTGATTTAAAAAATACCAGCAATGTGCGCGGCGGTGGGGCAAGCACAGCAGCGGAGTTCTTGCATCAATTTACCAACGGGACCACATGGGCGCATTTGGATATTGCAGGAAGTGCGTACGTGGATGGCAGTGGTCGTTTCTATTATGGCCATGGTGCAACAGGTGCAGGTGTACGTTTGCTGACGAATTATTTGTTAAAATAGGGAGTAATATATGGAATATTTGGGTATTGTCGTCATAGCAGCAATTTTTATTTTTATCTTTGGGATTCGCATTGTACGTCCAACGCATCGTGGTTTGGTTGAACGCTTTGGTAAATACAATCGTTTTGCCGTCCCAGGTTTTAACTGGGTGATTCCCTTGGTTGAAAATATGTATTTGGTTAATGTCACCGAACAAATGGTTGATGCTGAACCACAAGAAATCATCACCAATGATAATTTAAATGCCAAAGTGGATGCGCAGGTGTATTTTAAGGTTAAAACCGACGAGCAAAGCGTTAAGAATTGTCAGTATAATGTCGGCAATTACCAATGGCAAATTGTCAATTTAGCCCGCACCACGTTGCGTAATATCATCGGGACCATGACCTTAAAGTCAGCCAATAGTGAACGCGGACGCATTAATGCGGATTTATACACAATCCTCATGCGCGAGACAGCAAATTGGGGGCTAGAGATTGTTCGTACAGAGCTTAAAGAAATTGATCCACCTAAAGATGTTCAAGAAACCATGAATAAAGTTGTTAAAGCGGAAAATGAAAAAATTTCAGCCATCGATTTTGCAACCGCGACGGAAACTGTTGCTGATGGTCAAAAACGAGCAGAGATTAAAAAAGCCGAAGGCATCAAGCAGGCGCGTATTCTTGAGGCTGAAGGTGAAGCGCAAGCCATTCAACTCGTTAATGAGGCTGCAAATAAGTATTTCATCGGTAATGCTCAATTATTACGTCGTCTAGAAGCTGTTGAAAAATCATTGGCAACAAATACAAAAATTGTTGTACCCGCAGGTTCTGATTTAACCAATGTCATTGGAGATTTGGCAGGGGTTGCGCCAATTAAATAATATGGCAGATTATCGCATTGAAACAGATAGCATGGGCGAAGTTAATGTTGCATCCAATGTTTATTGGGGTGCACAGACCCAACGTTCTTTAGAAAATTTCAAAATTGGTGGCGATCGCTTTCCAAAAGAAATGATCCGCGCTTTAGGTATATTAAAAAAAGCTGCTGCTTTAGCAAATAAAGACCTTGGTATTTTGTCTCAGGAAAAGGCTGATTTAATTGTTAAGGCCGCTGATGAAGTCATCGCAGGAAAATTAGACGCACATTTTCCGTTAGTGGTTTGGCAAACAGGTTCTGGCACGCAAACCAACATGAATATTAATGAAGTTATTTCAAATCGTGCCATTGAGATATCTGGTGGTGTGATTGGTAGTAAAAAACCGGTACATCCCAATGATGATGTTAACAAAGCCCAATCATCTAATGACACTTTCCCAACTGCCATGCACATTGCCGTTGTTGAAGAAACACACCGTCGATTAATCCCCATGGTTAAGAAATTGCGCGATGCCCTGCAAGCCAAAGGGGATGAATTTAAAGATATCATTAAAATTGGTCGCACCCATTTGATGGATGCAACACCCATCACCTTAGGCCAAGAAATTTCTGGCTATGTACAACAATTAGATAATACCTTAGAGCGCATCAACGCAGCCTTACCACATGTGTATGAATTAGCACTTGGTGGCACCGCGGTTGGTACAGGCTTAAATACACATCCAGGATTTGCGGTTAAGTCTGCAGAAAAGATTTCTGAGATTACAGGTAAACCGTTTAAGACGGCCCGTAATAAATTTGAAGCGTTAGCGTCGCATGATGCCTTGGTTGAATTTAGTGGTGCTTTAAATACATTGGCTGCATCGTTAATGAAGATTGCTAACGATGTGCGTTGGTTAGCGTCGGGACCACGTGCTGGTATTGCGGAATTGCATTTACCTGAAAATGAACCGGGAAGTTCAATCATGCCTGGTAAAGTTAATCCAACCCAATGCGAAGCCATGACCATGGTGTGTGTGCAAGTGTTTGGCAATAATACCGCCGTGACTTTTGCTGGGGCGAGTGGTAATTTTGAACTCAATGTCTATAAACCGGTTATTGTGTTTAACGTGTTAAATTCCATCCGCTTGTTGTCAGATGCATGTGAAAGTTTCACAGATAATTGCGTCGTTGGCATTGAGGCACAGCGTGAAAATATTAAGAAATATTTAGAAAACTCGTTAATGCTTGTCACTGCTCTTAATCCACACATTGGTTATGACAATGCCGCGAAAGTTGCTAAGAAAGCATTTAAAGAAAACATTACTTTAAAAGAAGCAGCTGTGGCATTAAACTTATTAACAGCAGAGAAATTCGATCAGCTTGTTCAACCCAAAGAGATGATCTCACCAAAATTATGACAGCTGTAGGTAACGGACATTTATATGATGAACGCCGCGATAGCATAAGGGCTAAGCGCATCATTACCGTGCGTCATCGCCTTGTTCAACACAAAGAAAAGAAATTAGATGCCGACTCAATGTGGCAATTATCCATGACGGAGAATATGTCACTAAGTGGCGCTTTGTTTGGCAGTGCATCTGCCTACAGTGTTGGCGATATTGTGGAATTGCAAGTGGTGATGTCTGGTGTTTTAGAAATTTTCAACGGCTTTGCAAAAGTCATGCGTGTTATAAAGACCAAAGGTGGTAATTTTCAAGTTGGCGTTAAATATGTCGACTTAAAAATCAAGAAACGCGCTGCAAAATCCTTACATCGCATTAACGATTAATCAAAGGAAACTCGATGAACCCAGCATTAATTGCAATTGTGGCATTTGTGTCATTTGTTAGCTTCTTTATTTATTTAACTTTCTTGAGTGCTAAGAAAGCAAACGAGAAATTAACCGCTGATTTAAAGAGTTTAGGTTTTAATCCTTGCCTTGATAAAACCACCAAAGATCATGTCGCTAAATATTTATTAATTGCCAATACCCGTCATCAAGGCAATCGTTTGTTGATGAATTTATACCAAAAATCTACTTCACAAGATTATGATTTATTTTTTTGTGATTACCGCTTTGCAAGTGGTAGTGGCCGTGCGCGGGGTGTTGAAGCTTTATTGGTTTGTATGGTTTCTAAAAAGTTAAATGTGCCCCGCTTGACAATTGACAGTGTTCCCCAAGGCCCTGAATTTTTAACAAAACTTTTTGATACGCTATCAGCTGGTTTTGATTTTCCTGATGTTAAAAAAATAGATGCGTCAGTGCTAGGTTTAAGTGATAAGTTTCGTGTTTACGTGGATCCAGCCCAAACATCTCAGATAGCGTCGATCAAAGATGCATTTGCTTCCGTGTTTTCTTCAAAACCGGGTGTTTGCCTTGATGCTAAGGGGGGTGTGTTGATTTTCTCTGATGTCAATATTGCTGCGGATAAAGTCAGTAACAAACCTTTAGATCTTCTAAAAGTATCTCGCTTAATAAGCGCCGCCCAATCATTGCACGATCATCTTAAATAAGATCAATGACCGCTTTTGAATTCCGCAACTAACGCTTGGACGGTTTGCTTGGCATCGCCAAAAATCATCCGGCAATTGTCATAGTAGAATAATTCATTTTCAATGCCTGCAAAACCTGTGGCCATGGAGCGCTTAAGCACAAACACCGTCTTGGCTTTATCGGCGTTGATGATTGGCATCCCATAGATGGGGCTTGATTTGTCATGGCGAGAAGCAGGATTGACAACGTCGTTGGCACCAATGATGATGGCAACATCCGTGCTTTCCATGAGGGGGTTGATCGCATCCATTTCCATCAATTGATCGTAGGAAATGTTGGCTTCTGCGAGGAGAACATTCATGTGACCAGGCATACGGCCAGCAACGGGGTGAATGGCATATTTCACATCACAGCCATTTTTCTCGAGGAATTCACCAAGTTCACGCACCGCGTGTTGTGCTTGAGCAACGGCCAAACCATAACCTGGAATAACAACGACCGACTTGGCGTTTTCTAAAACTAAGAAGGCATCTTCTACGCTAATGGCTTTCGATTCTTTCTTTTCACCCGCCGCAGCTTTCTTTTCTACTTTCTTAAAAGCACCAAAGATAACATTGCCAATCGAACGGTTCATGGCTTTGCACATGATGATACTTAAAATGATACCGTTAGATCCGACTAAAGCTCCAACAACGATGAGCAGGGTATTATCAATAACAAACCCAGTTGTACATGCTACAACACCTGAATAGCTGTTTAATACCGAAATAACAACAGGCATATCTGCGCCGCCAATTGGGATAACAAGTAGAATACCAAATAATAAAGAAAGAACGATGATGCTAAGGAAAACAGGGTAATTGGTGGGATCCATAAAGAAAATAACACCTAAAACAAAGATCGCAGCAATTACAGTTAAGTTAATGAGACGCTGACCCGCAAAGAGAATAGGTTTACCTGGCATACGTTCACTTAATTTACCCCAGGCAATGATGCTTCCGGTAAAGGTTAAACCACCAATAACGATAGATAAATAAATGGCTAGTCTTTCTACCATATCGTGGGCACCATGCACATGATAGGCACCCCAATCAACAAATACAGATGCTAATGCGCCACAACCATGAAGGAGAGCAATCATTTCTGGCATTTGAGTCATGGCTGCTTTATAAGCAACTAAAGCCCCCAAAGCCCCACCTATTATCACACCGATAAGGATCCATTGGAAACTGATGATATGGCTGCCAACTAATGTAGCAATGATAGCAATCAACATCCCTAAAGCAGACATCATGTTGCCTTTGCGAGCAGTGACAGGTGAACCTAAATTTTTAATACCCATGGTAAAAAGGGCAGCGCTGACGATATAGGCTAAATTTGTGATGATTTCAAGTGTCATTAGTTTTCCTTCTTTTTAAACATTTTTAACATGCGTTCTGTAACCAAGTAACCGCCCACCACGTTAAATGTTGCCAACGCAACAGCCGCGGTTCCAAGGAAAATGGTCAAGGGAGAGGTTGCTTGAACACCAGCCGTCACCAAAGCCCCAATGATGATGATCCCACAAATCGCGTTAGCTTCGGACATCAACGGGGTGTGTAATAGCGGCGGAACTCGAGAAATCAGGGCAAAGCCTAAGAAAATTGATAAGGTTAAGATAAATAATAAATATACGAGTTCCATAAATACTCCTTATGCTTTCGTTAACATCGCATTAACAATTTTGCCACCATGGGTGACAACGCAACCTTTGATGATTTCATCTTCCATATTCAAATTAAATTTCTTGGCGTCTTTATCCCAATATTCTTCCAGTAAATTATGCAAGTTCGCCGAATACATTTGCGACGCATGCACCGCAACGCGCCCAGGCAAATTACCTAGACCTAAAATGCGCACACCATTGTCCGTCACAACTTCTTCATTAACTTTAGAACCTTCGACGTTGCCACCAGATTCCACCGCCATATCAACGACGATTGTTCCAGATTTCATTTGAGCCAACATATCTTTCCCAATAACAACCGGCGCCTTGCGGCCAAATAATTGTGCTGTGGTGATAATAACATCCGACTGCGCACAAACCTTAGCCATGCCTTGACGCTGAATGGCCAATTGTTCTGGTGTTAAAGCCTTGGCATAACCATCTTTCGTTTGCCCAGTTTCACCTAAATCAATCTCAACGAATTTAGCACCCAACGACATAACTTGTTCCTTAACAACCGCACGGGTGTCAAACGCTTCCACACGCGCACCCAAACGCTTGGCCGTTGCAATCGCCTGCAAACCAGCCACACCAGCCCCAATGATAAACACACGGGCAGGGGAAATGGTACCTGCTGGGGTCATGAGCATTGGAAATATTTTTGGCAAACGTTCTGCTGCTAATATGACAGTAACATAACCCGCCAAGTTGGCCTGCGAACTTAACGCATCCATCTTTTGAGCACGGGTCGTGCGCGGTATCATTTCAACCGAGATGGCGGTGACATCTTGCGCAGCCAAGGCATCAACTAACGATTTTTCATTAAATGGATCAAGGAAACTAATATGGATAGAACCCTTTTTCAAGAGCTTGACTTCATCAGCCGGAGGTTTACGCAAACGAAGCACAATATCACCCGCAGCAATCAATTTACTCCGATCAGACTCGACGGTAGCGCCAACCTTCTTATATTCATCATCCGTGATGCCAATGCTTAAACCAAGTCCAGCTTCAACAATGACTTGTGCACCTTTTTTAACCAAACGATCCACCGAAGAGGGGATAAAACTAACACGGCTTTCACCGGACAATGTTTCTTTAGGGATTGCAATAATCATGAACACTCCTTCAATGAAGTTAATATCTTAAAGAAGAGATTAACAAATTCACCTTGATAGTCAAGCCTGAATTCACTAAGATTAATAAATCATGCCATCAGAAATCAAGACCATTACAGCCAAAATCAGAAAATTCCGTGATGAAAGAGATTGGGCCCAATTCCACAACCACAAAGACGTAGCCCTTTCGCTAGTCCTAGAAGCCACCGAAGTCTTAGAACACTTTCAATGGAAATCTCCGAAAGAAGTTGAAGAACATGGTAAGACAGACAAAGAAGAACTGGCAGATGAATTGGCTGATGTGGCGATTTATTTGTTTGAACTGGCTGATAATTTGAAGATCGATTTATCTCAGGCGATTGATGTGAAGATGATGAAGAATGCGAAGAAGTATCCTATTGAAAAATCTATAGGTAGACATACTAAGTACAATAAACTTTAATATGAGGATAACCACATGTCCAAACTACAAGAATTAGTCGAATGGGATTATTTAGGGGCGCATTATAGTGTTTATGTGAAGCATTTTAATGATGAGGATGGGCGTCGGGGGATGACGATGATTTATGAGGATGTGACCAATGAAAAAGTTACGGAGATGACGATTCCGCCGCGCAAGTTTGCAGCGTTCTTAAAGGCAGTCAATGGTGGGTCGGAACCTTACCGTTGCCTTTTTTAAGGAAATGTTTGGCAGTTGTTTGGATTTGGGATAGAATCTACCCAATCATTTAACACGTGTAAGTTTTAGGAGGCTTTGATGTTTGCGAATAAAAGTATTTTTGAGATCATTGGTTCTGGTGGCATCACCATGTTTATTTTGATCTTTTGTTCCGTTGTGTCCATCGCTGTTATCATCGAACGCATGATCTATTATTACCGTCGTTCCCGTGTTAGCCGTTTTGATCTCATGGAACAAATCCGCAAAGAATATAATTTGAATCAAGTGCATAATGCATTGGAAGTTTGTCAAAATCTAGATACACCGACGGCAAAAGTAGCGGTGGCGGGTTTGCATTTGCATGGTCATGATGAAAAAGTGATCTCTAATGCCATGGAACGTGAAATCACGGTTGAGACAATCAAGCTTGAACGTTTTACCAGCATCGTGGCAACCATCGGTGGTACGGCAGTTTATATTGGTTTATTTGGAACCGTGCTTGGGATCATGCGCGCGTTTGGTGATATTGGTAAGGCAGGATCAGGTGGTATGGATGTGGTCACATCAGGAATTTCTGAGTCGTTGATTTGTACGGCGGCAGGCTTAATTGTCGCTATTCCTGCGGTTATTGCCTACAATTATTTCATGCGCACCATTGATAATTTTGTCGTTGATATGGAACTCATTGCCTCCGAACTCGTGGATCTGATGTGCATCAAAAGAAAATAATTTATGAAGCGTAAAGTCCGAAATACCAAACTCATCGCTGAAATCAATATCGCCCCGTTTACTGACGTTATTTTAGTGTTATTGATCATCTTCATGGTCACAACCCCATTGATTTACCGCTCGAGCATTAAAATTGCTTTACCCCAAGTTTCCTCGAACCAAACACCGATTGAAACAAAAGATATCAATGTTTCGGTTACGGCCAATGGTGATGTGCATATGGAAGGTCAACGTTATAATCTACGTTTAGACAAAGATGTTTTTGTGTTCAAGCTCCAAGAATTAGCCAAGAAATATAGTGAACCATCCATCATCATCAGCGGCGACCGTACAGTGAAGTATGATTACGTTGTGACCGTGATTGATAGTGCTTCAAAAGTAGGCATCAAACACTTAATCTTAGCGACGGAATTCAAACGGTAACGAAAGGCATTTTATGTCAAGTTTAGGCACAGCGGTTAGACCATTGCGCGTGGCCATTGTTGGGAGTGGTCCCAGCGGCTTTTATGCAGCAGCTGATTTACTTAGCCAGTCTAAAGAAGTTAAAGTCGACATGTTCGAAAAATTGCCTGTGCCGTATGGTCTATTGCGTTATGGCGTTGCGCCAGATCATCCAAAGATTAAAAATGTTGCTAAGGTTTTTGAAAAGACAGCGGCTAATCCCAAGTTTACATTTATGGGCAATGTGACAGTTGGTAAGAATATTACTGTTTTTGAATTACGTCGATTTTATGATGCGGTGATTTTTACGATTGGTGCGGAAGCAGATCGCAAGCTTGGTATTACCGGTGAAGATTTAGTGGGTAGCTATACCGCAACAGAATTTGTGGCATGGTATAACGGTCATCCTGATTTTCAAGATCATCACTTTGATTTCTCCCAAGAAGTTGCGGTCATTATAGGTCAAGGCAACGTGGCTATGGACGTGTCGCGCATTTTATGTAAAACTCCCGATGAATTAAGCAAGACAGATATTAATCAACATGCACTTGAAATTTTAGCTGAAAGCAAAATCAAAGAAGTTCATGTCTATGGTCGACGCGGCCCTGCCCAAGCATCATTTACATCGCCCGAATTAAAAGAAATGGATGAGTTAGTTGATTGTGATCCAATCATTGATCCTCAAGAATTAGAATTAAATGAAGCGAGTATCAAAGAACTTGAAGATATTAAGTTTGCTGGTCATAAAAAGAATTATGAGATTTTAAAACATATGTCAACGATTGCACCTAAAGGTCGCAAACGAAAGTTCTATATGCATTTCTTTAGAAGTCCTTTAGAAATCTTAGGCAAAGGCCATGTGCAAAAGATGAAATTTGAAGTAAACAAGTTATTTGGTGAATCCGGACAACAAAAAGTGCGCGGCACGGGTGTTATTGAAGAACGTGATTGCGGTATTGTTTTTCGCAGTGTCGGCTACCGTGGTATTCCCATCAAAGGCTTACCATTCTCTGAAGCCAGTGGTATTATCCCTAATCAAGCAGGCCGCGTCATGGATTCTGAACAAATTTATAATGGCTGGTATGTGGCCGGTTGGATCAAACGTGGTGCAACTGGTATCATTGGTACTAACAAACCATGTGCTGAAGAAACAGTGAAGTGTCTATTAGAGGATATCGACCATTTAAATCCTTGCGTAGAGCCAAGTACTGAAGCTGTTTTGAAATTTTTAAAAGATCGTGAAGTTAGGGTTGTTAATTTTGATGAATGGAAGAAAATTGATGCCGCAGAAATTGAACGCGGTGCCAAATTAGGCAAGCCACGCGAAAAATTTGCACGCGTGACAGGTATGTTGTCTGCCATCTAGTCCCTAGGCAGTTCTTCGGGAACATGTATTTCATTTTATAGTGGAGTTTGAAACTTTTTACACTGTTTTGATGTCTAAAGCAGTGTAAAAGTATTTTTGGGACGAGAAAATCTAGTAAAATTTTATTAGATTTGGCTATTTATGCCTATTTATAAATTTTATTGGCAAAATTGGTAGTTTAGGTTATACTTAGCTTAATCTTTTCCCAAGATAAAGGGCCAATAAACCCTATGGGAGCAATAAAAGGAAGGAGATTATCATGTTACTTGGACCACATAACGAACAGTCACAAGAAAAAGCTGAGCAAGAAGAAGAATCGATCTTTGCTTGGGATGAAACAAACGTTCTGATCTAACCTGTTGGGCAGACTTTGCCCGACTGTCATTATAAATTTATCAAGCCGCTACAACAAATAGCGGCTTTCTTATTTTTATATTCGGCATAGCTCCCAAATGAAAATTTTGGAGCGAAGCCGGATTATTCAATCACACAATCTGCAGATAAAGTCTTAACCATCAAATCTGTTGTCACAGGATTATCTTTAAAATGCTGCACAATGGAAGCAATGCCAACCCTACGGTTAAAATACCCTAAACTTTCACCAGTTTTCGCATTGGCTTTCCAATATTTAAGTAAAACATCAATGACTTGAGCCACGCGTTCGCGGGGGATGGATTTTAAATAAATACTTTCCCCATCATCACTTAATAAGGGAAGGCCTTGATGTTTGGCATCTTCCGTACCCAAAAGTTTCATTTGATAACGATTAAATCCTGAACCAACCAGACCAATGGTTTTGGTCGCAGGTCTAAAGCATTGGCGTTCGCAACCTGTGATGCCAATCGACTCATGCAAATCACCCCAACCCATGGCTTCTAATTCATCAATTAAGTAGGGCTCAAACTTTTCAGAATCGGTATAGGTTAAACGGCACGTATCACGGCCAACGCAAGCACCTGATAACAGGCGTAACTGAGAATAGTTTTTGCCATTGCGTTTACCATACCCAAAAGTAGCTAAATCATTTTCAAAAGCAGCCTTTTGTGCTTCTGGAATATTGCAAAACAATGCATCTTGATTTGGCGTGATCATGAATTCCAAATTGGCATATTTATTCATCACAAAATGGCACATGGCTTTTAGTTTTCCATTGGGGCTATTGTCGATTAAACGACCATTTTCGATAAAGGCACCAAAGGTCCATAAACCATTGTCTTGTGGGAACCAACCATGATGCATGTGACGGCTACCAACATCAAGATTAGCAATAGGGGCATCCAATTTATAGCCTAAAATCTTTTCAACTTCGCCGCGATACCAATCAATGCCCATTTTCTTAACAACAAATTTAATACGGGCCCAAATACGATTCTCGCGATCACCCCATGTCTGATGGACTTGAAGAACGGCATCCATGGTTTTTAATAAATTTGCTTCGCTAACATGCGTCAGTGGTTGTGCAAGGCAAGCCATCGAAGGTTTACCATTACGTTCACCTTGTCCACCACCAATATAGATTTGAAATGAAGTGACTTTATTGTCTTTAATGACGGGAACGACGCCCATGTCATCGGATAAAACTTCCGCGCAATTATCAACGCTTAATTGACCAGTTTTAGGATCTTCGATTACGCCTGCAATCCCAATTTTAAATTTACGGTTAAGTAAGTTCTTGCCGTATTTGAAAGATTCACCTGGTTTGCGGATCTTCGTTGGATCAATTTCCCAGACAGTGATAAATGGCTCAAGAGGAAGTTGAAAGTAGTCGCCAACTTTTCTCGCCCAAGCGGTTGCATTAAAATGTTTCGAGAATCGACCAAGGGGGCAAGCCATGACATTGCGGGTATTGTCACCGCAACCATTTAAAGAGTTAAAGCCTGATTCAGCCACGCGTTTGATGATTTCTTTGACTTGATGTTTGCGCACCCAGTGATACTGAATGTTTTGACGATTGGTCAAACGAATCGAGGGCATGCCATCCGGATCTTTGGTGTATTTTGTAGCAAGCTCGTCAATTATATTATATTGTTCTTTATTTAAAGGGCCGCCACCAGGAATCGAGATGCGGATTAAATAAATCCACTCTTTTTCTGGGCCGGCATCTTTGGCACGATTGAATTCTAAGTAAACTCCATGACTCTTGGCCAAGGCTTCTGATTCCCAAGGGATATCGCCACGGGTCGTGTCAGCAAAATCAGCTTTGACATTTCCATCAAAGCTTTGAGGCGCTGAGAGTTTATTAAGTTCTTCCTTGGCAAATTTGTCTGGGGAAGTGTTGAAATTGGGTGTAAATGGTTTTTTAGTCATAGCGCATATCTTATAATCTCTAGAGGGAATGTCAAATATTTTATCCGTACAAAATGAAATAATATGTAATTTTCTTGAATGAGGTTATTTCGATGGATAATATATGAACAAAGATGTTAAGCTAACAACGTTTTGACGAAAGGTAATGTGGAATGTCTAAAATAAGTAAAGTCACCCCTAAAGAAGTCGAAAGCGAATTTTTATTTAAAGAATTATTCTTTTCTAAAACAGATTTAGTTGGAAATATCCTGACGGACAATAATGTCTTCGTTCGTGTGAGTCAATATACTCAGGAAGAGTTGATCGGAAGTCCACATAATATCATTCGTCACCCAGATATGCCCAAAGTTGTTTTCAAAGTTTTGTGGGATTATATCAAGGCTGGCAATATTGTTTTAGCTTACGTTAAGAACATGACCAAGGAAGGCAAGTACTATTGGGTTTTAGCTTGCGTTTATCCTGTTGATGGTGGTTATGTCTCCATACGTCTTAAGCCCTCGAGCGATTATTTTAAGATTATCCCAGGTTTATATAAAAAAGTTTTAGAAGTTGAATCAACCAACGGGATGAATGCATCACTTGATTTATTAGTACAGACCATACAAAGTGTAGGTTTTAAAGATTATGATGCATTTATGTCCAAGGTGATCATTGAAGAGTTAACATCACGCTTGAAAATGATCCCTCAAGAAGTTAAGAAATTAGAATTTACATCACAGTCAGCTGTAAAAACGACGGACCTTGATCATAAAGAACAAGCGGTATTTATTGGTCGATTAAGTGATATCAGACAAAATTGCCAAGTCATTAGCGATATTTTTGATTTCTTATTCAAAAGTTTCGACAATCTTCTAAAAATCGAAGAGATGACAAATAAGAACACCAAAGCAGTCATTAATTTTTCAGAGTTTATTTCTATATTGTCGCTTAATGCCAGTATTGAAACACATAGCTTAGGTAGTCAAGGGTTGACGTTGGCTGTTATTTCAAAAGAAATTAAGAAATACTCTGAAGAGATTGAGATGCATGCATCAACCATTTCCAGTGATGCGAGTGATATTTCCTCGCGTACACAGCAACTTGGGTTGCTTTCTGCATCGTCGAGACTACAGGCAGACATGGTCAATTTCTTTGCGCTTGAGTTATTCGAATTGGCCAAGCAAGGCAAAGTGCAAGGTGATGATTTTCATAAAATTGGTGGGGATGTCCTGTTGTTGTTAAAATTGTTTGAAGCAACCTTTGAAAAAGTCAATGGCATATTAAATCCTTTAACTATTAAAATTAAAAGGATATTAAGCGTCATTGAGGTTATTAATAAGATGATCAGAGATCTTGATCGTAGCGATGTGCTAGGTTGTATAGAAGCCTCTAGACTTGGAGATAATGGCAATAGATTTAATATTGTGTTCAAACAAATGCGTGAATCAACAGAGAAAACGCGAGAAGGTTTAATTGGATTTGAGAAATATTTGTTGTCCGTATTAGAAACGATCAAAGAATTAAATGATGCAAATGTGGAAATTATCTTACATGTTAATTTAATTGAATCCACAGTAAATCAATTGTTAAAACAAAAGTCTGTCACAGCTGCTTAAAAAACTTGTTTTAGGAAAAATACACGTTAGAATAAAAATATGGAAATCGACGCTAAGAAATTATTGCGTGATAAGAAAGTTATTGCCGAGATCAATCGTCATAAGTGGCTTGAAAGTGAAATTGCCGGATATGACATTGGTTTCCAGGCTGCCGCTGATGATTGGCTTAAGAATCATGCAGCGGCTTGGGTTAGTTATCATCTGAAATCCAAGAAGACAAAGTCGTAATTCATGTCCCCCAGAATTGTTAAACTTATCTCAAAACTTTATATAAAGTTTCTATTCGTATTTTTCTTCATTTTCCCTGTTATTGCTTGGGCAGATGCCTTGTCACAAGGCAATGCCTATATTGTCGACCAGGCTGGGATCATCAATGCTGATAACAAGGAAACCATTATAAAATGGGCTAATGAATTAGAACAAAAAACAGGTGCCCAATTAGCTGTTTTAACTGTTAATTCCGTTGGTAATGAGACGATCGAAACCTATGCTGTAAAAGTTTTTCAACAATGGGGTGTAGGTCAAAAGAAGAAAGATAATGGCGTTTTGTTGTTAATTGCAACGCAAGACAAGCAATTGCGTATTGAAGTAGGCTATGGTTTAGAAGGTGCTATTACTGATGTGCAAAGCAGTCGTATCATTAATGAAATGATTGTCCCTGATTTTAAGGCAGGAAATTTTTCTGCTGGGGTATTAAAAGGCAGCTGGGCTATTGTCAGTTTGGTTGCAAAGGAGTATAATGTTTCTATATCGGGTGAATTGCCAATCACGGCATCAAAAACTGATGCGAATGATTGGGTATTTATTCTAATTTTTATAGGTATTTTTTTAATGATTTTTACTTTTCGCGGCGGTGCAGGACCAGGAGGATTTTACGGCGGTGGTTATAGCGGTGGTGGCGGATTTAGTGGTGGTGGTTCAGGTGGTTTTGGTGGTTTTGGAGGCGGTTCCAGTGGTGGCGGTGGTTCAAGTGGTCGATGGTAATAGACCTGAGTGCCAGTGGCACACAGTGTAATAGGCGTTTAAAAGGAGAACTATGAATAAGATTTGGATTGTGATTGGTGTTTTAGTTTTTTTAGCAGCAACGGCATTTGGATGGTATCAAGGTGGTTTTAATACCATGATAAGATTAGATCAACAAGTTCAATCCAGCTGGTCTCAAGTGGATGTTGTCTTGCAACGTCGTTTTGATTTAATACCAAACTTAGTTAATACCGTCAAAGGTTATGCAGATCATGAAAAGACGATCCTTGAAGATGTCACCCGTTTGCGTAGTCAATGGGGAGCTGCCGCATCTGTACCTGAAAAAGTTGAGGCTGCAAATCAATTAACAGGTGCTTTATCAAAATTACTGATGGTTTCTGAAAATTATCCAACGCTTAAAGCAGACGGTGGCTTTCGTGATTTACAAGCGCAATTAGAGGGCGCTGAAAATCGTATTTCTGTTGAACGCATGCGCTACAATCAAAGCGTCCAAGAATTTAATGCGTATCAACAAAGTTTATTTGGTAGATTTTTTGCAACAGCCACAGGAAAAACGCAACCCGCTGTATATTTCAAAGCAGCTGAATCAGCACAACAAGTGCCTACAGTTAAGTTTTAGAATGGAGTTATTATGAGTCATCAGTTAAACAAGTTGGCAAAATTTTCTGGTCGCAAAGGACCAGTGGTCTTGGTCATTATGGATGGCATGGGCATTGGCAAACAAGATAATAGCGACGGTGTTTTTTTAGCAAAGACGCCCGTCTTAGATGATTTGATGAAATCAAAATTATACACAACACTTAAAGCCCACGGCACAGCTGTTGGTATGCCAAGTGATGATGATATGGGTAATTCTGAAGTTGGTCACAATGCCTTGGGTGCTGGTCGTATTTTTGACCAAGGCGCTAAACTTGTTCAAAAGTCCATTGATTCAGGCGCCATTTATAAAACAGACACGTGGAAAAAGCTAGTTAATCAAGTAAAGAAAGACAACAAGGTTTTTCATTTTATCGGGTTATTATCAGACGGGAATGTACATGCGCATATTGATCAGTTGTTTGCATTGGTGCGTGAATGTGCCAAAGAAGGCGTACGACGCGTTTGTTTGCATGTTTTGTTGGATGGTCGCGATGTGTATGAAAAATCAGCGTTAACTTATATTGAAAAAACAGAGGCTGTGCTCAAAGAAATTAATGATGCTAATCGCAGCTATGATTATCGCATTGCGTCCGGCGGTGGGCGCATGGTCACAACCATGGACCGTTATAATGCGGATTGGTCAATTGTCGAGCGTGGTTGGAAGGCGCATGTATTAGGACGTGGCCGTCGCTTTGCTTCAGCCAAAGAAGCAGTAGAAACCTATTATAAAGAAGATCCAAAAATCACCGATCAATATTTAGATTCCTTTGTTATTGAAGACGATGGTTCACCGGTTGGAACCATTGAAGATGGTGATAGTGTCGTCTTTATGAATTTTAGAGGTGATCGTGCGATTGAATTGTCTTTAGCATTTGACAGCATTGATTTTGATAAATTTGATCGTGTTAGAGATCCCGAAGTAATGTTTGCGGGTATGATGCAATATGACGGTGATTTGCATATTCCAAAGAACTATTTGGTTGAGCCGCCACAGATTGATGAGCCTGTTGGTGTTTATATGTGTGCCAACAAAATACCTGCCTTTGCCGTCTCAGAAACACAAAAATATGGTCACGTGACATATTTTTGGAATGGAAATAAAAGCGGGTATTTAGATGAATCCCTTGAAACTTATATTGAAATCCCGTCAGATAAGATTCGTTTTGATCAAGCGCCACGCATGAAGGCCGATGAGATCACCGATAAAACCATTGAATTGCTTAAAAGTGGCAAATATAAATTCGGTCGCATCAATTATCCTAATGGCGACATGGTTGGTCACACAGGTGTGCCGGCAGCAATCATTACATCCGTTGAGGCTGTGGATGAAGGTTTAGGAAAGATTTTGCAAGCCATTCAACAGGTCAATGGCATAGCAGTTGTTTTAGCAGATCATGGTAATGCTGATGAAATGTTTACCGTGAAGAATGGCAAGCAACAAGTTAGCACAGCGCATTCATTGAATCCTGTGCCATTTGCGATCGTTGATCCCAATTATCAAGGTGAGTATGATATTGCTGATCTAAAAACGCGTGGGTTGGCTAATGTAGCTGCGACGTTATTAAATCTTTTAGGGTATGAAGCGCCTAAAGAATATGAACCTTCACTCATTAAATTTAAATGAGCAAATTAAACGAACGTCATAATTTTATCACTACTTTGGTTAAGGCGCCTAAGGATAAATTCAAACTGTTGTTTGATTTAGCACCTGTGCCTTTGATTGAGGGGATTTGGACGTCAACGTTTCAAGTGTTGAATGCTAATCAGGCTGCTCTTCAATTGTTTTCAAGTCAAGATAGAAAACAATTTGATAGTTGGTTTCCGTCGTTTCCGACTAAAATTAGCACAAAAATTTTATTGGAATTATTAAGTGCTCGCGTTAAAGGTGACTTTTTTGAACATGAAGTTAAGTTGCCCACCATGCGCCGTAGTCATGTCTTTGTTTTTATGCGTGTTGCTTATGTTCCAGCTCAATTTGCCGCTGGCCCACAACATGTGATTTTAGCTTTTCATGATGTGACAGAGGTTCGCCGCAAAGAGAATTTCTTAAAAAAATTATCGCAGTTAGATGGGTTAACGGGTGTTTATAATCGACGGGCAGTATTGCAACGCCTTGATGAAGAATTATCCCGTGCCAAACGTTATGATTTAAACCTAAGTTGTGTTCTGATTGATGTTGATAATTTTAAAAAAGTTAATGATCAATTTGGCCACTTGTATGGGGATAAATGTTTGCGTGGTGCAATATCTGCATTGAAAGCCACGTTGCGTAAAACAGATATTATTGGTCGACTTGGTGGTGATGAGTTTCTAATTATTTTGCCCGAGACAGATATCGCCCAGGCTAAGATTCCCATTGAACGATTTTTGAATTCACCTCAGGCCAATGATGAATTTACTCAAAAAGGTAAATCCATCAAAGTTAGTTTTAGCGTTGGTGCGAGCGCCTTTCCTGCGGCAGGATTAGATACAGGTAGAGATTTAATTAAAGCAGCTGATCAAGTGTTGTATTTATCTAAAACCAATGGCGGCAATCAATGCCAATATTTTAATAGCCAGATCCATTCTTTACCTAAATCTTGATTTCCCAAGAACGCATCCCACAGTTAGTTTACGAAATCACCTTTCAAAGCAAAGATCCTAATGATTTGGCGCTTGTGCGTACGGTCCTACTAGCATTAGGAATTTCATCAAACGATATCATTGAAGACTTAAACTTAAAGGCATCCTCGCTAAAGATTTATTTTACGTTGCGCTCAGAATTCGTGAAGGTTAAGAGCTTATTTCATAAATTAAAGTTAAAAGTTAAGGTAAGCACCAAGACCTTAAGACCTAAAGATTGGGCGTCCCGTTGGAAAACGCAGTGGAAGCCATCGCGTTTGACGAAACTATTAGATGTTGTTCCGGTGTGGTGCCAAAAGAAATATAAAAAGGTGGCGGGCAGAGATTATATCTTGATGGATACATTGTTATCTTTTGGAACAGGCTTACATGAAACAACACAAATTGTTTCACAGATGATTGAAGATCAACGTGAGTATATCAAAACATTGCTTGATATTGGTACAGGCACAGGTATTCTGGGGATGGTGGCCTTAAAGCATGGTGCGAAAAGGGTTGTTGCGCTTGATATTGGAGATTTATCGGTTGAGGCGGCCAAGAAAAATTTTAAAGTAAATCAATTAAAAGCTACTGTATTATGTGCAGACATTAATCATTTTAAACATGATAAGACTTATGATTTTGTTGCTGCTAATTTAGTGACGCAGGATTTAATCACGACACAAAAAAAGATTGCACGTTTTGTAAGCAAGGGTGGTTTCTTGGCAGTTTCTGGCATATCATTGAGCAATTGCCCTGTATTTGAAAAAGGATTTAAGCTTAACAATTTTAAGTTAATTCAAACCGTAAAGGCAAGAGAATGGGCCGGATACTTATATCAAAAGACGAAGTAATAGAATCTTTTGTACGTTCGAGCGGCCCAGGTGGGCAGAATGTCAATAAGGTTGAGTCTTGTGTCATGCTCATTCATAAGCCAACGGGTATTGTGATAAAATGCCAAGAATTTCGTGGTCAGTATCAAAACCGCATCCGTGCATGGGAATTATTGCAACAAGCATTAGAAGAGCGCGAGCTATTTCGGCAGCAACAACGCAAGTCCATGCAAGAGAAACGTCGTCGACAGAATCGCAAACGATCGTTGTCTGCGAAGGAACGCATGTTGGCTGATAAAAAGCGACAATCTGCAAAAAAGAAAAATCGTAAAGGATCCATGAGTGATGATTGATATTAGTCAAAAAAATGTTAGTGTCAGGAAAGCAGTCGCAACAGGCATGATTACATTGAAGCCTAAAGCGTTTAAAGATTTATTAGCCAAGAAATCTCCCAAAGGTGATGTGTTTGAAGCGGCCAAATTAGCTGGCATTAATGCAGCAAAATTTACGCCAGCAATCCTTGCATATTGTCATCCATTGAATTTAGAAAAAATTACAGTAAATTTTGAAGCTATAAAAAGTAAGAATACAATTAAGGTTATAGCTGAGGTGGTTTGCACGGGTAAAACTGGGGTTGAAATGGAAAGTTTGGCTGCGGTCAGTGCGGCATGCTTGACCATTTATGACATGATGAAGTGGGCGGGGCAAGATATGTGTATATCAAATATTCAATTAATTCATAAGAGCGGTGGTAAAAGCGGGGTATTTCAACGATGAAAATGCGTACTGCAGTTATAGCAAGCATAGGTTGGGTTTTGGCGGCTTTAGCATTTAATGCCGGCATCTATTATTACCAAGGGCATCAAAAAGCACTTGAGTTTTTTACGGGATATTTAATTGAATTGTCTTTAAGCGTTGATAATATTTTTGTGTTTTTAATGATTTTTAAATATTTTAAGTGCGAAAGTCATGAACAGGCAAAGATTCTAACATGGGGTGTTTGGGGCGCACAATTGATGCGTGCTATCCTAATTATCGTCGGCATTAAACTGATCATGATGTTTTCATGGCTATTATATGTTTTGGGTACATTCCTTGTACTTATGGGTATTAAAATGTTTGTTGATAAAGAAAAAGATATTCATATGGAAGAAAATAAGATTTTGCTCTTCTGTAAGAAGCATTTTCCGCGTCTCAAAGATTGGGTTGTTATCCTTATTATTGTAGAATTTACCGATTTATTATTTGCGCTCGACTCGATCCCAGCAATCTTTGCCATCACCAAGGATCCATTTATTGTTTGGACGTCAAATGTATTTGCTATCATTGGATTGCGGGCGATGTATTTTGCATTAGCAGCGGTAATGCCGATGTTTACCTATTTGCATTATGCATTAGGTTCTATTCTGGTTTTCGTGGGTTCGAGCATGCTCTTAGAACATGTGTTGCATATACCGATTGTATTGAAATTAACATTTATTGGATCATCATTACTCTTAGCAATTTTATTATCTATAAATGCTAATAAAAAAAAGTTGCGCATTTCTAGATAATTATATTGAAGGCAATGTTGTTTTATATTACTATTAAGCCATGTCAAATTCCGACCTAAAACCAATTGTTCTTCCCGATTCTTTTAATTATATCGCAGCTTTCCTATCTTTTGCTTGTATGTTGCGTTGCAGCTATTGCATCAATCACCATGGTGGTGACTTGGTCAAGAAACGCTGGATGACAGGTGAAGACTGGATACGCGGTTTAAATCGCCTTCAAACAAAAGAAGGCAATATCCCCATCACCTTGCAAGGTGGCGAGCCAACCGTTCATAAACATTTTTATGAAATTGTTAAGGGCTTAAGATCTGATCTTCCCATTGATTTATTGACCAATTTGGAAGTTGACTCAGATGTTTTTATGAGCCATATCCCCAAAGATCGTATTAAACGCGATGCACCATATGCTTCCATACGTGTTTCATATCACCGTGGTCAACAAGATCCTGATGTTTTGCTTAAACGTGTGCGCTATTTTATGGATAAAGGGTATCATGTTGGCGTCTGGGCGGTGGATCATCCTGAATATATGGAAGAAACGCGCAAAGTTCAAAAACAAGCAGAGGCCATGGGCATTGATTTTCGTTTAAAAGAATTCTTAGGACCATACAACGGGACAACCTACGGGACAATGCGCTATCCAGAAGCAGTCAATTCTCGTCAAATCCGTAATTGTGATTGTCGCACGACAGAATTCTTAATTGATCCGGCAGGATATGTGTTTCGTTGCCATTCTGATTTGTATGCCAATCGTTTTCCATTGGGGCATTTATTAGATGTTGAGCCACCTAAATTATTGGGTGAGTGGGTGCCATGTGCAGTTTATGGTAAATGTAATTCTTGTGACATTAAGGTGAAGAATAATCGGTTTCAAGAATATGGACATTCCTCAGTTGAAATACGTGCGATCAGCGAACCGTATGCGGAAAATCACGAGTATGTCGATGAAGTGGTCAATACTTACGGCAAACAAGATGCGACTGCAGGAGCCGTTCACCGTTAGTCCTCAAATGATTTTAGATCTTTCATGAAACAAAAACGAAAAGTTTTGATCATAAAAACTGGTTTTTCGGAGTTTCTTGACCGCGGCATTTCTACAACGGTCAGTCTAGGCGATGTTCTTATTTGTACCGCTCTTTTGCATATATACAAAGATGATGATGTGGCGTGGGTAACGGATTGGCAAGCCAAACAACTCTTGAAAAATAATCCCTATATTTCGCGTTTACTTATTTTTGGCTCCAAAGTTATGGAAGATTTATGCCAGGAAAAGTTTGATATTGTAATCAACTTAGAAAAAGATATTGGCATCTGCACGTTGATCAATCGCATCACGTCGAAGAAGAAGTTTGGATTTTATTTCAACGATAAGTCTCATCAAATCACGACGCGCAAACGTTCAACGCGTTATTTATTATCCGGTCAAGAAAATCAACGTGATATCCCTAAAAATGCCCTAGAGTTATTGTACGAAACTGTAGATAAGAAGTGGAACGGGCAAGGGTTGGTTTTGGGCAATGGCCGTCATGTCCGTATTAAATATGATGTAGGATTTAATCATTCTGTTGGCAGCAAATGGCCGACCAAAGCATGGCCCATGGATCATTGGAAGAAGCTTGAAATGTTGCTACAAGGCAAGTATTCTGTGAGTTGGCAACAAGGGCACAAGAATCTCGTCAAATATATTGAATGGATTAACAGTTGTCGTATCATTGTAACTTCGGATTCATTAGGGCAAGCGATTGGTCAGGCTTTAGGAAAAAAAGTTATAACCTTGTACGGGCCAACAAATTATTTGCGCATGCAGGGTATTCCCAATGTCGAAGTGGTTTCCTCGACGCTCAATTGCCCTCAAATGCCGTGTTATATGCCATATTGTACTAATAAAGATTTTTGTATGAATTATATATTGCCCGAAAATGTCTTACGTAAGTGCAAGGAGTATCTCTCATGATAAAAAATGTTTTTGTTACAGGTGGGGCAGGTTATGTGGGCGCTGTGTTAATTCCAAAATTATTAGCAGCGGGTTATAATGTTAAAGTTTTGGATTTGTTCCTATACGGTACAGATGTTTTCGACGGTGTTAAGAATAATAAGCAATTGACCTGCGTTAAAGGTGATATTCGTGATGTTGCCTTGTTAGAAAAAGAAATTCCAGGTACAGATGCCGTGATTCATTTAGCTTGCATCTCAAATGATCCAAGTTATGAATTAAATCCCAATTTAGCTAAAACCATTAATTATGATGCGTTTATTCCTTTGGTTGATATTTCCAAGAAAAATAAAGTTCAGCGTTTTATTTATGCGTCGAGTTCAAGTGTTTATGGTGTCAAGGAGACGCCAAATGTGACGGAGGATTTACCGCTTGAACCTTTGACGGATTACTCGAAATATAAAGCTTTATGTGAGGATGTCTTATTAAAAGCGCAGACCAAAGATTTTACTGTGCTCGTTTTACGCCCAGCCACAGTGTGTGGCTATTCACCACGTTTACGTTTGGATTTGACTGTTAATATTTTAACCAATCATGCGATCAATAATAATCGCATCAAAGTATTTGGTGGCGATCAAAAACGTCCTAATTTGCACATTGAAGACATGACGGATTTATATATTGAGACGCTAAAATACCCAGCAGAAAAAATTGCCGGAAAGATTTTTAATGCGGGTTATGAAAATCATTCTGTCAGTCAAATTGCGCATATGGTCAAAGATAATCTAAATCGACCATCCATAGAAATTGTTGTTGAACCAACAAACGACAATCGTTCGTATCATATTTCTTCAGAAAAGATTCAAAAAGAGTTAGGGTTTAAGCCAAAGCACACGATTGCCGATGCTGTCATCGATTTACGCAAGGCATTTGAAGCAGGTAAGGTGCCTAATTCTATGACCGATAATAAATATTACAATATCAAAACCATGCAAGCGGTTAATTTACAATGAGCATTCCTAAAAAAGAATTATTAGAAGGTATGATCAAGATTCGGCAAGCCGAAGAAAAGATCGTTGCTGTTTATGCCAAAGAACAGATGATGAAGACCCCAACACATTTGTCGATTGGGCAAGAAGCAGTGTCGGCTGGGTTATCGCTGGCATTAAGACAAGAGGATCAAGTTTTTACAGGTCACAGATGTCATGCCGCCTATTTGGCTAAAGGTGGGGACTTTAATGGATTTTTTGCAGAATTATGCGGTCGTGTCACCGGTGTTTCTCGTGGCAGGGCTGGTTCAGCGCATTTGACAGATCCGTCGGTGCATGTTTATTCATCACCAATTTTGGGTGCCATGATCCCTGTTGCTGCTGGCGCGGCATTATCTTTTAAAATGGATAAGAAAGACAATGTGGCAGTTTCTATTTTTGGAGATGCCACGATTGAAGAAGGGGTTTTTCCTGAAACATTAAATTTTGCCTTAGCTAAGAAACTCCCAGTGCTGTTTCTTTGTGAAAATAATTTGTATTCAACGCATTCGCCATTAAGTGTGCGTCAACCGTCATCGCCGATTTATCAACGTCTTGCTTCTGCAGATTTAAAAACAACCCAAATTGATGGCAATGATGTAGAAATGGTATTTCAGACACTTAGCAAAGTCATTGAAGAAATTCGCAAGACTCAGACACCGCAATTTGTTGAATGTTTAACCTATCGTTTTCGTGAGCATGTTGGGCCATTGTTTGATTATGATCGAGGCTACCGCACCAAGGACGAAGTTGAATTGTGGATGTCGCGTTGCCCAATCAAGCGATACAGTGAAAAATTAGTTAAGGAAAAAGTGTTATCCCAAGCAGATGTAGATGCACTTAATCAAAAATGGATCAAGCGATCTGATGAAGCCTATGCATTGGCTTTATCTGCACCTTGGCCAGAAACTTCAGAACTACTTAGATCGGTATATTAATCATGCGTGAAATCACATACGGACAAGCAATTAGTGAAGCGTTATGCCAAGGCATGGATAAGGATCCCAATGTTTTTATCTTTGGTCTTGGTGTCGATGATTACAAAGGCATTTTTAATACGACACGCGACGCGTTCTTAAAATTTGGTAATGCCCGTGTTTTTGATACACCAGCATCTGAAAATGCTTTAACAGGTGTTGCGATCGGTGCTGCGCTAAATAAAAAACGCCCAGTGCTTGTGCATGCACGTAATGATTTTATGTTTTTGGCTTTGGATCAGATGATCAACAATGCTGCAAAATGGAAATACACCTACGCTGGAAAATCTGTGGTGCCGATCGTCGTGCGTGGCATAATTGGTAAAGGGTGGGGGCAAGGCCCAACGCATTCTCAAAGTATTCAGTCTGTGTTAGCGCATTTTCCAGGCATGATCGTTGCCATGCCAAGCAATGCCTGTGATATCAAAGGCATCATTTTACAGTCACTAAAGTCAGATTCGCCTGTCGTTATCTTGGAACATCGTTCCTTATATGATATTAAAATGGATGTGCCGCAAGATTATTACACCGTTCCCTTTGGACAAGCACGCATTGCACGTGTTGGAAAAGATTTAACCATTGTGGCGACATCATGGATGGTGAGCCAAGCTTTGAAAGCCGCAGAACAATTAGAAAAAGTTGGGATTAGCGTCGAAGTCATTGATCCGATCACCATTAATCCTTTAGATGAGAAAACCATCATTCAATCCGTGCAAAAAACAGGCAAATTGATCGTCGCTGATACCAGCTGGTTACGCTGTAGTTTTGCGTCAGAAGTTGCCGCGGTTGTTGCAGATAAAGCGTTTGAGTATTTAAAAGCACCCGTTAAGCGCATCACATGGCCAGAATCACCGTGCCCAGTTTCAAAGCCTTTGGAAGAAGCTTTTTATCCTAACTTTGAAACCATCATAGCAACGGCATACGAGCTGTTAGAGCGTAAAGATAAATTTGATTTCAAAGAAAAAATAGTCGACACCTTTGTCGGGCCCTACTAATGCGCACTGTTTTTATTTTATCGATTAGCAGTGATATCGGCCTAGATATGGCCAAGCGTTATTTAGCAGATGGTTTTAAGGTTATTGGTACGTATCGAAGCCAAGGTAATTTAGCAGCAATTAAAAATCATAAACACTGCACCTTAATACAGTGCGATGTTTCAAAATCAAAAGATATTATTGCTTTAGGTTCTTTCTTTAAACAACGAAAATTGCGATGGGATGTTTTTATATCTTGTGTGGGTCATCCATTGCCTGTTGTTCCGTTCTTTGATGCGGATTTTGATGAATGGCAATCGTCAGTAAATACTAATTGTTTAGCTCAATTACGTGCCTTGCATGTTTTACACCCATACCGTCAAAAGAAAACTTCAGATGTGGTGCTTTTTGCTGGTGGTGGTATGAATGGAGCGGTTAAGAATTTCTCTGCCTATACCGTTTCTAAAATATTATTAGCTAAGATGTGTGAGTTCTTAGATGCAGAGAATAAGGATTTGAATATATTTATTGTTGGTCCAGGCTGGACAAAAACTAAAATACACAATACCATTCTAAATGATAAACGTACGGCTAAGCTTAAGGTTATTGAAACCAAAGATTTTTTAAAGAGCAAACAAGGTACGCCGCTAAGTGATATTTACGAAAGCATCGAATGGTTTCGTGCTCAGGGTAAGAGTGTTGTGTCTGGCAGAAATTTTTCTATCGTTTACGACCCTTGGAAAAAAGATAAACGAGCCAAGTTAGTTAATGCTTTGAAAAGAAATCAAGATATGTATAAATTGCGCAGATCTGGGAATGCATTTTTAAAATAGAAAGCAGAGGATATGGCTAAAAAAATTACTCAAGAAGAAGCATATCATTTAGGTACAGATTATCAGTTTATTGACTCAGTAGAATTAGGTCCATGGACATCATATAGCCTCTTACATGACCCAAAGCATTTGGGTTTTGTGTTGGCCCGTTATAAATTTCCTGCGAAAATGTTTGATGGTTTTGATTCAGCCATTGAAGTTGGTTGTGGGGATGCTTTTGGAACGCCCATTGTTGCTCAACATGTTAAAAATGTTTTGGCGATTGAACCAGATGCCAGGCATATCGAAAGTAATAAGAAACGTTTGGCAAAGTTAAAAAACATTGAATTTAAATGCGGCACCATACAAGATTTGAAATTACCAAAAGAGAAATTCGACGGGGCTTATTCGATTGATGTTATTGAACATTTAGATAATCATTTAAATGATCCCTTTGTTGAATCCCAAGCCAAGATTCTTAAAAAAGATGGTGTTTGTATCATTGGGACCCCAAATATCACAGCCAATGATTATGCGTCAGAACGTAGTCGCGTTCAGCACATCAATTTACATAGCCAGAAATCACTCAATGCCTTAATGAGCAAATATTTTAAACGTGTGTTTATGTTTGGCATGAATGATGAAGTCTTAACCACAGGTTTTGCACCAATGTGCCACTATATTTTTGGTATGGGTGTGGGGGTTAAATGAAATTAGCGGATTATATCGCACAATTTTTACATGGTCATGAGATCAAACATGTTTTTGTAGTCTCTGGCGGCGCCATTATTCACTCAATAGACGCTGTGGCTCGACACAAAGATATGGATTATATCTGTGTTCAGCACGAACAAGCTGGTGGTGCAGCAGCGGATGCCTATTCGCGTATTAGTGGTAAAGTTGGTACTGTCATGGTCACATCCGGCCCAGGTGCCACAAATTTAACGACCAGCATTTGCAATGCGTATTTTGATTCTATTCCCTGTTTATTTATTTGTGGTCAAGTTACAACGCCGCGGTTGCGCCCTAGTGAAAAGTTGCGTCAAAAAGGTTTTCAAGAAACTGATGTTGTTTCATTGTTCTCATCTATTACAAAGTATTCTGTTCGCGTGATGGATCCATATGACATTAAGTATGAATTACAAAAAGCGTTATATATTGCAACACATGATCGACCAGGTCCAGTTGTGATTGACATACCTGATGATTTGCAACGCATGGACATTGATGTCAGCCAATTGCGTGAATTTCCTGTGCCAGCAAAAGATCATTATCCAGAATGTAGTGAGCAAGCAACCCAATTGATTGGATGGATCAAAGATGCAAAAAGACCAGTCCTTGTTTTAGGAGCAGGCGTTCGTATTGCAGGTGCGATAGATCCTGTATTAAATTTTGCACGTAAACTAGGCATACCAATTTTATTGACATGGGGCGGCAAAGACATCATGGCTTATGATGACCCGCTAAATATGGGTGGCTTAGGTGTGGTTGGTCCACGCTCAGGAAATTTTGCAGCGCAAAATGCAGATTTAATCATTGGTGCTGGAACAAGATTATCTCAAATGATTACAGGTGGTAAGACTACGTTATTCGCACCAAAGGCAAAAAAAGTTTTAATAGATATAGACCCACACGAGTTAAGTAAGTTTACTCAAAATGATTTTCGTTTAGATTTGGGTGTTCAGTCACCATTACCATTGTTCTTTAAATTATTGATTTCTTTGTGTGACGGGAATCAAGATCGTTATGTTGCCTGGAGAAATCAAATTCAAGAATGGGCCAAGCAGTATCCAATTTGTCCACCATCAAAGTATGACAGAAAAGATTTTGTTGATGGGCATGTTTTTGTTAAGGAAATCTCTAAGGCTTCTGTTAATACAGATGTCTATGTAACCGATACAGGGGCTAATATATCTTGGACCTTGCAAGCGATTGAAATGAAGTTGGGTCAACGTATTTTTTCAGCATGGAATCATACGCCCATGGGATATGCGCTCTCAGCTAGTGTTGGTGCCATTTGTGCTGGCGCTTCGCGTGTTTTATGCTTGACGGGTGACGGTGGTTTGATGATGAACATAGAAGAATTGGCAACGATCCGTCGATACAATATGAATGTTAAAGTTTTTATTTTTAGTAATGATGGGCATGCCATTCAAAAGCAAACAATCGATACGTGGCTTAATTCTAATTATGCGGCGGTAGATCAAAAGACTGGGTTAAGCTTTCCTGACTTTGTTAAGACTGCAGAAGCATTTGGCATACCGGCCATACGCATTGCCAATCATCAGGAGTTGGTTTCTGGCATACAAAAAGTTTTAGCCATGCAAGGTCCTGTTGTTTGTGATTTGATGATTGATCCAGATCAAAAAATTGAACCTATGCTTAAATTTGGTTCTGGTTTAGAAGACTTAAATCCTAAAATCCCTACGGCTGAATTATTAGCAATCATGAAGGTGTCTGCATAATGGCTGAAATTGATCTCTTAGTAAATTATCCGAAAGCAAATCGTAAAGTTTTTGAGCGTGGTCAAGAAAAGACCGAAGAAGATCGTCGTATCGGCCGACAATTTGGAAAAGAATATTTTGATGGTGACCGAAAGTATGGTTATGGTGGGTATAGCTATAATCCAAGATTTTGGCAACCCGTTATGCCAACCTTTATCCAGCATTTTGGTTTAACCAAGGATAGTACAGTGCTTGATGTGGGTAGTGGTAAAGGTTTTATGTTATATGATTTAACCTTAGCTGTCCCTGGCATTAAAGTGCGTGGCATTGATATCTCAACGTATGCCATTGAAAATACTATTGAATCCATCAAGCCATTTGTTCAAGTAGGTGATGCCAAGAAATTGCCATTTGCTGATAAAAGTTTTGATGTGGTGATATCGATCAACACCATACATAATTTGCCACCCGAAGACTGTAAGCAATCTCTTCGTGAAATTCAACGTGTTGCTAAGAAGGGTTCTTTTGTGACGATGGATGCGTATAGAACTCCTGAAGAAAAAGAGCGTATGGATGCATGGAATTTAACGGCGCTAACTTATATGCACGTTGATGCTTGGAAAGCTTTATTTAAAGAAGTAAATTACACCGGCGATTTTTATTGGTTTATCCCATGAAAACACGCGCGGCCATCCTCTGGGAACTTCATAAGCCTCTTGTTATTGATGATGTTGAAATCCCTCGCCTTAAAAAAGGTCAAGTCTTAGTCTCCGTTTTGTATACCGGCATATGTCGTGCTCAATACAATGAGATGATAGGTTTAAAAGGACCTGATAAATTCTTGCCTCATTTACTTGGTCATGAAGCATCTGGGATTGTTGTTGATTGTGGCGCAGGGATTACAAAAGTTAAAAAGGGTGATTATGTCTGCCTTTCATGGATTAAAGGGGAAGGTTTAGATGGAATCAACAGTCAATATTTGTTGAATGGTAAGACAATTAATGCTGGAGGGGTTACTACATTTGCAGATTTAACGGTTGTTTCAGAAAATCGTGTGACCAAGATTTCAAAGTCCATTAGGCCTGATGTGGCATCGATCTTAGGTTGCGCCATCTTAACAGGATGCGGTATTATGGAAAATACCGTTAATGCTGCCAAGGGTTCATCGGTGGCTGTTTTTGGTGTTGGAGGTATTGGATTAAGTGTTGTGTTAGGGGCGAAGCGTCGGGGTGTTAAAACAATCATAGCCATTGATATTGAACAAAAGAAATTAGATTTTGCGAAGCGTTTAGGAGCGACACATTTCTTAAATGCCAAAAGTCCTGATTTATTACAGCAAATAGCCGCCATTGTTCCAGGTGGTGTTGATTATACGGTTGATGCCTCTGGTAATAAGCTCGCCATGGAAAATGCATTTAGTGCCATTAAAGAGAAGACAGGTATTTGTGTCATTGCAGGTAATTTAAGCAAAGATGAAAAAATTTCATTGCATCCTTTTGATCTAATCAAGGGCAAGCGCATTGTTGGAACATGGGGTGGTGAATCGTTGCCAGATCGAGATATCCCCAAATACACCCGTAGTTTTAAACAAGGGGTTTTACCTTTTGATAAAATGATCACACATCGTTTTAACTTAGAAGATATCAATCAAGCATTTAGCGTTCTTGCGCAAGGTGAAGCAGGGCGTATTATCCTAAAAACAAAAAATGTCCAATAAGTCCAACCATAAAAGTGTCAGCGTGATTATCCCTGCATTTAGGGAAGAGGATAATATAGAAGCCGCTATTGATAATGCGGTTGCTGCTGTATCTTCTTTGGTTCAGGATTATGAAATCATTGTTGTTGATGACGGAAGTCCGGATAAAACGGGTGATTTTGCAAGGATCAAAGCAGAGGGCAATGCTAATATTCGGGTTGCAGTCAATGCATCTAATCAAGGTTTTGGGTATTCTTTTTCCCGTGGCGTTAAAATGTCAACGAAGGACTTTGTGACAGTTTTTCCTGGTGATAATGATATGGCCGCACAATCCTTGAAGGACTTGATCCTAGCGCGCGGGCAAGCAGACATTGTTATTTCATACATGAAAAAAACCAACCGACGATCCTTGTTGCGCCGTTTCTTATCATGGATGTTTGTTGGATTGATGAATGTGATCTTTGGATTAAAGTTAAAATATTATAATGGCGCTTTTATTTGCCGCCGTGATCTCTTGCAGTCAATCCCGATTAAGTCAACAGGATTGGCCGCTTTGGCAGAATGTATCATCCGTTTGCTAAGAGCTGACCATAATTATAAAACAATTTATTTTGAACACGTAGGTCGTAAGCACGATAAGTCCAAAGCATTAAGTTTTAAAAGCATTAAAGCAGTTTTGACAACCATCATTGTATTAACTCGAGACATTTATTGGCCGTCAAAATAGGGTCATCGTGGTTTTCATTCATGCCTTTATTATCCCGCGTTAAATCTACCTTCAAGTTCGCTCTTCCAATTGCTTTATGGTGTTTTATTTATAGAGGTTTTTTGTTGGGTGATGTATTTGTCAGTGAAGATACTTTTGCTGTATACGCTGTTGTAAAATATTTTCTATCTAATTTAATGGTTGGTGTTTTTGCCCATTGGAATCCTTTTGTTCATTGGGGCATGGGGCATGTCTGTCAAGTTGGTGAATATAATCCGTTGTGGGTAATCACCTTGTTATTAAATAAGTTGGGTGTGAATTTCTATCATAGTTTTATATGGACAATTGTGTTGTATTTGATGTTTGGCGCGTTGGGTGTGTATTTTTTACTGCATCGATTAATCAAGAATTCATTCTTAGCGTATTTAGGTTTTCTGTTATTTCTTTTTTCTGGGTATTCCATGACGGTGTTTACGCAAGTCACCTTGATACTCATTGTTGTCCCATCGATTTGGTTTTATTTCCTGCTAATGGATTATATTCAAACACAAAAGACGTCTCGTCTTATGTGGATGATCTTTCTGTTTATGTTGATCATGACAACATATATACCATTTTATTTTCTAACGACGTCGCTTGTGATCTTAGCATTCCTATTAATCTTGTATCCTAAAAATCTTTATCAAACAGTTGGGCAAGTATACCGAGGGGTGATTGTAAGTCCATGGATTGCCATGCTTGGTGGTTTAGCCCTATGTGCTGCCATTGGAGTTAGTTTTGCAAATTGGATATTTTTGAGAGGTGATTTTGTTGTTTTAGCCCGTGCGACCACGGTTGATTATAATATGGTTAAAGATTCAGGGATTCCTATATCTGAAATCATGAGGGATCATTCCATATTTGCAACGTTAATATCATTGTTAAAGGCGCGGATGCTGGAATTTTCAAGGAGCATTTATACCCTTGATGCAATTGCTTTTGATAATCAACGCATATTCTATATGCCAATCCTTGCGCATGTGTTGGTCTTCTTAGGCTTCTTTGTAAAAATTAACCGTAAGATGCTGTTGTTTGCGTGTGTATGTTTTGTGTTGTTTTTAATTGCGATTGCTAGATTATCACCTGTTTATGAGTTTTTGTTTAATCATATTCATTTCTTTAAGTTATTTAGAAATATCTTTTTACTCATTCCTTTTATCATTTTGTTTTATATCTTATGGGCTTTACAAAATTTCAACTTTGTTTGGCAAAGGGTGGAAACATTCTTCGGAAAGAACATTATCTTTGTTAAGTTGGTCTTGGTGGTAATTGCATTGATTCAGCCGTTCAATGTTATGACCACGCATGCAAAAAAATTCGATCAAATGGAACCTTCCGCCATTATTAAGAATGCTGTAACTATTCCTTTAGAAAAACCAGCGTTTGCTTTTGTCAGGCCTAAGACTTCTTCAGATGTTTTAAAGCCCAATGATGTCTATCGTTTTTATAATTGGCATATCATTGCCATGAAAGATGCGGATCATTTTATTACATCGCATTATGGCTATCCAACAGTATGGTCCAATGATTTGTCGCAGGCCTATGGTCATTCTGTCGACCTAGACCAATATTTTAGACATAAGTTTGTGTTGTATGAGCCAACAATAAAAATGCAACCGTTTAGCCGTTTAGAAGATTTTCTTGAATGGTATTCGATTATGCCACAAGGCAAGCTTGTTGAAAGTCAAGATCAAGGTATTCGCGTTGATGCGTTTAATGCCAATCAATTACAATTGACGGCATCTTTGACGACAGACAAATTTTTGGTATATAACGACAGTTATCATCCAAGCTGGAAAGTTTTTGTAAATGATGTGCCTGTTCATTTAATCCGTGCAAATTATGCTTTTAAAGGTGTTGTTTTGCCTAAGGGTATGTCGCATGTGCGTTTTGAATTTGAACCTTGGGGTGGCAACTATTTATATATGGGTGTGTTTTTAATCTTTTATTGCTTCTTTATATGGTGCATTTTCTTAACCTGGGTGAAACGGGTATGATGCGTGGGTGGATCATTTTTGTCGTCATGTTTGTGGTTTTGTTCTTTGCATTTAACCGAGGACAAGTGGCAGATGATGTTTTAAATTCCTCTAGACCGAGTGCAGACTACTTGCATTTCTTCTCTTACGGAACAAAGCCTTTTGATAGAAACGAATTTAAACGTGCAAAAGCTTATTATCAAACGCTGCTCGCAGGAAAATTCTCAACGGCAGCGATGCATGCTAATTTAGGATTTTGTTATTATTATTTAAAGGACACGGCTAAAGCCATAGAACAATACAACATTGCCATTCGCATGGACCCCAAATTATACGCGTTATATTATGACTTAGCGGTGATCAAGCAGGGACAAAAGGATTATGCAGCAGCTCAAGAATTGTATAAAAAAGCGATTTATTTAATCCCAAAAACCAAATCTGATTTATTAGATGCGCTACATATAAATCCTAAATTTCGACACCATGTTATGTTTGATTACTACTTTGAGCAAAGATTACCATGGGATAAATTAATGGCGTATAATCATTTATTTGAGTGTTTGGTTCAATTAAAATCTTATGATGGTATTCTCGAATATGCCGCGAGTGCCATGAGAATTTTTCCAAAAGATCCTGAAATTTTTTATTATGCCGCATATGCATCCTATAATTTAGGATATATAAAAGAAGCGTTGGCCTTTACGTTACGTAGCATTGAGGTGGCGGCAAATTACGCTGCAGCATATGAATTAAAAGCCGCTATCATGCGGATGATAGGGGATGTGGAAAGTCAGAAACAAGACTTGCTTTCATTTAAGCATTTCCAAGAAAAAGATGGTTGGCGTCGAAATCGTGATATAGAGGATTTGCATCATTGGGATGAAAACACTGTACTCTTTCAAATCTATCGTTAGTTGTGGGCTCTTTTGTGTCGTAATATTGGCGCTCTTTGTGCGCTTTTACCATATTACAACCCAAGACTTTCTATTTTATGATGAAGGCATGTACTTAGCCTACAATCGTTCATTTCTTAATCTTGTTGAACATAACCCTCCCAAAAATATATCTGAGTTTCTAATCATCCTAAAATTAATTTTTAATACCGCTTTAACAACGCCTAAGGCTTTGTGGTTTTTTTTAGTTAATATGAGGGTTTTTATTGTGGGTGTCGATGGGTTGTATTTTTCGCGCATTTTATCAGCCATCTGTGGTTTATTGACAATAGGGCTAACGTTTTTCTTTGCACGTCGTTATTTTAAATCGACACCCATAGCAATTGTAAGCGCCGTTGTCTTAGCATTATTACCAAGCCATGTATTTTATTCCAGGCAGGGCATGCAAGAAGCATTGAGCACATTGTTATTTTTAGGGGGGATGTATTGCTTTGTCTTTAGCAAGAAAAGTTTTAATCTCATGGTTGCTGCATCAGCGCTTTGCATGTTTGCAGTTTTTTTAACCAATTACCGCATGATTGTAGCGCCTATTTTTGTAATCCTGATATGGGGATTAGATGCATATATTGAGCGAAGTAAGTTGGATTTTAAAAAGCTGTTAGGTTTTCTTGCTATGTATGCGGCAGGTTTTATCCTGCTTGGACTTTTGGAGAATGGTATCAATTTAAAAGTCAATGCGGCGTGGATGTTAAACCAGGCGGGTGAATCAGGAGTTTATAGACAATGGTATAACTTTTTATCCTTCCCATATTATCTATTCAAGTTAGAAAATGTCATATTTGGGCTTATGTTTTTTTGCAGTTTTTATCTTTGTCTCAAGCGTCAGTTCAGCGTGTTGTTGCCATTCTTGATTGTCTTATTACAAATGTTCATATTCTCATTTGCGGCAGAAAAAGGAGCAAGGTATTTATGTGTTGTTTTGCCTTTTGCTTGCATGGCAACAGCCTACGTGATTGGTGAGATATACAAAATGCATGCGAAGGTAGCCACGGGGATATTTTTAGCCATGATCATCGGCTTTATATTTACGAATAGTGCTGTGATCTTTAGTACAACGTCGTACGCCAAAGCAATTGCTGATGTAAAGACCATAGATCACAAAGCAAAAATGATCACCACGCAACCAGTGCTTGAACAGCTTTTTGTGGATGAAGTGCGTGATGTTGTGGCTTTGCCAAAATCTTTGGAAGAAACAGCTGCATATGTTAGGCAAGGGTACCGTTATTTGATCATCGATCCACAGCTGTATATCTCATGGACAACAGATGAGCGTCGTTTTAGTTTAGAAGAGTTAGCGTTTATTAAGCAGTTACGATCACAATCAACCCTGATAAAACAGATGCCACATTTAAATCGAGATTTGCTTGAGAGGTTTGTCTTGGACCATAATCAAGATTTATTTCGATCGTTACATTTCTTGTCAGCAGCGCAATCCCAAGGAGATATTTTTATTTATGATTTAGGGGTTTGAAATTAAAACCCTTTTGTTATAATAAAAACTCACATATGACATACGATCAATTCATCAGCCACATAGAGAATTTTAATCATTACTCCCAAGATATTAACAGCGAGACCTACTTTGGTTTTCCAATTAAGCCCATTTTAGAAGCAGAGGCAAGGCTTCTAAATGCAAAAGAAAACCCAATAGCATATTTCTCCATGGAATACGGCTTAGCGCCAAGTATTTACAATTCTTTAAAGCTTAACCGTTCCATGAGTCCTAAGAATCAATTTTTTAAGCATGAGGTTTTTTCGAATTATTGGTTATCGGACTATGTATTTAAAATCAACATTAATAAAATGTTGGATATTCCTATTTATAGTGGTGGGCTAGGTGTTTTAGCGGGGGATACTGTAAAAAGTATTGCAGATCTAGGTTTACCAGTTGTTGCGTTAGGTATTCTTTGGAATAAAGGGTATTTTAAACAAAACTTTTGGTATAAACACGGGCAAGTACCTGAAGAATTAAGTTGGGATCCCTTAAGTTATCCAGGACTTATTCCCCTTAAGAATCGCGTGATTATTCCGACGAAGACAGGTGATTTACACTTGCGCCTTTGGAAATATTATGTATATAGTTTTGATAAAACCAAAGTATGTCCTTTAGTTTTGCTCGATTCAAATCTTCCTGAAAATAGTGAGCATTTCAGACAACTTACCGATCAGTTATATCGCAGTGATCATGTGTCATGGAGAATTTTTCAACGTTCCATTTTAGGTATTGGTGGGATGAAAGCTTTAAAAGAGCTTAATATTGCGCCTGCGACGTATCATTTAAATGAAGGTCATGCGGCCTTTGCTTTAGTTGAAAAAGCTTTGCAATTAAATGATCCGCGTTTAATGGAACAAGAAAAAAAGAAATTTGTTTATACGTGTCATACACCTGTGGCTGCTGGCCATGATCGTTTTGGTATTAACGATTTGACTGATATCTTTACAGATGAATATACTGATGTCATGCAGCAATATGGTAAAGAAACTAAGACCTCTACAGATGTTAATTTAACGTATATATGTTTGGATAATTGTCGTCGTACAAATGCTGTAGCACAAAAGCATGGTGATATCATGCGGCTTCAGTTCCCTGATTTTGCGAATCATATTGATGCAATCACCAATGGTGTTCACTTACACACATGGTTATCTGAAAGCTTTGGCCATTTGTTTGATAAGTACAATCACGTTTTAGGTGATTGGCGCTCAAATCCTAAGAATTTAGCAGAAATCGTAAAGTTAAAAGATGATCAGAAATTTCGAGAAGATTTATTTATTGCCCATCAAGTCAATAAGCGGGCTTTGTTTGATGTGGTTAAGCCATGGAAATTAGATGAGAATGTTTTAACCGTCAGTTGGGCAAGGCGCATCACGGGCTATAAGCGTCCGTCGTTGATCTTTCATCGTATCGATGAAGTTTTGAATTTAGCTAAAACGGTAGGTCCGATTCAAATCATCTTAGCAGGCAAAGCGCATCCAAATGATAATATTGGTGCAGCCCATATTCAAGAAATCTTAAGCCATATCGATAAGCTAAATGCCAATTACGATGTGATCAAAGTCTTAATTTTAGAAAACTATGACACCTACTTTGGTAAATTGTTAAGCAACTCTGTAGACGTTTGGCTTAATAATCCATTGCCTCCATTTGAAGCTTCAGGAACCAGTGGGATGAAAGCTATATTAAATGGTGTTGTGCAATTATCAACCCTTGATGGATGGGTGGTTGAAGCAGAGCATGATAATATTGGCTGGATTTTTGGTTATGAGCATCATGGTAAAGAAATTGGTTCAGAAAGTGATTTGCGTTTAGATGAAGATTCCGCAGCATTGTGTCAGGCTTTAAAGAAAGTCATGACGCTATATTATCAAACCAATAAGAATGGGACCATAGATCTTAAAAGTGAGTGGATTGATAAAATGATCAATTGTATTTATCGAGGAGCTTTCTTTAACACCCAACGCATGGTGGAAGAATACCGTGATAAAATGTGGCGCACATGAAGCAATATTTAGAACTCGTAAAATATATTTTAGATAACGGTGAACGCAAAGAAGACCGTACAGGGACGGGTACTATCTCCGTGTTTGGTTACCAATCCAAATACGATCTACGCGATGGTTTTCCTTTGTTAACCACAAAAAAAGTTTTGTTTGATGCTGTTGTTTATGAGCTCATTTGGTTTCTAAAAGGATCTACAAATATTAACGATGATTTAACCCAACACACACCCATTTGGAATGCATGGGCAAAGCCTGATGGAGAATTAGGCCCTATTTATGGGTATCAATGGCGTCGTTGGCCAAAAATCGTTTTTGATGAGAATACAAAGTCCTATAAACAAACCTATGTTGATCAAATTGTTCAAGCCCTGCATCTAATTAAGACTAATCCTACTTCACGAAGAATCATTGTGAGCGCGTGGAATGTGGGGGATATCGATAAGATGGCCTTGCCGCCATGTCATGCGTTTTTTCAATTCTATGTAGCCAATGGCCGTCTTGATTGTCAATTGTATCAGCGTTCAGCAGATGTGGCTTTAGGCGTGCCGTTTAATATTGCAAGCTACGCATTATTGATGACCATGGTTGCTCAAGAATGCAATTTAGTCCCAGGTATTTTTACCCATACATTGGGTGATGCGCATATTTATCTGAATCATGTCGATGGCATTAAAACGCAACTAGAAAGAACGCCAACAGAGCTTCCAAAATTAGAATTACCAAAGAAAAATGTTTTGGATTATAAATTCGAAGATTTTAAATTAACAGGATATAAACCTGCTGCTTTTATTAAATTTCCAATTGCTGTATGAAAAAAATTCAAATCATTGTAGCGATGGATGAAAAGCAAGGTATTGGTAAGTCTGGAACCTTAGCATGGCATATCCCATCTGATTTAAAACGATTTAAAGAAATCACAACTTCCGTTAGTCATCCAACAAAGAAGAATGCCGTGATCATGGGTCGAAAGACATGGGATTCTTTGCCTGAAAATCGGCGTCCATTGCCAGGTAGAATCAATGTTGTTTTAACCAAAAAACAACAACAAGATTCATTTCCAAAAGATGTTTGGGTGCATGGCAAACTAGAGGATGCTATAGATAGATTAGAGAAAGATGCATCCATTGAGAATATTTTTGTCATTGGTGGTAGTAGTATTTTTGAAACGATCTTAAATGATCCAAGAAAGCGTTATTCTGCCATTTATGTAACCAAGGTAGAAGGTGATTTCGGCTGCGATGTTCATTTCCCAACAATCCCGCCATCTTTAAAAGAGCCTGTTATTTCTGATTATATTTCAGAAAACGGTATCTCATTTCAGTTTATCAACTATTTATATTAAAAAAACGTTTTCCCGTCGATGTTTGATGGTTTTTGCTTGCATTGTCGTATATACTATAAATAGTTAAATACGAAATGGGGGCAAATAGCATGGCTATACAAAAGCAATCCATCTTAATTATTAGCCATTCAACAGAAATATCACAATACGTTGCCACTATTTTAACCAATCAAGGATATAACGTTGTTTCTGCCGAAACAGGAAAAGATGGCTTATCAAAGGCAGGTGCTTCTATTGATTTGGTTATTGTAGATACATCTTTGCCGGATGGTAATGGACTTAAGTTGTGTCATGATTTGAAAATGGATGCAGTGACAAAACATATTCCTATTATTGTGATTGGTGGTCATGGGCGTGCATCAGAGAAGATTGAATCCTTTCACATGGGGGCCGATGATTTTATCCAAAAACCAGTTGATTGGGATGATTTGGTGATCCGTGTAGAAACATCAATTTTGCGCAATCAAGTAGCTAGTAAAATTCATGAGGATGCCAATTGTGAAATGTTAGAGAAGTTGCATGCTATCGTTGATCAAAAAAATGTTATCCCATTCTTCCAACCAATTTACCAATTAAGTCCGTTACGTCTCTATGGCTTAGAAGTTTTATCTAGGCCACAAACAACAGGGATCCTTTCAAATCCTGAAGCCTTGTTTAAAGTGGCCATGCGATTTGGTTGTTATTTTGAACTTGAAATGATTGTCTGGAAAAAAGCTTTAGAAGTAGCTCAAAAAACTTTTGGAGCAGAACATTTATTCTTAAACTGTAGCCCGCATTTGATTGAGAATAATAATCCATTTATCATTAAAGATGTGTTTGAAGGTTTTGATATGATTAATCGCCACGTTTTCTTAGAAGTTACAGAACGTTCTGCGATATCAGTTTACGATACATTCTTAAGACAAGTAGCACATTTTAAACATCAGGGGTTTAAGATTGCAGTCGATGATGTAGGTGCAGGGTACTCAAGCCTTGATGTGATCATGCAGACAAAACCAGAAGTGGTTAAAATAGATCGTCATATCGTGACAGGTTTAAGTACAGATCATTTTAAGAGAAGTTTGGTGAGATTAATTGTTGAGTTTTGTGTAGAAAGCGGGATAATCTGTATAGCCGAAGGGATTGAAACGAAAGAAGATCTGGATATGGTTATGGAACTTGGTGTTAGCTTAGGACAGGGGTATTATTTTAGAAAACCGTCATCGGTTGTAGACATGCAAGCCCTTCGTTCGATTGTTTTAAAATAATTTTATGACAACCATTATTTTTTCAGCATTAATTCTAATTTGTGTTTCATTTATTTGTTCCATGGTAGAAGCTGCAATTTTAAGCCTTCCTATGTTGCGGGCCCGCATGTTGGTTGAAGAAAAACGCCTAAATTCTAAAGATTTGCTTTATGTAAAAGAGAATATAGCAGCAGCTGTCGCCACTATTGTTATTATTAACAATACTATAAACATTGCAGGCTCTATGTACATAGGCCATGAGATCACTGAGGTCTTAGGGGACGTATATTTAGGGATAGCTACAGGTATTTTAACGTTTTGTATTATTGTTTTTGGAGAAGTCATTCCGAAGGGCATTGGAGAACGATTTAAGATTCCGATCGCTTTGTTGTTTGCTAAGCCAGTTCGTATTTTATTGTGGGGATTTAAACCCATTATGTTATTTGCTAGGCTTGTCACATGGCCATTTATACATGGTGAGAAGACGCGGGTAAGCGAAGAAGAGATTAAGATGATGCTAAAGATTGGTCGAGACTCAGGGACTGTCGAGTTAGATGAAGAAATCTTAATCAATCGTGTCTTTAAACTCAACGATCTGCGTGCTGGTCAAATCATGAAGCCGATCAAAGATGTTTACATGCTTGAACAGAATAAAACATTAAAAGAAGCTAAAGATGAAATCTTAGCAGCGCCGTATAATCGCTTGGTTGTTTGTGCCGCAGAGCGCAATAATATTGTGGGCATTGTTCAACATCGCATTTTACTACGTGAATTAGCTAAAGATAATGATGGCGCTAGGGTCAGTGAATGGATGCTAAAGCCCATCTATGTCAATCATATGATGAAGGCAGATGCGCTCATGGAAAAGTTTCAATCTTTTCATCAGCATTTATTTATTGTTCAAGATAATTATGGGCACAACGTCGGTTTGGTGACCATGGAAGATGTGTTAGAGGAGTTGTTTGGCGAGATTTATGACGAAAAAGACGTTCGTTTCAAAATGATTTCCCGCTCGAAAACTACTTGAGCCTCTATTTTACCTATGTTAAGATTGACCCATGAAAAATATTCTATTTTGTTCCTTAATGTTATTAGTTTTATGTGGTTGTGCCGCGCATGGTCCCCGCAAAGTTGTTGAGCCTAAAGCATCTCCGGTGCTAAACCAACGCATTGATATCACCGGCAATATTGTACTCCAAGATAAGTTAAATAAGGGTGGTCGCATTGCCTTTACGGATTTGAAGGCTGGCCCCTTGGCCATTGCTGATGAACAAACTGATCGTGTCGCGCTAAAAATAATTCAAGGTGTGACCGATGTCATCGTAAATAGCAATGTGGGTATCACCATCACCAATGATCCTCATGAAGCTAATTTGGTTTTCGAAGGATATATCGAGGAGTTTTCTGTCCCGTCGAAGTTTTCTAAGATGTTTTTATTAAAGCAGCGATCTCGTGTAAGTATTAGTGGTGAAGTTTATGACCGCAGCACGGGCATGCGTGTTTTAAGTTTCGCTTCTTCAAAAACATTTAATAATTCTAAAGAAAATCCGATGCAGGCAGGTTTAAGCATAGGTAATGCCATTGGTCAGTTTATTTGCTCGCATGTCACCAAGGAGCAACCGTGATTGTAGTTACAGGAGCAGCAGGTTTTATTGGTAGCTGCTTGGTTGCCAAATTAAATGAGTTGGGTCGCAATGACCTCATTGTCGTTGATCACTATGAATCTGACGATGATCTATCAAAAAGAAATTTAGCTAATAAAAAGTATGTGCGGTATTTTGATAAGGCAGAGTATTTAAAGCTGCTTAAGCGTGATCAATTTGACTACGATGTTGAATGCATCTTTCATATGGGTGCTTGTAGTTCAACAACTGTTTCTGACGCAGAGTATTTTCAAAAAAATAATTATGAATATTCAATAACTGTCGCGCAATGGGCGTTAAAGTACAATGCGCGTTTGATTTATGCCTCTTCAGCGGCGACCTATGGTGCTGGTGAAGCGGGGTATAGTGACGATGAAGGTAAAATCTCGAGCCTTAAACCACTCAATTTGTATGGTGATTCCAAGCAGCGTTTTGATCAATGGGTTTTAGATAATGGTCTGCAACATAAAGTGGTTGGTTTAAAGTTCTTTAATGTGTTTGGACCTAATGAATATCATAAAGGTGATATGAAAAGTGTAATCGCAAAGTCATATGACCGTGTTGTTGCTGAAGGTAAAATGGTTTTATTTAAGTCGTATCATCCGGATTACAAGGATGGTGAGCAAAAAAGAGATTTTGTGTATGTTAAAGATGTCGTTGATGTCATGATGTTCTTTATGAAACATCCCGCGATTAATGGGATATTCAATGTAGCGACAGGACAAGCGCGCACATGGAATGATTTGGCCAAAGCTTTATTTAAGAATGCGGGAAAGCCTTTCAATGTGGAATATATCGAAATGCCTGTGATATTGAGGGATAAATATCAGTATTTTACTCAAGGTGATATGACAAAGTTGCGACGTGCGGGTTACGATAAGCCATTTATGTCATTAGAAGCGGCAGTTGCTGATTACAGCCAATATTTAAAAGACAAGAGCATCTGGTAAGGAGGCTTGGATGATTGCAGTTTATGTTTTAATTGGGATTGTTGTGGCTGCAGCCTGCGTTGTTGGCTTCTTATTTTATTTATTTAACAAAGAAACAAAAAAACCTGCCGAACAAAAAGTCGAGCCAATCACCGTGGTTCAAGACAAAGTTGAACAGGCTGGTCCATCCCAAGCTGAGATAGAATATAAAATGCGCGTCGAGGCATTGGAATACGAGTTAAAGGAAATTTCTGACAGAGGCACTTCGCAAGCTAGTGAAGCCATGGCTTTGATAGATAAATTAACCCAAGAGAATCAAGATTTGAAAATGGCATCTGTTCAATCTTCAGATAAAAATGAAGACTTGATTGAAGCTCAAAAACAGACAGATCAATTGCGCCAAGATAATTTTATGCTAACGAGCCAATTAAGCCAAGCGCAAGCAAAATTAGGTGAGTTAGAGCAAGAGGCTATGGCTATTCGCCAACGCATGGAAGAAGATCTAAAGCATGCAGGGGAAACCATTGAAACATTAAAAGCTGAAAAAGAAGCGATTATTAATAACCGTGAGTCCTCAACACAATCTGTTCAATCATTAACCAGAGAGCTTGAAGAAACGCGAGCACAGGCATTGACCTTACAGTCAGAAGTGGCAACGTTAAAAGAGACCAATGATACGTTACGTGTTTCAAATGAGAATATGTTTAATCAAACTCAAATGTTTCAACAAGAATTATTGCGTCAACGGGCTCAAATTGCTGGTTTAGAACGCATTTGTGAAAATTACCGCATTCAGGTAGAAGAAAAGGTTTAAATCATGAAAAAATATTTCTTATTAATGGCTCTGGTGATTCTTGGTGGTTGTGCCAGCGTAGATTCTCCCTCTGAGGTTTTAAAAAAGATATGGGGATCATCGACAAAGTCCCTTGAAGAGGGGCGTGCAACGGCCATCATTAAAACATATTATTATCCTTATTGGGAGGTGGTTAAAAGTTCCAAAGAAGTTTTTGTTAAGAAGTCTTATGTGATATTTAAAGAAGATTCTGTAAAAGGCTATTATGTTTTGATGGGCATTAAGGGAAGCGTTAACACCACTGAAGTTGGCGTTTTCTTTGTTGAAGAAAATGACCATCAAACGCGTGTTGAGATCACTTCATTAAGTACAAATGCAAAGCGTCTTGTAGCTAAAGGCCTATTTCATGGTTTAGATGTTATTTTTGGTTTAGCGCCTCCAGATCCTGAGCCTGAAGTTGTTGTAGATGACGAGGAACAAAAGAAATAGGGTTTTATGATTGAAAATGAATTCTTGTTTTTAGGATTGCTTGCCGACCGTCCCAAACACGGTTATGAGATCAAACGTCAAATCATAGAAGAAATAGAGCCTGAAATCGGACTTAAAATCAAATCGATTTATTATCCTTTGATGAAAATGGAGAAGGAAGGTTTGGTTAAAAAAGAGACAGGCCGTCAGGGGAAGTTTCCTGAGAAATACGTCTATGAAATTACACCCAAGGGTAAGAAGAAGTTTGATGATTTGATGCATGAGAGTTTCTCTTCCATTGAGCGCCCATTTTTTCAAATTGATTTATCTTTATATTTCATCCACTTGGCTGATAAAAATGTTGCCAAAAGACGTTTAAAGGCAAGGATTACATTTTTAAAGAAAATAGCCAAAGAGGTGTCACTTCTAAAAGAAAAGTCAAAATCGGGTGTAAGTGCCGCCTATTTGATCCACCAGCACAACCTCGATCTTATCGATGCTGAAATTCTCTCCACAGGTAAGTTGATTGACCAGCTCTAGCGCTTTAAGTCATTATTATTTCTTGACTTAACAACGATATCTAATAAAATCTAAGTATTAAAATTTTACTATAAGCTGCTTTCTCTATGAATATATATAATCAACTAAACAACAGTGCACAGCAGTTTGGTGACAAAAAAGCCATTATTTTTAAAGAACAAGCTGTTTCTTTTGTGGATTTAAGACAAAATGTCTTAAGTCTTGCGCATGGTTTACGTTCTTTGGAAGTCAAAAAATCTACCCGCGTGGCCATATACTTGCCTAATTGCCTTGAATATGTTTATGGGTATTTAGCCTCTTTTTGTTTGGGTGCAACCGTAATCCCGCTTGATTTTATGCTCAAGAATGACGAGCTCATTTCATGCTTAAGCCATGGTGAAGCCGAAGTTTTGATCATGGTGTATAAGCCAGATATTGATATTGTGGCGATCAAAAAGGCTGCTGGCCATTTACGCAAAGTTATTTTTATAGGCGAGTCAAAAGGGCAGTCATGGGAAGTTCCTTTTGAAAGTTTAATGGGGCATGATAGTTTTGCTCCTGTTGATATTGTAGCCAATGATCCTGCATTATTGATGTACACGTCGGGAACAACGGGCGCACCCAAAGGAATTTTGCTCAATTATCGCCATCTAAATGGATCGCCGGAAGCGATGAAATATTTTGTCGATTTAACCGATCGTGATGTGAAATTGTGTGCCATTCCCTTAAGTCACATTGGTGGATTTATCTATATCCAAAATTGCATCATCTTTGGGATCACCTTGGTGCTCATGGATCGTTTTCACCCGTTAGAATTCCTTAAGAATGTGGTGACCTATCATGTCACCTGTTTTCACATTGTGCCGCCCATGTATACGGCGCTATTAACATTAAAAAATTTAGATCAATTTGATTTATCGAGCCTGCGCTGGGTGGTGGTTTTTGGTGCACCTTCGTCTCCAGATATTTTAGAACGTTTTCACAAATATTGCCCTAATGCCAAATTATTAAATGGTTGGGGGATGACAGAAACATGCCCACCAAATACAGTAACGCCGCTCGATAGCAATCGCATTGAAAGCGTGGGAAAACCCGCACCAAATTGTGAGATTGAGATTGTCAACGATGAGGATCAGCCGTTGGCGATTGGCGAGATTGGCGAGATTGTTATCAAGGGCTGGGTTGTGATGCAAGAATATTACAAAGACCCAGAAAGCACAGCCATTGCCAAACGTAACGGTCATTTTCATACAGGTGATTTAGGTCGTTTTGATGAGGATGGATTTTTATATATTGTTGGCCGCAAAAAAGAAATGATCAAGGTTGCTGGCCAAATTGTCTATGCTCCTGAGGTTGAAGTGGCGTTATGTAAACATGAGGCTGTGCTTGAAGCGGCGGTCATTGGTATTCCAGATCCCATGCGCGGGGAGGCTGTGAAAGCTTATGTGGTTTTAAAAGACAATGCAGGCATTGATGGATTACAGTTGAAATATTTTGCCCGTGAACATTTGGCTAATTTTAAAGTGCCGCAAACCATTGAAGTCCGAGGAAATTTACCGAAGAATAGGACCGGTAAAATTGATAAAGAAATATTAAAGCAAGAAGCGCTTACTTAAATTAGGAGGATTGTGTATGTCAACAACAACCGCAGAACGTATGACCAGAGATGTTCATTTAACAGGGAAAGATTTGATGAACATGGTTCAATTGCGTCCTAAAGATATTGGTAAATATGCCATCGTCCCAGGCCCTAAAGAACGTTTAGATAGCTTGATGAAGAAAATTGAAAATCCCGTTAAAAATTTTGCTTTCATGGAATACACCATGTATACAGGTACATATCAAGGGATTAGTTTGACCGCCATCAATGGCGGCCGTTTTGCGGCAGACACAGCCATCACGACGGAGATTTTATGTAACGCTGAAGTGAAATGTTTAATCCGCATTGGTTCTTGTGGGTCGTTATCAAAAAATATTAATATTGGCGATTTGGTCATTGCCACAGGTGCAATCCGTGGCGACGGTGTTAGCCCATATTACGTGGATAAAAATTTCGAAACCAAGCCAGATGAAGCATTAAATAAAGAGCTTATTGCCGCAGCAAAGAATTCAGGCTTAAATGTGCACACAGGCAAAGTGTGGAGCACCGATGCAATTTTGAAAGAAACCAAGGAAGTTGTTAATGGCGTGGTTGATCAAGGCGCTGTTGCGGTCGACATGGTCAGTTCCGTATTCCTGACCTTAGCGCAAGTTTATAAAATCCCTGCTGTCTCCATCTTGGCGGTATCGGATAATTTAATGACAGGTCAAATGGGCTTTCTTAATCCGGATTACTATATGGCTGAAGGATCGTTGATTAACATCGCCTTAAATGTTGTAAAGGCCAGAGAAGGTAAATAATGTACGAATCCCCATTGTTTTGGCCCGCGCACATGAAGGGCAATACATTATTTGTCCTTGATGAAACGCTTGTGCCGTCCAAAATGAAATATATACCTGTTAAAAATGTTAAGGACAGCGTCGCTGTTATCCGTGACATGAAAACAAGGGCTTTTGGGCAATTCTTAGTTGTATTAAATACGTTCCTATTAGAATTAAATCCAAAGGATGATCTGTTAACGCATTTAAAAACAGTGGCCAATCAATTAAATAATTCTAGACCTACATTTCCATTTGCTGAAGTCACATCCATCATTGTTGGCGCAGCAGCGAAAGCGCAGGATCATGGTGGCGATGTAAAAACCACGGTTATTAAAACGGTAAATGGATTCTTAGCTGGAATACGTGGTCGACGTTTAGAGCGTGTGGCTAACTTAGCGGCGAGTTTACATCATGGCGATATTATTTTAACCCATTGCAATGTGAGCGGTGAACTTGCCATGGCAGCTGCTATAGCAGCCCAAGAAGGTAAGTCATTAAAGTTTTTTGCGACGGAAACACGTCCTTATATGCAGGGTGCTAAGTTAACTGTTTGGGAATTGCAACAAGCAAAAGCCAAGGTGACTCTAATTGCAGACAGTGCCGTTGGTTCCTTAATGGCAGAGGCGCGTGTTAATAAAGTGGTGATTGGTTCAGATCGCAGTGCAGCTAATGGCGATGTGGCTAATAAGATTGGCAGTTATCAAATTGCCGTTTTAGCGAAAGAATTTGGTATTCCTTTAATTGTTCTAACCCAACCTTCCAAGGGTGTTAAAACAGGCAAAGACATGCCGATCGAATTGCGCGATGCGAAGGAGATTTTAAATTTCAATGGTAAGGCTGTCTTTGGAAAACAAGTTCAAGGCTTTTACCCAGGTTTTGATGTTGTTCCAGTCCGACTTATAACGAAAGCGATCCCAATCCATGCAGGCTTATAAGAAATCATCGATCATATTGTTTTGTGGGGTCATTGACGGCGACGCTGCTAAGAAATTAAAAATTACCAAAGGTAAGAACGTTTTCTTAACAGAAGGACGTCCGACGCTTGAAGCAGGCAAAGTTAATGCTAAGATTTTTTTAAGCAAGAAAATAACACCAACGATCATCTCTGATAACATGGCTGGTTTTTTATTTGCTAATGACTTTGTGCATGAAGTTGTGCTCGCGTGTCAGTATGCTGATCAGGGTGGGGCATTATGCGACACCGGAGCTCTAATTTATGCTGTTTTAGCCAAGCGTCATAAGGTGCCTGTTAAATTGATACAAAGTAAACTGCGTACAAGATTTTTAGGTGATCCAAAAAGCGTTTTGTCTTTCGAAAATGTTCAAATTGCACCCAAGGGCACATCGGGATATGTGCCGTTGGTTGAATGGGTCCCAGGGAAATATTTAAAATGAAGACAAAAATTATAGAGATTGGTAAGTTGCTTTGGGATAAAGGCCTTGTCACGGGATTTAATGGCAATATCAGTGCACGCATTGATCAAGACACCTTGTTGATTACCGCGACGGGAACTTGTTTGGGTTATCTAAAAGATGGGGACATTATCACCATTAAGACCAATGGTGATGTGGTGGGTGTTGGTAAAGCGTCGACCGAGAAATTAATGCATACGGAAATTTATAAGAATTTTCCAGATATTAATTTTGTCGTCCACACGCATCCAACCTATACCAATGGATTTTTCCTAAGCAATGACACGTTTACACCAAAAACATTTGAAGCGAAGTTTTACCTAGGTGAAGTCAAATCGATAGTGCAAACAACACCGTCCGTTACAGATGTAGCGCCAGTGCTTAAAGAACTTAAGAGTAATAATATTGTGATTTTAAAGAACCATGGTGTTGTGTCGGTTGGCAAAGATTTATTTGAAGCGTTTGTGTTGATTCAAGAGTTAGAAGAGCAAGTGAAGATGGATTTAGTAGATATTCATTATCGTTCGAATGCCTCAACGGCAAGTGTTTCAAAATTAACAACAAACACGTCTAAGAAATACAAGTTGTTCTCTAAAGAGCAGATTGATGAGATTGTAAAGATTGTCAATCAAGATGCCCAAATGAAAGAGTTGGGCAATAAAACATCCATGAATCTGGATTTAGCGGTTTGCTTACAAGAGACAGGCGATGTTTATAGCTTTAGTTTTAAGAATGGTCAAATCACAGCAACCGGCAAAGATGCTAACGCTGAATTTTTAATCACGGCCAATGAAGAAATTTGGCGCGCGGTTTTTAATCGTCAGATTGATCCCTTTGTTGCGACTACACAAAAAAAGATGAGCTTACGCGGTGATTTTGCGCGTATCTCCAAATGGTATGCGCCATGCAGCAGAATTTTTCAATTATGGGCAGAAGTGCCGGTGGAATAGATGAATAATTCAACACAAATACAGCATTTTGATTTGATGATTGAAGGCAAATGTACTTCATGTTTCTCGTCTAAATATTTTGATGTTATGAATCCATCAAATGGTTTAGTTTATGCACGTTTGGCTGAAGCTGATGATTTAGATGTAGAGGTTGCCGTCAATGCAGCCCGCTTAGCTTTTGACCATGGTGGTTGGCCAAGAATGTCAATTGCCGAACGTGGCGAATATCTGCTTAAGATTGCTACTTTGATTCGTCAAAATGCAAAAGAGTTGGCTGATTTGGAATGTGCTGCAGGTAAAACGATTAAACATGCAACTTTTATTGATGTCCCCACATGTGCCGAGGCTTTTGAATATTATGGAAATTTGCCAGGCCATATCATGGGTGAAGTTGTAAAAACAACATCACCGATACTAAGTCAAATTGAACGTGAGCCCATAGGTGTTGTTGCTGCCATTATTCCATGGAATTATCCGTTGATTATGACGGCTTGGAAGTTAGCGCCGGCATTGCTTGCAGGAAATGCCGTCGTATTAAAGACTTCCCCATGGGGCAGTGCTTCCATTATGGCATTAGCTAAATTGATTGCTACAATTGATTTGCCAAAAGGTGTTATTAATATCATTAGTTCATCAACGTCTGGTGTTGGAAAATCATTAGTTTCTAATCCAGGGGTGGATATGGTTTCTTTTACAGGAAGCACTCAAACAGGCGAAAAGGTCATGGCTGAGGCTTCCAAAGGAGTAAAGAAAATAACGTTAGAATTAGGTGGGAAGTCGCCCAATATTGTTTTTGCTGATTGTGATATGGATGCGGCCATTGGTGGAAGTTTATCCGCGATATTCCTCAATCAAGGACAAATGTGCACGGCAGGATCACGCTTATTAGTTGAAGAAAGTATATATAAAGATTTTACCGCTAAATTAATTGAACGGGCAAAGTCATTAAAGATTGGTCCAGCAGATAGTTTTGAAACAGAATTTGGTCCTTTGGTAAGTGTGGAACATCGAGATGAGGTTTTGAAGTTTATAAATCGCGGCATTGCTGAAGGTGCAAAACTTGCATGCGGAGGGAAAGTTCCAACAGGTTTGAATGAAAAAGGCGCTTATATTGAACCAACCATTTTTATTGATGTGCGAAATCATATGTACATCGCCCAAGAAGAAGTGTTTGGGCCCGTATTGTGTGTCATTCCTTTTTCATCGGTTGAACAAGCTGTAGCAATTGCTAATGACAGTAAATATGGTTTAGCAGCCATGATTTGGACTAAGGATATGGCTAAAGCTAATGCAGTCGCTAAGCGATTACGTTGTGGTACAGTTTGGATTAATACCTATGGTGTTTTCTTAAACGAAGCGCCATTTGGTGGGTATAAGCAAAGTGGTTTTGGTCGGGAATTAGGTAAAGATGGTTTATATGAATATACACAAATTAAACATATTGCCATTGATCAAACACCAGGGGGCAAGTCGCTTGTAACGTCGTGGTTCTGACTAAGCAAGGGGCATCAGGCAGGCATATTTTTGATAACACATTTAGTAAAATTGATTAAGAAAATCACAAGGAGATAATATGAAAGTACTCTTTTTAACACCGCCACTAAAAGCATGGGATTCTCATGGTAATCACAAGGCTGCGAATCAAATGCATGCTCAATTAGCTGCCTATGTGCGTGAACGAGGTTTAGGTACAGTAGATGCGTTGGATTCCCGCGCTATGGAAATGGATTGGGATGCGATGTTAGCCTACGTTAAGAAGAGCAATCCTGACATCGTCTTTGTCGGCGAGCTTTTGCATTCAACCTGTGGTGCGGCAGTTATCTGGTACTTTAATGAAGGTTTGCGCATTATCAAAGAAGCGATGCCACATGTAAAGACTGTTGCTGGTGGTTTGTGGTATTCCGGTGACTATGATCGTCAAATGCGTTTAAATCCAACCATTGATTATATCATGATTGGTGAAGCTGAATTAACGCTCGAAGATTTGATCTTAAATATCAAGGCGGGTAATCCTAAAGCAGAGCGTGACATCCCAGGCTTAGTTTCTCGTCAGAAAGATGGCACGATTGTGGTTGGTCCTCACCGTGATTTGATCCCAGACTTAAATGTTTTACCTATGCCAGCCTATGATCTATTTCCAATGGAAAAATATGTTGGCCATACGTATTGGAAGCCTTTTGCGGAATTGATGACATCTCGTGGTTGCCCAGGCAAATGCCATTTCTGTTATGAATGGGCTTTGTATGATAGTCGCACAGCGACGAAGGATTTTACAACATGGCGCGGTTTAAAGGGTAAGCGCATTGTTGATGAATTAGATATTTTAGAGAAGCAATATGGTATTACGACAGTAGTTTTTCAAGATGATGCTTTTAACACCGACACCGAAGCTATGATTGAATTTTGTGAAGAAAAATTAAAACGCGGTAATAAGATCGAATGGGTTTGTTTAGGGCGTGCAGATCAATGGATTTCACAACATGCCATTTTGCCCTTGATGAAAAAAGCAGGGTTGTTTCTCGCCTTAACCGGTGTTGAAGTTGAAGATGATATGTCGCTTAATAAGACGGGTAAAGGTGTGACCATTGCACAAATAAAGAAGACAGTTGATATTTTACGTGAAAATGACATTGGTAGCGTCGGTACTGTGTTGATTGGTTTAAAAGATGATACTGAAGCGAAGATCAAAGAACGTTTGCGCGTTGCTGATGAAATTGATGCAGATATTTTCGCCCTTGATTATTTAACACCAGTACCCAATTCACCCGATTGGCGCTATGGCATCAAACAAGGTTGGTTTGATCCTGAAAAAATTGATTTACGTGTTTGGGATTTCCAACATCCAGTTATCCCAACGGATCATTTAAGTGTGGAAGAAGTTGGTCGTTTGGGTGCATGGTGCATGCGTGAATATTATTCCAAACCAGAACGCATTCACCGCATTATGGAAAGCAACTACAATATTAAGGTTAAATTGTGTGTTAAAGACTTTATGAACAACATTGCTAAGTGGGAAGCTAATTCCCGCGTGGAATCGTCGAGGTAAATATGGTTACAGTTGTTACCACCATGAAGTGGGAGCCACAAGCCTTGGCTAAGTATAATAAAATGTTAAATCTAATTCCCATTTTTCACCGAGGGATAGCTAAAGAAGTGGTTAATAAAAAATCTGAACAAAATGCCATTGCCAGAGGGTCAGCACAGGTAGAAGAAGCAGACATTGTTAGTGCTTTCTTGTCTGAAGGTCCCAAGGCTTTTTATTCATTGATGGTGCGCATCATGGATGAAGTTGGTTTTGATCATAAGGGTGGGAATAAAATCAAATGACAATCGCGGTTATTGGAGCAGGGGCTATAGGGGCTGTTGTTGCGGCTTATTTAAAAAAAGCAGGCGAAGATGTTGTGCTCATTGCCCGTCCAGCTCAAGCTAAAATCATCAATGAAAAAGGTTTAACCATTAACGGTGTTCGCGGACAAGAACATATGATGTTAAATGTCCTTGATAAAATGGATAAGCCCTATGACTTGGTTATTTTTGCAACCAAAAGCCAAGATTTGGAAGAAGCTTATCAGCATAACAATGAATTTTTAGAAACCGGTATTGTGTTAACAACGCAAAATGGTGTTCAAGCAGATAATATTTTAAGCTGCCACTATGATAAAACACGACAATTGTCCTCGATTGTCATGTTTGGTGCGACGTATGTAAATCCGGCTGAGATCACATTTAACTTTGATGGTGATTGGATTCTAGGTAGACCATTTACGCCAGCAGATCCAACAACCCATGACATTGCTAAAATCTTAGGCAAAGCCTTTAAGGTCACAGTCTCGACGAATATCATGGGGGCAAAATATTTGAAATTGTTTGTTAATTTTAATAATTGCATTCCAGCAGTTCTTGGAAAATCCATGCAAGAAACATTTGCCGATATGGACATGTGCCGTTTGAGTGTGATGCTCTTAAAAGAAGGTTTGCAAATCATTCAAGCGGCTAATATCGACTTGCATGATATGCCAAACTTTCCAAAAGAGCGCATCATTGGTTTAGCCAATATGCCCCTCGAACAAGCTGCAGGCATCGTGCATAAAACATTGACGGGCTTAAGTAAAGAGCCGTTATATGGTTCCATTTTACAAAGCGTCATGCGTGGCAAGATCAGTGAGATTGATTTTATCAATGGTGAGGTTGTTCAAGTTGGCAGTCACATTAAGTTGCCTGCACCATTAAATACAAAAATCACGGCCATGGTGCATGAGGTTGAAAATACTCATAAATATTTTACATTAGCTCAAGTTAAAGAAGCCTTTAATCTTAAGGAGATACCCGTATGAGTTCAAAATTAGCGTCTTGGACACCAGATTATTGGGGGCAGGCAGAAAAAGATGTTTGGCATTGCCTAGAAACACATTGGGATCATTTAATTTCAAAACGCGTCGATGATTTTATTGAATACATTCACCCTGATATGGTTGGCTACGGCCATGAAAGCCCAATCCCAGTTGATCGGCCATGGTTACACAAATGGGTAGGTTTCTGGACCAAGACAACCAATATCGCTATTTGCGAATTACGCCCCATTCAAATTAAGGTTCATGGTGATATTGCGATCGTTCAATATTTAATTTTCACCGTAGAAGTAAATACCGAAGGCGGCAAACGCGTGATCCGTCGCTACACCATGACATGGAAAAAGTCTGGCGATAAATGGTTGGTTATTGCAAGTCACAATAATTTGATGGACGAGACGATACGTCATTGACGTATCGTCGAAGCCCGGCGAAGCTTCCAAATGAAAATTTTGAAGCGTAGCTGGGCGAAAGGGAACTATATATGAACAAGAAACGTAGAGTAGTCATTACAGGTGTTGGTATCATTTCGCCCAATGGGATTGGCAATGATGCCTGTTTTTCGGCGATGATCAAAGGTGTCAGTGCGATTAAACGTGTTACGGAATTTGATGTATCGATTTTTAATACAAAGATTGCCGCACAAGTGTCAGATTTTGATCCCATTGCCTTGGGGTTAACATTTGAAGAAGCCATACGCATGGACCGTTATGTGCAATTTGCACTCGTTGCTGCGCGCATGGCTTTAGAAGATTCGCATCTAAATTTACGCAATGTGGATTTAGAACGCATGGGCGTCTCGCTGGCAAATGCCATTTGTGGGACGAAATACATGGAAGAAGAATTTGCCTTAGTAACCAATAGCGGCAAAGATCCCATTAATCCTGCCATTGTCCGTCCTGATTTATATGATGCGGCCATGTTTAATACACCGTCGAGCGAAATTTCAGCCAAGTATGGATTAAAGGGTGTCTGCAATACCATATCAACGGGTTGTACCGCAGGGACAGATTCTGTTGGTTTTGCTTTTGAAAGCATTGCGGATGGTGATGCGGATATCATGGTCTGTGGTGCATCGGAAGCGCCGATCACACCAATCACATTTGGTGCTTTTGATACGGTCAATGTTTTATCCGTTCATAATGATGAACCATCAAAAGCTAGTCGACCATTTGATAATCGTCGCAATGGTTTCGTTATTTCAGAAGGCGCTGGTGTTCTCATCTGTGAAGAATTAAATCATGCATTAAAGCGCAATGCTCGCATTTATGGTGAGGTTGTTGGTTTTGGTACAACGTGCAATGCGTATCACATGACGGATTTACCGCCCGAAGGCGATGCCATGGCAGATAGCATCACTTTGGCGATGCAGGATGCAGGTGTAAAACCAGAGGACATTGATTATATCAGTGCCCATGGTTCTTCAACGCGTCAGAATGATGTCTTTGAAACCAGTGCTTACAAAATGGCCTTAGGTAAACAAGCGTATAATATTCCTATATCGTCGGTAAAATCCATGATTGGACATCCACTCGCTGGAGCCAATGGCATTGAGTTGGCATTAAGTTCATTGATGTTCGAACGCAATATCTTGCCGCCGACAATTAATCAAGAAGAAAAAGATCCACAATGTGATTTGAATTATATTCCCAATGAAGCCTTAGCTAAAAAAGTTGATTGTATCTTAAAAACATCTAGCGGTTTTTCAGGGATTCATTCCGCCATGGTTTTAAAACGTTATAAAGGATAGGCTATGTGCCCATTTTTAACAGGATCATTTGCGGCAAAAGCCACCATCATATTTAAAAGCTTAGAGTGGTTCTTTTGGGGGTGGGTGATTTGGGGTATTGTGCATGTGGTCAATACACGTGGTTGCTATAATGCCGCGATCAAATTTTGTAATTGGTTGATTAAATTGCATGACTTTGATGGTCAACTGATTTCAACCGAAAAAGCATTTCAAAGATTTCGTCGAGAAACATTTATATTATTGATTTTAAACATTTGTGTCGTTATTTTAATTCGATTGTTATAGCAAAGGTTATATATGCAAAAGATTGCCATCACAGGTCTAGGTGTTATTTCCCCAAGCGGCATTGATAAACGCGTGTTCTGGGCGAACATTAAGGCAGGGCGAAGCGCTGTTGAGAAGATCGAACGATTCGATGCGTCACTGTATGCTTCACGCATTGCAGGTCAAGTCAAAGAACTTGAAGCGTATAGCAATGTCTCCTCAAGACTTTTAAAGAAAATCGATTTGTTTTCACATATGGCCTTGGTTGCTTCCCAAATGTGCTTAGAAGATGCAAATATTAATTTATCGCAAGAAGATTTAAAGCGCGTCGGTATTTTTATGGGAAATGCCTTAGGCGGTTGGTTATATGCTGAAACAGAATTGCGTGACATGTACTTAGAAGGTCGCGAAGGTGTTAGCCCTTTCATGGCATCTGCATGGTTCCCCGCTGCACCACAAGGTCAAATTTCTATTCATTATGGTATCAAGGGTTTTAGTAAGACAGTGGTGTCCGATAGAGCAAGTTCATTGATGGCTATTGGCTATGCTGCTCAAACCATTAATCGCGGCAAATGTGATTTTATCTTAGCCGGTGGCATGGAAGCGCCCGTCACGCCGTATGCATTATTATGCTCTAATACGTCAGGTGTTTTGAGTCATCATAATGATGAACCACATAAAGCTTATCGCCCATTCGATCGCAACCGTGATGGTTTAGCCATCGCTGAAGGCGCAGGTGTTCTTACCTTAGAACCTCAAGCACGCGTTGCAAAGCGCAATGCTAAGGTTTATGCCAATATCATTGGATACGCATCTACAACCGATGCTGTTGATCGCATCAATCCTGCTAATGACGGCGAACAATTAGCCAGAGCGATTGGCTTGGCTTTAAAAGATGCTGGGTTAAACCCTAAGGATATTGATTATATTTGCGCTGATGGTGCCGGTACCGTCGATGGTGACATCAGTGAAGTTAAAGCTATTAAGAAAGCTTTTGGTGAACATGCCAAAACGATCCCAGTTTCAGCACCAAAATCGATCTATGGCAACATGCTTGGCGCTTGTGGTGTTTTGGATGTGATCACAACCGTCCTTGCCATGGAACACAATGTTGTGCCACCAACGATTAATTTAGACAATCCTGATCCTGCTTGTGACTTAAATATTATTGCCAATAAACCCATCGAAAAAAATATTAAAAATGCCCTGATCATCAACCGTGGTCGCGGCGGTATTAATTGTGTCTTAGTCTTACAGAAAGGAAATTAATCATGCAGACCCAAACAGATTTAGAAAACAAGATAAAAAATATCTTAAAGAAAGTCTTAGATGTAAAAGACAGCGAAATCATCCCAGGTGCCAAATTAGACGAATCATTGGGTATCGATTCAACCGAAATGGTTGAAATATCCGTATCGATCAAAAAAGAATTAGGCGTTGCATTAAAAGACAATGAACTCAAAAAAACCCATTCCTTAAATGAAATTGTAGCCATTCTTAAATCTAAAACCGAAGATGGTGGCTGTGGCGGCGGACATTCATGTGGGTGTAAGCATTAATATGAAGAGTTGGCTTGTTTTGCTGATAGTTGTTGTTCTTGGCGCGTTTATCTTTAAGTTTATGTTAGGAGTATCTTTTCAATTATTGTGGAATTCAACTAAGAATAAAAAATATGATGAAGTTTATGATGGAGTAGAAGCACAGAAGAAATTTAATAATATCTTAGGTTTTGCAGTTCATGATATGCCAAGCTGCAAGATTGATCATATTCAAAAATATATTGATGCTAAGAATTTATTGCTTTCTATTTCCTGGTATAAATTTGAAGTTAGTGAATCTTGTTTTCAAGAAATGACAAATTATCTTAATGACAAAAAATCTCAAAGAGGTAGAGAGATTATTCAAAAAACTTCAAGTGGTGCACCATTATGGTGGAATGTTCAGTATGTATCAGATTTGTTGTTTTTTGAACATGTTTTTATGAATGAGTGGATCATGGATCCTAAAACACTTACCGTTTATGCGCATAATGTAAATAATTAATCTTGGAAAGATTTATGAAAATCATCGATTTAAGTTTGCCTATAGACGACAGTTTAGTTGAAACACATGCTGCTACAATTGAACGCATCACCCACAAAGCTGGTGTTGAGCATTTTAATTGGGTGGTGATGTCGAAGCAGCCAGGTGGGCAAGAACGTTTTGACAAGGGCGAGCGTGTTGCGACTGCCGATGAAATTCCAGATGGTGAAATGCTCTCGCTTGAAATTGTTAATTCTTCCGTCCATATGGGTTCACATGTGGATGCGCCATATCATTATGGCAGCATGTGTGAAGGAAAACCTGCCAAACAAATCATGGATGTGCCGCTCGAATGGTGCTATGGTCCAGGTGTTGTGCTAGATTTTACCCATTTAAAATTTCCAGATGCGATCAACAAAGATCATGTGATTGCCGCCCTCAAGAAAATTAATTACACGCTAAAGCCGATGGATATTGTCCTGATTTATACCGGCGGCGATAAAATGTTAGGCACCGACGATTACGTTAACAAGTATGTTGGCATGCAACCCGATGCGATAGAATATTTGCTTGATCAAGGCATTAAAATGATGGGCATCGACACGATTGGTTTAGATCGTCCTTGTTTTCTAATGTTCAAAGAATTCTTAAGCACCAAAGACAAAAGTAAAATCTGGCCAGGCCATTTCTTAGGCCGCCGCCGCGAATATTGTCACATGGAACGCCTAGGAAACTTAGGCGCTATACCAAAACCTTTTGGCTTTACGATCTCGTGTTTGCCTGTAAAAGTTAGAAATGCTGGGGCCGGTTGGAGTAGGGTTGTAGCAATCTTGGAATAAAGGTAATGAATAGAAAACCAAACAGCATATTTAAAGTAATCGCGATAATATTTGTTGTTATAGTTTTAATCCTTGTAATAGGTTCATTGTTAATGAAAATGGCGTTTGGTTGGAAGCCATTCTTTCTATTGAAAGATTGTCGAAAAGGGCATTTAATTTCTGTTGATTATTGTTCAGGTAAATCATCTGAAGGGTGGCAAAATTCTCAACAGTATTATTCATTAGCTAAAGGTCAGCCTAAAAAAGAATTTTGTTCTTCCTTTATTAATGAAACTCAGAATTTAGAATCAGGAGTTGCTAAACGTTGCCAGAATTGGAAAGAAGTGAGTTGCGATATATATTCCAATGAGAAAGTAGCTACGTGTTATGTGTGTGATTATCAAGCTTCTAATGGAAACACACATTATTATTTATTAGCAATGCATAATAATGACTGTACTAAGGGAATATTTTTTCAAAGCTCAGATTTACATGGTCAAAAGATTACGCCAGAGAAATTTAAACAGAAACTGTTCTTTAATAAATAAAAAGACCGCGATATTCTCGCGGCCTAGTGAAACTAGATAAAGCTTTCCCTTAACGTAATATAAGTATACTAGAAGAGCTGGGTTTTTTAAAGGAGGATTTATGGGACACACGGTGAATTCAATCGTTATCAACGCACCATATGAATTAGTTTTTGAGATTTCTAATAAAATTGAACGTTGGACGGAGTTGTTTGGGAAGGAATATGCTAGTGCGGATGTTTTGGAGCGTAAGGGGAATGAGATTACGTTTCGTTTGACGGATGAACATGGGAAGTCTTGGGTGTCTAAGCGTTGGTTGTTTAAGGATTTGAAGTTTGCTTATGCTCAACGTTGGGAGCCATTATTTCCGTTTAAGTATATGAAAATTGTTTGGTATTACTATGAACAACCTGAAGGCATTAAAATGACATGGATTCAAGATTTTGAAATGGATCCAACGTTTACGAAGTTTACGGCTGAGCAAATCGAAGGGTTTGTTAACGAGCATTCGCAGCATAATATGAAGATCTTTAAGCAGGTCATTGAAGCAGAAGTCCCGATTACTTCTAAGAAGCAATAATGAAATCGGGATCAAAAAATAGTTATCGTCGGCATATCCTTTTGTTGTTTTGTCTTTCTGGAATCCTTGTCGCGTTTAATATATCAGCTTTAATTGCCACCATTCCGTCCATTGCACGTTCTTTAAATCAACCTGCAGGTGATGTGGCGGGTATTGTGGCGTATTACATGATTCCTTATGGTTTGTGCGCGCTCATTTATGCGCATTTGGCAACGAAGTATTCCGTGCGTTGGATCATGATTTTATCAAGCGTCCTGTTTGCAGTAGGTAGCGGGATTTGCTTATTGTCGGATAATATGACAATTATTCTGACTGGGCGCGTGATTGCAGGGATTGCCGCGGCATCGGTCACGCCCATGGCGCTCATGACCTTAGGAAAAGTTTTTGATAAGAAGGTTCATGGCCGTGTCATTGGTTTATTTTTTGGAGCGTCGTTCTTTGGTTCAACATTAGGTTTAATCCTAACCGAATTTGCAACGTGGCATTGGTTATTTATTGTGCCAACTGTTTTAGGTGTTTTTGTTGCGATCGCTTTTGCCATAGGCCCTCGTCAGGGAATGGAAGCGAATTTAGGGGTTAAGGTAAATTATTTACATGCCCTGCAGATCAAAGGATTGCGTCGTATTCTTATTTTGATATTTTTGATGAGTATGTTCTTTCACGGTGTTTGCAAGTGGTATGGTGTGTTTCTTGATCACATTTATGGTTTTAACCAACAAACCATTAGTTTTATCATTATCCTAACAGCGATCGCAGGTTCAATTGGGCAAATGTTAGGTGGGGTGATAACCGATAAGATCGGGCGCAAGAATGCCTGTTATATAGGAATAGCTATGGTGAGCGTGATGATCATGGCTTTGTATGGTCATTATAATATTGTGCTACTTGCGACAGTGTTATGTTTGATATCGATTGGTTGGACAATAGCACATAATGGGATCTCGACGATCTTAACCGATTTCTCAGCAGGGCATCGCGCTGAATTAGCAGCACTTAATTCAGCAGTACGGTTTTTTAGCGGCGGGATTGGTTTTTGGATTAGTGGTAACTTCGTTCAAAAGAATTATGGGTTAACGTTTTTGATTATTGGGTTTTTAATGAGCTTGTTAATATTGTTGGTTCCTCAAATAAGTGTGCAACGAAAGGAAATCTAAATGGCGCATGTCACAGTTGATCTAAAAGGTAAAGTGGCGATGGTTACAGGTGCAAGCCGCGGTATAGGTAAGGCTATTGCAACCCGTCTAGCAGAACATGGGGCAAAATTAATTTTAGCTGCCCGCAAACAAGGTCCCTTGGATGAAACCGTTAATGAATTAAAAGCAAAATACGGCATTGAAGCCATTGGTGTTTCATGCGACGTTGCTAAATTAGATCAATTACAAAATTTAGTCGAGCAAGGCAAGAAAAAGTTTGGTCAAATCGATATTTTGGTCAATGTTGCTGGTGTTTCAAGCCAATTCCCATTTCATGAACAACCCATTGAAGATTTCGAAATGCTCGCGCATATCAATTATTTAGGTTATGTGCGTCTGATCCGTTTAATTATCCCAGACATGGTGACCCGCAAAGACGGTCATTTGATCAATGTGGTTTCAGGTTCGACGCTGGTTGATCCAATCCCGCGCGGATTTTTAACCTACAGTTCTCTAAAGATGGGCTTACGTGCTTTCCTTAAAGGGTTGTTCTGGGAAATGCGCGAATATAATATTAAGGTAACATCCTTATTACCAGGCGTTGTAAATTCTGATTTAACCGATCATTTAAAAGATGTCGCGGCAACACAACGGGATCGCTTGATGAATCCTGCTGACGTTGCAGATATGGTGTCGTTTGCTTTATCAGCGCCGGCCAATGCAAATCCATTGGAGCTTGCAGTCATCAATCAGTTAACCACATGGACCAAGCCAATCATTGATTACAAACAAACACAGGCCAAATAAACATGTTAATCGACGCACATAGTCACTATATACCTCCAACCATCGCCCAAAACACGGCATTTTTTAAGCAGTTTTGGTCTGATGCAGACGCCCAATTAAAGCTTATGGATGCACATAGGGTGGATCAAGCATTGTTACTTTACCCGACGACCGATGCGCATTTAAATATGGGTGGCTGGTCAAAAGTATCTTCTATATATAATCAAGACATTGCAAATTTGGTGAAAGCGCATCCAGACCGATTTATCGGCGCAGGGATCATTCCAGTTGATGCTCCAAATCAAATAGCGACGGAATTAGCACGAATTTCCAGTTTAGGTTTGAAAGTTATATCGCTGGCGTCAAGCTATGATGGTCGATACCTTGATGATCCGATCTTTGATCAGGTCTTTGAGTATGCCAGAAAGCACCAAATGCCTATCCATGTGCATGCCCAAATCATGCAACCCATTGGTTTTGAACGGGTTAATGACCCTTTGCTCAGTCCTGTCTTAGAATATGTCTTTGATGTGAGTATGTGCATTGGCAAGATGATGATGGGTGGTGTTTTTAGTAAATACCCAGAGGTCGATTTTATCTTTGCCCATTATGGTGGTGCATTACCGCTGGTTAAGGAACGTTTTGATTCAACCTACACCATGTTACGTAAACGTAATTTTGTAAAAGATTTAGGCAGTGTTCCATCTGAATTTTTTAAAAATTTATATGTGGATATGAGTGGGTCAAAGTCTGCGGCATCATTGTATGCTGCGCTGGAAGTAACAAACGTGGATCATATTTGTTGGGGAAGTGATTTTCCTGCGAATCAAAACTTTTCCGCATCACTAGGCGTGATCAGTTCCACAATTTTGTCGTCGGAAGATCGTCAAAAGATCACGGGCGGCAATATTTTGCGCATTATTAAAAAATAGTTAAAAAAAATACTTGACACTTAAAGGTTATCTGGTATTCTTATTGAACTTCAATTTTGATTTGCACCGCAATCAAGTTGATTCAAAAGCGTCGCGAAATAAATAAATATTTAAAAGTTGACATAAAAAATTTATCTGGTATTCTTATTGAACCTCGAATTTGGTTTTAAACAAATCGAGTTGATTCCAGAAGCGGAAAGCTTCGCGAAAAAATTTTAAAAGTTCTTTGACAATGTTGTCCAAAAAAGAAGTACAGCCAAGTTTATAAAAAGCCAAGTTATTTTTCGGAGAGTTTGATCCTGGCTCAGAGTGAACGCTGGCGGCGTGGATTAGGCATGCAA